>CBDUPR010000012.1:0-62746 GCA_965369175.1 uncultured Nitrosomonas sp.
GGCTTAATAAGTCGCTAGGAATCCCCTTCGTTTAGGAAGGGGAGGATGTCAAATTTGACAAGGCGAAGAAAGCAACCGTAGTATCGCGACTTGGCTTTGTCGGCACTGTATTTCCTGTGGTGCAGTTATTCGATATTAACGCGAGGCATGAACAAACAGTGTCTCGTTGAGGCCCATGGTGGTTCGTTTCCCATTGGGCACTCATCTTGAAATATTCCGCCTTGCATTAGCCGGGATAGGGTGAAGCCTCAAACGTAGCAGAACAGCAATCGGCTGCATAACATTGCCAGATGTCGCTACAATTATTGCGATCAAGTTAAGAAAAAACTGAAAGACATTAACAGGCCGACAGCTACAATAAGTGCGCGCAAGACGTGTTGAGGAATATGATAAGCTAATGTTGCGCCTGCATAACCACCAAAAATCGCCGCAACACGCAGTACCAACAAATGTTCGTTGGCTATAATGTCTCCAGCGACATTGATTACTACGGCAATGGTAGTCAGTAGTGCCGAAATCAGATTTCTAAATCCGTTCATTCCAATTAGGCTGG
This sequence comes from uncultured Nitrosomonas sp., assembly GCA_965369175.1. Classification (GTDB taxonomy): domain Bacteria; phylum Pseudomonadota; class Gammaproteobacteria; order Burkholderiales; family Nitrosomonadaceae; genus Nitrosomonas. The sequence continues at coordinate 554 of CBDUPR010000012.1, forward strand.
TTTGACCCATTAATCCCATCGCGGGTAACACGATAATACTCAACCCGCCATTGAAATATCCGCCATATACAACATACCCAGAATAAAATAGAAAGCGCTACTGTTTTTCTTTTATGCGATTCTGAGCCGTTAATCCTGGTTAGTTGAAAATTATTTTCCTAACTTTATATCTTTTATGCTTACCGCTTCCAGGGCATCAAATTTCCTGGGGTTCATCATTTCTTCCAATAATTTTTTTATGTCTTCAATACTGGCTTTAGATAGGTTTATGTCTAATTCAACCGTCACTTCAACTTTCATAAGTAACTCCTTTTAGCAATTTCCCTGCGTTTATAAGTTGTAAGCCTTTCTGGAACACAATACTTAATCATCTGCTGGCTTTGTGGCCAGCTTTTTCTCAAATCCCGCCCGGATCATTATTGTGTCTGCGTGATAACATCAGTGCCTCCGCCTATACTCAAATGATTCTCAAATATTTTGTCAAGCACAGGGTGGATTTGTGTAAGTAATCTTCCAGTCCTTGCATATTCTACGTCACTTTTGTATATCCGTTACTCCCGATACATTTCTGTCTCATGCATCCTTGGTTTCCAATAAGCAATGGCTTAATAATACAGGAAAAGTTTTATCCTGCATGTCGGTACGTTGCGTCATGAATCAGCGCAAGGAATGGAGACATTTGTGCCGCTATATTACGCGGTCGGGGATTCCTAATAAACGGTTAACATTCAATGATAAATGGTACTGGGCAGGTTAAAGGTATCTTATCGGGATGGCACGACACATCTCATTATGTCACCGTTGGAATTCCTGCAATGCTTGGCCGCATTGATTCCTCGGCCAAAGCTAAACCTTATCCGCTTTTATGGTGCGCGCGTTCCTTTCAATCCTTTTCATCTCTGGACTGACCTTTATCCTCGGGCGTTTTTCGCCTGAAGCGTCAAAATACGGCAAAATCTTTGATTTTTCGTGCTGGCTGAACCAGAATGGAGTCACTTTTTGATCGATTATTACCCTGTTTGACAACTAAACCGTCGATTAATACTAAGCAGAATTAAATACATCCCCTTTTATCTTATGGAGTTACTGCAAACCATGAGGATTGCAATAATCAATACGGGCGGCACCATCAGTTGCATTGGTGAGCCCCTGGCGCCGATGTCAGCAGCAGATTTTGCCGATGCTAGCGTGCGAATACTAAACCCTATTTTGACGCATCGGTTTCCAGATTTAGAAATTGGCTATCTAATCAACATAGCATTTCCTGAATCCTCAAGTGCAACTCTGGATAGCACCAATCTGCAGCCAACTGACTGGTGTATTATGGCTAAGGGTATTTTGACAAACTACGCAGATTACGATGGTTTTTTGGTGTTACATGGCACCGATAGTATGGATTTCACCGGCGCAGCGCTCCCTTTTTTACTCAATGCTTTTGATGAAAATGGCAACGGTAGCGCAGTATTAAGCAAGCCTGTCATTATTACCGGTTCCCAAGTGCCGCTGTACAACAAGAAAAGTGACAGTGCTGAGCTAACAATTAACTTTAATACAGACGCCTTTCAAAACGTTTGCGGAGCTGTTGCTTCGGCACGTACAGGTGTGCCAGAAGTTTGCGCCTATTTCCAAAACAAACTCTATCGTGGCAACAGAATATTAAAGACCAGCACAAGCAGGTTCAGCGCGTTTTCATCGCCGAAGTATCCTGCATTAGCGGAATATGGCATCGGACTCAAACTGTTTAATGAACACTGGCTGCCTGGCCCCGTTCATGACAGCGTGAGTCTGGATAACCCTGACATGCTCGCCAGGCAGCAAGCAATGGTGGATAGCATTGCTGAAAATATTGATCACTATCCTGTAGCCCAGCTTAACGCTTTTCCGGCTCGCTATTCCAAAAATACTGTCTCCGCGTATATGGCTGATATGATTTCCGCCATAGTAAGTACGGGTGCCTCCGGCCTTATATTGGAATCTTACGGAGAGGGTAATTTTCCCTCAGGAAATCCGGATTCTCCCTCAGATGGCGCTATTTATCAGGCCCTAAATAACGCAACAAATAAAGGGGTAAACCTTGTTGATTGCACCCGGGTTATCGGCGGTAGTGTGAACAATAACGCCTACGCTTCCGGAGCTTGGCTGCCTGAGGTTGGAGCGCTAAGCTCGGCCGATATGACGTCGATGAGTGCGCTGGTGAAGCTGATGATTTTAACGAGCCTGGGCAGTATTCAAGGTTGGAGCCGTGATCAGTTGAGGGCGATGTTTCAAACCAACCTTACCGGAGAAATGTGCAGTATTAACAATCTGGATAGTCGAACAAATGCCGTGCTTATGCCGGGCCAGTCGATATGCACACTCGATGGCAGCGCCAAGTTGACAAATGATCAAGCAACCGGTCCCGTGCTGATTGCAATCAGCAACGACGCGCTACTTTGGAGCCTTCCAATCGTACCTTCGGTTGCTGATTTACCCGGACGCCTGGTTATGCAAGACGACGGAAATTTGGTGTTTTATAGCCGCTACAATAAAGCAATTTGGGCAAGTAATAGCGGCACTTCTGCTGGAGCCTCATCGAAACTGCTGCTCAGTGGCCACTACAATGTGAATTCTCCATGCCAGAGTAAATTATTGATGCAGGTATTTAACTATGCGACAAATACTTGCACAGCGTGTCTCTACCGAACACCCTAGCCAGCTTTAGTAGATTCAAAGCGCATGGAAAGGGTGGGTTATTCCAGGCGCTCTGGTCACGTGGCAGATCGAATTAGTTTGCCGGTCGTCTCTTAAGCAAATAACACCCAGGCACCCATAAATGTCATCATCGCATTTTCAGAGAAACTGACTATTCCGAGTGGCACGGTCGAGTTACCGCCAATGCAGGCACAGTTCAAATCAGCTTTATCGATATAAACGGCTTTAAAAATTGAGATACCACCTGCGGTACCGACGAACAGCGCCAACCATCCTGTAATAAACAAATATTGTGGCGCTAGAAAACCAAGTCCGGCAATTAATTCAGCAAAGGGATAGGTTTTTCCATAAAACGGAAAAACTTTGGTAATCAAATCATATCTCGTAAAGCCTTTTACAAAGCTATCCAAATCCATCAACTTAAGACACGCCAGCAAACACAAAGAATAGCCCATGAAGCTATACATGATGTTTTGAGAGAATATCGCCATCAGCAGCGCAACACTAAAAACTGCGATGATAGGGACGTATGATGTTTTTGCAAGATCGTTATCGGCTTGCACATCATAGTGGTTCGCCAACTCCGTATATCCGCCAATCCGCTCACCATTCAAAAAAATTTGTGGGGTAGTATCAACACGCCACTTTGTTTTGAAGTCTTCCTCATCCTCCGTCGATTTAAAGATGTGGTCATGAAAATCTACGCCTTTATCGCCCAGTAATTTGACTGCTTTTTTGCCCCATGGGCAAGTCTCCTTGCGGAACACTTGGTTGGATACTTCCTTGTCCATTCCTGCCTCCTGTTTCTAGATCAATTGGTTGCGTTGGTTTAATTCAGATTCGAAAGTCGCTAATCTTAACAAGAGATTACCTTGCATTTAGAGTATCGTCAGCACTGTGGTGAAACCCTGAAAATCATCGTCACCATCTTGGAAGCCAGCACAATTACCAAAATTCTTGATCATCCCGGTCTAGCTGCCCGGACACCTGCGCAAATCCACGATCTTTTCGAGCCATCCTGATCCCGTACTCGCTTCTTTCAATTTTTTTCATTGCTGGGCTGATTTTTGGCCCTGGGTGTCTTTCGCCTGAAGCGCTAAAATGCGGCAAAATATCTGACTTTTTGTGCTAACTGAACCGAAATAGAGTCGTTTTTATTTTTCAATCGATTACTATTATATTGGACAACCAAACCGGCTGTCAGTGCACTCAAAACGCATAAAAAAGGCGGTTTATTTTGCCTGTACCCTTGATGACGCCGTGATTACTTTGCAATTCTCAGCCTTTATGAATTATTTGTAACTGAGTGCTCCATACATGTCCGAACGACAATGTACTGAAGTGGCGAAAACGCTGGAGGAAAATAGGAGTACTGTTAACAGCAGGAGAATGAAGGATGGATTCATTGGGCTTTACTCCTGATTTTTGTTGTTGACATCCATCGTTTGTGTTGCTGTCGGCGATTCAGGTGTGTCGCTATTAACATCAACGGGATGGTGAACTTCGGCTAGCGTACAGAGAATGTTGATTTTATTGCTAAGACTATTTTTTTGACTACCGGTGGCAGCGATGAGTGTTTCCGCCGGATCGCCAGTCGGATTCTGTGTTCTGGCGGCCTGCCAATATTTAAAAAAATCATGCAGTGAAGAGATTCCCGTACACTTTACGAAAGTCTGATAATCATTGCGCAGATGGCCATGCAAATGCGCCTGGCTGATCCACTGTGACAGCTGTTTGTAACCAAAACCAGTACGCAGTGCGAGGTCAAGTGCGCTGGCATTGGAAAGGTTTTCGATATTGTCATAACCTTCACGTTTCAAGCGGATCTCATGATGGTAATTGATTCCAGGCAGATCGGATAGTGGCGAGGCGAATTCTTTGAAACGTGTCCAACCCAATTTACCTAGCACTTTGGTGGTGATATTTTCAAGCAAGGCCAGTCCGCGGCTGGGGAAAAAACCGATCATAAAGCTCCAGACAGGCAAGCCTCTTATTAAAGGTTTATGTTCTATAAAAATAAAGCATAATACCAAAGCCAACAGGGCGCCAGTCATCATGCGGATACTACAGTTGATAAAAAGATTCGGGGTCATATCCAGCGTGAAATAGCTGCGTGCCAGTAGCCCGATAAAGTAAACATAGGCCCCTAGAAAACCGAATTGAAATGCCGTTAATGTATAGATGAGAATTTTAATGTGCTTATTGCAGGAATTGTGCAGAACATAGGATTCCATGTAGGTGCCCAGTATGAGAAAATTGGCACCTTTCTTATAATTTACGCCGAATTCGTCAAGACTGTTGAGTGGCATGGGTTTGAGCAATAAAATGATTGCGCAGCCAAATAGAATGACTAGCATTAACGTTGACATGCTGCCAAAGTAATTGCGTAAGGTGAATGCTTTCTTCAGGTAATTATCGATATATATCTTATTTTCATTATCGTTGAGGGCATTATGTGGCAGCTCGTGTTTAAGGCGCCGCTTTTTTTCCTCACGCATGGAATGGACATAAAACAACGTGATCATCGGAACGATCCCTACTGCAAAGACGAGCAAGGCCAAATTGTATAGAAAGAAAACTGGATCGAACCAGTGTGTAATGGAGGGTGTCTCATTAAGGATCTTAAGGCTGGCATAGGATAAAAGCCCCACTGCTCCAACAAAAACCGCGCTAAGCACAATCATTAAGATCAAATAGAAAGAGGAGATATACTTTTCCTTCAGTTCAGATTCCTGAGTCATAGCACTCATCCTTGTTAACGGTGTTGAAGGTAATCCTGCGGGATAATATTAGCCCTTACTCAGTTCTCGCACCAGATTGGCATAGAAACGGAAGTGATCAAACGGGCGTTCATTGCTAATACTTGGCCAGCCCATACTCCAGCCAGCCAGCTCCATATGGTCCGCGCGCAGTATCCCTTTAAATTCGCCCCACCGTGCCGAGGAGACGGGTACTTGACTATCATTTTCGCCACTGTCGGTTGTGAGAGCCCGCGTCCAGGGACGAAAAATCAGCGGCATTTCATTTGCCGCACGCATGGCGGCATACGAGCGGTATTGCACATGAGGCAGGTCGCTGATTTCCAGGTTAAAGCGGGCGCAGGCTTCGGGTGTTAGATCATATAGAGCCGGATGGGTGATGCGGCGTAGCAGGGAATAGAGCGGTTTTTTGCTATTGATGATTCGCTGCGCCAGCGGCGTGCCGCGATGTGGCGTGGCAATGGTCGTTAGGGAGCGAATGCGTTGCTGTGAATCGAAATGATGGATCGCATAGCGGCTGTCGAGTCCACCCATGCTGTGGGCGATCAAATCAATCTGATCCACGTTTATCTTCTCGAGGAAATCCGCGAGTACACGTGCTCGTTCTTCTACAGTGCCGGTGCCAGGTAATGGTGGAAAATAGATAGATTGCGTATGGTTAGACAAGTAGGGCGGTAACGCGCGGAAATAATGGATAATTTTACCCAGAATGGATATCGACGAAAATCCCAGCAGCCCATGGACGAAAACAATAGCTGTTTTATTGTTGTTTACTAGACTCATGGTATCTCTATGTGGTGATAAAAAATAAGGAATGAATCATTTCATACTTATTTTAAGCCGCAATAAATCACCTGTATGAATAGTTGCAATACCCAGATGCAAATTTACCGAATTCGATTATCCACCTATTGTTTAAACCGCTATATTTTTTGAATGAGAGCGAATATAAGCGGCATGCCCGGTGATTCTTATTCCGAAATGGATGGGAATGAACGTGGTCCGTATAAAACAGTAAATACGCCCATTCGAGAGAATCTATCGTATTTTCATGCAGTTGGCGTAATATGTGACCGTGGCCGGCCAATCCGAAAAGACGCCCAGTACGCCGACTTCCTTTGCCAATACATCCAGTAATGTCATTGTGTCACCATCATTGTTGATCGCTTCCGTGATTGTTTGATAGTACCAGCCGCCACCATTTTTTAGCAGCCCGGACCGTTCAAGTGTCCAAGTGATAATATCCAGCCCCAATGCTTTGGCCGTCTCTGCGTACTTGGAAGGTATAATCTGATTGGATTCATTCAGTGTCACTAACCCCCAAAGTGGCGGCGCTACAATTTTAATGCCTTTGTCAGGCAGGGTGGATAATCTTGCAATGGCTTCTGGCAGATCAGCGACGCTGTCCATGCTTTCAAGAAAAATGGCTTGTTTGCCAAATTCTGGTTCATTCGTAATCCAATAAAGCACATCACCCAAATTAAATGATTGTGCATAGACATTTTTGGGTGTGACACCAGCGGCTTTATATTCGTCGATCATTTTTTGAGCATAGGCCTGTTGGGTAAAGCCATGAAAAGGCATTTCAACGCTCGGCGCTTTCAATTCCGGTGTCATTTTGACGTTTAGCCGCTTAAAGAGCTCAATACTTTCAGCATGACTTAAAACTGTGGCGTTAGCAGAATGCAGCTCAGTGCGCCAGTGTGGCATCGTATTTAAATATTCTTTTACCGTATTGGCATTTGGATTGCCAGTATTCATTTTGGCTTTAAGTGTTTTAAATTCGGCTAAAGTAATATCGCTCGTACAGCATTGTACGTTGGCAAAAGGCCTGTCGCTGCTGAAGTCGGGCGGAGATGAACATTTATTGGCCAGCGTCGTTGTCAGTATGTTTGTTGTGGTGTGCAAATCACATTGTGAATGACGACATACCAATGCTTTATCTTTTGTAAAAGTGACATCGCATTCAATAATTCCTGCGCCGGTCTGTGCTGCGGCTTCATAAGATTCTTTTGAGTGCTCGGGAAATTGTAATGCCGCGCCGCGGTGACCAATAGAAAAGTCAGTTTTATAAAACGTTTCATTGGCACATTGTTGTAGCTTTTTTTTAAGCGAGCTATCGTCCATATCATCGACCAAAAAAAGGGAACGAGGGCCGAGTTGTATGCTTGGTTTATTGATATAACGGCGGATGCTATGTTTCATGCTCGCAGGATGTTCAAACTGATCCTTGTTGTCATTGTTAGTTGCGGAAACGAAAGATATTGGAGATAGCAGTGTGATAATGAGCACTGTGCCAATGGCTATCTGAATACGATGCATTATTTGATTCTTCATTTATGAGTTAAAAATATCAAACAATGTTTTGAACACCCAAAAATAACAGCTTTAGTGACGATTTGATAACTGATCAAATGCCACGCATATCAGCATGATAAAGGAAAATAGGCGGCAACGTTATATTGAAAGCCAGGTACAGGCGGCCAGAAAAAATCCATCTGGAGTGTAGCGTTATTTTCGGTTTGTGCTTATATGGTGAAAATCAAAACGGGTGGCTGGAGATAATAACTGTGTGCCGACATAAACAGAAATGCCGCCGGTGCGGTTATAAGATGCGATGTGTACTGGCTAAAAAGATGTTGTTATACGTCTATAAAAAAAGGAAGAAAGTTAATAATAATGGCATATGCTGTTAATAAAATGATGGAAACGATAAATGCTATTTCTATCGAATGTTCTTCTACCTTTAATTCGTTGAAACTCTTGCAAAAATCTCAGGTGGTTTATTTTTCCTATATTCATGCCCCCGCGGAGCAGAGTAGAAAAAAGCACTATCGAATCTGGCGCTGAGGTGGCCGGGTCCGCCACAATACGGCCAGTAGGCTGCCTAACAAGGTATGCACCAATACTGAAACCGCACCGACAACGGATGCCAGGGGTAGCATCGGAAAAGCTTGCTTGGAGAGTACGATGGCCAAACCCGAATTTTGCATACCGACTTCCACCGAAACTGTGCGAGCACTCTGGGAATGGAAACCAAACATCCGTGCAAAGTGATAACCCATCAAAAAGCCACCCCCATGCAATATGGCAACAGCAAGGATCAGTTCGGCACCATGCCTGAGGATGATCTCGGCATGAGCTGCAAATACAATGGCACAGATCACACATACTCCCAGCACGGATAGCAGCGGCGCGACTGACATCACGCGCTGGACGAGTCGGGGCATCGAGTGGTTAAGTAAAACGCCTAGAACGACGGGCACAATCACGACTTGCAGGGTTTGTTTAAATAGCATCCAAGTATCCACTGGGACTAATGTGCCAGCAAATAGCTGTGTCAGTAAGGGGGTAAGGATGACAGCTGCCAATGTGGAGCAAACGGTCATCACCACTGAGAGTGCCACATCTGCTTTCGCGATATAAGCAACCAGATTCGAGGCAGTACCGCCAGGACAACAACCCACCAGAATCAGGCCGACTGCAAAATACGTTGGCAAATCAAGCGCCGTCGCAATTCCCCAGGCCAGCAAGGGCATGATGGTATATTGCGCCGCAAAACCAATTGCCACTACTTTGGGCGTACGGGTGATTCTGCGAAAATCATCAAAGGTCAAGGTCAGCCCCATGCATAGCATGATAAAGGCTAAAATTAGCACCACAATCGACCCCTGATTCAGAGGGAGGAGCCACTCCGGCCAGGATAGTGCTATGGCTCCCGTAAGCGTCATCCAAAGCGGGAACAACAATGTCAGTTTTTGCAGCATAAAGAAGGCTGTCTCAGATCAGATTTGTGGCAGGGAAGAGCGCGCAAACAGAAGGGTATGGTGCTGTCCGTAACGACTGACTATATGGCTGACTTTCAAACCGCCTGCTGCCGCCATTTCCTTTAGCGTTGAAAAATACTCAGGATAATCGTGATCATGCACATGCGTGCAGGCTTCTTCCAATTGATCCGGCGGTATCTTGTTCCAGTTGTCGCGCATGTAGCTCAGATAATCCATCAGATAATTCTCTCGACTCTGGTTTTCCTCACGCACAACATCCACTAGGATCAACCAGCCGTTTTCTGCAAGGCAGCGTCCGGCAGCCTGAAAGAAGCGTGCTTTATCAGCGGACATCAAGTGATGAACCGCAAATCCGGTGAAGATCACATCCCATGTTTTATCGGTTGCTTCGACAGCCTCCAGCAGATCACCCCGTGTCAGCGTAACCACCGAATCGGGCAAGCCAGCCAAATAGCCACGAGCCTCAGCCAGCGCCGCCTCGGATAAATCGACCCCTTCATACAGAATCGACGGGGATTGTTTCAAACAGGGAGATAGATAGCGTGCGTTGCCGCACCCCAGATCCAGCAAACGGTAACGCCCGACATCATCGCGCAATTTCAGGAGTTGACCCACCCCCGTATAGATCTCCTGATGAAACATGTAATTGTATTCCGTGATCAGATCATACAGCGACCAGGAGTGTGTGAAGATGTTGGTTGATTCAGCAGATGTCATAGGCGACCAAAACAGGATTTAAATACAACGAACTAAATTCTGGCAGCATTTTACATGAGATGGCGAGTTAAGGAAAAGCTGATCAGATCTGAGCTAGTACACTTGGCCATCTCGATCTGCCTGCCCGGGAACCGCCTGGAGCACCTACACAAATTCACGATCTTTTAAAGCCAACCTGATCCCGTGCTCGCTCCTTTCAATTTTCTTCATCATTGGGCTGACCTTTAGTCTTATTGCCAAGAAAGATCTGCCCACGTAAAGAATTCCAAATACTCGGCGATCCCACGCCCGCCTGAACAAAATTCACATAGTCAGTTATGGCCTGTTTCCGCTTTTTACCAAACTGACTCAGCACCCAGTTTGTTTGCAGCTATTCGGGGAAATTGCTGTTTCCAGTCGTGGCAAAAAACTACGCCAAGGCCATTGATCAGTGCGTTTCGCCATATCCGCTCGAATAGGGTTTAACACAACGGATTTTTGCAAAAGCCCTCACCAAAAGTTTTAACCTATCGATTAAAAATAGTTAATTTGTCAACTATTGGGATTCTGTAAAGGTCTCATGGGTTTTGTCCATAACCACCCTTTTGGTTAATTTGGACTTTGTTGATTTATGAATTAATTTCAACAGTTGATTGCAACATAGCCATTTTTATTATCAAGTAAATAAGGTTTCATCCGTTATATTCTATTGAGAAACGGTTTTCTTAATCTGTAGGTAGTGATACTGGATACGGAAGCTCCTTCATTAATAAATGAGCAGACGTATATTTTACGCGTACATAATTTAAGTATTAAGTATTCTGGAGCAGATAATAATGGCTAGGTCAATAGGGATATACAATAACAAAGGAGGGGTAGGTAAAACAACATTATCTCTTTTTTTGTCTGACTTTCTTTCATCAATTACGATAAACAAAAAGAAATCCAAGGTATTAGTTATGGATTTTGATCCGCAGGCTTCATGTGCAAATGCTGTCTTAGGAATAGAAAAAGTATCAGAAATAACAAACGATTCATTAACACTACCATTTATTTTGAACTCAAGGCTTGATCAAAAAAGAAAAATTGATTTGTCAAAATTTATTTTCACAAGAGAGCGAGATAATGACAGCAACACAAGAAAGACTCGATTGGGAAATCTAGATGTTATGGTGTCGGAACCAAAATTAGCACTTGATTTTGATGAAAAAGCCTCCCTAAATGATTCTCTGAAACTGGCTCGCTGGATTGCTTCTGAATTGGCTACAGAATATGATTTTATATTTGTCGATTTGCCTGGAAGCATATCAAAAATCAATAGGTTTTCTTTAGTTGGCGCATTTATGGTGGACTATTTTGTTGTTCCCACTGAACTAAACAGGTTAAATATTAATGCCCTATCCGGTACCTTAAAAATGCTTGATAATATTAGAGAATGGAGGGGATATGGTAACGACTATAATCTATTAGGATTTGTTCTTAACAAAGCAGATAAAAGAACTGTGCAATATAAACTTCATAAAGATGAATTGATTCATTTTGCAAAAATTAAAAATTGCAAAATTTATAAAAATATTCTTCCACCAACCCCGAGATTATCGGATGCCGCTGACGATTCTATTGGATTTATAACATTATCAGAAAGATATGACAGCTATTACGAAAATGTTAGAAATCTTGTAATAGAGATAACAAGAGATCTGGGGTATATCAGAAATTGAAAAACACAAAATTTACTTGAAACTGGTAGCCCTAATGGCTAGGGCTTTGTCGTAACACCCTACCAGCAGTGGTTCTGTCGCAAGTATTTGTAATTTTTATGATTAAGATTGGCTAAAACACATCAATTATTCAAGGTAACGACCGTACTTGCGGACCTTATTTTAAAAATTGAGATTTGCAAAGGCCTCGAAATATATCAAGTCAACATATTTCTTTGACGGTGAATAAGCATGTCCAGTGAATCATTCCAGCAGACGACAAAAAAACAGCGTATTTTGTCCGCTACCGAATTCCAACTTTATGTGATAAGGAGAGATAATTATGTGGGAAGTGAATGAGAAATGGAGAGACTCTAAAAAAGAAAATCTAATGTTTCGATTAAAAAACACAGAAATAGGAGATGAAAAAGTTTGTGGTGTAACGCAAATAGCCATAAATGATTATTATAAAACGGAAGATACGCTTGAGGAAGCAGAGAAAAACTTTGAAGAACATAAAGATGACATTGTTAAGATAGCCGTTCGTTTGATATCGGCTAGCGAAACGGATGGAGAGGGGCCCTATATTATTACTAGCGGAGATTTTTGCAAAAGCCCTCGCTAGGAGTTTTCTACTATTGGGATTTTGCAAAGATCTCTAGCCTTATATGCCGCCGCATTTTATTGACAAAAGTCTCATTGCCAAGAAAGATTTGTCCACGTAAAGAATTCCAAATACTCGGCGATCCCACGCCCGCCTGAACAAAATTCACATAGTCAGTTATGGCCTGTTTCCGCTTTTTACCAAACTGACTCAGCACCCAGTTTGTTTGCAGCTATTCGGGGAAATTGCTGTTTCCAGTCGTGGCAAAAAACTACGCCAAGGCCATTGATCAGTGCGTTTCGCCATATCCGCTCGAATAGGATTTAGCAGCATACTTTGTTTTTATAGAAAAATGGATTTTGATTTTTAGAATGAAGTGTGTAAAATAATTTGATAGTTTTGTGATATTTGATTGATGAATTGATAGCATTGGTTGAATGTTTTAGTTAATCCCAGAATCAGAAATAATCGCAAAGCAAGGGAAACTAGGGTTCCGGCCTTTTTAACTAAAGGTGTCTGGTCCGAGAGTTTCCGGTCTCGTCATAACGAGGCTCCACGGAGGGATAAAAACCCGGGAGATCAAAATGTGGGTTTATACATTTTTCTCGGTGTTTTATCCGTTGAGCAAAGGAGGCTTCGTTATGTCCACAACACCTCAGCAAAGTAATTCCGCCCTTAATAGCGACGCAATAGAGCCAGACAAGCTGCACCGCAGTATGGGAGTCTGGAACAGTTTTACCCTTGGTTTTGCCGTTGTTTCTCCAGTCGTAGGGCTTTACGCCATTATTGGTGTACAAACAACGGTAACGGGTGGTGGCTGGTTTGCGGCATTGGTCATTTGCCTGGTCATGCAATTGCTGGTAGCCACTGTTTATGCGGAATTGTCGTCTCAATTTCCAATTGCCGGCGGTGCCTACAAATGGTCACGTCAGCTGGGTGGAGTCGTTGCGGGTCAGTATGCGGGTGTCATTTACGTCAGTTCCACGATCGCTATGCTAACCACCACGGCTTATACTGGCGGTATCTGGCTGGCAACCTTTTTGGGGTCGAGCGATGGAGGCGGTCCCATGATGGTGTTTTGGGGTGCCGTATTTTTATTACTCTGCATGTTGCTCAACCTTGCCCCTGTCAGTATCTTTAAGTCAATAATTGCACTGGGTGTTTACGCGGAGATTGTTGGGTCGTTCGGTATTGCTTTGCTGTTGTTTTTCTTTTTCCGTCAGTATGGTTTTTCCGAATTATTTCAGCATCTGGGTACCGGAACCGCACCCACCGAGACGGCTGCTTTTATGACCGCACTCGCTATTGCAGGCTGGGCATTCATCGGTTTTGATGCTTGCTCGACAACTGCAGAAGAAACCCATCAGCCCAAACGCATGGTGCCGCGTGCAATTTTCTTTTCCTTGATGGGTGTAGGAACCATTGTGTTGTTCAATTCCGCCGCTCTGATATTAACCTTCGATCATGACACGCTGATCAACACCAGTAAAACAGCCGATCCAGTTACACCTTTGATAGTCAGTAGTTTGGGTGTCTGGATAGAGAAACCTTTTTCCGGGGTTGTTATGATTGCTTTTTTAGCCTGCGGAGCATCAGTCGTTAAATATACTTCCCGGATTGTCTATTCTATGGGGCGTGAAGGCAATATGCCTGCCGTATTGAGTAATGTTACCGCTGGCAAGACACCCCGTAACGCAATTCTTTTCACCGTAATGTTGGCAGCACTTGGCTTATTGTTGGGGCTAAATGATGGTGCGGTAGCGACAGTCATTGCCTTTGGTACGGGTGGTCTATACGCCATGTTTGCCATGACGACTGGTGTCGGTTTATTTACCCGGCTCACGGGTCGCTGGAATCCGGCGCTTGGCGAACTTAAGCTGGGTGTCTGGGGGGTAATCATCAATTTCATAGCCTTTCTCTGGTCATTATTTGAGTTAATCAATATTGCCTGGCCTCGTTCTTATGCGGTTGCAACTGATGCGCCCTGGTGGCAATTGTGGGCGATACCTCTGGTATTAGGCAGCATTCTGAGCATGACCACCGTGTTTATTCTGGTGAATAAATTTCGGAACGGTTCAAAAATTCCGGTTTAAAAGGAGGTAATGATGAATCAACAGAAATCGATTCTTTGGCAAGAAAGCATTCCAGGTGGATGTCACTGGTCTGGTATTGTGCGCCGTGGCATGACGTTGCGTTTGACGGATATCAATGGCGGTGCGAATGCCGCTGTGCTCTTTTACAATCGGGAAGAAAAGCTGGAACGCTACAATATGGCGGACACACTCAAATCACAGCATACCTTCTATTTGACGAAAGGCCATGCTTGCCACTCCGATATGGGGCGCATATTTTGTTGTATTACGGCAGATACCGCAGGCTGGAACGATACCGTATGTGGCCTGAGCGATGCAGCACTCATTCGTGAAAAATATGGCGTTGCACGGTATCAGGAACATCGCAACCAGATGCATCGCAGTGGTTTGGATGGCCTGTTGCTAGAGCTGGGTAAATGGGGGATGGGCAGGCGCGATATCGTGCCCAGTATCAATTTTTTCAGCAAGGTTACCGCTGATGCGAATGGTAAATTAACCTTTCATGCGAATAATACTCAAGCCGGTGACTATGTCGATTTGAGTTTTCAAATGGATACATTAATGCTGCTGTCAGCAGCGCCTCATCCGCTGGATACGGCTGAATCCTATCAGCCGGGTGATGTGAATCTGGCGTTATTTGCTACTCCACCCGACGCAATCACGGAATGCACCCGTATTGCTGAAAACATGCGTGGTTTTCAAAATACGCAACGGTTTTATATGTCCCAGGGAGGTGAAGCATGAATAGCCCGCATTTAGTTGAAAGCAGGCTTGATCCTAAGCTTGCAATGGTGGATGAAATTTGTGCAGCTGGTGAATCGTGGGTGAAACGGGTGAATAAAGGACAAACTTTTCGCATTGTTGATCTGGAAGGTAATCAGGCGGTCGACACCTTGTTTTTTAATGCCGATGATGCATTGGAACGTTATAGTGCAGCCGATACGGTGTGTCGGCAGAAGGCTCTCTATCTGACCACAGGCAGCAAACTTTACTCGAACTTTGGCAACGTGATGTTGACTATCGTCGCCGATAGCTGCGGGCGTCACGACACATTAGGTGGTGCCTGCGCTGCAGAAAGCAACACGGTACGTTATGCGCTGGAGAAATATCCCATGCACAGTTGTCGCGACAATTTTTTGCATGCGCTGGCACATGATCCGCACTGTGTGCAATTGGGTATGAACAAACGGGATTTGCCCAGTAATATCAATTTTTTCATGAATGTACCGGTTACTGAGAATGGTGAACTGGAGTTTGTTGATGGTATTTCGGCGCCAGGAAAATACGTTGAGATGCAAGCTGAAATGGATGTGCTGGTGTTGATCTCAAATTGTCCGCAGCTGAACAACCCTTGTAATGCCTATAACCCTACGCCGATTCGCTTGCTGATCTGGGATTAATCGGATTCCAGGTGCTGCTGGCTAATTCACTGGTATCCAGAAAAAAGGGAGTTGGAGATGTTTGAGAAAGTGCTGATTGCCAATCGTGGCGCGATTGCCTGCCGTATTATGCGTACATTGCGTCGTATTGGTGTGAAAAGTGTGGCTGTTTATACCGATGCTGATGCATTGTCGCGTCATGTCGTGGAGGCGGATGAAGCCTTTTGTATCGGCAGTGGCGTGGCAGCGGATAGTTATCTGCGTGTCGATAAGATACTGGAAATTGCTCAGCTGGCGGGTGTGCAGGCGATTCATCCAGGCTATGGATTTCTGAGTGAAAATGCGGATTTTGCTGAGCAATGCGCGGCACATAATATTTGTTTTATTGGCCCCAGTCCGCAGCAAATGCGCACTTTTGGTTTAAAACACACCGCGCGTGCGCTGGCGAAGCAAAATCAGGTGCCACTGCTGCCTGGCACAGATCTTCTGGACAGTCTGGATGAGGCCTTGCATGCGGCAGCGCATATTGGCTATCCGATAATGCTGAAAAGCACCGCTGGCGGCGGCGGCATTGGTATCCGTCTGTGCTGGAACAAAGATGAGTTGATTGATGCTTACGACACGGTCAAATATTTAGCACAAAATAACTTCAAGGATGCGGGCCTGTTCCTGGAGAAATTTGTTGAGAATGGCCGTCATATAGAGGTACAGATTTTTGGTGATGGCCAAGGCGAAGTAATTGCGTTAGGTGAACGTGATTGTTCGATGCAGCGCCGCAATCAGAAGGTGATAGAGGAGACGCCTGCGCCCGGCTTGACTCCAGGTTTGCGGCAGGCGTTGCTAGATGCGGCCGTGCGTCTTGGCAAGTCAGTTAATTATCAATCAGCGGGTACTGTGGAATATATTTTTGACGCTTCCAGCGGCAAATTTTATTTTCTGGAGGTCAATACACGGTTGCAGGTGGAGCATGGCGTCACTGAAGAAGTGACGGGTATCGATTTGGTGGAATGGATGGTGCAACAAGCCGCCGGAGATCTGCCACCGCTGAATTCATTTAAAATAGAAACCGCAGGTTCTTCTATTCAGGTACGTATATACGCTGAAAATCCGGCCAAAGATTTCCAGCCTTCCAGCGGCACACTGACCGCTGCCACGTTTTCTTCTGCAGCCCGTATCGAAACCTGGGTAGAACGCGGCGTGGCAGTTTCTCCATTCTATGATCCGATGCTGGCAAAAATTATTGTGCATGAACCCGAACGTGAACAGGCCATTGCCAGTCTGCTCAATGCACTCGATACGACGAAGCTATATGGGATAGAAACCAATCTGGACTATCTTAAACAGGTTTTATGTTGTACGGCTTTTCGTGACGGACAGCACAACACAAACTTCTTAAATGGTTTTCATTATGCGGCACAAACGATTGACGTATTGAGCCCAGGTGTACAGACCACGATACAGGATTATCCTGGACGGATTGGGTACTGGCATATCGGTGTGCCGCCGTCCGGACCAATGGATTCATATGCCTTTCGTTTGGCTAACCGCTTGGTCGACAACGCCGAAGATAAAGCGGGACTTGAAATTACTTTTGTTGGTCCGACGCTGAAATTTAATGATGACAGCATTATCGCAATTACGGGTGCGCCGATCGATGTGCGTCTGGATGGCGAATCATTGTCGCTATGGCAATCGCATGATATTAAAGCGGGTTCATTACTTCAGTTTGGAAAGATCAGTCATCATGGTTGCCGGGCTTATCTTGCGGTTCAGGGCGGTTTTCAAGTGGCTGATTACCTGGGAAGTAAATCCACTTTTACGTTGGGCCAGTTTGGTGGGCATGCCGGGCGCGTTTTGCGCAGCGGTGATGTCTTGCATATACAGGCAAAGCAAGGCCACACGCATGCTTTGCTGCAGCAGGAATTGATTCCGGATTATACCGATAGCTGGGAGATTGGTGTCCTATACGGCCCGCATGGTGCGCCAGATTTTTTTACGGACGAAGATATTCATCATTTCTTTACCACCGCCTGGAATGTACACCATAATTCTAGCCGTACCGGTGTCAGGCTGCTGGGACCCAAGCCGCAGTGGGCGCGTAGTGATGGTGGTGAAGCGGGGTTACACCCATCCAATATTCACGATAATGCCTATGCCGTTGGTACCGTAGATTTTACCGGTGATATGCCGGTTATTTTAGGACCGGATGGCCCCAGTCTGGGTGGTTTTGTTTGTCCGGCAACGATTGTACAGGCTGAATTATGGAAACTGGGGCAATTAAAACCGGGCGATGCTGTGCGTTTTCGCCCGTTGTCCATGGAACAGGCCATGGCACTGGAAAAACGTCAAAACGAGTCCATTTTGTATTTGCGTCCCGCAAAGGCGACGCCAGCGCAATCCGGAACAGATAGCTTGCCATTAGGTAGTCCTGTTCTGCATACAATTCCGGAAGGCGCGCAGTCGGTGCAAGTGGTTTATCGTCAATCTGGCGACAAATATCTGCTGGTTGAATATGGGCCACTGATACTCGATTTGAATTTACGGTTTCGTGCCCATGCATTGATGAATTGGATACAGAAGGCGCTTGATTCGGGTGACTTGAACGGTATCGTGGATCTGACGCCCGGCATCCGTTCATTACAAATTCACTTTGATTCGCAAGTATTGCCACGGCAGCAATTATTGGATTTTTTGATTGCTGTCGAGTCGCAGTTGCCGTCGATTGAAGAGATGACAGTGCCAACCCGAATCGTGCATCTGCCATTATCCTGGGACGATGCGGCAACCCGGCTGGCTATTGAGAAATACACACAATCTGTCCGTAAGGATGCGCCCTGGTGCCCGAGTAATATTGAATTTATTCGCCGTATTAACGGACTGGACAGTATTGAAGAAGTGAAGCGGATTTTGTTCGAAGCGAGTTATCTGGTCATGGGTCTGGGTGATGTCTATCTGGGCGCTCCGGTAGCCACGCCAATAGACCCCCGTCATCGCTTGGTGACAACTAAATATAATCCCGCGAGAACCTGGACGCCGGAAAATGCGGTGGGTATCGGTGGTGCCTATTTATGCGTGTATGGAATGGAAGGTCCGGGCGGTTATCAATTCGTTGGCCGCACAGTACAAATGTGGAATCGGTATCGCCAAACGTCTGACTTCAAAGATGGGAAGCCCTGGTTACTCCGTTTTTTTGATCAAATCCGTTTTTATCCCGTGAGTGAAAGTGAGTTACTTGCGCTGCGTAAGGATTTCATTACGGGACAGTTTAAACTGCGTGTAGAGGAAACCACGTTTAGTTTAAAAGAGCATCATCGATTTTTACAACAGAACAGTACCTCGATTAAAGCATTTAAAACCAGGCAACAAGCCGCATTTGAGGCCGAACGGGAACGCTGGAAGTTGAGTGGCCAGGCAGAAGACTATGTCAGTGAAGATAGCCTGGAAGAGTCTGATGCCCAGAGTGAACTGGATATGCCCGCAGGCGCTTGTGCGATTGGCTCGCATATTACAGGTACGGTTTGGAAGCTATTGGTCAAAGAAGGGCAGTCTGTAACAGTCGGTGATTCATTGGTCGTGATTGAATCCATGAAAATGGAATTTTCAGTTGATGCCACCGTGAATGGCACGGTTCAACAGATTGCTTGCAAAGAAGGTAGTTATGTGTCCACTGGACAAATGCTGCTGATCATACAGGCGGATGATTAAAAACACGCGGATGGCGGTTATTTGAGTGCGTTTATGCACCGGTAGGCAAGGCCTGTCAGAGCATGGTACAGGCGTTCTGTTTTTTAGCGGGTGCTTATCCAATATTTTATGATGACAGGCTATTTGTGATTGACAATCCTGAGGCAAAAATAGTGATTCAGCTTTAATCAAAAGACCGGGATTACAATTGTTATAGCGGATATTTCAAAGCGTAGTGATGATAATGAATGAAAGTAATCAAAAAACACTTCCCATTGCTGCATTACTTTTAGGTGCTGCGATCTGGGGGGTTCTGTGGTATCCCTATCGCCTGTTAGAAGGCTATGGTATGAGTGGGGAAATAGCAACCACGATCACGTTTTGTATTGCCTTGCTGCTGGGAATCATTTTCTTCCGAAAGGAGATACAGTTTTCTTCTATTTTTAACGGTAAAGCGCATCTGTTATTCTGGATAGGTTTTTGTGCGGGCTGGTCGAATCTCGCTTATATTCTGGGTATGCTTCACGGGGAAGTTATGCGTGTCCTTTTGCTGTTTTATCTGGCACCGATATGGACTATTTTATTTTCACGGGTACTTTTAAGCGAACAGCTCAGCATACATGGTTATTTTGTAATCGTACTTTCGTTTGTCGGTGTTGTCACGATGCTTTGGCAGCCTGGCAGCAATTTGCTAATGCCCATATCCTATGGCGAATGGCTGGGAATGGTGGGTGGTTTTATGTTTGCGCTAATGAATGTCCTGACGAGAAAGAATCAATTTCATAACGTTCAGTTGAAATCAATGGCAATATGGCTCGGTGTGACCGTAATAGGATTAGTTTGCAGCTTAGCTATTGGATCGCCGTTGGTACTGTCTTATGATTCTTCTCATCCGTGGTTGTTTTTAGCGGGTATTGGATTAGTGTTATTTGTACTGAGTATTGTATTGCAATATGGGCTAACGCGTATGCCTGCAAATCAAGCGATTGTGATTTTATTGTTTGAATTGATTGTAGCGGCGCTGGCAGCCTATTTCCTGGTGAATGAGGTTTTATCACTGATGGAGTGGGTCGGAGGTGCAATGATTGTTTCAGCCGGCCTGTTTTCTACCAGAATAAATCGTGCGTGATAACGATTAGAGATCGTTCGCATTAGAACAAGAATAAGAAATTCGATGCGGGCTATTGCGGAGAGTATAGAAAAGAAGGGTTACTCCGGTGTTTTTTCGTGACTGTGATCTGAGCGATACCTGGCTCTTAACCAATTTGAACATTCCTCATCATTCTGTGTGAAATTTTTTCCAGAGATGACAACTACTATGACTAGAACTATTCAGGATTAACAGATGGATTTAGCTTTTGATCGTCAGCATATCTGGCATCCTTATACTTCCACGCTTTCCCCGCTGACATGCTATCCGGTCAAAAAAGCGCAGGGCGTATTGATTGAATTAAATGATGGGCAACAATTGATTGATGGCATGTCATCATGGTGGTCGGCCATTCACGGCTACAATCATCATGTGCTCAATCAAGCGGCCAAGCGACAAATTGACCAGATGTCTCATGTGATGTTTGGGGGGCTCACACACAGCCCGGCTATCGAACTCAGTAAAAAATTACTCGCGCTGGTGCCTGACAATCTGGAGCATATCTTCCTGGCCGATTCCGGCTCTGTTGCGGTTGAGGTCAGTTTGAAAATGGCCTTGCAATATTGGCAAGCCAAAGGGGAGCCGCGCTCCAGATTTCTCGCCTTAAAACAGGGTTACCATGGCGATACGTTTGGGGCGATGTCAGTAACCGATCCAGATAACTCGATGCACAGCTTGTATAAAGGCTTCTTGCCCCAGCATATTTTTGCCAATGCGCCGCAAATTGGTTTTTGGCAGGCTTGGGACAAAGCTGATCTGACAGATTTTAAACAAAAGTTTCTAGATAATCACCGGCAAATTGCGGCGGTTATTCTCGAACCCATTGTGCAAGGCGCTGGTGGAATGCGGATTTATCACCCGGAATTTTTAAAGGGTGTCCGTCAGCTATGCGATGAATATGGCGTTTTATTGATTTTAGATGAAATTGCGACCGGGTTTGGTCGTACCGGGCGGCTATTCGCTTGTGAACATGCCGGGATCAAACCCGATATCATGTGCTTAGGCAAAGCGCTAACAGGGGGCTATATGACCTTGGCTGCCACACTGACTACCAAGCAGGTTGCCGATACGGTCTGTGGTGGCGAAGCCGGTTGCTTTATGCATGGTCCGACTTTTATGGGCAATCCGCTTGCCTGTGCAGTTGCCTGCGCGAGTCTGGATCTGCTCGCTGAAGGATCATGGCAAACCCAAACTGCGGCCATTGAGTCACAATTTGCCGATTTGCTGCCTCAATTAACGCGACATCAGCAAGTTAAAACAGTCCGCTGGCTTGGTGCGGTTGGTGTGGTCGAAACGCATGATCCGGTAAAGATGAAGGAGATTCAGGCCCATTTTGTCGCGCAAGGGGTGTGGATTCGCCCGTTTGGACGATTGATCTACTTGATGCCGCCATACATCAGCACTCCTTTACAGATTAATCAATTGATTGCAGCCATCGATAGTGCGTTAGATAACCACCAATTGTTTCACTCAGCAATCGAAGTCTGATTTGGCTTTATTGCAGGATAACGGTGTTACGTGCTCGGTCTGGCTCTCTATGGAAAGCCCCCGCTCACTGATTTACCGCTGATGCTATGCGACGATGATAATTTAGTGGGCCAATTTTTGACCCGCATGCATAACTTGTTTTATTTGGCTGCTTTGGGGCCGAACCAGCGCTTATAAGGCTGGTATTGGTCATAAAACCAGTTAAATCCGATCGTAAAGAAGAAAAAGAAAACCAGAAGCCCCGCTTCTATAATAATGGCTTCCAAGAGACTTATCTGCAGAAACCAGGCTACGGTTGGTACGGTTATAAAAACCAGGACACCTTCGAAGCCAGTAGCGTGAATAATTCGGATCATTAGCCCGCGCGAATTACGATTCATGCCAAAAATTAAATCAAAACCGATATTGTAAAAATAATTCCAGGCGACAGCAAACATGCTCAAGGCAAAACCAACGAGCGCTAAATCGCTGGTCTCTTTATCGGTCATCAATGCAGATACCGCTATCAGAATCGTTAACGCAGTCGCTTCAAACATCGCCACATGAAAGATTCTTTCTTTGCTGATTATTTTAATTTTCATTGTTCATTAGGGGTAAGACAGGGCCATCGGGGTATTGGCCAGCCTTAATGAAATTTCTTTAGACAACGCTGAGAAATGAAACGCCGTGCACACCGAGAAAACCATCAGCACGCCCCGTACCCGTTCCTACATCACCGGCTTCCTCTGCCTCAATTCTTTTGAGTCTATTCATCCGGAAGGACTGCCAAATTTCCTTGTAAGGTAAAATTTGTGGCGAATCGGGTGAAAATCTTTCATTATGTAGCTCAGGCAATCGGTACCAGGGTTCTGCGGGTCGATAGTGATGCGCGTTGTGGTAGCCAAAATTCAAATTCAGTAAGTTTAAAACCGGCCAGCGTTCAGAAATGAGATTTGAATAGGTGTGTTGTATATCATATGCCTGATCACGACCACTTTTCTCAATTTTTTCATTCGCATCCGAAACCAGGAAAAACTCATAGGTATGCGCATAAGCATCCGCAATAAACAAAGCGGTGAGGAACAATAAATAGGCGATCGCAAACCCAGCCAACGCCCAGGGACTGAGTATGTATAGCGATCCAAAAAACACAAGCCGACTAAGCCCCATCAAAATGACGCGCCATCTCTCATTCTTGAACTTGTCATTTAGGAATGGACGGGTCATGACATTGAAATGCATGATGAGTTCCACTGCTGGGAGGTACATCCATTCAAGCAAATAGACTGTTTTTCTGAACCAATTCGGCGTGCGCTTTAAGAAAGCACGTGGATCAAAAAGCGTGACATCTGCTCTGTCGCCATGATGGCGCATATGCATTTTTTGAATTCTACCGATCGGTGCATAGGCAGTTCCGCATATCCATGATAACACCTCACCGACTACTCTATTCACTTTACGACTCTGAAATAAACATTGATGTGCAATTTCGTGGATGAGATAGGCGGCAATGACCAGGGAGTGCGCCGTGGCCAGCATTCCTGCAAACCAGGTAAGCAACTGGCCTGACGCTAATAAATAAATCCCTAGCGCCTGCATAGAAAATACATAACCAAAGGCCAGCGAATTGGACAGAGCGCCCTCTGTATCTCGCCATAACTGGAGTTTCGTTTTCATAATCAAGCTATCTTTCTTCAAAATAAGGTAAAACAAAATATACATAATTAATATTAAATTTACAAGTATATTTAATATTAATTTCGATTATGATAGGCATTGATAGTAAAATTATGAGTAATTAAGCAACTTAATGAACAGGTAACGTCTCATGAAGACAAGTAACAAGCACCAACAACGCTTAAAATTCGTACAGGCGCTCAATCGTATGGATTCTGAATGGATGAAATTTCTGCAGGACAAAGATGTTTATGACATGAACTACTCAGATTTATATACGGGTTTATGGGCCAAACAGGCACCTGTACGTAAGCAAGAGGCGCTCCTGTTTATGCGCCACTTGGGTCCACAAACCGCGAAAAAGTATCTCGATAAAGCCATATTAATCGGTTTAATAATTGAATTACCTGACCCAAGCGATGGCAGAGCAAAGTTGATCGCGCTCTCGCCAGAGTTAAAGATATGGCTGGAAGAATTTTTTGACCATGCGATTGGATTATTTAAGGAGGCCTTGGCATAACTGGCGCGTAGAGTGAATGCCGGATTAAGCCGTGATGTTAGGAAAATTTCAGATTTAAGCCTTTGATTTACGTATCTCCCAGTGTTCTGTATTTCCTGTGACCACGTTAAATAAAGGATGCGGCTCTATTTCTTTCAACCCTTTTAATTTCTGATAGAGATCCTGATCCCTGGTTTCCAGCTTTTTTAATAAATGTTCGAATTCATATTGTATCTGCCCGCTTGTAACAGGAATGCTCCCTTTAAAAACCAGGTCAACGATTTTATTTTTATCGAAATTGTAGCTGCGGTTATCAGCCTCCCCAGTGATCGATCTTAAATAGCAGGCAATTGCAGCAGATGGATGGCCGGTATTCTTAAACCGGATTAACTGTGGATGATTCTGATATCCCCGGATGTTGCCAAGAAGGACACTCTGGGCGAGAAGGCCTTCTCTCCAGAGAGCAACCAAACCTTTCGAATCTAAATATTTTGGATGTATGGACCAAAGCCTCATGTCATATCCCCCTGCGATACTCATTATCTTCAGTAAATGGTCGTGATCCGGTTTTTCGCAGCGCAGTTTTTTCCTGATGGGAATCCAATTAATCAGAGGATTAATCGGATTCAAGAAACGATTTTTGTATTTTATTTTTTCTAATCTAATCATGAGCCCGCTCAATTGTAATCAGTACAGAATAAATGGGTATAGACTTTTAGTCGTATTGTATCTATCTGAATAAACGAATAATTTATTGTTGAGGGTTGGCTTTTCCTGATAATAAAGCTATAGTTTCAGGGATAGGGTGTATTTTTATTGTACTTGAGCGAGGACATCGCTTGTTAGCCTGTGGAGTTGAAACGTTAGTTTCGTCTAAGAAGCAGGAACCAGTAGGCAGTAGCAATACAAACCTACTCTTAACGGCTTAATAAGTCGCTAGGAATCCCCTTCGTTTAGGAAGGGGAGGATGTCAATGAACAAGTAGTACTTCATAGATAAATCGGAACATAAAATTATATTCCGGTTTCACACGTTAACCGCTCAATTGTTACATGGGAAAAGGAGCATCAAACCTGTGTAATACTGTTTTGTAGAAACTTTTCCCAGATTAATTGATGTGAAAAAGGAGAGAAGCATATGACTCCTGTCATACAATTTACAAAAAAGCAGATTGTTTCGGAGCAATCGAATAGTAAGCCTGTTCGCTTTCAGGTTTATACCGAGCATCAGCTGGAGAAGATCGAAGCGCTGCAACAGTTGTCCGAGCAGCAGCGCTTTGAGATGAAGGTCGTTGCTAAGATTTTGCCCTTTCGAGTCAATGAATATGTCATTGATAATTTAATTGACTGGAATAATATTCCGGATGATCCGATATTTCAATTGGTATTTCCGCAAAAAGGAATGCTGTCAGAAGCTGATTTTGCACAGATGGCAACCTTGCTGCGCCGGGGTGCTGATCGTCATTTAATTCAACAAACGGTGCATGAAATTCGCCAGCGGTTGAATCCGCATCCAGCGGGACAGCTGTCGCTGAATGTCCCCCGCGAAGAAAATGAGCGGATGAAGGGGATTCAACATAAATATCGTGAAACCGTCCTGTTTTTCCCCAGCCAGGGTCAGGTATGTCACAGTTTTTGTAGCTTTTGTTTTCGCTGGGCACAGTTTATCGGTGATAAGGAATTGCGCTTTTCCAATAAGGAAGCCATGCAACTGTATCGTTACTTGAGCAGGCATGAAAGTATCAGTGATCTGTTGATTACCGGAGGTGATCCTATGGTCATGAAAACAGATCATCTGGCGAATTATCTTGAGCCTTTATTGACGCCGGAACTGGCGCATATTCAAACCATTCGTATTGGCACTAAATCTTTGAGTTTCTGGCCACAGCGTTTCGTTCATGATGCGGATGCTGGAGAATTGTTAACATTGCTTAAGCGGATGGTTCAATCTGGAAAGCATGTTGCCATTATGGCGCACTATAATCATTGGCGGGAAATGACGACGCCAATTGCGCAGGAGGCCATACGACGGTTGCGTGAGACGGGAGCGGTCATCCGTACACAATCTCCTTTGCTGAACACCATTAATAATGACCCTGCTATATGGGCCCGCATGTGGCGTGAGCAGGTGCGGTTGGGTATGGTGCCTTATTATATGTTCGTTGAACGTGATACTGGCGCGCGCCACTACTTTGAGGTGCCGCTGGCACGTGCCTGGGATGTTTACCGTAAGGCCATGCAGCAGGTATCCGGTTTGGGCCGGACTGTGCGGGGACCATCAATGAGTGCCGGGCCCGGAAAAGTTGAAATTCAGGGTGTGACCCACATAAATAAAGAAAAAGTGTTTGTATTACGTTTCGTTCAAGGGCGTAATCCTGACTGGGTGCAACAGCCTTTTTTTGCAAAATACGATGCCCAGGCTACATGGCTGGATCAGCTCAAACCCGCGTTTGGAGAAAGCCGTTTCTTTTTTCAAGATGAGTATGATGCGATGTGTGCGGAAAAAATAAATCCGCGAACTTATGTGTGATGGATGCATCTTAAAGCTATCTGTTCGTATGAAAAGAAGAGGCTGTTTTGATTGATAAGTTAAAATTGGTGATATTACTCCCTACCGTAATGCATTCATCTATCGCATGCTTTATTTAATACTCATTATACTTGTCGCTGTGCTGATTATGGGTCCCGCCTACTGGGTGAAACAGACGCTTGAAAAGTATAGCTATCCTGAAGAGCGTTATCCTGGTACAGGTGGGGAATTGGCGCGTATATTACTTGATTGGGCAAATCTGCAGCAGGTTAAAGTTGAAATGACAGAGTCAGGTGATCATTATGATCCGATTGAGAAAGTGGTTCGCCTGACGCCTGACAAATTTAATGGTAAATCACTGACGGCAATCACGGTCGCTGCACATGAGGTGGGTCATGCGATACAGGATCGGGATGGTTATCTTCCATTAAGATGGCGTACACGATTAGTGCAATTGGCTGGGCCAGCCGAGAAACTGGGTGCAACCATTCTGATGATTGCGCCGTTCGTAATGATCATCACACATTTGCCAGTAATAGGTGCGTTATTGTTTATCGGCGGCCTGTTGACATTAAGCACGACAACGCTGGTACACCTGGTGACATTGCCCATGGAAATGAATGCCAGTTTTGCTCGAGCACTCCCGATGCTGGAACAAGGTAACTATTTAAAAGAGGGGGATGCGCCACATGCTCGCCGGATATTAAGAGCGGCTGCCTGGACTTATGTTTCGGCTTCGCTGATGGCATTGCTCAATATTGGTCGCTGGTGGGCTATTCTGCGTAGATGAAGTACCTGATATTAACTTGTGGCCTGATTGCTTATCCCTTAAACGGTGATTCGGCGGTGATTCGGCGGTGATTCGAATATAACCTTGGCTTAGCCAGCCCAGGCGGTGATTTGATTTAATCCCGGCTTCACAAGGTATCGAAAATATCCTTATTTTGCTGTGGAATTTCGAATGATTCTACAGACCGCTACTGGTAAGTTAATTTAGCCGAATAAGAGGACTGAAAGTATAGCCATTCTTTAAAATATTCAAATGTTCTGGCTAATACATGCCATGCAATAGCAGGTAATTCCTGACAGCAATAAACACCATGACCATCCATGCTTAAACACCACTTTAAAATATTAGAATACGGATCTGCTAATGATGAATAGGTTGAGTTTAAGTAACACCACACTTCTTTTAAATTAGAAAAAGTTTCCTCTTGTTCTGAATTAATAATCAGTCTGAGCATTTTTAATGACCTCCTTAATCCTTTTGTTCTTGATTTCACCCGCTACTAAATGGGTGGCCACCTAAAAAATTATTTCAGAATTTTATTTAAGGATACCATCGGCACGGGTGATATGTTTTGACAAATATCAAGCCAATCAGGGCTGGTTTCAGTTTATGACTGTTCTGTTTCAGAGAAACGATAGCCTACTCCCCTGACCGTCTGCACGAAGTTATGCTTCTTGACACATTCGAGTGCTTTGCGTAATCGACGAATATGCACATCTACTGTACGGTCCTCGACGAAAACATGATCACCCCATATGCGATCCAGTAATTGTGCGCGAGTATGCACTCGTTCCGTATGTGTCATCAGATAATGTAATAAACGAAATTCGGTAGGCCCGAGTTTCACTTCAAACGATTCTGAAATATTCTTATCAAGATAAGCGGATACACGGTGTGTTGCCGGATCCAGCTTAAGTCCTCCAATTTCAACTGTTTCTTCAGAAATTTCAGGTAGGCGCCGCCGCAATACGGCTTTAATTCTGGCAATTAATTCACGGGGAGAAAATGGCTTGATGATATAGTCATCCGCGCCTGCTTCCAGGCCGGTTACTTTGTCGTGTTCTTCAATACGGGCGGTGAGCATAATGATAGGGATTGTCTTGGTGCGTGTTTCTTGCCGCAATATCCGTGCAAATTCGATGCCACTCATGTTTGGCAGCATCCAATCCAGTAACACGAGATCAGGCAGGGCATTGTTGACCATGGTCGCGGCTTGTTCCGCACTATCTGCGCACAAAGCGATATGCCCGGCTTTTCGTAAATTATATGAAACGAGCTCCTGGATTGCGAGTTCATCCTCTACTACCAGTATGGTTGCCGACATGAGTGACTCCATGGATAGAAAATTTCTTTGGGATAATATAAAAATATCGTTACATTTTTATGACAGTAGTCATGATGGCCATTTATTTTTAATAATCAATACCAGCATATCAATATATGAAGACTAATAGAATCACGAGTCGTTTCATTTTCTAATGCTTGTGTTGTTAATCGGCCATAAAAAAACATCATCCAGAAATATCAAGGTCAAGCCTGTGTAAATAAGATGCAAAAGTGTGATGCGAGAGAGTGTAGTGAAAAGGAAAGCGAGACAGAATAATTTTAATATCAATCGGTTAAACGCATTACAGGCACCGGTTTCAGAAATGAGGACACTGGCAGAATTGAGGCACTGTTAGCATCGGATCAGGTTGCATAAAAGACAATTTAATACTGGCACAGTATAATCGTTAGGGTAGAGATTAAATCGATTCACCTCGGATTTTTGTAACAGCAGGGCTCT
Source organism: uncultured Nitrosomonas sp. (assembly GCA_965369175.1). Classification (GTDB taxonomy): domain Bacteria; phylum Pseudomonadota; class Gammaproteobacteria; order Burkholderiales; family Nitrosomonadaceae; genus Nitrosomonas. Next base: position 29,846 of record CBDUPR010000012.1, read on the forward strand.
TATGAATAAAATAGTGTCAATTATTTGCATTATATTGATGGTAACAGGTTGCGCCGGCCCCAGTCGCACGGTACTGCAAGGTGTCCATGATGCTGGCCCGGGAGTGGTTGTTAATCCGTTGCCGGCGGCCGAGCGCATGACAATCGGGATTGCCCGTTTTACCAATGAATCGATTTTTGGCAGCGGTTTGTTTACAGATGCAGCCGGTGATCGTATTGGCAAGCAGGCTGCGGATTTATTGGCGAGACACCTGATGGCGACGCAGCGTTTTAATGTTGTCGAACGCCAAGATATGAGTAAATTAGCCGCCGAAGCGAATCTGATGGGTCTGGATGAGGCGCAGTTTAAACAAAACCTGGCAGGAGTGGATGCCTTGATCCTTGGATCTGTTGTTGAACTGGGGCGTGATACGACCGGAAGTACTTGGCTGATCGGCAAGAAAAAAACGCAGCGGGCCCGCGCGCGCGTTGTACTGAGGCTGGTTGATCCGAAAACAGGTCAGTTGTTTTATACACAGGAAGGTTCCGGAGAAGCGGATTTATCATCCAGCAGCACACTGGGTTTTGGTGGTGCGACGGGTTTTGACTCCACGCTGGAAGGAAAGGCAATTGATGCTGCGATTGTCAATATGATTAATAACGTTGTGTTGACACTGGATGCCCGCCGTTAATGGAATCTGGTAATAGATAACATGCAGTGCAGACAGGGCGGATTATATCCGGGTAGCGTATTGCAACGGGTCTGTTTTCAATGCTGCTGCGTTGTTATGCTGGCAGCCGGCTTGATTGGCTGTGCTACACCCACAATTTATCATTGGGGGAATTTTGAATCCGGCCTTTATGATCGCTATGTGAATGAAGATCATGCACAAGCGGATGTCTATTTATTTGAAACCGTTCATGCAGCTGAACAGCGGAATCTCAGAGTGCCGCCTGGCGCGTATGCAGACTACGGCTTTCTTTTGTTCCAGCGCGGCGATTATGAGGGTGCGAAAGCCTATTTTGAAAAAGAGCGGCAGCTATTTCCTGAATCAAGTGCGCTGATGACACAGTTGATCGAACGTATTGAGAAAAAGGCCGTCGGTACAACTAAGGCCAATCAATCACAGGCAATGCCAAGATAAGAGGTTGAGTAATGAAACGTATCCTGGCTGCTGCGCCGGTTTATCTGCTTATTTTACTTTCAGGTTGTGCTGCCCAACCGAATAAAGATAACCTATCGCTGTTTTATGCGCATCAACCTCGCTCCATCCTGGTTGTGCCGGTACTGAATGAATCTCCTGAAATCAATGCGTCATCTGTTTTTATTTCGACCATTACCAAACCCTTGGCAGAACGCGGATATTATGTTTTTCCAGTTTATTTGACCAGTCTGATTCTGCGTGATTTTGGATTAGCTGAGGCGGGCCATATCCATCAACTTGCCCCGCAGCGTTTATATGAATTGTTTGGTGCTGATGCTGCTTTGTTTGTAGTCATCAAGGACTGGAGTAGTCAATACCTTTTGATTCAGTCGACGGTTGTGGTTGAAGCAGAATATACGCTGATCGATACGCAAACAGGCAACATGCTCTGGCAATCCCGGCAGCGCGTTGCACAAGACTCATCCGGAACCGGAGGCGGATTGATAGGTATGGTCGTGTCTGCAGCGGTTAACGCCTTGTTTACTGACTATTTGCCGTTGGCAAGAAAGAGTAATGATCAGGCATTTATAGCACCAAAAGGCTTGCCGGCGGGCCCCTATCACGTTGATTTTGGTAAAGATCTAAATCAATTCAGACAGTAGCTGGCGTGTGTAATGAGCACTGGCTGCCTGCTTAAGAAACGATCATACAATTACTGACATGATTTGAATAAAAAAAGTAAACGAATGACAACAGAGTATGAACATGCTGGGATTTTTACTGCGGTTTTCTTTAGCCGGTCGTGCAAATGGGGGAGAATAACGTGATAGTTGAAAGACTGAAGCACGAGCAAAAACAAGAGAAGGTATCCATAGAATCTGTTTCTTCCAGGGCAGTTAAGGTACTCATTGCAGATGATGTGGAGGCGGTGCGTGAGACGCTATCCCATCTTATTGATCAGGCCGGGTTTATCCCGATAACCGTGACAAATACAAAGGCGGCGCTTGCGTGCATTCAACATGAAATGCCGGATATAGTGCTGCTTGATACGGATCTGCCGGATATGAGTGGTTTGGATGCGCTGTCACGCATTCAATCATTAAATAAAGCCATTCCGGTGATCATCATTACAGCGAATGGTAAAATCAATGAGGCGATTCAGGCGATTCGGATGGGTGCATACGGCTATCTCACTCAACCCTTTAACCATCAGGATATCGTACTGACGATACGTCGCGCGATCAAAGATAAGCGGTCTGCTCGCCGCTATCGTGATCGGATAGCAGAGGGAAATTCTTTGCTCGAATCCATGGGGGAAAGCGCCATTGTTCAGCGCATTTTAAGCGACGTAAAACAAGTTGCAGCGACCAATTTTTCGGTTTTGGTAATGGGCGAAACCGGTGTTGGAAAAGATCTGGTAGCGCAGGCGATTCACGCGGAAAGCGCGCGCTCTGTTAAGCAATTTGTAGCGCTGGACTGTGGCGCTATTCCGGAGTCACTGATTGAAAGTGAATTATTCGGACATGAGAAAGGGGCTTATACCGGCGCACATCAGGCTCAGATGGGTGCTTTTGAGTTGGCCAGTGGCGGCACGCTCTTTCTGGATGAAATAGGCAACATGCCTTTGACAATGCAAGGAAAGCTGCTCAGGGTTCTCGAGACGCGGCGTATCCAGCGGATTGGCAGCATACAATATCGGGATGTCGATTTCAGAATAGTGGCCGCGACTAACGCGGATCTGGATGTGATGGTGCATGAACAACGCTTCCGTCGGGATCTCTATCACCGCCTGGCTGAGTTTATGATTCCTATTCCGCCCTTGCGCGAGCGAACGGAAGACTTTGCATTTTTGGTTCAGCGATTTCTGACTAAAGCAAATCGGGAATTAGGCAAGCAAATAAAAGGATTGTCAGCACCGGCCTGGCAGCTTGTCCGGCTTTATGACTGGCCTGGCAATGTACGCGAATTACGTAATGAATTACAGCGCGCCGTATTGTTGTGTGATAACGCAAATGCGGTGATTATGCCCGAGCATCTCAAATTACTCGATAGGCGTGGCAGGTCGCCCAGGTCTTTCAGGGATGACCATACGGAGTCGTGCGCGTCTACTCAGGATGCACTGGATAACGGATCACGGATACAGGCGTTTCATATCCCTGCGATTTTGCCTGAGCCGAGTGATAATGCCTCACTCAAGGAGATGGTCAGGCAGGTAACCGTTCAGGTAGAGCGAAAAATCCTCCAGCAGGCTCTGGAGTTGGCCGAAGGCAATAAAGCGCAGGCCGCCCGTTTGCTTCATATTGATTACAAGACCATTCATAATAAACTGAAAGCACATCATATTTCGTCCATTCAATTTATGAAAGAAAAAAATTTCAAGAAGCGTTAATGATCGGCGATACGGTACTCAGCTGTTGATACCCATCTAACGACTATCATGCATCAGGTGGTTTGCCGCATAGCGATCAGGCGTGGTTTTGATACCGGATGTGCAGCAGGTGTTCTGGGTATTATCGATGATATGGCTCTGTTCTTTTTGCTTGCGAGCGGACTTTAGGGGAGCGGATCGTAAGTGGGGCCGCTGGGTGGCGGATCCGGGTCATAGACCGTGATGCCGCTTTGGGTTACAGACAGCGGCTGGTCTGAGGACGCGCCGGTGCCGTAATTAGTGATAGCCAGTCTATTGTTAACGCCTTCTTGCAAAATGGTCAGCGTTCCACTAGCCTGGTCGACCAGTGTGACTTCTCCACCTGTGCCGGATTGCGTGATGGATGCGCTGCCTCCGATCATACCGGTTACAGTCGCGGTGTTGGTAGAACCGGTTTGCTCTACTGTGAGGCCTGGGCCATCATATACACTGCTGCTCACGAGGGTGGCCTGGTGGCCGCCCGCACCGCCTTGAGTGATGGTCAAAGTACCTGTGGCCAGAGCCGCATGAGTCGCCACCAGTGTGCTTGCGGCTGCGCCGTTCTGGATGATGGTGGCTGCCAGACTCGCGGGACTGTTCTGGGTTAGTGTCGCTGAGTTGGCATCGCTGCCCTCCTGGGTTATTTTCGCCGTATGGGGGCTGTTCATCTGGTTGATGGAGGCGGTATTGTGGCTGGTGGTTTGGTAGATTTCTGCCATGCTCCCGCCTGCATTGCTTTGACTGATATCGGCCAGATTATCTGAGACGGCTGCGCCCGGTGTCCAGACATTGGTGGCATAGGTTGCGCCCTGACCGATCCGTATCGTTTGATTGATGCCCTCCTGTGTGATTGGACTGGCACCCCCAATCTTGTTTTCCAGACCGGTGCCTACCTGATAAATATCAATCAGGCTGCTGGTGGCATTGGCAGTATCGATGCTGATACGGCTCTGGCCACTGCCTTGAATCTGGATACTGTTTTCGGCCAGTGCAGCTGTCTTAATGAAGAGCCATGCACTGGCTGCCAGAAAAAACAGAATGTTCTTGTACATATGATTCCATTCCTGTTAATCATTATGGTGAGCGGCTGCATCCACGCCGGTGGCCGCTGGTATTTCAGATGTTGTGTCGGGCGGTGCCATGCGGAAACCTTCCAGTTCCCCGTTGGAACCATAAACGGGAACGGCCTTGGCGTGCTTTTCTTCCAGATAATGTTGGATCAGCCGCTGACCCAGTGTCGGGTTTTGAAATGACCATAAGCCATCAATGGCACCCTCCATAATCATACTGTAGACACCACGTTCGATTGCTTCGAGTACGGCCATCTGAGGCGGTTCGTTAGAGCTGAAGCCGGCTTCTGCTTCCAGCAATTCCTTAAAGCCGACAAACTTGAAAACACTGGCATCCAGTTTAACTGAAAAAATGGTTTTTGAAGTCTGCACGGATTTCAATACGCGACCATCCTGTACCGCTACCGCGCGCAGGAAAATGGTGACGGTATCCCGCTGGAATTGCGTGTCGCCACCGATGCCCAGATATTTTGCCCCCAGTCCACCGGTGAGCAGGTTGGTTTCATAAGCAATGATGCCGCCATCCAGAATAACCGGTGCGTAGATCATAGGGGGAAGAGGAGGCAGCTTGCTCAGCTCTTCTCTGGACATATATTGCATGCGTGTCTGACGGATAATTTTACGCTCATTCAATAAATTAGGCAGGGATTCTCGCTCCACCACGGTGAACCATTTTCCCTGCCCGGCATCTTCCAGTGCCTTGATGAGCATGGACGTGGCGCCTTGTGTGACAGCGGTGGAATAATTCAGCGTGCTGGCCGCTGATTGCTTGTATTGTCCGGTCTGATCGCGGAATTTATATACCGCAACGATAATCTTTTCGGTCGGCGGCGGCAGCGCTAACAGATCATCGATAACCTGGGATCGATAACCAATTTGAGCCTTGGAAGAGTTGACCGGCTGGAACAGCGTGGTGCAGCCGGTCATGGCGATCGCTGCTGTGGCCAACAAAATGCCCAGGCGTGGTGCAATTGGTAAGGCAATGGACATGATGATACTCAATGAATGTGTAATTTAAGGAAATCAGGCTCCTGTCTGGCAGACAGGGATATTAGGAATTCGGAATGCTGATGCGGTACGCTAAAAAATCAGCATTCTGTGGTGAGTGTTCATGGTATTAAAAATTCGGAATGCTGATTACGGAGCGGCCCCCGGTTACATTATCCACAATGGTAACGGTGGTGGCGTTCAGTGCGGTTTCGACACTGATGGTATTGATACCGGTATCAATGGCGGTATTATCTGCCGCGTCGCTGCCGAAAGCCTTGTTGACCAGACGGCTGGCCAGTGCCGACATGACCAGTCGATTGACCTGCTCGGCAAATAGGCGGGCGCTGTCGGGTTTTTCTGATCCCGGCGATGCGGTTGTGGGGGGTGGGGTCTTTTTGGTGGGTGCCGTATGGTCGTTCTGTGCACTGGCATTGGATAGCAGGTAGCCGCCATTTATCGGATTACCCCCGAAGGAAGGATTAACAAAGCTTTGCACCAGCTCTCCTGCCTGCGCTGATAGGGGAAATAAGAAGCTGATGAAAATCAGGCGTAAGGTGTTTTTTTTGAGTAAATTCATAAGAATGATTCCGAGATCGGATGATCGATAGACTCATCCGGTTGTGAAAAGGATGTCCCGGAAGCATCCTTCCGGGACTGTCGTGCCTAAATCGTCAGATTGACAATTGCCGGTGTCCCGACGGTACCGACTGCATCCAGGTTGAAGATTCCGGTTGAACCGCTGCTGGAGGTGACGGTCGCATTCTGATAGCTGCCATTTTGGTTAATGGTTGCGTTTGTCGTTGATCCGCCGCTCAGGGTCAGGGTTGAATTGGTCATGAGAGCGTCCTGGTTAACGGTTAAGGTACCCGCTGTGAAACTGGTGACGATGAGGGTATTGCTGGTACCGTCAGAATTCAGGGTTAATGTGCCCCCGTTTGCAATGGCGGTGGTGTTGTTGGCGTCTCCTTCCGCATTGACGTAGACATTATTGGTCGTGCCGGCATTATCAATGGTCAGGGTGCCGCTGCCATTAACATGGGCTTTAACCGTTCCGGTGGCCTGTGTTAACGCAAGCGTACCCGTGCCGACATTAATCAGGTCGGCTGTTCCCGTGATGGTAGCCGCAGCGGCGTTACCGTTGTCTCCTGCCGCGTTCACGTAGGTATTACCGCTATTGCTTTGCGTGATGGTGAGCGCGCCGCCATCACCGGTGGTATTGGTCAGGATGGTGCCGGTGCTGCCGGCATTTGTTCTGAACTGGGTAATGGCGACGGTATGCGTGCCGTCGTGAACGACAGTCGCGGTGCCGCCGGTTCCTAGGGCAGTGGCGTCATTCCCCTGATTGATCGTAACAGCACCGGAGCCTTTCTGGGTAACCTCCGCAGTGAAACCAGATCCCCCGCCGCCGCCGGCTGCGGCATAACCCTGATTGATTGTGACGAGACCGGAACCGTTGCCTGAATTTAACGTTACGATATTACCATCACTATTCTGACTGATTCTGAAGGCATTGTTGTCGGTGACCGTGCCCGTGACCGCGTTACCCTTGGTTGCCTTGCTTTCTGTCCAGGCAGTTCCGTTCCAGAAAGCACCCTGACCGATATGAGCCGTACCTGCCACGTCTCCGTTTAAAACCAATTTTTTGAGGTTTTGACCCACCTGGTTCTTTTCCGCGTCTCCGCTGCCGTTGCCACTACCTACCTGATAGATCGACACGATTTTGTTTGATCCGCTGGAGTTGATATCGGCAGCGTTACCGGTACCGTTATTGGTGCCGGCCTTTTCAAAGGTGATTGTGTTCTCGGCTGCGCCTGCGCTGCCGTAAGCCAGCGCCAGTGCGATGACGCTTGTAATCGTGGCTATTTTCTTAAAGGGTGTTTGCATTTTTACTCTCCAAATATATGGTTAACCCGTTTATTATGGTTTTGCTCTTGAATTGTGGGGTTAAACACGCTTCATTTAATAACAATGCAAATAGCGTGCCATATAATTTTATTATAAGAAATAAAGAGATAAGCTATTATTTATCCTGCCTATTATAGACTGTCCGGGATATCGGGAAAAGGCTCAAGAAGAATTCGGATGGGTAATGGTGATGCATCGATTCCCTATCTATGGAATCGATGCTATAGCGTGTGGTGGCTGCCGGATGCCGTATTATCTTCTCAACTGGCGGGCTTAAATGTTGAGGAAAGGTGAAAAGTGGCGCAGTAGAAAGGGGCGCAGCATTGAAAAACCGAAACAGTCTGTGGGGGAAGTGACCGTGCGTTCGGTGCAGGCCCGCCATCGGGCGAGAATCTGAAACCAGTATTCGGCTCAATAACTAGAATCTTGAAGCACAAGCTTCAGCACATCGGCCGTTGTAAGGGCATTTATCGTTTGTTGTTGCTCGATGTGCTGGCGAATGATGGCAATTGACCACCACCACAAGAGGCCGTTTGGCGGTCATAATGCGCCGCCTCATGGCTTCTTGCGGATACACGAATAGTTCTTCTTGCGAATCATCCGACTGGACACGCCTTTGAGGCTATTTACCAGCGCTGATACCGCCAGTTTTGGCGGATAGTTCACTAGGAGATGAAACGTGGTCATGCTCACGATCAAATTCCATCAGTTCCGCCTCAGGGTTGGTGCAGACGCTTGCAAAAATGTCGCGCAAGTTGTCAATTACTTCCATAGTGAACATGCTCTGACGGTATTTCGTTTATAAAGACCAAGTGAACATGAATTTTGAAAACACAATGCCTGCCGTGTCTAATATCGTTGTTTTTTTCATAGATCAAGTATAATTAGGAATATGGAACACTTGCAAGCCTACAAATTTCAGATCGTGCCGAATGGCGATCAGCAGCACGCAATGCACCGTATCGCAGGTTCGTGCCGATATGTATGGAGCAAGGCGTTAACGTTCTGGATCGCTAATCATGAAGCGGGTGAAAAACTCATCAATCATTTCACCATGTGCAAGTGGTATGCCAGTATTCAGACCGAACGCAAGGTTGAACAACCGATGCATCCATTCTCATCCATTGTAGGCCTTGACGCAGGTGTTACGTTATTTGTTACGCTTTCGAATGGCACGATGTTTGAACCGGTCAGCGCCTTTCGCAAAAAGGCGGCAAAGCTGACGAAATATCAACGTGGACTGAGTCGTAAAACCAAATTTGGCAACAATTGGAAAAAATAAAAACAGAAAATAACGCAATTGCATCAGCGGGTAGCCTGCATCTGGAACGATTTTCTCCACAGGACTTCTAATCTCATAAGCAAAAAGCACACGATGATTGTTATCGAAGATTTGAAAATCATGAATATGAGCAAGTCAGCAGCAGTTTCGATTGAGTCGCCAGGACGAAGTGTCAAAGCCAAAGTGGGCTTTAGCAAGTCGATTCTCGATCAGGGCTGGGGTGAGTTCCGCCGCCAGTTGGAGTACAAGCAAGCGTGGCGTGGCGATGATGTGCTTGCCATTAATCCGTGTAGCACAGGCTGGACATGTCCGGCCTGTGACTATGTGTCTGCTGAGAATCGCACAACGCAATCCAGGTTCGCGTGTGTCGAATGTGGGTACGCAGAAAATGCAGACCTTAACGCGGCCATTAATATTCTAAGGGCAGGACATGCCCAGCTCGCCTGCCAAGTGAACGATGCAGTCATGTTGTCAGCAACAGGAATTCACCGAAGTCATCTACCCTATCCCGGGGTAGAGGCAGCAGGAATCCCCTTTCTTTAGATGTGGGGGGTGTCAATAAGCATTCTACCGGGTTATGCCGTTACTATCGGCATTGTTTTGTATTACATGGATTGCTTTTTTCCTGTATTTTAGAGATTTTATCAAAGCAATGACTCATCTAAAAGGATTGAAATAATGCATTTGTATCGGCATCAACAAATAAAAATTATACGTGGATTTACGCTGCTGGAATTACTGGTTGTTATGGTTATTATCGGCTTATTGGCCGCTTATGTTGGGCCAAAATACTTTTCTCAGGTCGGTAAATCCGAGATCAAAATGGCTCAGGCACAAATCGATTCTCTGGAAAAGGCGTTACATCAATATCGTTTGGATGTGGGCAGTTATCCGGCCACTGAATCGGGACTGGCGGCTTTAGTAACCCGCCCGAATAATGAATCCAGATGGCAAGGGCCTTACCTGACCAAGATGCCCCCCGCAGATCCTTGGGGGAACGCCTATATTTATAAATATCCGGGGGAGCGATCAGAGTTTGATTTGTATTCACATGGTAAAGATGGCCAGCCGGGCGGTGAAGGTGAAGCCGCTGATATCATAAACTGGTAAATGAGCAAATGCGCTACGAAGTGAAAGCCGTACTGGCAAAGCAGGGCACTGTACGTCTTGAGATAGACGCGAATAATGAGGAAGAAGTGCGCCGCCAGGTTGCCCAGCAAGGCGGAGTCGTGTTGAGCATACACCGCGGTTTTGCCGGCTGGCCGCTAAAATCAAGGCCAAATTTTCCTTTGGTGCATTTTAGCCAGGAACTGCTTTCATTGCTAACAGCCGGACTGAGTCTGGTGGAGAGCATCGAAACCCTGGTGGATAAAGAGCAGGATGCGACGATACGTAAAATTGTTCAGGATTTGCTGGCACGGCTTTATGAAGGGGTTACTTTTTCACGTGCACTGGAGGATTATCCAAAAATCTTTCCGGCATTATATATGGCAACCATTCGAGCCAGTGAACGCACGGGTGATCTGGTTGAGGCGCTGACCCGCTTTATTACTTATCAGACACAGATGGATCAGGTCCGTAAGAAACTGGTTGGTGCCTCGATTTATCCGGTTCTTCTATTAGCCGTTGGCTTGCTGGTATCGCTATTCCTGCTGGTCTTTGTGGTCCCTAAATTCAGTGCGATTTATGACGATGTCGGTGCAGATCTACCCTGGCTTTCCGTGTTGCTGATCAAATGGGGACACTTTGTTCATGAGCGTGGCTGGGAATTGGCGATGATGGCCATGGGCGTGTTGGGTGCCATTATCTATAGTGTCACTCGGCCGGCCTTTCGGGCATCTTTAACGCAACAGTTATGGCGTATTCCTGCTGTTGGGGAACGCATGCGTGTTTATCAGCTGGCCCGTTTCTATAAAACGCTTGGTATGCTGCTACGGGGCGGGATACCGATTACACAGGCATTGGAAATGGTCAGTGGCCTGCTGCAACCGCATTTCAGGCCCAGTGTGGAAGCTGCAGCGCAACATATTCGTGAAGGTAAGGCCATTTCCGATGCCATGGAATTGGAGAAGCTGACGACTGCAGTTGGTAATCGTATGCTGCGTGTTGGTGAAAGAACGGGGCTCATGGGAGATATGATGGAGCGTATTGGTAGTTTCCACGATGAGGAGATTGCGCGCTGGGTTGAATGGACAACCAAATTGATTGAACCCCTGCTGATGGCTGTCATTGGTATTGTCATTGGCGGCATTATTATTTTGATGTATATGCCCATATTTGAATTGGCGGGTAGCATCAATTGAACGCCGTGTCTTTACCGTCAACGGAAAAACAGCCGCTTGATATCAACCGGCTGGGCGTGGTATGCCAGGAAGCGTTGCAACAGGGCGTTTCAGTTGTGCAAATGCTGACGGATAGGTATGACTATACGCCGGATAAGCTGATTCAAGAGCTGGGCCGACTACTACATATACCGGTTCTGAATATGGAAGCGTTGCGAGGGCTCAGCCCCGCCTTTGATATGCTTCCTTTTTCTGAAGCAGTCATGCAGGAATGTGCCTTATTTCGTAATGAGGACACATATGTGCTGGCCGTCAGTAATCCATTTTCACCTCGATTGCGATCATGGGTAGAAGAACGATTTGATATTGGCATGACCTGGTATTTGGTACATCCTGCCGACTTAACTGCTTTTTTCGCACAGCAGGAAAAAACAATGCGTGCAATGGATAATGTGTTGCCTGAGGCGGAGCTGAGCGTTATAAAAACAGGCGTAGAGGACCTTTCTTTAAAGACAATCAATGAGGGCACCAGCCAGGTAGTGCGTCTGGTGCATTCTACTTTGTATGATGCGCATAAATCGCAGGCCAGCGATATTCATCTTGAGATGGTGACGGGCGCGCTATCCATTAAGTATCGCATTGATGGTGTGCTAACGGCAGTAGGAGTGATGCGGGGTGAAGACCTGGCTGAACAGGTTATTTCCCGTATCAAGGTCATGTCCGAACTGGATATCGCTGAACGCCGCGTTCCGCAGGATGGTCGTTTTAAGGTTTCCATCCAGGGGCGGGAAATCGATTTTCGCGTATCGATTATGCCCAGTATCTTTGGAGAAGATGCGGTACTGCGTATTCTTGATCGCCAGGCGCTTTCCGATCATGTGGAGGGCTTGACATTAAATCAACTGGGCTTTAACCCGGTTGCCATTGCGAGTTTACGTCGCCTGAGTTCAGAACCCTATGGCATGTTGCTGGTTACGGGGCCCACGGGCAGTGGTAAAACGACCTCGCTTTATGCGGCCATATCAGAAGTTAATCGTGGTCATGACAAGATCATCACGATCGAAGACCCTATTGAGTATCAGCTTCCCGGAGTATTGCAGATACCTGTTAATGAAAAGAAAGGACTTACTTTTGCACGTGGATTACGTTCTATTTTACGCCATGATCCAGATAAAATCATGGTAGGTGAAATTCGTGACTCCGAAACGGCACAGATTGCGATACAGGCGGCGTTGACAGGCCATCTTGTATTTACTACGGTGCATGCCAATAACGTGTTTGATGTGATCGGCCGTTTTTCACATATGGGTGTTGATCCCTATAGTTTTGTTTCCGCTTTAAACGGTATCGCTGCGCAGCGACTGGTTCGTCTGTTGTGTTCACACTGTGCGGTAGATGAACGTCCGGATAGTGAGCAAATCGGTGAATCCGGCATTGATCCTGATCAAGCCGGGAATTTCAAATTTCGTGCGGGCAGGGGCTGTGGACAGTGTCGTGGGAGTGGTTATCGAGGCCGCAATGCGATTGCTGAAATATTGATTCTGAATGATGAAATCAGGGAGTTAATTGTCGCACAAGAGCCGATACGTCGAATAAAAGAGGCGGCCAGAAATAATGGCACGCGCTTCTTGCGCGAGGCCGCATTAGATATGGTCAAGGAAGGATTAACGAGCTTGGAGGAGGCCAATCGTGTCACGATTGTGGCGTGATCAGATTGAAGTTTTTTTTGCACCTGAGCGAGTGGATCTGGTGTGTTCATCTCGCGGCTTCAAGCCGGTTCAGGCGCCTAAAATGGTGACGCGATGTGAACGTCATTTGAATGCCCCTATCTGGGAAGCACCGCTGCTTCAGTTAGATCAAATGGTGAGAGAATCGGCAGGAGCAGAAATGGTCATTACCCTTTCTAATCATTTCATTCGTTATGTCACTTTGCCGCCGCAGCCAGAGATTGCATCGCCTGATGAAGTCTATACCTACGCTACTTTTCGTATGCGTGAGATATATGCAGAAAGGATGAATACATGGATACTGAGCGTGAGTGCCTGGAGTCCGGATGGCGGTGCTGTTTGTGCCGCTATAGCAGGTGACTTGATGGCGCGATTGGAAGAAATGACGCAACGTTACAGAATAAAGCTGAACAATGTGGAGTCCTATTTAGCATCGACTTTTGATAGATGGCATCCGTTATTTGATCATAAACAAATCTGTTTTGCCCTGATTGAAACAGGGCGTATTTGTATTGTTTTTTTGGTAAACGGTGTTTGGCAAGGAATACGGAATCAGAAAATATTACATGATGTAGAGAATGAACTGCTTGCAGCGCTCGATCAGGAAGCTATTCTTTCCGGATATCTTTCTGGATATAAGAAAACAGTTGAATCTGTTTATTTATTCGCACCAGAGCATCCAGGATTGGTATTGCCAGATGATTGCGGCTGGCAGATCGTGCCAATTCAAACTGAAACGATACCGGTTCCGGCACATTATCCTGCTATTGCTGTTATGGATGAGGAGAAAGCCGGTGCGTAGTTTAAAGCTTGCTTTTCCCTATGTTGGTCAGCAGGTACGTAGTGTTGACTGGGGCTTATTGTTCATGGGTATCATTATTTTGCTCGGTGTGCTTTATCAATTCAGGCTGACAACAGAATCCGTTAATTACTGGAGTGTTCGTGTTGAACGAATAGAAACGCAACGACAGAAAAAAATAGCACCACGGGTACGGTCAACATCGCATGTGCGAGAAGTGGGTCAGGAAATTCAGCAGGAAATAGCCCGGGCCAATGTCATAATGAATCAGATTAACTTGCCTTGGGAGAGCCTGTTTGATTCTATCGAACAGGCGTCCAGCAAGGAGATAGCGTTGCTGTCATTGCAGCCAAATGTAGCTAACCGCACGCTGCGTATAGGCGGTGAAGCGAAGACTATGTCAGCGCTGCTTGATTTTGTTGAAGCGATCGAGCGTGAAATCATTTTTGAGAAGGCTCATCTGCTTAATTATAAAATAAAACAAAATAGTCCTCAGCAGCCCGTTGGTTTTCTACTGATCGCATCATGGATCGAAATATCTTGAGTAATGAATCATTGCAGGCGCGTCTAAAAAATGGCCTGCTGCAGTTGCGCTGGCAGATAGCACGACTGGGTATGATTGGAAAAACAGGCCTGGGCTTGCTGGTGGTTTCATGTCTGTTTTTTCTTGTTGCGGTTTTGCCGCAGGATGCGACCTTGCAGGCACTGAAGGAACAAGCGGAGACGATGCAAGCTGAACTGCAATCGGAGGCAGGGGGTGAATCGATTGCGGGCAGCAAGATGAGTCGCGACCAGACACTGCAGGTTTTCTACGATTTTTTTCCACGTATTGACTCATCACCTTTCTGGATAAGAGAGCTGGTACGTGTAGCGAAGCAACGGGGCGTCGAGATTAACAGCAGTGAATATCGTCTGATACATGAAAAAGGATCGAGATTAACGCGTTATGAGATGATGTTGCCGGTTCGAGGTAGCTATTCCCAGATACGGGCGTTTATTGCAGATGCACTGCAGGCGGTGCCGAGTATGGCGATTACAAGCATAGTTATGAAACGTGAGAATATACAGTCGGCACGGCTTGAAGCACGTCTTGAAATTAATCTTTACCTGGATGAATGAATCGGATGGATCAAGCGGAGAAAAAACGCAAGTTATTGCTGGGTGGGGCGTTACTTGCAACATTGCTGGCTGTTGTGCTGGTGGATGATGAGGAAGACGGGTTTGATCCGACACCATCGGTTCAGCCAACCCGGTTTCCAGTAAAAAAAGCACGTAACCCGCAAGAGACGGTTGAATACCTGGATGTTGAGCAACTGGGGCGAAGAAAATTCAGTGCACAGGCGGGAAATATTTTTGATTCTGTTACGTGGACATCGGCGGTGCAGTCCCGTGCGACTTCTCAGCAACGAATCAATCCGTTTGCACAGGCAAAAGCAGAACGTCCACGTGCACCGCCACCGGCACCAACCCCTCCACCGTTACAATTCAAATATATTGGTAAGGTGATAGAAGGAAGTGAAATAAGGGTCTTCCTTTCTGAATCTGATCAGTACCATGTGGTCAAGTCAGGCGACCGTATCGACGATCGATATCGTATTGATGCGGTGGATGATGAGGCCATTACGGTTACCTATTTGCCACTTAATGCACAACAGAAACTCACCATTAATAATAAAGTAGCAGGAACATTCGATGAGAAATGAAAGCTATATTATCGCTGTTTTGATACTGACTCTAGTTACAGGATGTGAAACACCCATGTTACGAAAGGTCAATAATCAGGCATTCATCGATGGACAACAGCTGATTGCGGCGGGGGATATGGGTGCAGGTCTGAAAAGCCTGGAGCGGGCAGTACGTGAAGAGCCGGATAATATAGAGATTCGCACGGTATTCATGCGTCAACGTGAAGCGATTACCGGACAACTTCTGTTTGCTGCGGATAATGCGCGATTATCGGGTGATCTGGATGCAGCCGAGCAGCAATATCATCACGTATTGGAGTTGGCTTCGCATAATGAGCGCGCAAAGGCTGGCTTAGAAGCCCTGAATTTAGAACGTCATCATGTTGCTTCCATGCGTCATGCGGAAGCATTGCTTGAAAAAGATGATCTGGAGGGCGCGGAGGCGATTGTCCGATCTGTACTACAAGAAAATTCAATGCAATCCGATGCCCGGCGATTGATCAAGCAGATCAATGAAAGAATATCACGCATGGAGGCAACCAGTTTAACGTTAAAAACCGCCTTTAAAAAACCCTTAACCATGGAGTTTCGAGAAACAGATCTGAAATCTGTATTCGAGATCATTGCACGCACAGCGGGGATCAATTTTGTTTTTGATAAGGATATTCGGCAAGACAGTAAGGTATCCATCTTTGTGCGTGATAACAGTATAGAAGATGTGCTTAAATTATTGTTAATGACTAATCAATTGGCATATAAGGCATTGAATAATAATTCATTATTGGTCTATCCGAATACGCCCGCCAAACAGAAGGAATATCAGGAGTTGGTCGTGAGCAGCTTTCATATTGCGAACACGGATGTTAAACAGATGGTGGCTATGGTCAGGGGATTGGTGAAGGCTAAGGATATTTACGTGAATGAAAAGCTCAACCTTTTTATCATGAGAGATACACTGGAAGCCATCCGTCTGGTGGAGCGATTGGTTGCGCTGAACGATTTGCCAGAACCTGAAGTGATGCTGGATGTCGAAGTGCTTGAAATCAGTCGTACCCGGTTACTTAAGCTTGGGCCTAATTTTCCTGATAGGGTCACTTTCAGCGCTGTACCCGGTGCTGGTGCAGTAGCGGTACCTTTTAATCAGATTGGATTCGATGGTCTTAAAAGTTTTGCTACTAGCAATCAGGTGATAATTGATCTCAAAAAAGAGCTGAGAGCAGGAGATATACTGGCTAATCCCCGTATCCGAGTCAAAAATCGGGAAAAAGCAAAGATTCTGATCGGTGATAAGGTTCCTATTATCACATCTAATGTGACAGGTACGGCGGCAACTGTATCGCAATCAGTCAGTTTTATTGATGTAGGACTAAAATTAGATGTTGAGCCCATTATTTCTTTAAATGATGAAGTGTCTATAAAGGTTGCATTAGAAGTCAGCACGGTTACCGAGACAATTGAATTAACTGGCGGGTCACAAGTGCCGAAGGTTGGTACGCGGACGGCAGAAACGCTGTTGTCATTAAAAGACGGTGAAACACAGGTATTGGCGGGATTAATCAGGGATGAGGATAAGAGAAGTCTTGCAGGAATACCGGGGCTCGTTGATCTGCCTGTGCTGGGTAAAATATTATCAGGTCAGGGCCTGGAGCGGAATAAGACTGAAATTGTTTTGCTCATTACGCCTCGTATCGTGCGTAATATTGCTCAGCCAACGAAGATAGAGAGTGAATTTCATTTTGGTACTGCCAATGAGGCTGGGAAATTACCCATAGCCATAGGTAAGACAGCTGCAGAGTCGCTGACTATGTCGTCTATTGGGGGAAGCAGAAATGCGGCTTCTGTTTTTGGAAGGGCAGCGGAAACTTTTGCACCCTCTGATCGGTCACAAAATCCATTTGCGAGCAATACACCTTCTTCCCCCGTGATTTCATTACAGACGCCCGCAACGGTCGGTCTGAATAAGGAGTTTCCAGTGAGAATAAGCCTGGTCGGTGCGAAAGGGTCTGTTACGTCTGAACTGGAAATGATTTACGATACTAGTATGCTTGAATTGCTTGACGAAGGAGAAAAATCGGGCGCGCGTTCGATAAGACTGGGTAAGAATGAAGCGTCTGGAATGACAGCCCAGTTTCGATTCAAGGTAATCGCAACAAATCCGGGAGTCGCTGAAATTACGGTTCAGAGTGCTTTAGCAGAGGATCAAGAAAGTGGGGAATCCATCGAGGTGACTTTGCCCCCTGCAGCTAGCGTCAAGATCCAGTAAGAATAGTAAAAATGATTGTATTCAGGATGCCTAAAAATCAGTATGGGTTTACATTAATCGAGTTGATGATTGTTCTGGCAATTATGGCCATTCTGGCCACATCAGCGATGCCTTTGCGTGAATTGGTTGTCAAGCGTGAGAAGGAGCAAGAGTTACGGACGGCGTTACGACAGATTCGAACTGCGATTGATGGGTATAAGCAGGCGGTGGACGACGGTCGTATTGAAAAGAAAGCAGATGAATCAGGTTATCCCCCCACATTGGGGGATTTATTCCTGGGTGTGCCAGATATTAAAAGCCCGGAAAAACGTAATATTTATTTTTTGCGGCGATTACCGCGTGATCCTATGTTTCATGAGCTGACTGTTGCCGGAATGGAAATAGCTGCAGCTGAAGATACATGGGGTAAGCGCAGCTATAAAAGCGCACCGGATAGTCCTCAGGAAGGAGATGATGTGTTTGATGTGTATTCTCTTTCAGAATCTATTGGTTTAAATGGTATTGCCTATAATGAATGGTGAGTAATCAGGGTTTATAAGGTGCCGAATGAAGCCGTTTACCCGCCTGCTTTGAATATTGGTATCAGTGCTTTTGCTGGTTTTGAGGATAGGCTATCTCATATATTAAGGATACATGTATAAATTCCGAAGCCATATTGGTTTTACGCTGATTGAATTATTGGTGGTTATGGCAATTATTGCGACTTTGCTCAGTATTGTGACGCCGCGTTATTTTAATTCAATTGAAAAAGCTAAAGAAACCGTTTTGCGCCAGGACCTGGGCATTATGCGTGATGCTATCGATCAATTTTATTCTGATACGGGCGGTTATCCACTCAGCCTGGAAGAATTGGTCGAAAAAAGATACTTACGCCGCGTTCCGATTGATCCATTAACGGAAAGTGATATGACCTGGATTGAAGTCCCTTCTTTGAATGAGGAGGAAGAAGGTGTCTATGATGTGCATAGCGGTTATACGGGGCAGGCATTAGATGGTACTTATTATGAAGAATGGTAGCCAGTCAGATAGGAAGATTGGTGCGCTTTCCGGGTGTGCATCCATTATGAATCGGCCATATGATTAATTTAGAGAAAGGTTTTATTTATATTTGGACATTATTTGCAGTTGCCCTGGCAGGAATCGTGATGGCGGGTACCGGGCAAGTATGGCAGACTAAGTCACAACGGGATAAAGAAAAAGAGCTTTTATTTATCGGTGAACAATTCAGAAAGGCAATTACATCGTATTATGATAGTTCTCCGGGTGGGGCAAAAAAATACCCGGAATCGCTGGAGAAATTGCTTGAGGACGATCGCTTTCCGACGACCCAGCGTCATCTACGTAAAATCTTTCTTGACCCTATGACCAATAGTTATGAATGGGGCCTGATAGCAGAACCGGTCCCTGAACGGGCGGGTTCTGAAATGAGCCTCAGTAGAGCAAATGTAGGAATTATCGGTGTTTATAGCCTTTCGGATCAATCACCAATTAAAATTGGCGGTTTCCCAGAAGATCTTGCTTCTTTTGCTGAAGCGGTCACGTATCAGGATTGGCAGTTTGTTCATTCACAAGGGGGTGCCGAGCAGAAATCGCCCTCTGGCAAAGGTTCAGGAGCCTCTTCGTCTTCTTCGGAGTCCCCTTTTTCATCTGGATCGAATTCGGGTGGAGCGCCTTCAGGATCTCCTTTTTCATCGGGATCCAATTCGGGTGGAGTGCCTTCGGGATCTCCTTTTTCATCTGGATCGGATTCGGGTGGAGCACCTTCAGGCTCTCCTTTCTAATTCCAGTGAAAACTCGTTTGTATACAAAGTCGATCATTTAACCCCGCGTCAGAAGGTCAAAAGAGACCATGATCAGAAGGAAGGGCGATGTCCGAAGAAGGAAAGGGTGGAGAGCAACTTAAACGCTCTGTTCTGGTGCTCTTATAGCCATTGCTGCTTGTTTAGCTGACTTAGCTGACCATCACAGATGGTTAGCGCTTTCCACTTGCTTTGCCTGTATGGCCGTGATTGCGATGGTAAAGACAATATCATCCACCAGTGCGCCCCGTGATAGATCGTTCACCGGTTTTCTCAAACCCTGCAGCATGGGCCCGATACTGACTACGTTGGCGCTTCGCTGGACTGCCTTGTAAGTTGTGTTACCGGTATTGAGGTCGGGGAAGATAAATACCGTTGCTTTACCCGCTACTTTGCTGTTTGGCGCTTTGCTTTTGGCTACGCTTGGAATTGCCGCTGCATCGTATTGAAGAGGACCGTCGATGAGTAAATCAGGCCTGCGTTCGCGGGCGATCTGGGTCGCTTTGCGAACCTTTTCAACGTCTGCACCGGTACCGGATTCGCCGGTGCTGTAACTGATCATAGCAATGATCGGCTCAATCCCGAAGGTCTCTGCCGATTCCGCACTTTGTATGGCGATATCCGCCAATTCTTCCGCATTGGGGTCCGGGTTTATCGCACAGTCTCCATAAACCAACACTTGCTCAGGCAGGAGCATAAAGAATACAGATGACACGACTTTGGCCTTATCATGCGTTTTTATGAGCTGAAGGGCCGGGCGAACGGTGTTGGCAGTTGTGTGGATCGCACCCGAAACCAAACCGTCAGCTTCGTTCAAGGCTACCATCATGGTACCGAGCACCACATTATCTTCCAGCATCGCTTCCGCCATGTCTGGAGCCAGGCCTTTGTGCTTGCGCAGGTTCACCATCGGCTGGATATAACGTGCCCGCACATCAATCGGATTGACAACCTCAAGCGCTGTTGGCAAGGCCATACCCTGGGATTCGGCAACCGCGTTGATTTCAGCACGATCACCGATCAGGACACAGGACGCGAGTCCCCGTTGCTGACAAATAATGGCCGCTTGTACGGTTCTGGGCTCGCAGCCCTCCGGGAGTACAATACGTTTCTTGGCCGCTCGTGCGCGTTCTGACAGTTGATAGCGGAACGCGGGTGGAGATAAGCGGCGCTTGCGTTCGAGCTTGAACTGTTTTTGTAACCACTGGGTGTCCAGCTGGGTAGCGACGATTTCCATCGCGCTTTCTATGCGGTCGATGTCATCCACTGGAATGGTCGATGACAGGTTAGCCAGTCGGTAGGCGGCCTCATAGGTATTGGTATCAGAACTCAGCACAGGTAAGCCGGTCTCCAGAGCGCGGCTGCAAAGTTCAATAACCTTGTTGTCGGGCATTAAGCCACCGGTCAGCAATACACCCGCGAGTGGAACACCATTCAGGGCAGCAACGGCGGTGGCTACGATGATGTCATCACGATCGCCGGGGGTAACTAATAAGGTGCCAGGTTTGAGTGTGTGCACCATGTTTCGGATCGTGTGTGCGCAGACGGTCACTTTTTGCACGCGCCGTGTCGCCATCTGGCCTTCGTGCAATACCGTGGCATTCATCTCTTTGGCGATATCAGAAACCCGGGGCGCAAGCAGCGTGGACTGCCAGGGAATTACGCCCAGTAATTTAAAGCGATTTTTACTGAAAACCTGACATTCAGCGGCATAGTTCGGTGTGTTTGCCAGTAGTTCTGGATTCATCCAGGGGCTAAAATCAGACTGATTGGGCTCACCTACTTTGTTCAGGATTACACCGATTACATCGAGGTCCGTTGGGCCGGAAAAAAGCCGTGCGTAAAAGTCTAGCTGCTCATCAATTGCAGAGACTGTGAGGCCCTGTGGTGAACAAACCAGAATAACATCGGCGTTCAAATTGCGTGCGACATTAATATTAAGGCGTGCGATATAGTTTTCGTTACCGTTTGGCACCAAACCTTCAATAATGACTACGTCAACGGTCTTGGCGACTTGTTGGTAATGGCCGACTACATCTTCCATCAACCGGTCTGATTCGCCCTGGTTCAGTAGTTTTTGAGCCTGTTTCAACGCAATGGGTTGCGGTGGATCGAGCTCAGTACTTGCTTTGAGATACTCAACTGAGGTGTCGCCAGCGGTCGCATCATATTGCGGGCGAAGCTGGCTGAATGGTTTGTAAAATCCAACCCGTATACCGACTCGATCCAAAGCGCGAAAAAGTCCAAGGCAGACAGACGTCAGGCCGGAATCGATGGTTGTGGGTGCAATAAAAAGATTCTGTGCCATGGGGGTCAGGTGGTTCCAGTGGTGATGGATTGAGGTGGCGCGATTGCACTGCGGGCACCCTCTAAAGCGGCATTGGCAATAACCAATTCTTCGTTGGTGGGAATCACCAAAATAGGAAAGCGGCTGTTGGTATGCTCAATATGGTGTTCTCGTAAGCGACCGTGACTCAGGTTGCTGTCACTGTCTATAACCAAACCGAGCAATGAGAGATGCTCAACTGTGCGGGCCCGGATACGAGCACTGTTTTCTCCAATACCGCCGGTGAACACCAGTGCGTCCAGTGTGCTTAAAGAGCTGCTCATAGCGCCGATGTAGCGCGCCAGTTTAAAACAAAATACGTCAATGGCGACCTGTGAAAGGCGATGGCCGTCATCCGCTGACGCGACCAGTGTGCGCATGTCATTCGTCTGCTGTGACAGACCTAACAATCCACTTTTATGGTTGAGGTCGTGATGAAGGTCCTCGGCGGAGATGCCTTTGCCCGCAAGGAAATCGAACAGGCCGGGGTCGATGTCGCCACTGCGAGTGCCCATAACAAGCCCCTCCAACGGAGTCAGGCCCATACTGGTATCTACACTTTTGCCGTTGGCGATGGCGGTGATACTGCAGCCATTACCCAGATGGGCAGAAATCAACGACGTGTTTTCGAGTTTTTTGTTTAGCAGACGGGCGGTTTCAGCCAGCATGAAACTGTGGCTGGTGCCGTGAAACCCATAGCGACGCACGCCCCATTGTTCATAGTATTTGTATGGCAATGCATACAAATATGCATACTCCGGCAGGCTTTGATGGAATGCGGTGTCAAATACGGCTATCTGCGGAACATTGGGGAATAGCTCGCCGATGGCGTGTATGCCTGTTAGATTTACTGAATTATGCAGTGGTGCCAGGCTGGCGCAAGCTTCAATTGCTTCAATGACGGCCGGAGTAATCATTGCAGCATCGGTGAATTTTTCGCCGCCATGCACTACGCGATGACCGATAGCGACTGGCGGTAAACGCAGCACGTCGCGTTCACGAAAGCGCTTTATCAGTGTCGCGAGCGCGCCCCTGTGAGTGCTGTCGCCAGAAATATCAATGCTGTCTTTATTTCCGGTAATGGCCGCATAAGCCGATACAGTACCTAAGCGTTCCGCCAGGCCGCTGATAAGGCGATTATACTGATGGTCAAAAACCGCGAGTTTCAATGATGAGCTGCCGCAGTTGACGACAAGGGTGGTGTCTTTCATTGGAGAGCTTTCCTGTTTTCACGTCACACCGCTGACAAACGACTTATCGATTTTCAGCGTATTAAAAGAATCGCTTTTGAGGTAACTGAGCAGCGAGAATCTGATACCAGAATCGTCAATAGAAAGCTTTACGTCTTCTTTATCTGGCAGATGCAGGATTTTTGGAGGCTTCGATATTATTATCAAGTAGCAGACGCTATGGGTGATAGGGAAAATAAACACCTTTTTGTTAAAGTAAAATATACGTTAAGCCGCACATGCAGTCAAACTTACTGCTGGATGAACAAGAAAGTGTCAACTTTCGCTTAAAGGCGTATTAAATTGTAATAATTCCGCAATAATTTCCTTTTATAATTTCCTTTTACAACCTAAAGGGTCTACAGTCGATGTTTAAGTATTTTAGTGTTCGATTAAAGATATACTCATTGACTTGGATGTTGCTTACACCGCTTCTGGTTGCGGACGTAGTAGCAGCAGAACCCAAACCCCCCGAACTTTATAAACAAGAATTATTAGCTATTGAGAAACGTCTTGACGCGAAGCTTAAGGAGCTCGATGATAAACTGGAACGACTCGAAAAACTGGAATCAACATCGGTCACAGTAACGACTGCAACACCTGTCAAACCTCAGGATATAGAAGCAACAGAAAAGGAGAAAGTTGCGGTTATTCAAACGCCAGAAAAAACTGAAGTAGCGAAACCCAATTCGGCATCACAAAATAGTTCGGGATCACAAGATAGCTTTGCAAATATTAGCTATGGAAAAAATGGATTTGAATTCAGAACTGATAATAACAGATTCTCTTTAGCCATTCAGAACCGGATACAAACCCGATATTCCAATCCTTTTGACAGCGATCCGCGTTCAATTGAGGATTTAAATCAAGACGAAAGTTCATTTAGAATACGTCGTGCACGCACCAGACTGAGAGGACATGCCTATTGGCCGTGGTTGAAATATTATTTGCAATATGACTGGTCTCAGCCTGTATTGCGTGATTTAAACCTGACAGTGGATAAATTTGAATGGGCCAAATTGTGGATAGGCCGCGGTAAGGTTTTGTATAACGATGAACGCGTCACTTCGTCCGCTAATCAGCAGTTCGTTAACCGCTCTATCGTCAACAACATCTTTACGGTAGACAGGCAACAAGGTGTACAGGTTTTCGGTAATTTATTCCCCGGAACCTGGCATGATGTCAGTTATTATGCGGGCGTTTTTACTGGTTTAGGTGTAGGTGAAGGCAACAACGATGATGGGAATATGATGTACTCTGGGCGATTACAGTGGAATGCACTGGGCGGAGAAATGCCATTTTCCCAGTCTGATATTGAGTTTCATGAAAAACCGGCACTCAATTTTGCATTTGCAGCCGCCACGAATCGTAGTAAATGCACAGCATTTGAAACTGATAGCCGTAGCTGTCGTGACTTACCTGGATTTCGAGCCGGACAAGACGGACAGTATCGTATTAATCAAATGATGGAAGAAGTACGTTTCAAGTGGTTGGGTTTTTCACTGACACAAGAAATGCACTGGAAAGAAATTATCGATACTTTTAAAGAGCAAGGTGATTCAACGAGAAAAACCAATCTGATGGGTGGCTTAGTCCAGGCAGGATATTTCCCTCATTATCTTTTTCCGATCATACCCAGGAATCTGGAATTTGCCGGGCGATATGCTTTCGTTGATCCTAACGTCAATTTTAATGGCGATCTGCAACAAGAGGCCAGTGGAGTAATGACCTATTTTTTTAACGGTCATTTAAACAAGGTAAATTTTCAGGTCAGTCATCTGACCGTTCAAAATCAATCAGATCAGCGATTTTGGCTGCAATGGGATTTGACATTTTAAGCTATGGGTAAGGTGGCACTGGCATTGTATTTTCTGGTTCTGTCGCATTGAGGAGATCATCACCCCATTCGGGTAGGCTATTGACATTAAAAAATACCGGGAGAGGGTGGCGTATCTGTGGATTATTCTATAGTGAACCGTTGGGCGATCCGGTTCCTGCCATTACTGAAAAAGATTTTCAGAAAGCATCAACGCCCGGTTTGTGAAGTGGCCTCCTTTAACCAGAAGCAGCCTGAAGATAAATTAAACTTTAGCATAGGTGGTTAATGAAGCCCAGGCAGCTTGAGGAATGCATACTTATGATAGCCTAAACGGCGCAGCGGCTTTGGACGTACAAAATGCGCCCGAAAGAAATCAGAATTGCCCAAAGTGATACATATCAATCAGTCACAATTGAGCCACACCAGATTGAAAAAAGCGTGAGATACTTCTGATCAATATAGGGGAGATTTGAAAAGGCTAACTGCTGCCCGCGGCGCTTGTTTTTCCGAATTTCCCCCAAAAAATGTCGGTTTTTCTTACAAAATTTGGGCTTGCCCAAATGAGTGGGTTTCATAAGCAATTAATCGTGTTGGATATTTCTATTTTGGATCGAATCTTGCTTCACTCACGCTCATGGGTCTTGATAATTACCAAGAAATCAAAACCGGTTGGGGGGTGGATACGATCGAAGACGTAGCCTCGGACGAAGCGTTTGCATCAGCCATGGCCACTGCAACAGCTACAGCTATTGTAGTGGCCGATGATGCATCCAGCGCAACTGCTATAAGTAGTGCAACGGCAATAGCTGAGGCTATTGCCGATATTACAGTTATAGGAATTAATAATCCTGGCAAAATTGGCACCGGCAGAGGGAATGATATCGTGACCGGCGAAGCTAGCGCTTTTGCCGTCGCTGAAACTTTTACCGAAACCTTTTCAGTAGCCTTATTATCAGCAGAAGAGGGATGAGCGATTGCATTAGCTGAAGCAGTCGCTTTTGCCACGGCTCAAGTTTTTGCCACAGCCATTGGAATAAATGGTGGGGTATTTGATCTTGGTGCCGGTGATGACACGATAAATGCTGTTGCTACGGGTGTGGAGTCAATATAGGTGTTCGAGATGTTTTAATCTATGGCGGAAAAGGAAAAGATACCTTTAATCTGCAAAATGGGACCGATGAGATTTTTGGTGGCGAAGGTAAAGATCTTCTGGTGCTAGAAGGCCATTTCTCTGACTATAAAGTCGACAGTTTCGATAACGAATACCGATTCAATATCACGCACGAAGATAACGGCATCAATTTAATCTTTAGTGAGATTGAGAATTTCCAGTTTACTGCAGATCTCAATGTGACCTATGGTTTCGAAGATCTATACAATCTTATCGCCTAAATCCTCGGGAAGCCGCGGCCTTTAGGCCGGGGATGGATAGAGAGTCAGCTTCTCTGATGCTGAAGCCTGTATTTCCACCTATTCCTATTAAAAAGACCACTGCAGCACCCCCTCGTCAGTGCGCTGACAGGGGATGCAGTAGTCTTAACTATGGATTCCATGAAAATCAACATGCCTTAGTTTGACTTTGCTCGATTTTAGAATGTTTTCCTTGTGAATACTCCCTTGGAATTCAATAATAAAATTCTGATTCGTATCGTGATGATTAAGGATTCCTGAGCCGAATTTGCGTTAATGTAATCGTTGTGGATTACTCAAAGGTGAACTGGTGAGACAAAGCCAGGAGGCTTAACTGCAAGCACTGAGCATTGTAATTGTTCAAGAACAAATTCAGCGGTATTCCCAATGAACAAGCCCATGACACCTGCCCGGGCGACCGTACCCATGACCACCAAATCAATATTCAATTCCTTCGCTATTTCGGGTATGACGGTAGCGGCGGCTCCTCGACGCATATGAAATTCAGGAGAAAGGTAATCGCTGGTGTCTTTGCCAATACGCTCTATTAGCCGTTGTCGCAGACGGTTGTAAGCTCTCTCATGACTGGAACGGATGCCCTCGACATAGGTAACGCTTGCCTCCTGCAAGTCGTCAGCCCAGGTGCGTAACATCGCTTCACCCGGGGCATTCCAGGCATGAATGACATGCAGCGAAGCAAAGTCGGAAAATGCGAGAGAGCCGGATAATTCAAGTATTTGTCGATTGAGATCGTGCTCTATTGTATCTGGCATATCGGGATCAAAATCGACAGCGGCGAGTATCTGTTTGTACTTCGATTTTTCCTTCGCGCGTGTTAGCCATACCGGACACGGGCAGTTGCGTAGTAACTGCATGTCGTTGGTGCCAAACAGCCGTTCAATAAAACTTGGATTTTCGGCTGGTTTGATCAGCAGATCATGGCCGTTGCGTAACACAACTCGAGTAACTTCGAGGAATGTTGTGCCCACCAGTATGTCCAGCTGGATGTGGAGACGTTTCTTGTAAGGCTCAATCAGCGCCTCGAGTATTTTGCGGCGTTCGTTCACTATCGCCGCCTGTAATTTACTGGATATCAGACTGCCGCGTGGCAGACCGATGCCAGCTGAGATGATTGGAATGACATCTATGACGGTCAAGTCCGCCTGGTTGTTTTCTGCCAGTGACACGGCTCGCATAATTGAGGCTTCCTGGGACACAGCGCCTTCGGATACGTAAAGAATATTTTTGAATAAATTCATCCTGATTGACTCCTTCCTTAAAGAATCGGTGTTGTATTCGACGATATCTTTGGCCGATAAAGCACCTTACGGTTTACTTGTCTTACCCTCTAGAACGGGTTGATAGCCCTGGTCTCTCACATCTTGAACCATCTCGTCAATTTTATCGGTCGTTACATTGAGCATTTGTAACGCAGTGATGCCGAGACGCAGGCTCGATTCAATTGTTTCCGGATAAGCGTGGGCGGCACCGGCAGCAATCAGTTGTGCACTGGCTGCGAGATCCTGTGCTCGCACGATCACGGGTATTTGCGGACAGGTTCTGTTTATATACGACATCGCACCTAATGCGGTCTCCGGACTGTCAACGGCGATCACGATCAGACTGGCTCTTTCCACATGAATGGAAGACAGTAATCCCGGGTTGGCGATGTCGCCGAGCCAGACCTCATGTTGATCCGCCCGTCCCTGGGCCACTCGCTTCGGATCAGTGTCAAACGCTACAAAGGGAATGCCGCATGAGTGCAACAAAACGGCGATAGTGTGGCCCACGCGCCCATAACCGCCGATAACTACCTGTCGTTCCGGAGCCTCCTGTAGTTCTGCGGTATCATGGGCTGCTGCGTGAGATGTTTTGACCAGCCAGCCTGCAATAACGCCATTGAAACGCATCAGCAGAGCCCCGATAATCATCGATAGAAGCACAGAGGTTATGGCGATTTGACCGAGTTGCATGTCGATCACGTTGGAATCGAGCGCGATCGCGATGAGCGCGAGTCCAAATTCGCCACCCACACTCAATATGAGTCCGGTACGCCAGGTCATCCGGATATCGAATCCAGCTCTGCGTACCATGGCAGTAACAATGAATGTCTTGCTCGTAACAATCAGCAACGCACCCAACACGGCCCAGTGCCAGATGAGCAGTGTCGCAGTGGGGTTGAAACGCATACCAATGCCGATAAAAAACAGGCCCAGTAGCACGTCCCGAAATGGACTGATACTTGACTCCACCTGGTGCCTGAATTCCGTTTCGCCCAGCATCATCCCGGCAAGAAATCCTCCGAATGCCAGCGATAAACCGAGGCTATTTGTGACCCAGGCTGCGAGTAAGGCGACCAGCAGAACGGACAGGGTAAATATTTCGATCGATCTGCGTTTAGAAACCAGATGAAACAAGGGGCGAAGCAACCAGCGTCCGGCAAAGAACACAAGCGCAAAGGCAAACATGGCCTTGGCTAGAGCCAATGCCAATGTCCCTGCCAGCACATCCATTGTGACCGCCATACCCAGCACGGGTATGATGACGAGAAATGGAACGGCCGTAACGTCCTGGAAAACGGATATTGCGAGTCCGAGGCGGCCATGTTGCGTGTGTTCCTCGCCTTGCTCGGTGAGCAGGCTAGCAATGATCGTTGTGGAAGATTGAGCAAAAACAGCACCGAACACGAACGCGGCGGCAATAGGAAGTCCTGCGAGCCACGTCACAACCCCAACCACCAGAGTGGTAAACGCTACCTGTCCGGTGCCCAGTCCGAGGACCTGGTGCCGCAGCGCGTGCATTTGGGGCAGAGAGAAATTAAGACCTATCGTGAACAGCAGAAAAACGACGCCGAATTCGGCAAGTGCTTCCAGCTCTGGCATTGAAACCACTGGTCCGATCGTGTGTGGCCCAAGTATTACCCCTACCAGCAAATATCCCAGGCTGGTTGGGATATGCAGGCGCTGAAAAATAACCACGACAGTTATCGCCGTTACCAGAAGCAGGATGATTTGGATGAGATATTCCATTTATTTTCGATTTTTCATGAGGGCATAGCACCATGTCCAGCGGCAGAAAAAAGCAGGCGATAAGGAGCGAAAAGCGTGGCTTTTAGATATTCGTTGGAGCTATTTGTTGGGTTCTGGATCATTTGGCTTCTAGAAAATCACGCGCATGTTGAGTTATTTTTGTTGATAAACCCCGTTCACTTAAACATCCCTCTAAACTTTATATTAATATTTTCATTATGCGATTCATTGTTCTCCTTATCATGGTCAATATACAAAATATTTCCATTATACTTGATCGGCAGATGATGAAAGACGATGTGCGCTACCCAATTCAGAGATTTGGCCGCAGGATTTCTTCTTCAGCTCCATTATGATTGTTATATAGTTCATGCAGGCCGTTGAAAAACTATCTGGCTTGCCGCTGCGGTGTTAAAAACAGAGTGAAAATGATCATTTGTTATGCGTAAACTGCACTTTTTTACCTGTTTTTTTACTTGTATCAGCTGCTTCGGAAATGTTTTCTCAATGGCCTGCTAAATGGTTCTATTGCAACTTATACTGACACGCCAGCCCATTTTCTTGCCCACTGTTTGAATGGCTTCGCCGCCTCGGCATGTTGGTCAAATAGCCCTGCGCCACATTACACTTCAATGCGGACAGTCTATTCGGATGTATTGGTAAGACAGAATGCTTTTTTGTTACCATTTTTTTACCCAGTTAAGGCCATTTTCTCTTAACTGGATTGTCCACGATATTGGACTATGTCACTTAACTACGATTTAGCAATGTGTTAACGAGCTTAGTTATAATTTCCTGGTATTGCGGATCGTTGTTCCGTGCGATGGACGTTTTTTGCCAGGCTGGATTCTGGCGCAGGATGCTGGTTAATTCGGCCCAGTTTTCGGGTAGCTTTTCTGTATCCGGAATGTCATAGTGCACCGTATCAAAAGCGGCATGACCCCGATGCATCAGTTTTTCTAATAATTGCTGTTGCCGCAGGTAGAGTATCCGCAGGGTATTTTCATCAGCACATAGCCATTGTGAGCCTTGTACGGTTGCTCTTATTTCCTCACCATAACGTTTGAATGTTGACCAGCCGGCACCTGCTATGGCACCCAATGCACTGGCTGCACCCAGACTTAATCCACCGACCATTAAGTCAATACCTGCGCCTGCTGCTGCGCCTTTGAGTGCGTTACTACCAGCATCCAGGCCGTAGGTTTTCAGTATTCCCGGCGCAAAGATATCGAGTTGCCATTGTCCATTGCTAACGGGTATTTTCTGTAATGCGACATCCTTTTCCGAGAAGTTGAAAATAGATAACAGGTCTTTGAGGCAATGTTGTTCTGCTTTTCTAACGAAATCCTGTAATCTGTTTGCAGCGAGTGAGCCCGCTGTATCGCTCTTTTTGGTATGTTTAATTTCGCGGTGGCAGGCCACGGTGATGATGAGCTCCGCCACGCGTTTGGCGCCAGACAGGCAGAGCTGGTTCCAGACTCCGGCACGATAATCGATCAGTTTCTGTAACTTGACATAGTGTGATTCAACCAGGGTTTGTATTTTTTGATAGAGCCGTTTTTCGGCTTCAAAAGTAAAGGCAACAGTATCAAATTCCAGCGCTGTATGTATATTGAGGGTGGCCAGCTGTTTGCGCCATTTCTCCAGTTCTTTTTTGTGTCCCGCAATAAAATTAAAAACGGGAATGATGGGTTTTGATGATTTACTGAGTACCTCTAATTCAATGAGATATTTTTCCAATATCGGTTCACGTACATCGATAATGTATAGCAGTACGTCGCTGCGCAGGACTTGACGAATAACCTTGGCTTCCTGTTCCAATAAATCATTAGGGGTAATATTGGTAACAAAATTTTCGAGTACGCTGGCTGCTGTCAGTGATTCGGAATAGGCGCTGATTTTCTTAAGTTGTGAGGATAACGCGTTGGAATCCTCGAGGCCAGGTGTGTCATGCAGGTGGAGTATGGGCGTGTTGTCAGCTGATATTGTTGCCTGCTCAACATGACGTGTCGTACCCGCCGCATCTTCAATGACGCCGAATTCCGTACTTCGTAACATGGTGCGTATCAGCGATGTTTTGCCTGTATTCGTATGGCCAACGACGGCAATATTAAGTAGTGCGTCTACTTCTGAGGATGATGAGTTTGTCACTGTATTCTTATTTACTGGATAATGATATGTTCAGCAGAAATACCACAGGCTTCCGCTAAGCGAAACCAGGCGTGTTTACGTGCGGTAACGACAGGGGGGGCAGTTTGCCTGTGAAGTAATATTAACCACGGCGTTTCAGTTGTGCTGGCGATTAATTCCCGGACGATGCGCTGGACACCTCTATCGGGTAATCGGTGTATCGCAACGCCGATTAATAAGGGGCCATCAATTTTCCGGATACTATGGGTGGCTTTTGCGAGTGATTGCTGATCAATAATATTGCCACGACAAACAACCGTTTCAGGCCAGACAATCTGATCATCCAGTTCGATGCCGAAAGCATGGGCGTTTAGTGGAAACGTATTATGAATGGGTTGCGGTACAGTGTCTGCCTGCCTGGCTGCGGCCTGTGGATCAGCATCAATGATCTGCGCTTTTATTTCATGCGTCATCAGACGCTGTCGCAGTTCTATATAATAGGGCAGGTAGAGATCCAGCTTAAAGTTGCGTTCAGCCCATTTCTGCATCAATATAGAAATGGCAAGTAATACTAAACGGGGCATTAAACCATAGAACAAGAGCGTTCCCAGTAAGAATCTGGCCCAAGCGCTCCGTGTTTCCGCATCCTGGTCATCTGTACCCATTCGGCTGGCTGCAATTTGATAGCTGTCCGGAGTGCTTAAACCCATATATTCCATGGGCTTACCTAAAATCCGAGTGAGTTCGGGAAGACTGCTCTCAGGTAACAGTGTCGTTCCCCAAATAAAATTATATTGTTTTGCTAGCATCAGCAGAATAAGTAGTGCCACCCCTGCAATAATATAAGTGAGCCAGAATTTATGCGTCAAGACGCTGATTCGCCACTTGCCGACAGTCCCTGTTAAACAGCTTTCCCACCAGGCGCGTGCTGCCAGTGATGAAACGGTGTCGTTTTCCTTGTGCCTATAGGGCAGCCAGCTGGCTAGCTGTGCTGCAACACCGGTACTTAATCCTTGCAGATTAAATATAATTCCTGTTAGCCATAGCAGAATAGAGAGCAGGTTAAATCCTAAAAGTACAGCGAGCAGCCAGTAAATATTGAGTGTGGCAGATTCACCAACGGCATTACCCGCAGCCAGTGCGCCTAAAATTGCTGCGCTGGCCAGACTGATTCGACTGGCCCGGATGAACAGTTTTTGTGGCTGTAATAATGTATTCGCCAGTGCATTATCCTGAATGAGTCGCCGTGCCCGGATTGCCAGTCTTTGTAAGAAGGCTGTGTATTTGAAATCTGTTGTTGCATGACCATCCATGTCTGCAATACTGGCGTAAGACAAGTTATTTGTTTTACTTGTTTCAATATTGCGCAACTGCTCAATACGCACTAAATCAGTGAATGTATATTTTTTTACGGGCATTTAGTGACCAGTTTTAAGGAAACGTGGGCAAGATTTCTAAGTTGAAAAAATCTGTTCATCTAACCAGGATAAGAAAACCAGGGCTCATTGACGTTATGGTCCGGTAAAGTGAAAAATATGACAAAATTCAAGGAATGATTTTTAACGTACTTTTTTATCATCTCAACTTCCGGAAAACCCCGGTCTTAAGGCCGGGGATGGATAGGGA
>CBDUPR010000013.1:0-62041 GCA_965369175.1 uncultured Nitrosomonas sp.
CTACAAATTAATAACTACGCTTGATCAAGCAAATTTCGCCTACCCGTTAGCTATAACCCGCAGGCTAGTCGACCTTGGGGATTGAAGTCAAGCAATTTGTCATAAAACTTCCATCTTCAGGGTGTGGATATTCTCTGCATATCTTAAATTCCCCTTATTTCATAATGGATTAAATGTATTTAAATAATTTATGGGAATTTTTAAAAAATTCCCCACTTCATCATTTGTCAGACTAAATATGACACTCTCTTCATCAAGGATTTTCGTTCATGACAGCGATCTTCATCAAGACACTTTCCTGCCTTAAAAACTGCTTTAATTCCAACGACCCAAAGCTTATCTGCACTCTCCCTCCTCCAACTGGCTTTTACATATCGTATATTCGCTATTTATTTGATTGACGCAAGGAGATTATACAAAAAAGTCTTTAGAGAACTTTGCAAAACCCCAATAGTTAAAAAATTAGTCATTTATAATCAATAGTTAAGAGCTTCTAGTGAACGCTTTTGCAAAAATCTCCTTTAATGATTCCTCCATGACCAGCAAGCGCATCATTCCCCCACGTGTCACTTGAACATCTAAAATAGAATCAGGATCAGATAGTCAAATCCGATCTGTCAGATCTGTCATACTGCTCGCTATTAAAAATTCTATGTGAATGATGAGAAGAGAATAATCTGGCAGCTGGTTCACAGCAATCAATCGGGCTGACACATCCAGACATAGAAAGATATCGTGTCTAAAACAAGGCATATGTTAGAGATCACCCATCTCAAATAAAAGGGTAACGCACAGCAAAAAAACGAGGTAGCAGAAAAATAATTTGAATTAATTACCAGAATGATGCTGTACTGCATACTTGTGTACAATATTTAATAATGTCTCCTTCGTGAATGGCTTGGTTAAATATTCATCGGAACCTACCATCCTGCCTCTAGCACGATCAAATAAACCACTTTTACTGGATAACATGATAATAGGAATCGACTGGAATCGAGGGTTTTTCTTAATGAGCATACAGGCTTGATAACCATCCAGGCGTGGCATGACAATATCAATAAAAATAACATCAGGGTGATGATCAATTATCTTAGCCATTGCATCGAATCCATCCGTCGCCAGAATTATTTCACAACCCGATTGACCGAGGAAAATCTCAGCGCTACGCCGTATCGTATGACTATCGTCGATGACCATCACTTTGATACCCTTCAAATCCGTTGCATCATTCACACTCACTCCTTAACCTGTTTGACTATCGTTGCCGTTAAATTTGGAATTTTCATGGCTCTTATTAAGTTTTCTGGAAATACGCCGTCACCTTTACTTTCAGCCTCTCTCCACATCCTATCCGTTTTGGTTTGTTCAGATAATGCCTAATACTTGCCATATTTTATATTTATTCCGAAACACTTACTTTCTCCAAAAGGCCGGCGTAAAAACAATCAGCATGGTAAAGAACTCCAGCCGCCCCAATAGCATGGCAAAACTACATATCCACGTCTGAAAATCGGTTAATGATGCGTACGTGGTCGATGGACCAATTTGATTCAGTCCCGGACCCAAATTATTGATACAAGCAACTGCAGCAGAAATAGCGGTAATCGCATCCAGTCCGCTTAATGTAAGCATCAATGTCATCAATACGATACTTGCGATATAGACGAACAAGAAAACAACGACTGAAAAAATAATCCGGCTTGAAATAACGTTTTTACCCAGCTTAGCGGGTATCACCGCATTAGGATGCATAATCGTGATCATTTCCCGGTATACCTGCTGATATAAGATCCGCGCACGGATCATCTTGATACCTCCGCCTGTAGAACCGGATGATGTGCAGAAACCCGACAAAAATAACATCCATAATGGCGCAAAAATGGGCCATACATCGTAATCTACATTGCTATATCCAGTGGTCGTTGCAACAGAAACAACATTGAAACTGGCATAGCGCAGTGCTAGCAATGGATCACTATAAATATCCATACACCATAAATAAAATGCGAATCCCAGGCAACTGGCCACGACAATCACGATGAACAAACCGACTTCTGGATCGTGACGATAAAACGAGAATTTTTTTGCCCGCCAAGCCAGAAAATGAGTTGCAAAATTTATTCCGGCAATCAACATAAAAACAATCGCAACAAACTCGATTAACGGTGAATTCCAGTAACCGTAACTCGCGTCATGTGATGAAAAACCACCTAGTCCCAGCGTAGTGAAAGCATGCATTACGGCATCAAACCAACTCATTCCTGCCCACCTGTATGCCAACATGCATATCAAGGTAAGGCCGGCATATACCAACCATAATCCTTTAGCTGTTTCGGCAATACGGGGCGTCAGTTTAGATTCTTTCATAGGCCCGGGTGTTTCTGCCTTAAGTATTTGTCTTCCACCCACACCCAATAATGGTAGAATCGCGACGGCCAGCACAATCAAGCCCATCCCACCCAGCCATATCATCTCCCCACGCCATAAATTAATTGAAGGCGGCAGCACATCCAGTCCTGTCAGTACGGTACCCCCCGTTGCGGTGAGTCCAGAAACAGCCTCAAAATAAGCCTCACTAAGATTGAATCCCGGAAGAAAAAACAGCAGCGGCAACATAGCAAAGGCGGGTAACACCGACCACACTAATACCACCAGCAAAAATCCATCCCGAATCTGTAATTCACGTCTAAAACGACGGGTAGCCAGCCACATTATCAAGCCACTGCCAATGGTGATAAGAATAGACATTTCAAATGCAAATCGTGATCCATCATCCATCCAGAATGCAAGACCAAATGGCAGCAGCATTGTAAACCCGAATATCAGGATCATTCTGCCCAGTACATTGATAACCACAAAGAGTCGATTCATTCGATAATTCAGTTACAGGAAACCAACATTAACCTGAAATAACTTCTCTACCTCGCGAATCATTTTTCTATTAATTACGAACAAAATAACATGATCTTCTGGTTCAATAACCGTATCATGATGTGCAATAATGACCTGTGCATTAGCAGCCGATAGCACCTCTTGCTCCATTTCCCCTGACATGCCTTTGGAAACAGGCAGACCGCGTACAATTGCAGCAATTGTTGCACCTTTTGGCAAGGCAACATCCTCCACCTTTCTGCCGACTACATTCGATGATTTTGCATCACCGTGTACCACCAGTTCCAATGCTTCCGCTGCGCCGCGACGCAAACTGTGTACCGCGACAACATCCCCTTGCCGAACATAAGCAAGTAACGAACCAATCGTCACTTGTGCGGGAGAAATCGCAATATCGATGCCACCACTTTGTACCAAATCAGCATAGGCACTACGATTAATCAATGCCACGACCTTGTGCGCTCCCATACGTTTGGCCAGCAGTGATGACATAATATTATTTTCATCATCGTTAGTCAGCGCACAAAACATATCCATCTCAGCAATATTTTCATTTTCCAATAATGTCTCATCCGTTGCATCACCATGTAACACCAGCGCATGATGCAACTTCGCTGCTAACCGCTCGCATACTCGATAATCACGCTCAATAATTCTTACCTGATAATCTTCCTCCAATGTTTCAGCAAGACGCTTGCCAATTTTCCCACCACCTGCAATCATGACACGCTTAACAGGCTTGTCCATACTGCGTAGTTCACGCATGACAACTCTAATATCTTCTGACGCAGCAATAAAAAACACCTCGTCTTCAGCCTCAATTATGGTATCGCCTTCTGGAATAATAGACCTGTTTTTGCGAAATATTGCAGCCACACGGGTATCTACATTGGGAACATGCTTACGTAATTCCTGCAATTGCTGCCCCACAAGCGGCCCCCCATAAAATGCGCGCACGGCAACCAAACTCACCTTACCTGATGCAAAATCAAGCACCTGCAATGCTTCCGGAAACTCAATCAAATTTTCTATGTATTCGGTCAGAATTTGTTCTGGACAAATTGCAAAATCTACACAAAAATTTTCTGAAGAAAAGATTTCCGGATGCGTAAGATATTCAGTAGAGCGAATACGGGCAATTTTAGTCGGCGTATTAAACAATGTGGCAGCAAGCTTGCAGGCCACTAAATTAGTTTCATCGCTCGCAGTTACGGCAAAAATCAAATCGGCATCTTCGACACCGGCATTAACCAATACCGATGGATGAGAAGCACTGCCGATAACCGTACGTAAATCCAGACGATCCTGTAATAGCGACAGCCTATCTGCAGCAATATCAACCACGGTGATGTCATTAGCTTCGCTGACCAGGCTTTCTGCTACCGATGAACCAACCTGGCCCGCGCCCAGAATGATGATCTTCAATTGGATGATCCATTCCGTAATATCATGAGATGACCATCCATAAATAAGCGGGCGTAAATATTTCTACGCATGCGCACGCACCCAGTCTCGCCATTGTGTAAACAAAACAGGATCACGCGCGGCAATGACCGAACGTCGCCAGGGTGATCCTGCCCAATAATCATCCTGTTCGAGGCCACACATATATCCGCCTGCCTCCTCCAGAATTAAACTACCCGCCGCATAATCCCATGGTTTTTGTCCCCCGTGTAAGTACAAGTCAAAATAACCCGCAGCGGTATAACACCATTCCAGCGTACAGGCACCATAATTTCGTTGAGATGAGAAAGGTGGATTACCCGCAATTCTTTCAGCAAGCCTCCGATCCAGTCGTTTCAAGTCGACATTAGCCATCGCGCTGGATAACAGAGGAACATGCTTATTGATGGGCAATGATAGGCCATTCAAATAGGCACCACCGCCCTTCTCAGCATAAAACATCTCGTTCGAGATAGGATTATAAACGACACCTAAAATACTTTTCCCCTGTTGCATCAGTGCTACCGAAATAGCAAAATAAGGCAAACCATTGAGAAAATTGGAGGTGCCATCAATCGGATCTACGCTCCATAATCCGGAATCTCCCATAACCCATTGTTCACGCTGCTCAAGCTCAGGCATTTCTTCCCCCATTGCAGCACCCGGATAGATTTTTTGCAATTCCTTTAGCAGAACTTCCTGTACCGCAAGATCCGCTTCTGTGAAATAGCTGCCATCTGCTTTAATCCGTCGATCCACCTGCAGATAACGCGGCATGATCTCCTGTTGCGCAACGGTTCTCACTACATTAATAACGGCCTCTAGCACTTTTTTCACGTCCGCCATTTGATCGAACAACCAATACTGGGAATCTGATTCTCAGGGCCCCGGCCCGTTTGAGCCACCTGCACCATACCTTCAAATAAATCACGCCGCACATTTGCTGGCGCAGCCTCTTTGCGCGAGGCATCCAGTCGCCCACGATATTGCAACTCCAGCTTGCTATTCAAACCAAAAAAATCCGGTGTGCATACTGCACCATACGCCTTGGCGATCATCTGGGTCTCATCCCACACGTAGGGAAACGGATAATCAAATTGTTTTGCGATCTGTATCATGTTATCAAAAGAATCTTCCGGATAATCCGCTGGGTCATTTGACATAATAGCAATTGCATTAATTCCATACGGAGCGAGTTCCCTCACATCTCGAATCATACGATCTTGTATCGCTTTTACGTAAGGACAGTGATTACAAATAAACATTACCAATAGCCCATTTTCCCCCTTAGCTTTTGCCAGGTTATAGCGTTGACCATCAACACCTAACAAATCAAAATCAACCGCTTTCCAGCCAAATTCACAAATGGGTGTTTCCAAACTTGCCATATCTTCTCTCCCCTTACTGGTAGTATTTAAGAAAATTTATATTATCATGGGCACATTACCCGCTATCACTAATTGCCTACCTCCAATCTTATAATGTACCCACGCTTTTATTACACCGAAGACATCATTGTAGGTCATTCTATCGAATTACCGATCGATATTGGGCATCATGCCACACGCGTATTACGCCTGAGATCAGGTGACAGAATCACACTATTCAATAACAAGGGCGGTGAATTCCTCGCGCGGATCACACACATCAGCAAATCAAAGACTACCGCTTTAATAAATGAATATCATGCCATTGAACGGGAATCACCATTGATGATTGAATTAGTTCAGGCAATATGTATCAACGAGAAAATGGACTGGATTATACAAAAAACAGTAGAGCTCGGTGTCACGCATATCTTTCCTGTTACTACCCATCGTAGCATCGTGCGTCTCACCAACGAACGTGCAATCAAACGCCTGCAACACTGGCAAAAAATTGCCATTTCTGCCTGTGAGCAATCTGGTAGAAATCATTTACCACAAATCTCTCCCTTGATGTCATTATCTGATTGGTCAAATCAGAAAAACAGGAATAAGACATCCCAGAATCTCGGATTTATGCTGTCCACCACAGCAGAAAAGAACTTAACCCACTTCCCGAAGCCCTCTTCTGATACAGTATTAACACTACTTGTCGGACCAGAAGGGGGTCTGACACAAGAAGAGGAAAACGCTATTTTACACACGGGGTTTATTCCACTGCGTTTAGGAAAACGCATACTCAGGACAGAAAGTGCGGCATTGGCCACAATTGCGGCAATGCAAGCACTATGGGGTGATTATTGACAAACGACTTCCACTACTTATCAGCGGGCAAGTAAGCAGATTCAATCCTTAATATCCATTGAAAAGATGAAATCCAATACTGATTTTGTCAACTGGTTTCGTTCGGTTGCACCTTATGCTCACGCATTTCGCAATAAAACTTTTGTCATCGCTTTCAGTGGTGAAATGGTAACCGATACAAAATTCGTCGACTTTATACATGATATCAATTTACTGGCCAGTCTCGGTGTTCGACTGGTTTTAGTGCATGGCGCGCGCTCACAAATAAATCTACGACTCGATGAGTGTAAATTACAAACCAAATCTGTAATGGGCATGCGTGTTACTGATCCCGCCACATTACGACGCGTAAAAGAATCGGTAGGACGCATTCATCTTGAAATAGAGGCTTTACTATCCATGGGATTACCCAACTCACCCATGGCGAATGCCGCTATTCGCGTTACCAGCGGCAACTTTGTTACCGCTTGCCCCATTGGCGTGATTGACGGCGTCGATTTAATGCATACAGGAAAAGTACGCAAAATAAATGCAGCCATGATTCGCGCACGCTTGGAACAAGGTGACGTCGCTCTCATTTCTCCCCTAGGTAATTCTCCAACAGGAGAAATATTCAATTTAACACTGGAAAATGTCGCAACCGAAGTGGCCATCGCACTCAATGCAGAAAAGCTCATCTTCCTGCTGGATGTGCCGGGTATTTCAGAAGAATTTACTGATAAACCTCAGGCGCTGCTACGTGAATTAACGGTTGCTGAATCCCGGTTACTCCTCACCAAACATGAAAACAATACAATAAAACTACCGCCCGCAATTGAACAATGCCTTTCCTACGCAATCAAGGCGTGTGAAAGCAGTATCGCGCGCGTCCATCTGATCAGTCGTCATATCGATGGTGCAATATTACAAGAGTTGTTCACTCACAGCGGTATCGGCACCATGATATCGCGAGAATCCCTACAATTCTTACGCAGTGCAAAAATAGAAGATGTGGGCGGCATTCTGCAGTTAATTGAACCCCTGGAGGCTGAGGGGGTGTTGGTCAGACGCAATCGTGAGCTACTTGAAATTGAAATCAACCGCTTTATTGTATACGAGCATGACGGCATGATTATCGGCTGTGCTGCATTGTATCCCTTTCCAGATGAGAACGCTTGTGAGCTTGCATGTCTTGCGGTGCATCCTGATTATCGTAATTCGGAACGCGGCAATACACTACTCAAATATGCTGAAACCCAGACAATCGCCCAAGGAAACAAAAAATTATTTGTTCTCACGACGCGCACAACACACTGGTTTATTGAGCATGGTTTCAAAGAGATCGCACTCTCAGACTTACCCAAAGCAAAACAGGGACTATACAATTACCAACGTCGCTCCAAGGTATTCATGAAACATTTATAATCCAGCCAGTCGCTACTTGAAATCAAAGCCTTAAAATCTCGCCATAAATAACAGCATGGACAACCGATCCTGAAGCAATATAGTCATTTTCAGGTGCAAGTAGATCGTGTATCTTTGATATTATCCTGGCAATGTAACAAAAAGAGCCGGATGCTAAAAACAGCACGCTTCCAGAGAAAATCGAGAAGAATACTCCTATTTAATGGAATAAATAATTTTTCAGCTTGCCGTCATAATTTGAGCGAGACATCTCATGATTACGTGATTCATACTCTCATTTTATACTTATTCCTTTAGAATTGACCGGTAGTACGGTAGCTTATTTGATTAAATCAAATTAGCATAACCGCAGCTTAACTATATTAGTTTATTTGGAGAAATTGAAAATGGCTAGAATGATCCATTGCATTAAACTTGGGCGCGAAGCAGAAGGATTAGACTATCAAACCTATCCGGGTGAATTGGGGAAACGCATCTTTGATAACGTATCCAAGGAGGCCTGGGCTGAATGGATTCAGCATCAAACTATGCTGGTTAATGAGAATCGCCTGAATCTTGCGGATATCAAAGCTCGCAAGTACCTTGCTGAACAAATGGAAGCTCATTTCTTTGGAGCTGGTGCAGAAAATCCTGTAGGTTATGTACCGCCCGAAAAATCTTGATCTCCATACTGAAACAGGATTATTCAATACATAAAAAGATACCCGATCAATGAGCTTCAATAAATAAAATATGCTTTATTCTCCATGAGCTATTCTCCCGCATCGAATCCATTTCTTAACCGCGAGCTCAGTCAAATTGAATTCAATCGTCGGGTATTGGCCCAGGCCGAGAATAAAAATAATCCCCTTCTGGAACGATTACGCTTTTTATGTATTGTCAGCAACAATCTTGATGAATTTTTTGAAGTTCGTGTAGCCGGTCTGAAAGAACAGATTAAATTAGACGCGCCCGGCTTAGGACCGGACCACATGGTGCCACATCGCGCTTTTAAACTCGTATCTGAACAATCCCATCAGATCGTGGCCCGTCAGTACCAATTATTGAATACGGAGATTTTGCCGGGGCTGGCAAACGAAGGCATTCACTTCCTGCGGCGAGATGCCTGGGATGATAAGCAGCGTGACTGGATCAAAGCCTTCTTCTTTCGCGAGCTCATGCCGGTATTAACGCCTATAGGTCTTGACCCGGCTCATCCTTTCCCACGCGTGCTGAATAAGAGCCTCAATTTTGCTGTCGCGCTGGAAGGTAAAGATGCCTTTGGTCGTAATTCCGGTACCGCTATTGTTCAAGCCCCCCGTATACTGCCACGCGTTATTCGCCTGCCGGAAGAAATCAGTTGTGATCAATATAACTTTGTATTTCTTTCATCTATCCTGCATGCCCATGTGGGAGAACTTTTTTCCGGAATGAATACATTAGGCTGTTATCAATTCCGCGCTACCCGTAATAGCGATTTATTCGTTGATGAAGAAGAAGTTAAAAATTTACGCATTGCATTACAAGGAGAATTGCCCCAGCGTCATTTTGGTAATGCTGTCAGATTAGAGGTCGCCGATAATTGTTCACAGCACATCGCGGATTTTCTATTAGAACAACTCTGTCTGACTCGGGATGATTTCTACCAGGTAGAAGGCCCCGTAAATCTGGCTCGCCTCATGTACGTTTCGGATGAGATTAATCGCCCTGATCTGAAATTTCCACCGTTTATTCCGGGCTTACCTATATCACCGCAAAAAAAGAAAATCACTAATATTTTTCAGATGCTCCGCAAACAGGATCTTTTGTTGCATCACCCATATCAATCATTCCAGCCGGTTATCCATTTTATTCAACAAGCGGCTATAGATCCCAATGTGGTCGCTGTGAAACAGACTGTTTATCGTACCGGTACAGATTCAATGGTAATGGATGCACTCATTGCAGCTGCAAGCAGGGGGAAAGAAGTGACAGTCGTTGTAGAATTACTGGCGCGTTTTGATGAGGAGGCAAACATTAATTGGGCCAGCCGTCTCGAAGAAGTTGGCGCACATGTCGTTTATGGTGTCGTCGGTCATAAAACTCATTCCAAAATCGCCATGATTGTCCGGCGCGAAGCAGGCAAATTGCGCCGCTATGTACATTTAGGCACGGGTAACTATCACCCTGGTACAGCTCGATTATATACTGACTTTGGCTTACTGACCTGTCACGAAGAGATCTGTACAGATGTCAATGAGGTATTCACACAACTAACCGGCCTGGGTAGAGCTGGCAAATTAACACATCTATGGCAATCACCTTTCAACCTTCATAATCAGATATTAAATGCAATCAATAATGAGATCCAGAATATCAAAGCGGGTAAACCTAGCCGAATAATCGCCAAAATGAATGCACTCCTGGAACCCAGAATTATTCAAACGCTCTACGCAGCTTCTAATTCCGGCGTCAGTATCGATCTCATTGTGCG
This sequence comes from uncultured Nitrosomonas sp., assembly GCA_965369175.1. Taxonomy (GTDB): domain Bacteria; phylum Pseudomonadota; class Gammaproteobacteria; order Burkholderiales; family Nitrosomonadaceae; genus Nitrosomonas. The sequence continues at coordinate 10,420 of CBDUPR010000013.1, forward strand.
CGGCGCGTGTGCTCTACGCCCCGGTATTCAGGGCATGTCCGAAAACATCAGAGTTCGATCGATCATTGGACGATTCCTGGAACATACACGTATTTTCTATTTCTGCAACAACAACGCACACAATGTATACCTTTCCAGCGCAGACTGGATGGATCGCAATTTCTTTCGTCGCATAGAACTCTGCTTTCCAGTTCTAGATGATCGGCTTAAAAAACGGGTCATCAATGAAGGCCTGAAACCCTATCTCAGAGATAATTGCCAGGCATGGGAAATGGATCAGAATGGAGACTATCGTTGCAAATCCAGCCGTCCTAGTCGAAGATATTCTGCTCAGGAAGCATTATTAGGAAAATTGGCCATCGTAAGCTAAATAATCCATTCATCACACGGGATAAAACTATCAAGAACGTGATACCCACCGAGATTGAACTCAAACTGTGCTTGTCACCAAAACACGTTGCAGATTTACAGCGCCTGCCATTACTCAAATCCATGAGTATGACCCGCCCCATTACACAAAAACTCTACAGTATCTATTATGATACGCCAGACCTGCACCTCATGCATCACGGTATCGCACTGCGGTTACGCCGGGTCGGCCGACATTGGATTCAGACTATTAAAGGAGGCGGATCCGTATCAGCCGGTTTACATCAACATAATGAATGGGAAGCCCCAGTATCAAACGAACACCCCGATTTCACAAAGATTCCAGAGCCCAATCTGATTCGACTATTGAGTGATCGCCAGTTACGTAAGCAACTTCGCCCGATATTTACAACCGATTTTTCTCGTAACGCTCGCCTGTTACAATTAAACGATGGCAGTCAAGCTGAATTCAGCCTTGATCAAGGCAAGATTTCTACTGATCGAGAAAAAAGTGCGCTATGTGAAATAGAGATAGAATTAAAATCGGGTAATCCAGCGCAACTATTTGAATTTGCCTTAGCACTATCACGCACTTGCCCGTTTCCCTTAAAACTGGAGAATACAAACAAAGCAGAACGCGGTTTTGCGCTTTATTCTGGGCAGAAACGGCCACCGAGCAAAGCGCAGCCCCTTATTATTCATCCTGATACCAATCTAACAACCGCATTCAAGGGGGTATTACAGAATTGCCTAACCCACCTGAGCAGTAATGAAAATGGCCTATTGGAGGATTCTAATTGTGAATACCTGCATCAAATGCATATTGCCCTAGGGAGGCAGCGATCGGCACTGAGCCAGTTCTCACAAGCATTCCCTAAAGACCACCTTTTGTTAACCATCGCATCTGAATTAAAATGGCTGACCCGTCAATTTAACCCGGCTCGAGATTGGGATGTTTTCTGCACACAAACACTCCCCATGATACACACCTATTTTCCTAATCATACCGGCATCAACAAACTCAAGAAATCATGTGATCGGTTACGTCATAAACACTATAAAAATGCGCAGCGTGCTGTCAAATCAAAACGTTATTTAGAAATAATGTTAAAGCTAAGCCTGTGGCTCAATTCCAAACAATTATCCCCTCAATTCAGATCAGGAAATCCCGCGGCATCACTTCATACATCTGTAATACCGTTTTCAAATGCCCTGTTGACTAACCAGCACCAACAGTTAAAAAAATATGGCAATTCGTTGGCAACACTCAGCACCCCTTCATTGCACAGTTTTCGTATTAACATAAAGAAACAACGCTATCTAATCGAATTCCTTATTACGCTTTATCCAGGCAGAGAATCCCGTCAATATCTTCGGTCGCTAAATGAGTTACAGGATATTCTTGGCGTAATTAATGATCAGGCTGTCATCAAGCAACATTTAAAGAAAATAAAGATTACCCACAAAACAGCAACACAAAACGAAGCAATCGGAATTATCCTGGGATGGGCTGCTCATCAAACCCTATTGCAGAAGCCGGCACTCAATCGTGCCTGGATTTCCTTCAATAAAACAGCTCTTTTCTGGCAAAAGACAGCTGCCGGAAAGCGGGTCTAACGCAATCTGACTGATTGCGATCATAATGATAGCGTCAATAAGAAAAACGACCAGCTTCATCCAATCTCAGATGAAAAAATAATTTTTCACAGGATTGAAACAAAGTGGCCGTTTCTCCTTTTATTGACAAACGATTTAATCCGGCAGATTTCTGTCCTAGCCGATTTATTTAACGATCGCTTTTAATTCTCCCTTAAGATATCGCTCTGTCATCTGATCTAGCATAATAGGTTTGATTTTCCCCGCCTGACCAGCACAGCCGAATGCTTCAAAACGCGCTTTACAAATATCTTTGGCCGCAGCGGTTGCTTCCTTAAGAAACTTACGAGGGTCAAATTCGCTCTTATTGTGAGCTAAATGACGACGAATCGCACCAGTCATAGCAAGGCGGATATCGGTGTCGATATTAATCTTCCGTACACCATTTTTTATTCCTTCCTGTATTTCTTCTACCGGCACACCATAAGTCTCTTTCATTTCGCCGCCATATTCACGGATAATTTCCAACCATTCCTGTGGCACCGAGCTAGAACCATGCATAACCAAATGCGTATTTGGAATACGCTGATGGATTGCTTTTATTCGCTCAATTGCAAGAATATCGCCGGTTGGCTTACGCGTAAACTTGTAAGCGCCATGTGAGGTACCAATTGCAATCGCCAATGCGTCCACTCCTGTTTTTTTAACAAAATCAGCAGCCTGCTCAGGATCCGTTAACAACTGATCATGGCTTAACACACCTTCTGCGCCATGACCATCTTCAGCCTCTCCCATGCCTGATTCAAGCGAGCCCAAACAACCCAGCTCACCTTCAACTGAAACGCCCACTGAATGCGCAATATCCACAACCTGAGCTGTAATATTAACGTTATATTCATAAGACGAAGGCGTTTTAGCGTCTGCTTCCAGAGAACCATCCATCATGACACTGGAAAAACCGCTGCGAATTGCATTAATACAAACGGCTGGGGATGCACCGTGATCCTGATGCATCACAACTGGAATATGAGGATAGGCTTCCACTGCTGCAGCAATCAGATGACGCAGAAAAGCTTCCCCGGCATACTTACGTGCACCGGCAGAGCCCTGCATAATGACGGGACTGTCACATTCATCCGCCGCTTGCATGATGGCATGAATCTGCTCCAGATTATTAACATTAAAAGCAGGTAAGCCATAGCCATTTTCTGCCGCATGATCCAAAAGTTGTCGTAATGATACTAGCGCCATCTAAGTCTCCTTCAAAAAATAATCTCAATATATCTATGTTTAGCTATCAATTATTGATGATATAAAAAATAAACTCCAAGTATATGTACGCTGTCGTTCGTATCTGCCAGCAATCATCAAAAACAGGATAATACCGATATGCTATCCGATGATGCACTCATACCATATCGGTATCTTCTTTTTGTCCTTTTTGTTTACACTCCCCTACCTTAACTATCTTCATCGTATTCGTCCCGCCCGCTTTTCCAACGGGTTCACCGATAGTCATCACCATCAGATCACCATTTCTTATTACACCACGCTTGAGCAGCTCATCTTCCGCCAGGCTTAAAATCACCTCCGGATCGATCAAACCATCACCAAACTCTACCGGGTAAACACCACGAAACAGCGTCACCTTACCCCGTGTATCCTCTTGAGGGCTGAGCGCAAATATAGGCACTTTAGAGCTCCTGCGTGACATTAACAACGCCGTTACACCACTTTGAGTTAGTGCGGCGATAGCACGGATTTGTAAGCCGCTGGCAGTAAACATCGTCGCGCGGGCAATGGCCTCTTCAATGGTTGTTGGATGAACAATGGGTATTCGCCCATCCTGATTTACTAAATATTCCTTTTCTGCTTCTAGACAAACCCGTGCCATTGCCTCCACCGATTCAACGGGATAAACACCCGCAGCAGACTCAGCCGACAACATAACCGCATCTGTCCCGTCCAGCACTGCATTAGCCACATCAGACACTTCTGCACGAGTTGGAATCGGATTCGTAATCATCGATTCCATCATCTGAGTCGCTGTAACTACCAATTTATTCTTGGCACGAGCGGCACTAATCATTCTTTTTTGTAAGGCAGGGACGACTGCATCGCCGACTTCAACAGCCAGATCCCCCCGCGCAACCATAATGGCGTCCGACGCTTCCAAAATATCATCCAGTGCAAGAATCGCTTCAGAGCGCTCAATCTTCGCCATAAGCAGACTTTTTCCGCCCGCTGCGGCCATCAAGGCACGCGCCTGGCGCATATCGTCACCAGAGCGGGGGAAAGATACCGCCAGGAAATCCGCGTTAAATGCCGCAGCAGTCTTGATATCTTCCAGGTCTTTGCTGGTCAAGGCAGGGGCACCTAGTCCTCCACCCTTACGATTAATGCCTTTATTATTAGATAAAATACCACCCTGTTCGACTACGCAATAGATCTGATGCCCTCTGACCTTTGATACACCCAGAACAATGCGACCATCATCCAGCATCAGTGTCGCACCCGTCTCGACATCATTAGGCAATTCTTTATAATCCAGGCCTACCCGCTCCTGATTACCCAGCTCGCACTCCGCATCCAGTATAAATTCATCGCCAATTTCTAATTTGATTTTTCCATTCTCAAATTTACCAACACGAATTTTAGGGCCTTGTAAATCGGCCAATACACCGATTGTATAGCCAGCGGCACGTGCCAATGAACGGGTTAACTCAGCGTATTCGATATGCTCTTCCCGGGTACCATGAGAAAAGTTAATCCGAACAACATCCACCCCAGCCTCAATCATTCGTCCCAGAACCTTAGGGTTACCACATGCAGGTCCAAGTGTTGCTACAATCTTTGTTCTTCGGATCATTTGTATGAATATATCTCAGGTCAGTGTGCGCGCATCTCTAATATTTCTACTGCGGGCAACTTCTTGCCCTCTAAAAACTCCAAGAACGCACCACCTGCCGTCGAAATATAAGAAACCTTATCATAAATATCGTATTTTTGAATTGCCGCGATCGTGTCGCCCCCACCTGCCAAAGTAAAAGCCTGCGTATTTGCAATAGCCATCGCAATCGTTTTGGTTCCAGCGCCGAATTGATCAAACTCAAATACCCCGACCGGACCATTCCAGACAACCGTACCAGCCTGCATAATAATGTCAGCCAATTCCTGCGCGCTTTCAGGTCCGATATCAAAAATCATTTCATCATCACTCACCGCATCGGCCGTTTTTAATATCGCGGGCTCATTCGCATCAAATTTCTTTCCAACAACCACATCGACGGCAATCGGGATTGAAGCGTTACGTTTCATCATCTTATCCATCAACATTTTAGCCGTTGGCACAAGATCATTTTCACATAACGAGTTACCAATATTCTTGCCTGCCGCTTTAAGAAATGTATTGGCAATACCGCCGCCAACCACGAGTTGGTCGACTTTTTCAGAAAGTGATTCAAGTACTGTAAGCTTAGTTGAAACCTTGGATCCGCCTACAATCGCAACCATTGGACGGGCAGGGTTCAACAATGCTTTGGTTAAAGCTTCGAGTTCTTCTGTCAACAAAATACCCGCACAGGCCACAGGCGCATATTTGGCTATACCATGTGTTGAAGCCTGAGCACGATGAGCGGTACCAAAAGCATCCATTACAAAGATATCACACAATTTGGCATATTTTCGAGCCGTCTCTTCAGCGTTTTTCTTCTCACCGATATTAATCCGGCAGTTTTCCAGAATAACTAATTCGCCTTCCGTAATTTCAAAACCCCCTTCCACCCAATCTTTGATTAGACGCACCGGTTTACCGAGGCGACTAGCGATATTGTCAGCAACCGGTTTTAATGAATTTTCTTCTGTCCACTCACCCTCCTCTGGACGACCCAGATGAGACGTAACCATGACTTTAGCTCCCTGCTCCAGACAATGATTAATCGTTGCCATTGAGGCAGTGATACGCGCATCCGAAGTCACGATGCCATTCTTAACTGGCACATTCAGATCCGCACGAATAAAAACACGCTTTCCCTTGAGATTAAGGTCGATAAGCTTGATAACAGACACAACGTACTCCAGATTTGTCTAAAGTAAAAATATAAAGGATAGCACCCTATCCCTTATGTCCAGGCTAGTTAAGTATCTTATGGCCAGAAATAGGGAACAGGCAGGCTGCTGATTTCCAGCTGCCCGTTCTCCACTACAAAATTACTTAGCAGCAACCACGCGAACCATTTCCAACACTTTGCTGGAGTAACCCCATTCATTATCATACCAGGAGACTACCTTGACGAAGCTGCCATCCAGAGACATGCCTGCCTCGGCATCAAAAATAGAAGTACAACTTTCACCACGAAAATCAGTCGACACTACCTTTTGATCAGTATAACCCAGCACACCCTTCATTTCTCCTTCAGAAGCAGCCTTCATCGCTTTACAAATATCATCATAGGTTGCATCTTTATCCAGCTCCACAGTCAGATCTACAACAGACACATCAGAGGTTGGAACACGGAAAGCCATGCCGGTTAATTTCTTATTCAACTCTGGAATAACGACACCCACTGCTTTTGCAGCACCCGTTGAAGAAGGAATAATGTTTTCCAGAATACCACGGCCACCGCGCCAGTCTTTATTGGACGGACCATCAACAGTCTTCTGAGTTGCCGTAGCAGCATGTACAGTCGTCATCAGCCCGCGTTTAATACCCCAGGTATCGTTCAATACCTTGGCAACAGGCGCAAGACAGTTCGTGGTGCATGAAGCATTCGAAATAATATCCTCACCATGATAAGTTTTATCATTCACTCCAAATACAAACATGGGTGTATCATCTTTAGATGGCGCTGACATAATGACTTTCTTGGCACCTGCAGCCAGATGCTTCTGGCAGGTTTCCTTGGTCAGAAAAAGGCCTGTTGATTCAATCACCACATCTACGCCTACCTCATTCCACCTCAGCTCAGCAGGATCTTTAATGGCCGTCAAACGAATTCTTTTTCCGTTGACAATAAGTGTATTACCATCAACAGAAATATCGCCTTTAAAACGACCATGCACTGAATCATGCTTCAACATGTAAGCAAGATAATCCGGTTCCAATAAGTCATTGATAGCAACCACTTCAATATCGGGAAAATTTTGCACCGCTGAACGAAACACCATGCGCCCAATACGGCCAAAACCATTAATACCCACTTTAATCGTCATACTCATTACTCCTTAAATAAATATCTCGTTGCATGAAGGCAAGATCTGCTCCACCATCCTGGTGTTGTAATCAATCAAATGATATCTTTTACGGTCTTGACCACATTCTCAACGGTAAAACCAAAATGCTCAAATAACACCTCAGCTGGCGCGGATTCACCAAAGGTATCTATCCCTACCACAGCACCTTCCAAGCCCACATATTTTCGCCAGAAATCCGTTACACCCGCCTCTATAGCAACGCGTTTTACATTCCGTGGCAATACACTGTCTTTATAAGATGCCTCTTGTCGGTCAAACAAATTGGTGCATGGCATTGAGACTACACGTGCATGAATACCGGTCTCAAGCAATGATTTCTGCGCATCTATTGCCAGACCAATCTCTGAGCCTGTCGCAATCAGGATAACTTGTGGTTGCCCATTATCCGCTTCCGATAAAACATAACCACCTTTATCAATCAGCTTAATGGTAGCTGCATCACGCTTCTGGAATGGTAAATTCTGCCGACTGAAAATCAGTGTAGAAGGTCCTTCTTTACGCTCGGCAGCGCGCGCCCAGGCAACCGTTGACTCAACGGTGTCACAAGGTCGCCAGACATCCATATTGGGAATATAACGCAATGTTGCGGTTTGCTCCACCGGCTGATGCGTCGGTCCATCCTCACCCAGCCCAATAGAATCATGCGTAAATACAAATAAATTACGAATCTTCATCAGGGCAGCCATGCGTAAAGCATTGCGCGCATATTCTGAAAACATCAGGAAAGTAGCGCCATAAGGAATCAGGCCACCATGCAGAGACAATCCGTTCATAATCGCGCTCATACCAAATTCACGCACACCATAATAGATATAATTGCCGCCTGATTTCTGGCTCACGCCTTGCGAACCAGACCATAAAGTCAGGTTTGATCCTGCCAGATCAGCTGAACCTCCGATTAATTCCGGTAAAACAGGTGCCAGGTCCTCAATCGCATTCTGCGAAGCCTTGCGGCTGGCAATCGTTTCTCCTTTCGCATTTACCTGATTGATTACACTATCGACGTGGCTCTGCCAGTTAGCAGGCAAATCGCCGGCCATACGTCGTTTAAATTCAGCTGCTTCTGCAGGATACTTTTCAGTATAGCGGGAGAAAACCTCATTCCAGTCACTTTCAAGTTTCTCACCTTTGGCACGCGCATCCCATACTTCGTATACTTCCTTAGGAATCTCAAAAGGCGGGTAATGCCAACCAATGTGAGGACGTGTGGCAGCAATTTCTGCATCACCCAAGGCAGCCCCATGCACTGAATGTGTGTTGGCCTTATTCGGCGAACCCATACCAATCACCGTTTTACAACAAATCATGGTGGGTTTATCACAACATCTTTTAGCTTCCTCAATAGCCGCCTCGATTGCGTCCGGATCATGACCATTTACATTGGGTACGACATGCCATCCATAAGCTTCAAACCGCTTGGGCGTATCATCGGTAAACCAGCCTTCGACATTACCATCAATCGATATCCCGTTATCATCGTAAAAACAGATTAGCTTGCCTAATCCCAGAGTGCCTGCCAATGAACAGGCTTCATGGGAAATACCTTCCATTAAGCAACCATCACCCAGGAAAACATAGGTATGGTGATCCACAATATTAAAGCCCGGGCGATTAAATTCAGCAGCCAGAATCTTTTCTGCTAGCGCCATACCCACTGCATTAGTAATTCCCTGGCCTAGTGGCCCCGTCGTTGTTTCCACTCCGGGCGTATAGCCATACTCGGGATGACCCGGTGTTTTAGAATTGAATTGTCGAAAACGCTTAATTTCTTCCATTGGCAGATCATAGCCCGTCAGATGCAAGAGCGCGTAGATCAACATGGAACCATGCCCATTGGAGAGAACGAATCGATCACGATCAATCCATTTGGGGTTATTCGGATTGTGGCGCAAATGATGTATCCACAGTACTTCCGCAATTTCTGCCATACCCATAGGCATACCGGGATGGCCAGAATTGGCTTTTTGTACGGCATCCATTGCCAGCGCACGTACTGCACTCGTTAAATTTTTAAATACCGGCGCGTCAAAATCCTTGAATGTATCCATCGACACTAACTCCCTTATATTCAGCAAACAAAAACAGCCCGCCCCTACACTGAAGAACCTGCCAGAGACTTAAAGCGAATCTACTGAGCAAAGTGGAGAAGTGATTCAAGTTAAATTATATCTGATTTGAATCACTTCTCCACTTTGCTCGCTCTAATCGTCGAAACCCGGCAGGTTCTTCGCGACGCTACAGACCGGAAAAACGCTATTATCTCTTAAGATATCTTATCCGACAACTATAAGTCCACGTTTACGCATAAAATCATCTCTCTACAACAGCTTCAGCGCTTCTCCAGAATCAGTGGCCTCGTAACTTTATACCTAACAATTTTATTTTACGGTACAGATGGGTTCGCTCTAATCCTGCGCGTTCAGCAACACGCGTCATATTACCGCTTTCCTGATCAATCAATTTCTCAAAATAAGCCTTTTCAAATAAATCACGCGCCTCACGCAGCGAAAGATTCAACGGTGTATCTGACATTGTCGGCATTGAGGTTGATTTTGGAAATGCCAATGCTTGTTGTACTGACTCGACAGAAATCTCATCGCCGACACAAGTTAGTGCCAAAGAACGAACCACACCTGTCAGCTGGGTAAGGTTACCTGGCCAATCATAATTCCGTAAGCAATTAAGCGCAGCAGTACTCAATTGCAACAAAGAGGATGTTTCACCTGACTCCACAAAACGTGAAAGTATTTGATTGGCTAATTCCGGAATATCCTCTCTATGCGCTCTCAATGCAGGAATACTGATACTGAGGTTACTCAATATTTCATACAGTTTGACATTATAAACACCCTGTGCTGTTAACTCAGCCAGTGGTAAAGAAGTCGCGCAAACCAATCGTACATTATATTTCTCAAGCTTACTCAGCAATAGTAATAATCCTTTTTGCCCTAATCTATTAATCTCGCCGATATCTTTAAGAAATAACAGGCCATCACGCGCCTGTTCCAATAGAGCCAAGGGTGCTTCAGTCAACAATCCAAGCGTTTCTGGCTCGACCCACGGGGTGTTCGGGCGATGCATAAACCGTGCGCACAGCTCTACACCCACACCCGGTTCGCCTGTGAGCAACAATGGTGCCTTCAAATTGGCAACCTGTTCCAAACGTTTCTTTAAATCGGCAATTAGCGCGCCTCTGCCCAGGCTCGCCAGCGATAAAATAGAGGGTTGTTTACTTTGGCTTCCTCTCAGGGCTTTTCCCACCGTACTTAATAATTTCTGTAACGGTATGGGTTTTTCCAGATAACCAAAGGCACCAATACGGGTCGCCTCCACCGCGGTATCAATAGTACCGTGTCCGGACATCATGATCACAGGCATGGTGAGCATGCCGCTGCTTGCCCAATCCTTTAACAGGGTAATACCATCTGTATCAGGCATCCAGATATCCAGCAACACAAGATCAGGACGCGTTTGACTGCGCCAGATACGCGCTTGCTCGGCATTTTCTGCTAAAGCAACACGATAGCCTTCATCATGCAGAATCTCTGATAACAGTTCGCGTATACCAATTTCATCATCAACAATCAATATTGTATTGTTTGACATCGCTCTAGAATTTCTCCGTTGATGGAATGCAATGAATCTGTTCCAGTTTCAACTCAATACGGCTCAACTTACACTCACGCCGTTCTATAATCTATCGCCAATGCATTATTGCCGCTTGTGACTGGCAAAGTGATGGAAACGCGCGCGCCATAGGGCTTCATATTTTTTATTTGAATAATGCCACCATGTTCTTCGACAATTTTCTTGACGATAGGCAGGCCCAGCCCTGTCCCCTTGGTTTTAGTCGTCACATACGGCTCAAAAGCATGCGCCTTAACTTCCTCAGAAAAGCCACCGCCATTATCACTGACACTGAGTTGCACACCTTTCTGTACCATTTCTGTAGAGACGACAATGGTCGGCTCAGGGGTATCAATCAGCGCATCCTGCGCATTCTTCAGAAGATTATGCAACACTTGACGCAGTCGGGCTGAATCACCGCTTATAGATGGCAGATCAGCAGCAAGCAATGACTGAATCTGCAAACAGGTACCATCCCCCACTGCGGCGTTTTCTGTTTCATACAAAGCCAGGACCTCTCGCACCAATGCATTGATATTCAACTGACATAGCTCCAGCTCAGGTACACGCGCGTATTCACTAAATTCATTAACCATTTTCTTAAGCGCTTCGACTTGATTAACAATCGTTTCTGTAGAGCGACGCAAAATTCTTTCATCCTGTTCATTCAATTTTTCTGCCAGCTTATGCAGCATTCGTTCGGCCGAAAGCTGAATCGGGGTCAGCGGATTTTTTATTTCATGCGCCAAGCGACGCGCCACCTCGCTCCATGCCACCGCTCGCTGCACCTGCAGCAGATGTGTAATATCATCAAACATCACCACGCCTCCCCCACCCGAAATCTGCGGCAGGCGTGTTCCACGCAGCAATAACACCTGACTCCCGTCAGAACGGGTTATCTGACGCTGCCACACATCTGTCTCGCCTGAATCAAAACCCGTCCGGATCTCATTGATCAGCACACTCAGCTGTGGCTCGTTCTCAACACAACCCTCTATAATCGAACCATCCAGGCTGATCAACGGAACCTGTAAAATCTGTTCCGCACTACGATTGGCCTTATATAAATATAATTTGCTATCAAATACCAATACACCGGATGAAAGATTGGCCAAGATACTCTCCAGATGAGCACGGGCACTTTCTACCTGCTGCTGGTTATGCTGCGCTGTCGCACGCGCTTCTTCCAGTTGTTGCGTCATCAGATTAAAAGACTCCGTTAACACGCCCAGCTCATCGCTGCTCTGTACTAAATGACGCCGACTGAAATCACCTTGAGCCACAGCGCGCGTACCCTCTGCCAACATACCCAGTGGTGCACTCAGTTTTTCACTGATAAGCGAGGCAGAAGCCAATGCAGAAAACAGCGCCAATAACAGTGCCAATGTCAATGTTACACTGTACAAACGCGTTAATCCCTGACGCGACAGGGACAATTCCTGATAATCACGATATCCCGCCTGCACCCTTTTTGCATCTTTTGACAGTTGTTGTGGCACTGCCTGCAAAAGCTGTAGCATACGAATATCTTCTTTCAGATTCAATATATTAACTGGCGCTACTACTCTCAAATACAGACCACTTCCGGCAATCGACTCCACTGCGCGATAAGCCTTCTGTATCCTGATATGGCGCATCACCGCCGTATTTGGCATCTCCGGAAACAGAGACTGATTATTGATACTGGAAAAAGCAATAACCTTTCCATCCTGATTAAATAATGTCGCTTCCTGCACCTGTGATTGCGCCAGCAATTCGTTAAGGACAGGTAAAGGCAGAATGCTCGCCTCAGATAATCTCAATGCAGCAACCTGCGCCTTTTTCTCCAACTCCCCCAATAGATTATCGAGCATAGTGTGCCCTAAATTCAACCCTCCCTCCAATGCACGATCCACTTTTACATCGAACCAGGATTCAATACTCCTCTCCAGGAATTGCACCGATACCGCATAGACCAGCACGCCAGGGAGTATGGCCATCCATGAGAAAATCAAAAGCAAACGTAACGCCAACTGGGAACCAAACACACCCGACTTGAGTCTGCGCCTCAGCCGCCACAACAAATACCCCACGATCACCATAAGAAACAGAACCAGGACGATATTTAACCCAATCAGCAGACGATATCGACGCTCAAGAAATTCAGTATTTGCACCCGCCGTTGCCAGCAGGAAAAGCATAACAGCGCCCAATCCTGCGCCGATAATCAATACGTATTTCACAGATTCCCTGCACTATCAGAATCCTGCGCTGACAGCGGTAATTTCATACGCCACTCCAATGGATCAGAACTGAGATCCCAGTCTTTGGAGCCGATTGTTTCCACCTGAAATGGTTTGGGTAATCGCGTTAAATCGAGCCACACACGCAATGTGGCGATATATTCAACATCTTGCTTTAATTCAGACAGCACAATAATCGGCCGCCCGCGAAACCGGCTCAACACCCGTAATGCTTCTTCCAGTGTATAAAAACTTTGCGACAGGGGCCCATGGCTCAGACGATACTGACGAGTCAGTGCATAATACTTTAGACCGATCCGCAACTTACTCCGCGCAACCTCTTTATCAAACCAATACCAACGCGGATCTACTAACAGAAATTTTGTAACGAAGTACAGGGTAATCCCCTTTTCGAGCGCCTGCTCCAAGGTAGGATTCAGTACGATTTCAGAATCAACATTAAGCTCATAACCATGATCCACCGGTGCTACGCTAACATATTTTACTTGAATGCCACCTTCAGCACGCGCCAGGGCCACCGAAAAGATAATGGCTGGCAATAACAACATCAGAGTGATATACAGGAATTGTGCCGGTCGCATAAATAAATCAGGTTTTATGCAGCAAGGTATAGAAAAAACCATCATGATACATATTCGGTAATAACTGGCCATTTATTATCGACATTCCGGAAGGTGATAATGCTTGAGCATCTGAATGATGACGCAAGAATTCCTCCATTTGGCACTGATTCTCTTCGGCAAATACCGAACAGGTAACATAAAGCAACTTGCCGCCTCTAGCAAGGATTAGCCACAAAGCATTAAGAATTTTCTGCTGGGTTACGACAAACTGAGCCAGATCGCGCTCGCGGCGCAACCATTTTATATCAGGATGACGACAAACCACGCCTGAAGCAGAGCAAGGAACATCAGCCAGAATACGATCAAACGGTTTGCCATCCCACCACTGAGCAGGATGTGCCGCATCGCCACAAATCAAACGCGCCGCTTCCACCTTTGACCGTTCGAGGTTCTGCGCCACCCGGGCAAGCCTTGTAGCATCATTATCCAACACAGTCAAAGCCATCTGACCCAGCTCCAATAAGTGTGTACTTTTACCTCCCGGCGCAGCACAAGCATCTAATACGCGCATGCCATCTTGTATATCCAAAAATGGCGCGGCCAATTGCGCACCCGCATCTTGCACAGATACCCATCCTTCAGCGAATCCAGGCAATTCCTTTACATTCACAGGTTGCATCAATTGGAGTGCACTAGACCATAAAAGTTGCGTCTTCATCTCTTTCTTATCAAGTAACGCTTGATAATCCGCAACGCTGATCTTGCGCTGATTAACCCGCAAGGTCATGGGCGGGCGCTTATTATTCGCTGCGAGTATTGCTTGAAAATCGTGAGGATATTGTACACGCAGCTTATCGATCCACCATTGTGGATGGGAGTATCGTCCAACGTCATTACCATCGACTTGTTGCAGCAGGCGTTCATGTTGTCGGATAAAGTTACGCAATATCGCGTTGACCAGACCGGGTATTTTTTTCGAACCACCCGGAAAACGAGAAGCGGAAACAGCATGATCCACCACAGCGTGAGAGGGCGCTTTACTGTACTCCAATTGATACAAGCTAACCAATAACAGGAAATACAGCCTTCTATCCTGCAAGCTTTTTTTTAATAACAGCCCAAGTAATGCATCAAGCTGGCCATAAAAACGCAGCACACCATAACTTAAATCCTGAATAGCCCCTTTCTGCTGATTTGAAAGTGCCGGAGATCGCTGCCACAATTCCTGCAATACGACTGTGAGGCTCGCACCCGCCAATACTTTTTCTACAACAGACGCAGCAATGCGCTGTGTCTTAATCATTTCGGGTATCAGTCCGATCGCCTGAACTAAAGCAATCTCCGGGCTGTAATGTCTGGTACCCGGTCAGAAACTCTGCCGCCTTCAGTTTTCTTCCACCCTGCTTTTGCACCATTTCCAGTAAAATCGTGCCCGTACCACAGGCCACAACAATTCCATCAGGCCCTATCGCCATAATCTCACCCGGTCTACCCACACCTCCTGAGACAACCCTGGTTTGCCAGATCTTTAGCAGGCTCCCCTGAAGATAAGTATAGGCACCCGGATTTGGATTAAAGGCGCGCACACCATCATTTATTTGATCCGCAGTCAGCCGCCAATCAATCTCAGCCTCCGATTTTTTTATTTTGGATGCATAACAAGCCAACCATTCGTCCTGCAAAATGGGATTCAGTTTCTTGTCCTGTAAAAACACCAGTCCTTCCACGATACACTGCGCACCCAATACACACAGTTTATCGTGCAGCGTTTGCGCTGTATCACCCGGCATAATGGGAATACGCTGTTTTAACAACATCATACCCGTATCCAAACCGGCATCCATTTGCATAATCGTAATGCCGGTCTCTCGATCACCGGCTAATATCGCACGCTGAATCGGTGCAGCACCACGCCAGCGTGGCAACAAAGAAGCATGAATGTTGAGACAGCCATAACGTGGAATCGTTAATAACGCCTCCGGTAAAATCAACCCGTATGCTGCGACAATCATGACATCCGCTTCTAATGCACGCACTTGCGCGTACAGTGCCGGCGACTTCAACGTGACAGGCTGCAACACGGTTAATGCATGCTGCTGCGCCAATAGGTTAACTGCACTGGCAGTTATTTTCATACCCCTGCCTGCAGGACGATCAGGCTGCGTCAACACCAGCACGATTTCATGGCCAGCACGAATCAAGGCTGCCAGTGCAGTAGCTGCAAATGTCGGTGTACCAGCAAAAATAATCTTCATCTTTAAGAATAATGTGAATCCATTAAAGTCAACATCCTAATCTATCAGTCAATGCAAATATCAGTCAAAAAAATTGACTTCACGACACCCTGAAACTCCAACTAAACACGGCATCGCGTCGGCAAAAGATAGTACGGGCGGCAGGCTCATAATTCACAACCCAACCGATTGATTCAATAGTGATTCATAAGAAATACCGTCAAAGATATTGAACTTTAACGATCGTAATGCACACAGCGGATAAACCCAGCTATGCAGTAGACTGGTTCAAGTTGCGGCACACAGTCATCCGACTTCGTCAAGAATCAGCACACAGCAGCATTTACTTTGTTCGCACCACAAATCAAGGGTGCAATAATTTCATAACCATTGAGTTACATGATACTACGCTGTCTTTTCTTCAGTTTCGCGATGACACGCGACTGCCTCAATTGCGACCAGTATTCAACAAATACTTTTCCAGCCAGATGATCCATTTCATGTTGTATGCACACAGCAAGCAAGCCATCCGCATCCAAAACAAACGGATTGCCCTCAATGTCCAGCGCCTGAACCGTCACGGATTTAGCACGCCGCACCTTTCCATACACACCTGGAACCGATAAGCAGCCTTCCTCATAATCAGATTCTCCGCTACTCGCCACAATCTCAGGATTAATTAACGCGAGTAATTGATCATGCGTATCCGATATATCAATCACGATGGCACGCTTGTGAACATCAACCTGAGTAGCTGCCAGACCGATTCCCGGGGCAGAATACATGGTTTCTGCCATATCTTTTATTAGGATTCTGATATTATCAGTGACTTCTGGCACCGTAGCCGCTACGATATGCAGCCTCTCGTCGGGATATTGTAATATCTTTAGAATAGTCATAAAAAACTTGTTTAATTTAACAAACCAAATACAGAACTCAGATCGTATTATTATCCGGCAATTATTGTGCCTGACAAACAAAGCCAACTCTCGCAACTGGAATCGTCCATGCGTAAGCTTATTATATCCAAGATTTTATTTCTAAGTTTGTTTTTTGTTTTACCTGCCGAAGCGGATAATAGTGCACTTCGCAGTGATACACCCGATCACCATGTTGTCCTTCCAGGGGATACGTTGTGGGGTATCGCCTCCCGTTTTCTAAAAGATCCTTGGCGTTGGCCACAAATCTGGGGATTCAATCGAACACAAGTCAAAAACCCACACAAAATCTACCCTGGCGACATTGTTATACTAGAAGAAACACCCGATGGAAACCGATTACGGCTCGCAAAAAGAAAGGGCATGGTTAAATTA
Organism: uncultured Nitrosomonas sp.; assembly: GCA_965369175.1. Taxonomy (GTDB): domain Bacteria; phylum Pseudomonadota; class Gammaproteobacteria; order Burkholderiales; family Nitrosomonadaceae; genus Nitrosomonas. The sequence goes on from CBDUPR010000013.1 coordinate 27,618, forward strand.
TCTCCCAGCATACGGATAAACCGCCTCAGTAACGCAGCCATCCCCAGTATTCCCGCAAACGCGATCGAACCCTTTCTAAGCCAGCCCCTCGTCATTGAGCAAAACGGCCTTGAAAAAGCGCCCTTCTTACTGGGGTCCAGTGATCGTCGCGTCATACTCAGTAGCGGTGATACGGTCTACATTCATAATTTACCGGCGAACCAGGGTGCAACATGGCAGATATTTCGACCGGGAAAAGCTTTAAAAGATCCTGACCGGAACGGTCAAATCCTAGGTTATGAAGCGATTTATCTGGGCGATGCCAAAGTGAGTATTTTTGCTGACATCAGCACCGCAACCATTACGCATTCTGTTCAAGAAATCCTGAAAGGGGATCGGCTGGTTGTTTCTCCGGATACTTTATTCAACAATTACATTCCGCGCGCACCAGAACTACCCATAAAAGGACGTATTATTTCGGTCTATGGTGGCGTCAACGAAATCGGCAAAGGCGCGATTATCACGCTTAACAAGGGCACGCATGATCACCTGGAAGCGGGCCATGTGCTCGCCATCTATCGGGAAAGTTTCGTCAAAACACCGGAAGGCAAAATGGTGCAACTACCCGACATGCGTACCGGCCTCGCTTTTATATTTCGAGTTTTTGACCAGGTATCCTATGCACTCGTCATGCAAAGCACCCAATCCATTCAAATTCATGATACGGTAGGAACACCCTGACAGGCAAGCTTGTAGCGTATCCATCGTGAGAATTTTACCAGATAGCGAGTCCTGGCTCAGCCTCAACCTGATTAATGGTTTAGGTGGTGAATCCATACGCCGATTACTGGTTGCGTTTGGCAGTCCGACTGAGATCCTGGCTGCAAACACCCGCGCACTTGAGTGCGTTGTCAAAAAATCCGTTGCAAACAATATCAAACGGGGCCCTGACAGTGAAAAAATATCGGCTGCACTCAAATGGCTGGAAGACCCAGCTAACTCGATTATTACACTGGCAGATTCGGATTATCCACACCTGCTACTCAATATCGCTGATCCGCCACCACTTCTATATCTTAAAGGACAACGCCGGCTGCTGAGTATGCCCGCACTCGCCGTAGTGGGCAGTCGTAATGCAACGCCACAGGGCATTGTCAATGCCGAAACCTTTGCTGAAGCAGCCAGTAATGCAGGACTTTGTATCGTGAGTGGAATGGCATTGGGGATTGATACTGCCGCGCATCGGGGTGGTTTACGCGGCGCAGCCACCAGCATTGCCGTAGTCGGCACCGGGCTCGATATTGTTTATCCGGCAAAAAACCATCCGCTTGCACATGAATTAGCAGAAAAAGGTGCGATTATTTCCGAATTTCCATTGGGCATGCCCGCCATAGGTCATAATTTTCCGCGCCGGAATCGCATTATCAGCGGCATGGCTCATGCCTGCCTGGTAGTAGAAGCAGCATTGCGCAGCGGTTCGCTGATTACGGCTCGCCAGGCACTCGAGCAAGGACGGGATGTACTGGCCATTCCAGGCTCGATTCATTCGCCTCTGTCAAAAGGCTGTCATGCTCTGATTAAACAAGGGGCTAAACTGGTCGAGAATACGCAAGATATTCTCGACGAACTGGGCTATCACACCATCGTTAATACAGCTAACGCTCAGAAAGAAACCCACACGATACATTCGACAGAAAACGCATTATTACTTGAACATCTTGGGTATGATAGCGTCAGTATCGATACCTTGTGTGTCCGCAGCGGCTTGACGGCTGATGCAGTATCCGCCATGCTATTAACGCTTGAGTTAGACGGCTTCGTTGCCAGTCTGCCGGGCGGCTGCTACCAGCGCATACGGTAACGGTATACATGCATTTTTATACAATTCATTGATCTAAAAAACATACTTGAAGTAACTCAAGGCTAACTATGTTCGATATTCTCGTTTACTTATTTGAAAATTATTTTGATTCCGGAAGCTATCCGGATTCCGCCACGCTAACACGCAAACTCACCATGGCAGGATTTGCCAATGATGATATTAATCAAGCGCTCGACTGGCTGTCTGACCTGGCACGGCATGACACAGGAAACTACCCGGCTACGCTGGCAGAAAACAATTCATTTCGTTGCTATACCCCATTCGAGATAGAAAGAATTGATACTGAAGGACGGGGATTTATCGCGTTTCTGGAACAAGCCGGCATGCTTAATCCACTACAACGCGAATTATTGATCGACCGGGTGTTAGCGATGGATGAAGGGACAGCCAGCCTAGAAAAAATCAAATTAATTGTATTAACCGAATTGTGGATACAAAATCAGCTGACAGACCATTCCATTCTGGAAAAGCTACTGATTGTCAGTGATTCGCATTATCGTCATTAAGACAAAACACCCGTATATTCTCATTCCGCTAAAAAAACCGACCGTTACCCGGACTTAATGTGCCCACTACTCAAACAAATCTTATGCTCATCTGTCTAATCCATTACGAGACACGGCAAATTATTTTTTCTGAATCACCACGGGCCAGGCGCCACTACTCACAGGGACACCATGGGTAAGCATTTGATTATCGCTGAAAAACCTTCTGTTGCAACAGATATTGCGCGGGTACTGGGTAATTTTACTAAACACACCGATTATTTTGAGAACGATCAATACATCATTTCATCCGCCATTGGTCACCTGCTCGAACTGGTCGTTCCCAAGGAATATGAAGTTAAACGGGGTAAATGGAGCTTTGCTAATCTACCGGTCATTCCACCACATTTTGATCTTAACCCTATCGAGAAAACAGCATCACGTTTAAAGCTTCTGACTAAACTGATTAAACGTAAGGATGTCGACACATTAATTAATGCCTGTGACGCGGGACGTGAAGGAGAATTGATTTTTTATTACATTGCGCGTCATGTTGGCACAAAGAAACCGATAAAACGCCTTTGGCTGCAATCCATGACGCCGGATGCTATTCGGGAAGGTTTTACCAAGCTACTGGATAATAACGAAGTGCAGTCACTGGCTGATGCGGCAATCAGTCGTTCTGAATCAGACTGGCTGGTTGGCATTAATGGCACACGCGCCATGACTGCCTTTAACTCTCAAGAAGGTGGCTTTCATAAAACGACGGTCGGACGTGTACAAACGCCGACATTAGCCATTCTGGTAGAACGTGAAGAAAAGATTAAAAAATTCACACCACAACACTATTGGGAAGTGCAAGGTACTTTTTCAGCTGATAGCGGCCATTATCAGGGCAGGTGGTTTGATGAAAAGTTCGTTAAAAATAAGACCAATAATGAATTAAAAGCTGAGCGCTTATGGGAGCAGGATAAAGCTGAAGCCATCCGTGCCAAATGCCAGGGGAAATCCGCCAGCGTCAGTGATGAGAGCAAACCAGCCAAGGAAACATGTCCGCTGCTATATGATCTCACCAGCCTGCAACGAGATGCCAACGGTCGCTTTGGATTTTCCGCCAAGGTAACACTGGGACTGGCTCAAGCTCTATATGAGAAACACAAAGTATTGACCTATCCACGCACCGATTCACGGGCACTACCCGAAGATTATGCGGCCACGGTTCAGGAAGCCCTGCAGGCACTGGAGCAGACGGATTACGGCGAATTTGCCAGACATATCCTGCAATCCGGGTGGGTAAAACCCAACAAGCGTATTTTCGATAATACAAAAATTTCAGACCATTTCGCGATTATTCCCACTTCACTGCAACCAAAAAAATTAAATGAGGCAGAGACCAAACTATACGACCTGGTGACCAAACGTTTTCTGGCGATTTTCTATCCCCCGGCTGAATTTCTCATTACCACCCGGATAACACGGGTTGAAAATGAGCCATTCAAGACTGAAGGCAAGATCATGGTCAACCCGGGCTGGCAGGCCGTTTATGGCAAGAGCACCCCTCATCAGGGAACCGCGGACGACGTGTCACTGATTGCCGTTGCCCCGGATGAGCGCGTGACAGCAGAAGAAATCAAAATCGTGCCGAATCAGACGCGTCCCCCGGCAAGATTTAATGAAGCAACACTGTTATCGGCCATGGAAGGCGCGGGCAAGCTGGTTGAACATGAAGAATTGCGCGAGGCCATGAGCACAAAAGGACTGGGTACACCCGCTACACGTGCGGCCATTATTGAAGGCCTGGTATTTGAAAATTACATCTATCGGGTTGGGCGGGAACTTCATCCCACTGCCAAAGCATCATCCCTCATCACATTATTACGGGGCCTTAAGGTACCTGAGCTGATTTCACCTGAATTAACCGGCGATTGGGAATTTAAGCTCCGCCAGATTGAGCAGGGTAAGCTTCAGCGCAGTGCCTTTATGGAAAAAATTGCCGACATGACACGTCATATTGTTGAACAGGCAAAAAATCATCGGGGTGAAACCATTAGCGGAGATTTCTCGACACTACAATCTCCCTGTCCAAAATGCGGCGGATTAGTTCAGGAAACCTATAAAAAATTTCAATGCCAACAGTGTGACTTTGCCCTTTGGAAAATCCTGGCAGGCCGCCAGTTCGAAGTAGCAGAAATGGAAACACTCATTACTCAGCGCGAAGTAGGACCGTTACAAGGCTTTCGCAGCAAAATGGGACGCCTGTTTAATGCCAATATTAAGCTCACCGATGAGCTTGAAATGAAATTTGATTTTGGCAACGACCATGATGACAATGCCGAGGCAGTCGACTTCACTAACCACACTGCTCTGGGAAAGTGTCCCAAATGCGGCCACGCTGTTTATGAACATGGCATGTACTATCTGTGTGAAAAATCAGTCGGAATAACGCGCACCTGCGACTTCAGAACAGGGAAAATTATCCTGAATCGATCTATTGAGCCGGAACAAACGACTAAACTGTTAGAGACCGGCCGCACCGATTTACTTACTCAGTTCATTTCAAAAAAAGGACGCCCATTTTCCGCTTATCTGGTTACAGATGCAGCCGGAAAAATTGGATTTGAATTTGAACAAAAGAAACCAAAGAAAGCCACTGAAGATAAAACGGAACGCGCCCGCAATAAAAAGACTACACCCAAAACACCCTGATCAGTCGAGCGACCCAAAGACCCGATGCCGATGCATGCCGAAAAAAAAATGAAATTCGGGCCATAATGGTTGTTCTCGTCAGCATGCAAGCCTATTTAACTCACTGACATGCGATCATAGAAAATGACCGGACAGCCCATTGCCCGAATATCCGGATAGCCTTCTGACAGTATCAGCTATAGAAACCAATGATGTACTTAACAACCCCGCTGGTAGCCACAATCACCATAATCAGCCCGCCAACCACAGCGGATCCTTCCAGGATAATCGAATAAAAGGCACGTCCGGTATTTTCAAATTCTTCTTCTCCCAGCTCATTGCGTCGCTCTTCCTTACGGGTTCTTACCCATAGCTGCAGCCAGATAGCGACAGGGATCGCCAATAGAGAAAACATCAAAGTAATTTCTGCATCTTCCATGAATCAACCTCTTCCTTTATAAAATAATCACTGACCACCTAATAGTGCCCAATTCTAATGCTACTTGACATCCTCCCCTTCCTAAACGAAGAGGATTCCTAGCGACTTATTAAGCCGTTAAGAGTAGGTTTGTATTGCTACTGCCTACTGGTTCCTGCTTCTTAGACGAAACTAACGTTTCAACTCCACAGGCTAACAAGCGATGTCCTCGCTCAAGTACATTCAAGAACAGCAAAGACCGCATTAAACAGGCTTCGCCTGTGCGCTTATATCTCCGCCCTGAAGAACGAAGTTTTACGCGCTATTTGATAAAATAAAAACGCACTATTTTAAAAACCCGCTGTCATAGATTACCTTAAACAGGCTGTATTGAACAGGCTGTATTGATAACCACGCTTTCCAGATCCATGAACAAATCAGACAGCGATAAACTATCCGGGTATCTAATCCAGACCTGGTTTTTTCCACTTTAGTGCGCATTTGAAAGATAGCACATTGTTCCCGCATTTCATCACTGTTGTTGACCGTATCCTGCTGACAGGAATCATGTGGAAAAATTACCTTAAACCTGTATTTATAAGTAAATAATCATGCACAACCCCCCTGATAATCGACAAAATGCGCTCCCTAAAATTCCTAATACGGTTCCTAATACGCTATCATCGCCAATTTTACACGCTCAACACGCAATGAAATCGCTTGATCTTCCGCTGGTTAAAACAGCTCGTGGCACCGTGCAACTACCTGGGTCCAAAAGTATATCTAACCGGATTCTACTGCTAGCCGCCCTGGCAACAGGCAATACGCACATCCATAGCCTGCTCGCTTCTGACGATACCGAGCACATGCGCGACGCACTCGGTATACTGGGCGTCCGCATTACACAAACGGGTGCCCATGATTACTGCGTAACCGGTAGCCAGGGCCGCTTTCCGACGCAGTCCGCGGATTTGTTTTTAGGTAATGCCGGTACCGCTTTTCGCCCCCTGGTTGCCGTATTGTCTTTAATGCAGGGACATTATCGGTTAGCTGGCGTACCGCGCATGCACGAACGGCCTATCGCTGACCTGGTGGATGCCTTACGTCAACTGGGCGCAGACATCACTTACCTGGGTCATGCAGGCTTTCCGCCGCTGGAAATAAAACCGGTTAAGACAGGCCTCAGCCAGCACCATACCATTACGGTTAAAGGCGATGTCTCCAGCCAGTTTCTAACCGGACTATTGATGGCCTTACCATTAACAGGAAACGCGGCGACCATCACGGTAGCAGGCACATTGATTTCGCAACCTTATATCGCACTTACATTAGCACAAATGGAACATTTTGGCGTACAGGTCGAGCACCATGACTGGCAACAATTTACACTGCCTGCCCAACAACCTTATCGCAGCCCAGGCACCATCACGGTAGAAGGTGATGCCTCTTCGGCCTCTTATTTTCTGGCTGCCGGTGCCATCGGAGGGGGTCCCGTCCGCGTACAGGGCGTCGGACGCAACAGTGCGCAAGGCGATATCCACTTTGCCCATGCGCTGGAGAAAATGGGTGCACAGATCACTTATGGGGACAATTGGATTGAATCACGCGCCGCTCAACCTCACTCATCCAGCCCACGCCTACAGGCCATAGATCTTGACTGCAATCATATCCCCGATGCAGCCATGACCCTCGCCATCACCGCATTATTCGCCGAAGGTGTGACCACACTGCGTAATATTGCCAGCTGGCGGCTCAAAGAAACCGACCGTCTGAGCGCCATGGCCCATGAATTACGCAAACTGGGCGCCACAGTAGAAGAAGGGGGCGACTGCTTGCGCATTACACCGCCGGCCTCGGGCCTCACCTCTGGGGCCGCCATTGACACTTACGATGATCACCGTATGGCCATGTGCTTTTCATTGGCAAGCCTGGGTGTCGCCGTCCGGATTCACGATCCGGCCTGTGTATCGAAGACTTTTCCTGAGTATTTTGACCAATTTACACGTCTGGTTCACATATGATGAAAATTCATTCTGTTCCCGTTATCGCCATCGATGGCCCTTCAGCATCAGGCAAAGGAACCATTGCGCAACGGGTTGCCAATGAACTCAATTATCACTATCTCGATAGCGGCGCGTTATATCGTCTCGTTGCACTCAAAGCAATGCAATGCCACACTGACCTGACCGATCAAGCAGCACTCGCAACGATGGCCACCCAGCTCGATGTTGTGTTTGCAGAAGGAACGGTACGTCTGGAAGGCACCCTCGTAGCTGATGCCATCCGTACGGAACAATGTGGCATCCTGGCTTCTAAAATTGCCGCCTATCCGCCCGTCAGAGATGCGTTGCTGTCACGCCAGCGTGCCTTTCGCCGCCCCCCGGGCTTAGTCACAGATGGACGGGATATGGGTTCGGTCGTCTTTCCTGACGCCACTCTCAAAATATTTCTCACGGCCAGTGCTGAGGTGCGAGCAGAAAGACGTTATAAGCAGTTGAAGGAGAAAGGAATCAGTGCTACCATTCCTGACTTATTGCAAGATATTCAAAAACGTGACACGCGCGACCGCAATCGCAGTGTTGCACCCTTGCAACAAAACTCAGATGCACGCATATTAGACACCACTTCGCTTTCTGTAATTCAGGTATTAAACAAAGTAATCGCTTGGTATACTGAAATTTGTGCAAGTAAATAGCGCTTGAAATGAAATCCGGGTCACGCTCTCTTCTTCCTTCCAGGAAAAAGAAGCAGATCTGTCTCCTTTCAGGTAATGACTAACTTATTAACTAACCCATCCCGCCCAGCACGTCGCCAGACATGTCTTAAGCGGGCTTATAAATCAGGTAATTTCTATCATGACTACTGCTGCCACTGCAACCGACTCTCCAGAAAGTTTTGCCCAACTGTTTGAAGAAAGCCTCTCACGCCAGGAAATGCGCGTTGGTGAGGTCATTACTGCTGAAGTTGTCCGGGTTGACTACAACATCGTCGTTGTAAACGCCGGGCTTAAATCCGAAAGCTTTATCCCTGTTGAAGAATTCAAAAATGACAAAGGTGAGGTTGAAGCCAAGCCGGGCGATTTTGTCAGTGTTGCCATCGAAGCACTGGAAGATGGCTATGGGGAAACACGTTTATCCCGTGACAAGGCGAAACGACTCACAGCATGGCATGATCTGGAAGCTGCCATGGAAAGCGGGGCTGTCGTCTGCGGCATGGTCAATGGCAAGGTCAAAGGCGGCTTAACCGCCATGATCAATGGTATCCGTGCTTTTCTACCCGGCTCGCTGGTTGATATTCGACCCGTTAAAGACACCACGCCGTACGAAAACAAAGAAATGGAATTCAAGGTCATCAAACTGGACCGTAAACGGAATAACGTCGTCGTGTCCCGTCGCGCAGTACTGGAAGAAAGCCAGGGTGCCGATCGTGAATCCCTGCTGGCCAGTTTGCAGGAAGGCGCTGTGGTGAACGGTATTGTTAAGAACATTACCGATTATGGCGCCTTTGTGGATCTGGGCGGGATTGATGGCCTTCTCCATATTACCGATCTCGCCTGGCGCCGCGTCAAGCATCCGTCTGAGGTGGTTAATATCGGTGACGAAGTCACGGCTAAAGTACTCAAGTTTGATCAAGAGAAAAACCGGGTCTCACTCGGCATGAAACAATTAAGCGAAGATCCGTGGGTTGGTCTCGCACGGCGTTACCCACAACGCACGCGCTTATTCGGCAAAGTGACCAATCTAACGGATTATGGCGCTTTTATCGAAATAGAGCAGGGTATTGAAGGCCTGGTTCACGTTTCTGAAATGGATTGGACTAACAAGAATGTGTATCCATCCAAGATTGTTCAATTAGGCGATGAAGTCGAAGTCATGATTCTTGAAATAGACGAAGAACGTCGCCGGATTTCTCTGGGCATGAAGCAATGTATGCCTAATCCATGGGAAGAATTCGCGATCAATCATGAAAAAGGCGATAAGATACAAGGGCAAATCAAATCCATTACAGATTTTGGCGTTTTCATTGGTTTACCCGGCAATATCGACGGACTCGTGCATTTATCCGATTTATCCTGGTCTCACCCGGGCGAAGAAGCGGTTTGTAACTACAAAAAAGGCGATGAGGTCGAAGCACTCATTCTCTCCATTGACGTCGAACGCGAACGTATTTCACTGGGCATCAAACAGCTGGAAGGTGACCCTTTCAACAGCTTCGTTTCTGAACATGACAAGAACAGCATTATTCAGGGAACCGTCAAGAGCATTGATGCTAAAGGCGCCGTCATTGCATTAACGGATGACATTGAAGGTTATCTGCGGGCATCCGAGGTATCCCGTGATCGCGTAGAAGACATTCGCACCCATCTGAAAGAAGGTGATCCGGTTGAAACCATGATCATCAACATTGATCGTAAAAACCGGGCAATCAACCTTTCCATTAAAGCAAAAGACAAATCAGATGAAGCCAGTGCCATGCAGAAACTGACTAACAAGGTTCCAGTCAACGCAGGTACAACCAGCCTGGGTGCATTACTCAAAGCTAAGATGGACAGTAAAAATACAGAGCAATAAAGAGGATATTCATGACGAAATCTGAATTGATTTCCAGACTTGCCGCGCGCTTTCCTCAGCTTGTAACGAAGGATGCCGAACTTTCTGTCAAGATAATACTGGATGCGATGGCCAAAAGTCTGACAGAAGGGCAGCGGATTGAGATTCGCGGGTTTGGAAGTTTTGACCTGAACTATCGGCCGCCCCGTATCGGTCGTAATCCAAAATCGGGAGAAAAAGTGCACGTTCCGGAAAAATATGTGCCGCACTTTAAAGCCGGCAAAGAAATGCGTGAACGCGTCGATTATCAGAAAGATTAATCGGCTATTCACTGTCATATCATCGGTGGCAGCGCTACCCACGAGATACCGCTGGATACGCTGCCACATTTACAAACGCAGTCTGCTTCGTTATCATACAGCATAGCCCCACTTGCACTTGGAGCATAGCCCCACTTGCACTTGGCGTGCTTGCAGCATCGGGCTTCATTTGGAACTGTTGACCTATCCTTCAGGCTGATCATCATGCAATTGTTCATTTGGTTGCTGCGCATCTTTCTGTTTTTGCTGCTGGTCAGTTTCACAGCAAAAAATTCAGAACCCGTCACACTCTCTTATTATCTCGATCAGACCGTGCAACTCCCTATGAGTATCGTATTACTGATATGCTTTGCGCTGGGTATGGTGATCGGCTATCTCTCCTGCCTCACCACCCGCTTTCGAAAAAAATAGATAACCTCAATGAATGAACCGCGCATTATTGTCGCATTGGACTATCCGCGTGCAGAACCCGCCCTGGCGCTGGCTAGTACACTACGCCCGGAATTATGCCGACTCAAGATTGGCAAAGAACTCTTTACCATAGCCGGCCCGCAGCTCATAGACAAATTAACGCAGGCGGGCTTTGATGTTTTCCTGGATCTCAAATTCCATGATATTCCCCATACCGTCGCCGCTGCCTGCAAAGCGGCAGCAAGCCTGGGTGTATGGATGGTCAATGTACACGCATCCGGGGGCAGAAACATGCTGCTCGCCGCACGGGAAGCATTAGCCGCCAGCCCGACCAAACTCATTGCCGTTACCCTGCTGACCAGCATGAACCGCGATGATCTGCAGGAAATTGGCTGGCAGGGCGAACCCAACGATGTCGTTCAGAGACTCGCGCTGTTAGCACGCGATTGCGGATTGGATGGCGTCGTCTGCTCTGCACTGGAAACAGCCCGTCTCAGGCAATTGATCGGCCGTGACTTTGATCTGGTCACCCCCGGCATCCGACCGGTGAACACGCCTCTGGACGATCAACAGCGAATTGCCACCCCCCGTCAGGCCATGCAACAGGGCGCAAGCTATCTGGTAATCGGCCGCCCCATTACACAGGCCACAGACCCACTGGCAACATTAATTCAATTGAATCAGGAAATCGCTTCCTGACCAGAGAGCTGCTTTCGATGACCCCTGCTTGAAATCAAACAGAATACGGATGCACGGTGCGGATGTACCGCGGATGCACCAGGTATTAGCGCACGGCACCGACGGCCTTTAGCAGCAAACGGGTCTGCTGATTGAAAGTTGCATACAAGCGCTCCAGCTCTTGCAGACTGTCGGCTTCATTGTCAATCACCTGTCCGGCTTTAACCAGGCGCTCGTTATTATCCTTAAAAACCTGCCAGGCAAATAAAACCGGATTGGGTTGCTGGCGGACTTTAGCCAACAAAAATAATTGCTGAACACGATTCACCGGAACGGCCCCGCCAATCACTGGGGCCGCCAGATAGGCAATGTCCCGACTATAGACTGCACGCCGCAAAATCTCGGCATTCATCCGTTCACTGTTGCCACGCACTTGCTTCACCGCCGCTTCATCCTGGCAGGGCGACACGTGTCCCATGCCCACCAGTATGATCATCGCCTCGAGTACTTGCGCACTGGCAAGCGCGGCCTTTTCACCGCTGGCACACAGTGTGCGCAATGATTTGGGTGCAAAATCCCGCTCGGCCAGGGCCGATAAAAGCGGCTCATAAATGGCTGCCTGCAGGTCGCCCTCTAACAAGCTGCCTGTGATCTTGCGGGGTACATCTGCCGGCGTCTGCAGTAAAACAAAACGCGTGTCCAGCAACCGCTGATGTTTTTCCTGTGCACTCAAACGACAGGTGCCACGCATGAACAAATCACGCCGGAATTGAGAAAAAGTGAAATAGTCGCGTAGCTGTTCGCGCAATACCGGATGCTCTATTTCCTTCAACATGGCCTGTGCCGCCGGATTCAAGTGAATAGCATCGACCGTATCCAATAACGCAGCACTCGCTGCAAACTCAAGCTTCGCGGCGGCCAGTTGCTCGGCCACATCGACAAAATACATGACATTCCACTCGCGATTAAAATACTCATGCGCCACATAATGTCGATTCTGTTCCTTGATTTGCCGCAGGCGGTCTGCGATACCCGGAATCGCCCGGCTATAGGCCGGATTGCAGCCCAGCAAGCGATCTGCAAACTGTACCGCAGCATCCACCCGGGTCAGCGCCGTTTGTGTACGGCCGGCATAACGGTCATGCAACGCGAACAGCTGACGCAGGGGTGCGGCGGCTGACCAGCCGGGCAAGATGTTATAGCTGATATAGAGTACGCCACCCGGTTTGAGTCGCTTGCGGGCAAGGGCCACAATCTGCCGGTGATTTTCAGGGCTCACCCAGGTCCAGATGCCATGCAGGGTAATAAAGTCCATGGGCGGCAAGTCTGCCTGTAGCAATTCATCGAAACTTTCATCGCGGATATCGGTCGCTAACCCGCTAGCGCGCGCCAATCCCTGTGCGAAGGCCGCCTGCTCCGGATTAAAATCAGTGCCCCAAAACCGACCGGTGTGCGTCGCCGCGTGCAGATTCAGCGACAGTCCCTGGCCGATGCCCAACTCACAATAATGGGCGTCAGCGGGGTCCGGTGCCGCAATACCCTGCAGCAGGAGGCAGAAGCGAATAAACGTCGGCGATAACTCGCGGTAATATCCGAAAGTATAGCCCACATCCGTAAAATAACCCTGTGACCAGTCTTTATTCATCGTCTCGATTCATCAAAAAAAACCCGCCTGCCTTGCGGCAAGCGGGTTGGGTTTCAACAGATGCCGCGGGAAAACGGCTCCCGCTTAGTCTCGATTAAGCAAAGACAAAGTTGGCCGCACCAAACTGACCTGCATTCACGCCCGTCAGTTCAATCGTCATATCAACCGTGGTATCCCCATTCAAGTCGATTTCCAGATCGGCACCATTCATACGCAATTGTGTCGCACCGGTATTGGTGAAAGCTGCCGCACCGATATAAGATGCTGCACCGACCTGCAGAGCTGAAGCAAACTGTACCACGTCAGCCGTGGTATCAAAACCACCCACAACGTCTTTAGCACCTGCCTTAGAATCATCGGCTACATTATAAATCAGCTTGTCTGCACCCGCACCCAGGGTAATGATATCCGCCCCCAGACCACCGGTAATCGTATCGCCTTTAGTCGATGCAGTATAAGTATCGGCACCCTCACCACCGGTGAAGATCACGCCCGTACTATTATTGACAAGATCAACAGTCACACCACCCACATTACCATTGCTGTCCTTAACCACCGCCGAAGCATCCACCGTGCTGATATTCTTAGCGTTCGCCAATGAGGCGACATTGATACCGTCCGAACCTGTCACTTTCAGGGTTTTCAGTTGAGAATCAGCCAGATCACTGAGTTGTGCGCCGCCACCTGACGTGGTCGCCGTCGCCAGAGTAACGGTTTCCAACCCGGCCGCATTCACTTTGACTGCATTGGTGGTGAAATCAACCGCCTTGCCAAATGTCAGAGTGGCTGCTTCCGCAGTACCGGCAATCGCACCCTTGACGTCGATACTGATCGTACCGGCCGTATTAGCTGAACTTTTATTGAAAGTCACATTGGTTTCATTTGCCAGGTTCGCAAAGCTGAGTGTAAATCCAGCCAGGTCCGGGCCATCATTCAGGGTGATGTTATTGATGCCAAAGAAATCCCCGTTCACTGAAGTGTTGGCAGCCAGTGCACCACCCAGTGTAATTCCCAGGGTTTCCACATTGCTGACCGGGGCCGCTTTGGTGAACGCCTGCACATCTGCCAGCGTTACATTCAGCGTGTCATTCCCGGCACCCCCATCCACTGAATCCTTGGTGTTGAAGTTAGCCAGGGTCAGGGTGTCGTTGCCATCGCCACCGGTGAAAGTGACGTCCTTGTTGTTAGCACCCAGATTAACTTTGAAACCGCCTTTATTGGCTGCCGCATTCACTGTGGTCAGGTTATCAAATTCAGCGCCCGCAGCAATAATATCCAGGGAACCGGTACCACCCACATTCAGCGTTTTCAAGCCACCGATGCTATTTGCACCGTTAGTAAACGTAGCAAAGTTGGCGCCGCTCGCATTGAGCGCCAGGGTCAGGTCGGTGGCTGTTCCAGCAGCACTGGCATGTCCCACCTTCAGGTCGGAACGGACAGTCGTGCCAGCCACGCTTGAGCCCGCCGCATTGAAATCAGCCGACAGGGTGCCACCGGTGACAAAAGTACCATCCTTGAAATCCGCCGTCAGACTATTAGCTTTACCGCCTGCTGTGCTTGAGTTGGTAATAGCCAGCTTGGCATTACTCTGTATATTATTCAAAGTCAGGGTCTGACCTGCAGTCGAAGACAGATTGGTGAAACTGGTCGCGCCACTGATATTGGCTACGTTTACCGTATCACCCGCGTTAGTTACATCACGGAATACGATATTTTCTACATTCTTAATAGTGGCACCGTTAGACCATTTGCCGGTATCTGTAATGACAAAAGTCGCGGTATCATTCCCTGCTCCGCCATCAATCTGATCGCCCGGCGTAAACGTACCACCTGCCCCGCCAGCGGTTGTATCCACCACACCATTAATAGCGTCATCGCCGCTGGTGCCCGCGATATTATCCACCGCACTGGTCAGCGTAAACACCTGACCTGCATTAGGACCGCTCCCCTGACCTTCCAGGAAGGTGATCGCTTCGTCGCGCGTTGCCGGGCCGGTTGCCGTCACACCAATCAGGATAGATTTCAGTGTTGCCAGATCGGTGGCCGAATTACTTTCGGAATAGACTTCAGCAACCAGGACCTTGTTATCGAGCAGCGCAGCCACATCTGCAAATTCAGTCGGCAGATTGCTTTGTGACAGAAAGGTAATGGCTTCAAAAACGATATCGCCAAAATCGGTGCCCTCATTAATGCGGGCCGTAAAGAAGGCTTCGGCTTGTGCATCGGGACTGCTGGCATCACCTGAACCAGTGGTCAAACCGAAATGGTTCATTAATACGCCGACCTGAGCAGGGGTGGTTGCCTTGCCTGCCATAATCCCGTCTGTAAATAAGGGATGTTTGGCCAGATCTCTGGCCAGTTGTTGTATCGATGTACCACCCTCTACCAGATTTGCCAATTCTGTCAGATTGCTGCCACCGGGCGCTGCATTAAACAGTCCGGCAACAACCTTTAAAATTGAGGTTTGTTGTGCATTAGAAATAGCCATGGGAGCTCCCTTGATTAAGATTAAAAAATTTATTACGCGATACGAAAGTAAATTTCTTGCAAGTTTTTCACTTTTTCTTACTCTGCTAAGCTAAGTTGTATCCATCATGATAGAAAAATAGCCTCATCTATCAGAAATCACCACAAAAGCCAAGTAGTTTTGGATTCTGCCGAAAAAATGGGAGCGTTGCAAGCGCTGGTGCATATTTCCAAACCGAATTCATGCTTTTTACAACACTGCGTGGGGGCATATCGGAAAAACCATCGAAAAAACAAAGTGCCTAAAAACCGACAGTCGAAGTAACGATAACGCTTAAAGATAACATAATTCGACTTTAGGCAATGAAATATGTGCCGATTTCCATGCAATCCGCCTCATTATACCAAGTAGGAATATAACTAAAATTGATGATTTAAACCGGCTAAACGCATTTTTCCCGCGCGATGTTGGTGGGCTTCTGCGATAATTACCCCCTCTTTTAATTCACATCACTCTACTTTTGTATCACGCCAAATCTGTTTTTTCCGAGATCTGCCTGAGTGTATGGCACTACCATCCACTGGTTCTGCAAATGGTCAAACGGGAGATCATCGGCCGGTATCGCGGCTCATTCCTTGGGCTGCTCTGGTCCTTTGTGACCCCGATTTTGATGCTCACTATTTATACTTTTGTATTCAGTATTGTATTCAAGATACGGCTGGATCAGGCACACGGCAGCCCGGATGATCGGTTTGAGTTTGCTTTATCTCTGTTTGCCGGGCTGATCGTTTTTAATCTATTCTCTGAATGTCTTTCGCGCGCACCGGGGCTGATATTAGCGCATGTGAATTATGTTAAAAAAGTCATCTTTCCCCTGCAGATCCTGCCTTGGGTGACACTGGGTTCCGCCCTGTTTCATGCCGGCATCAGTCTGCTGATACTGTTGATCTTTCTGGTCACTATTGGGCATACTATTTCCTGGTCATTACTGTGGTTACCCATTGTGATACTACCGCTCTTATTACTGATTATGGGATTATCCTGGTTTCTCGCATCACTGGGTGTTTTTGTGCGGGATATCGGACAGTTTATCGGCCTGATTTTAACCATGCTGTTGTTTATGAGCCCTATTTTTTATCCGGCATCGGCACTCCCCGAATCTGTGCGGGCCTATCTGTTTCTCAATCCGCTCACTTTTATCATTGAGCAGACGCGGGGCGTCGTTTTATATGATGCCTCACCCGACTGGCCCGGATTGGGACTTTATTATGTACTCGCCCTCCTGATTGCCTGGTTGGGTGCGCTCTGGTTTAAAAAGACGCGCAAGGGATTCGCCGATGCCCTTTAAGTCAGCCACGCCAAAAATCGCCATCCAGGCACGCCAGCTCAGTAAATGCTATCAGCTTTACCAGCAACCAAAAGATCGCCTGAAGCAATTCCTGTGGCGCGGCAGGCGCCAATATTATCGCGAGCTATGGGCGCTCCGTGAGATGAATGTGACCGTGATGCAAGGTGAGGTCGTAGGCATAGTCGGGCGTAATGGTTCGGGTAAATCCACGCTGTTGCAACTGGTTTGCGGCACATTGACTCCCACGGGCGGCCAGGTGCAGGTAACCGGGCGCATCGCGGCTTTACTCGAGCTCGGTGCAGGTTTTAATCCTGAATTTACCGGCCGTGAAAACATCCTGATGAGTGCCACCATCATGGGCCTCAGCCAGGCAGAAATTACTGCGTGTATGGATGACATTATTGATTTTTCCGGTGTCCGGGATTTTATCGACCAGCCCGTTAAAACCTATTCCAGCGGGATGTACGTCCGTCTGGCATTTTCAGTCGCCATTAATGTGGACCCGGATATCCTGGTAATCGATGAAGCGCTTTCCGTCGGTGATGGTGCCTTTTCCCGCCAATCATTTAATCGCATCATGCAAATGCGCGATGCGGGAAAAACCATTTTATTCTGCTCCCATTCATTATTTCAGGTCGAGTCCCTGTGCGCCCGGGCGCTTTGGATTAATCAGGGACAACTCATGATGGATGCCGATTCAGCCCAGGTCGTCTCTGCCTACCAGGCATTTCTGGACAAAAGCGCACTGGATAGCACAACGCAGGCTACCCCCGCCACGACGACACCCGCATCCACTGCTACCATCGCACCGGAATATGAGCACGATCACGCGCACGGCAGTGCACGACTGGCCAAAGTTGCGATCAGAATAAACGGAGCACCGCATCAGCCACACACGATTATGATCAGTGGCCAATCCGATATAACCGTACACATCGCTTTTTCCTCAGATCCGGCATTACCCTGCCCCTGCGTGGCGGTAACACTGCATGCCATGGATGGGCGCACACTCACCAGTGCAGCCACATGGGAGGATAACCTGGTGTTACAGCGCAGCCGGGATGGATCAGGCGAGATCTGCCTGGCTTTTGATCAACTGCCCTTATTAAAAGGAGAATATCTGCTCAGTGCCCATTTATTATGCGAGCGGGGCCTGCATATTTATGACTCAGCCAACGGCGTGGCTACCTTACAGGTACAGCAGGCGGGTCGATTACAGGGCTACTTCGCATTGCCACATCGATGGGAAAACAGTCGTGTCATCACACAACAGGCACAGGATGATTAATTCCAGGCCAATCCAGCCCAGCCTGCCACTCTACCGGCAGGAAGCGCGCCCCGTCACCTTCGCGCCTACGTCGGCCGTCTACAAGGAATGGCATTTTCCCTGGAATGTTTATGCCCATGCCTCACTGTTACAGGAAGGCAGGATCACTGATTTTCATTATGGATTATGCCCCCATGACATCACTGATTTGCAAGCCGCGCAGCAATATGCCACCGACCTGCTGATCGCCCGATTACCGCCGCTGCCCTGTCGTATCCTGCAAGTCGGTGTGGGTTTGGGCACTACCCTCTCTTTACTAACACAATATGGTTATTCTGTCCAAAGCATTGCTTCTGATACCCAGCAGATTACCTATGTGCGCACCTGCCTGAAAAAACAGGCAGCAGTCGCCTGCCAGCAACTGGCGGATTTTGAGGCAGAAGCCGGCAGTTTTGATCTGATTTTATTTCAGGAATCGGCGCAATCCATCGAACCCCTGATTATTTTTAATAAAGCGCTGGATTTACTGTCTCCGTCGGGTAGCATCTTAATCATGGATGAGTTTGCACTCAAACGCACAGAAACCACTGTTGAAAAACTGCACCTGTTAGATGATATAACATCACTCGCAGAACGATTCGGCTTTAAATGCGTCGAACAGCTGGATTTAACGTCCATGGCCACGCCCATGCTGGATTATCGATTGTCGGTCACAACCGCGCATCAACAGCAACTGATTCAGGATCTCACACTCAATCATGAAAAACTGACCCAGTTAAATGCATCCATTCAGCGCTATCGAAAGAAATATACCGACGGCCATTACGGTTACGGTCTATTACATTTCAAGAAAGAATCCACTCCGAAATGGCGTTTAAAATCGTTAAAACAGCAGCAGTCAGCGGAAATGCGGCATTTATTTGAGAAAACATTTAACCATTGCATGACACCGGCAACCTGGCACTGGAAGTATGGCGCGGTAGCGGGACAGGCCATCGGTATCTGGCGAAACGACCGACTGATCGCCCATTATGGTGGTACTGCCCGGCATATTCTGCTATGCGGTCAAGCACAAACAGCCGTACAGATTGGGGATGTGATGGTGGATGCCAGCGAACGCGGCACCTTAACCAGAAAGGGCCCTTTTTTCCTGATGGCCGCCACTTTTCTGGAACGCTATATTGGCTATGGCAAACCTTATCTCATTGGCTTTGGCTTTCCAAATGAACGGGCCATGAAGGTCGCTGAACGGCATGGATTGTACGCCGAGGTAGGACGCATGACTGAATTTTCCTGGCCACCCTCATCCAGGCTGCCGCAATGGAAAACCCGATTGCAGCCCATCGACCAGGCCGTGACAAGTGACACTGTCCACGCCATTGATGCCTGCTGGCAACGCATGGCTAACGATCTGCAAGACATGATCGTCGGGATACGCGATTGGCGTTTCCTGCAATATCGTTATCTTCAGCATCCCAGTCAGCGCTATCAGCTGATACTGGTGAAAAACCGTTTGGGTGAGCGGGTACGCGGCCTACTGGTATTACGTCATGATGCCGATGGTTGTGAAATTGTGGATCTCGTTGCCCCATTGCATGAAATAGCCCTGCTGGTGACACAGGCCAGACGGCTGGCTGGCCTTAATGGCCACCGGCGGTTATTCTGCCGCATCACAGAAAACTTTGCCGCGCTTTTTAGCGCAGCAGGCGGAATCCGGCAGGCGTTAAATATCCGCATCCCGGCTAACATCTGGAGTCATGGTCCCCCGCCTGAAGCACTCAAGGATCGCTGGTGGCTGATGAGTGGCGATACGGATTTCAGGTAGCCTACCGGCTTCTCCGCAAGGTCCGTTTGCCCGATTACCGATACGAATAGCCTGGCCGGATATGCTGTTTCATTCACATCGGCCGGACTAATCGACCTAAAATAAGCCATCATTGCCTTAAGAATGATCAAAGATAGCACCTATATAAGACTAACTGCTTAGAGAGAAATCATTGGAAAACTTGCTTGTTCCCTACCAGGCTGTCAATCAGATTCCCTGTACCCGCGCGCTCGTATTCGCACCGCATCCGGATGATGAGGTGTTCGGCTGCGGCGGAGCCATTTTGCGTCATATCGAGCAAGGCATCCCGGTCGGTGTGATTATCGTATCCGATGGTGCTTATGGCATCAGTGATGAGAAGGTAGCTGACTACACCTTGCAGCGCCAGAATGAGAGTCACGCCGCCGCGGCTGTACTCGGCTACGGCACCCCCATTTTCTGGCAATACCGCGACCGGGAGATCCGTTATAGCGAAAAACTGATACAAAAAATAATGACGGCCATCACGGAGGCAGAAGCCGATCTGGCCTACGCGCCATCAGTTTTTGAAATGCATCCGGATCACCGCGCGCTGGGTATGGCTGTGATCGAAGCCGTGCGCAGGCTCGGTCGAACCATGCGGCTGGCGTTATATGAAATTGGCATACCGTTACATCCGAATCTATTATTGGACATCAGCGCCCTGGCAGCACGCAAGTTAACCGCCATGCAATGCTTTACATCGCAGAACAACATACAGCGCTACGACCTGGATATTGCGGCACTCAATCGCTATCGTACTTATACCTTACCGGCCACTGTCACAGCCGCAGAAGCCTATATATTGGTTACGGCCGAGAATCTGCTACATGATCCATTCAAGCTTTATCAGTCAGAGCATGTGCGTCAGAAGGCATTGGGACTGACCCTGGATAACCGTGATACCCCGCTGGTCAGCGTTATTATTCGCAGCATGGATCGCCTGACGTTATCAGATGCGCTCGATTCTGTCGCCTTACAGACTTATGCCAACATCGAAGTTGTCGTCGTCAATGCCAAAGGCATTGATCACGGCGCACTGAATAAATGGTGTGGTCCCTTTCCGCTACGACTCGTTAGCCCTGGCGAACCATTAAATCGCAGTCGGGCAGCAAACATCGGCCTGCAATCAGCCCGGGGTGACTATCTGATTTTTCTGGATGATGATGATTTATTTTACCCTGAACACATTACCGCGCTGGTTACCGCCCTGCAAAATCATCCGGATACCCGCTGTGCTTATGCGGGCGTACGCGTAGAACACTATATTGATGGACAACTGGAAACGCTGGCTGAATTTAATGAGCCTTTTGATCTCCATCGACTCTGGGGAAGAAACTTTATCCCCATGCATGCCATGTTGTTCGCACATTCCCTGATCACTGAGCATTGCTGCTTTGATGAAACGCTCGCGCTGTTCGAAGACTGGGATTTCTGGCTCCAGTTATCACAGCGTAGCAAAATCCTGCATGTGAATAAAATCAGCGCTGTTTACCGCAATCATGGCCACTCCGGTCTGGGATTAAAACAAGACCCCGATGTGTTACGCAAATCGAGGGGCCAGATCTATGACAAATGGAAAGCAATTTTAACAGGCATGCAATTAGATGACCTGATTGAGTACAGAGAAACGCTAATCGCAAAATTACAGCACCAATCAGCCGAATTTCATGGCCGCTTAACAGAAAGCCACAATCAGTTGGTGGAGACCCGCAGTCAGCTGGCAACACTGCATGAACAACTGAGACAAGATAACAACCGTATCACGGTCTTGCAGGAACAACGCCATCAACTCTTACACGATATCAGTGCCAGTCGGGCGCGGGAAAAGTCATTGCGTGCAACGATAGATGACCTCGTACATTCAACATCCTGGCGAATATCGGCTCCTTTACGGTTTTTAGCACGCATCGTGCGCGGACAGCATCGCGAAGCATTCGCCGGACTGCGTCACCGACTTAAACCATTTCTAAAAGCATTCTATTGGTATCTGCCGGCGCGCTGGCGCAATCCCTTACTCACCTTCGCCTATCGAGCGGCCGGCCCTCTTTTTACAGGCATGCCGCACTATGAGATCTGGCGTACAAGCGCACCCGATTCAGTCACTCAATTCCTGGCAGCACCGAAAGGCCAGCTGGCCGGCATGATTGATCTGGCCGATATTATGCCCCTGACACAAGCGCCAGCGGGACGTATCGCCATCCATGCCCATATTTTCTATGCTGATTTAGCCGCGGAATTCGCAAATTTGCTACACCATATGCCATTCCCTTATGATCTGTTTGTCTCCGTACCGGATAAAAAAACGGATGATCTGTGCCGAAAAACCTTTTCCGGTTTGCCACGATTAGGAGCGCTGCGGGTGACCATTGTGGCCAATCGCGGGCGTGATATCGCACCGTTCTTTTCCACCTTGGGTGAGGCATTACAGCAGTATGATTACATCGCACATGTTCATAGCAAAAAATCACTTTATAATCAGGGTGCAACCAATGGCTGGCGAGAATACCTGCTGTCAAATCTGTTCGGCAGTGAAACACAGATTCGGAAGATTTTTACGCTGCTGACGCATGAAGATAAGATAGGTCTGGTGTATCCCCAGAATTTCTCGGGTTTGCCCTATCCCGCCTCTACCTGGCTCTCAAACCGTGCGCTGGGGCGAGCCTGGTGTCAGCGCCTGGGTATCACCCCTATCCCCGCAGGTTATTTTGATTATCCGGCGGGATCCATGTTCTGGGCGCGCTCAGAAGCGCTACAACCGCTGTTCAAGGCAGACATAAAAATAGAAGACTTCCCAGAGGAGGCCGGCCAGACTGATGCAACCCTGGCGCATTGTTTAGAACGCTTGCTGGTTTTGGTCAGCAGACGCGCAGGATACAACTCACTGATACTTCGGGATGTCCAGTCAAACAGCTGGTCCCGGTGGCGCTTTGAACAATATCTGGCCCGCCGACAGGACCATATTCAGGCCATGTTGGCAGATCCGACCTTACGCGTCGTTGTCTTCGATATTTTCGACACCCTCCTCATTCGTCCGCTACTCAACCCGGAAGAGATTAAATCAATGATTGCGCGGCAGGCAGACGAGACATCCGGCAAACTGTATCTTGAATGGCGCGCGACAGCAGAAGCCCATGCCCGTCAGAAAGCCGGCCGGGATATTGGTCTGGATGCAATTTTCAAGGAGCTATCGATTCTCTCTGGATTATCCGCCGAAGCGATAGTACAGTTACGCCATCTCGAGGAAACGATCGAGCTGGAAGCCGTCATGCCAAGGCCGGAAACCATTGCGCTGTTCAATCTCGCGCTGCAACTGGATAAACAGGTCATACTCGCCAGCGATATGTATCTACCCAGGTCAACGATAGAAAGCATGTTAAACAAGCATGCTATCACCGGCTGGCGCACGCTCTATCTTTCCTCAGATACGGGTCTGCGTAAGGATACGGGTGACCTTTATCAACATATCCTCACTCAGGAACAGGTAACGCCAGATGAGATTCTGGTTATCGGCGACAATGAACACTCGGATGTGCAGATACCCGGAAATATCGGGATGCGCATATGGCATGTACTCCGGCCGGTTGAACTGGCACGCGCTATTCCCCGCTTAAGCCCATTAATCGAACACGCATTACATCAAGACCATCTGCATACACAGCTCACTCTGGGCATGATTGTACAAGCCAATTTTCAGCCCTTATTCTTCCCTCGTTTTGATCCGGCGGACCTCGTTCCCGCCACGCCCTGGGCAATCGGATATACTGTTGTCGGACCATTGGTTCTCTCTTTTATTCAATGGCTGGCGGCAAAGGCATCAGCTGATGGCATGCAACGCCTGTATTTTCTCGCACGCGAAGGACAGATACTTAAACTGGTTTACGATCGCTGGGTCGCTAATGATACTCAGGCCATTGCATCGGATTACCTTGTACTCTCACGGCGTACCGTCACGGTTCCCATGATCTCGAATCTGGATGATATCCTTGAAATTGCGCGTGTGCGGTACTTTCCCAATTCCTTGTCAAAATTTATACATGAACGATACGGCGTGACGCTATCACCTGCAGAATGCGCGGAACTGGCGCAGCAAAAGCTTTGGCCAGACCATAAGCTGGTGACCGTTGAAGACCAGGATATTCATCATCTTGTACCGGTCTTAGGGGCACTCGAAGCACGTATTCTGGCCCAGGCCCAGGCAGAACGCCCCGGCCTGTTCGCCTATTTACAGCAGCTGGGTCTCGATACCGCCAGCGCACCGGCAATTGTCGACATTGGATACGCAGCGACCATCCAGGGGCGCCTCAACCGTTTTATGAATAAGGCCATACACGGCTATTATCTGGTGACAGAAGAACGCGCACAGACCATAGCCACACGATATGATGTCATTACGCAAGGCTGCTTCGGTCATTATATTAATCCTTTCGAACAGCCGCCGACCATCTTCAAACAAAGTTTTTCGCTGGAGAAGCTACTCAGTGCGGATGATGCGCAAATCGTTTGCTACCGGTTAGAAGATGCTGACAAGATTATTCCTGAATTCCGTCATTTAAGCGATGCGGAACACCAGGCGATGGCCACGCGTGCAGAAATACGACGCGGTATCATGGATTTCGTAGACCAGGCTGTTGTCGTCAGGAATAAGCTGCTCCACGATTTTGAGGTGCCACCCGATGTTGCGAATGCATTGTTTGAAGCATTTATCGAGCACCCCTCCCAATCGGAACAGAATATTCTGGGTGCATTAACGCTGGATGACGATTATTGTGGTCGCGGCCTGGTGAGTTAATTGGTAATAGCACAAGTAATCTAATCACAGCAGAGCCTCCTTTTTCTGCTTCTTATAGCGATAGCGCGTGTACTTATGGCCCATCCTTTTTTCTCAATTGTCATCGTCAACTACAACGCCGGCATCATGCTCGCCAACGTGTTCAGCGCGTTATCAAAACAAACCTATCCGCATTTTGAGGTCGTCATTATCGACAATCATAGTAAGGATGAGTCCTGGCGCATTGCCGCCAATGCGCCCTTTCCCTGTCGCCTGGTGCGCCTGCCGCATAATATCGGTTTTGCAGCCGCAAATAACCTCGCCATCACGCACCATATTCAGAGCGATTGGGTGTTTTTACTCAATCCGGATGCTTATCCTGAACCAGAATGTCTTCAGGTCATCGCAGATAGCATCCTACGAACACCCGATGTTGACTGCTTTGCGTGTACCTTGATTGACGCCAACCACCCGGCACAATTGGATGGAATCGGTGATACTTATCATGTCTCTGGACTGCATTGGCGCTGCAGTCATGGCGCGCAGCACTCAGCCATTCCAGAAAAACCCATCGAGATCTTCTCGGCTTGCGCCGCTGCAGCCTTGTATCGCACCGCTACTTTTCGCCAACTGGACGGCTTTGATGAAACCTATTTTGCTTATTCCGAAGATGTCGATCTGGGCTTCCGTTTACGTTTGGCAGGCGGAACCAGCCTGTTATTGCCCGATGCCAGGGTACATCATGTGGGCTCCGGTATTACCGGCCGATCGAGTGATTTCTCCATCTATCACGGACACCGCAATCTTACCTGGACTTTTATCAAGAATGTGCCGACACCGCTGATGTTTCTTCTACTGCCGGTTCATCTGGTTATGACGCTTTACATGGGGCTGTCTTTTGCCACTTCCGGCCACTTCAGTCTCTATACCCGGGCAAAATGGGATGCACTCAAACAGTTAGGTCCTCGATTGGCACAACGCAAAAAAACTCAGCGTCAGCGAGTCTGCTCCTGCCTTGATCTGCTACGCATGATGTCCTGGCTACCCCGCGGTTTTCTGACAACCGCTAAAAAACGCACACACACAGAAAACCGAGTCCCTTAGCGCTCGGAACAAGCGCCGCAAGTTTTCTTTTTAGTGAGCAAAATAATTAAATCGAACTACTAGCCGTAATCCACATTTAACTATTTTAATAAATTCAAAGCAATGACAGAAAACAAATCTTACATAGCTCACGTCCGTACAGCGGATAAAAAACAGCAAACGGTCGCCGCCCATTTAAAAGAAGTGGCAGACCTCACCAAAAGATTAGCCAGCAAAATAAATGCGGCTGAAGCGGGCGAACTGATAGGGCTGCTGCATGACTTTGGTAAATACAGCGCTTCTTTTCAAAATTATATCCAATCCGGCACTGGATTGCTCAATCCAGACAGAGATGCCGATTACGTTGATGCCGTCGCCTTAAGAGGCAAAATAGACCACTCCACGGCAGGTGCACAATTGGTATGGGAAGCACTGAGTAAATACGGCAAAAATGGGGAAGGGAAATTATGCGGCCAAATATTGGCGCTGTGTGTCGCTTCACATCACAGTGGGTTAATTGATTGCTTGACTCAAGAAGGCATAAATGGATTCAATCTGCGCATAAATAAAGATGATGAAAGAGCACATTTGCCCGAGTGTAAACAAAATGCTGATGCGCATATCCTGGAACGGATCAAAGATCTCACCGATAAACCATTGCTGTTGTCCATGCTCAAGCAGCTAAGTCTGCTCACAAAAACCAAGCAACATGGACAAGCCATATCTGAAGCCATTAAGTGTTTTTATATCGGTTTCTGGACGCGATTTTTATTTAGTTGTTTAATTGATGCAGATCGCATCAATAGTGCTGATTTTGAAAATCCGAATAATGCGTCATATCGAAATAAGACGGTGTCATGGGATATCGCAATTAAGCGGCTGGAGTTTTTTTTAATCGAACAGCAATCAATTACAAATAGAGACTCTCAGATTAATGCCATACGCCAGACGATTTCAGATATCTGTAAAAGTCGAGCACAGGACGACCAAAGTATTTACACACTGACTGTTCCGACAGGTGGTGGTAAAACCTACGCTAGCCTGCGTTTTGCGCTGCATCATGCTAACGTCCACAATTTAGAACGAATTATTTATGTTATTCCATACACCTCAATTATTGAGCAAAACGCAGAAGCCATACGCAACGTTATTGAACATGAAAGTGATGAGCGCCCATGGGTACTTGAACATCACTCTAATTTAGAGCCGGAAAATCAAACTTGGCATAGTAAACTGGCGGCTGAAAATTGGGATGCGCCGATAATTTTAACCACGATGGTTCAATTTCTAGAAACCTTGTTTAGCGGCGGTACGCGAGGTGTTCGTCGCTTACATCAGCTGGCCAATAGCGTTATCATTTTTGATGAAATCCAAACATTACCCATTAATTGCACGCATTTATTCTGTAACGCTCTTAATTTCTTAAGTGCATATACCAAAACAACAGCAGTTTTATGTACAGCTACCCAGCCTTTGCTAGACCAATTGGAATCACAAGCAAAAGGTCAGCTAATGATTCCCAAAAAAAATCACTTAATAACGGATGTAAGTCAATTATTTGACCAACTAAAGCGTGTTGAAATTTGCAATAAAACCAAATCTGGAGGCTGGTCTGAAAAAGAGATAACCGAATTAGCACTCTTCGAGTTCAACAATAAAGGCAATTGCTTGGTGATAGTCAATACTAAAGCCTGGGCGCAAGCCCTGTATGTCAATTGCTCGGAAGCCGTCGATGCCGATAGTTTATTTCATTTAAGCACCAATCAATGTTCCGCGCATCGAAGCAAGATTTTTCGTGAAATGCGAGCAAGATTATTGGGAGGCCAACCAGTGTTATGTTTCAGCACACAATTAATTGAAGCTGGCGTCGATATTGATTTCTCCAGCGTCATCCGTTTTCTGGCCGGATTGGATTCGATTGCCCAGGCGGCGGGACGATGCAATAGAAATGGTCGCTTAGACATGGCTACCGTGCATGTTGTTAATCCAACGCAGGAAACAATTAACCAATTGATCGACATTAAAGTGGGGCAGGAAAAAACCCTGCGCGTATTTAGCGAGGTTGGAGACCATGCTTTATTAAACCCTGTAAATATGGCGCTATATTTTAAATATTATTTTTATGAGCGTTCTGGTGAAATGGACTATCCGTTAAATGAAAAGCAGGTGGGTAGAACAGATACATTGCTGAATTTACTCAGTGAAAATAAATTCAATATCGGAGCAAATACGCCGCTACAGTTAAAACAATCGTTTATGACTGCGGGTAACACCTTTAAAGCGATAGATGCGCCAACACAATCCGTGATTGTTCCTTATCAACAAGGCAAACAACTAATTACAGAACTTTGTGGACTAGCTAAAGAATTTGATGCTGCCAATTACTATGCCTGTCTGAGGCGAGCCCAAAAATTTAGTGTTAACGTGTTTCCGAATACGTGGAAAAAAATACTGCAGCAACAAGCAGCCTATGAAATTCATCCGGGAGAAGGTGTGTATTACCTGGACGAACGTTATTATAACGAGGCATTTGGCTTGTCTACAAACATCCTCGGTAAAACCGAAACGATTATCTTGTAAAGGCACAAATGATGAAAAACAGTATTAGTTTTCGATTATGGGGCAAGTACGCGTTATTTACCGATCCCATCAGTAAAGTAGGCGGCGAGAAGTGTTCGTATCAACTGCCTACTTATGAGGCTATTAAAGGCGTACTCAAATCTATTTATTGGAAGCCAACGCTGATATGGTATGTCGATAAAGTCAGAGTCATAAAACCGCTTCGCACCCAAACTAAAGGCACTAAGCCACTGATGTGGAATGGCGGCAATAGCTTGGCGATTTATACTTTTTTACGGGATGTCGAGTACCAGGTACAGGCACATTTTGAATGGAATGAACACCGCCCCGAACTAAAAAACGATCGGATTGACGGTAAACATTTCAGTATCCTAAAACGTACCTTAGAGAAAGGTGGCAGGCAAGATATTTTTTTAGGCACACGCGATTGCCAAGGATATGTCGAATCTTGCGAGTTTAATGAGGGGGAAGGTGCTTATGACGATCGTGATGAATTATCCTTTGGTCTGATGTTTCATAGTTTTTCTTACCCGGATGAAACAGGAATCAACGAGCTGCATAGCCAATTTTGGCGAGCAACACTTCAGAATGGAATTTTGGAGTTTCCGCGTCCAGAAGAGTGCTCGATACGTCGTTTTGTCCGTTCTATGAGCATAAAGAAATTCGGCACCGGGTCAAATATGATGGCCGTTACGGATGAAGAGGCGCGTTTATGAGCTGGATGGAAAAGCTTTATCAGACCTACGAAGAAGCCCACAACAAATCATTTATTGACTTATCTCAAGATCGATTACCGATACCGATCAGTCACACACTCCAAAATGCACACATCAACATTGTAATTGATGGCGAGGGGAATTTTAAACGGGCATCTGTATTGGAAAAAACACAGATCACCTTACCCGCTACAGAAAGTTCTGCCAGCCGCAGTAGTAACGAAGCACCACATCCACTTGCCGACAAATTGCAATATGTTGCCAAGGATTATGAAGATTTCGGTGGCAAGAAAAAGGCGTATTTTGAAGGATATAAAGAACAACTAAAAAAATGGTGCGAATCAGAACACTCACATGACAAAGTAAGTGCAGTTTTTCGCTATATCGAAAAAGGCAGTGTGATTCGAGATTTACTCGCTAATAACATTATCTTTGTGGATGCCGATAATATTCTTTTGACGCAATGGAATAATGCTAATGGAGATACACCAGCGTTATTCAAAGTATTGCCCAAAGAAAAAGGCATGCTAGATCAGGGTTCCGCATTGGTATGCTGGACTGTAGAAAAAACTTCTGATCCCAATACAAATACCTGGAAAGATGCATCCATTCAAGATAAATGGATCGCTTACAACACATTAGACAGGGGTAATACGGGCTTATGTTATATCACTGGCCAAGCGCAAACACTCTCGACCAACCACCCTGCTAAAATTCGGCATTCAGGTGATAAAGCTAAACTGATTTCATCGAATGATACTAGCGGTTATACCTATCGCGGCCGTTTTTTTGATGATGAACAAGCAAGCACTATCGGCTTTGACGTTTCGCAAAAAGCCCATAATGCCTTGCGCTGGTTAATTTCACGGCAAGGATTCAGAAACGGCGACCAAGCTTATGTTTCTTGGTCAGTATCGAGTAAACCAATCCCCGATCTTTTAGTAGATACCTGGGCTTTTCTTCACGAACCCAACCTAGATGAGGTCGAAGAAAGTGTGACTCAAACACCTCTGGATTATTCAAGTGACTTAGGGCAATCATTTTCTCTAAAACTTAAAAAGTACATGGCAGGCTATGCCGCCAAATTAAGCCCGAATGAACAGATCATTGTCATGGGTATTGATTCGGCAACCCCCGGTCGCATGGGAGTTATTTATTACCGTGAACTGTTTAGCCATGATTTTCTTAATCGTCTGGAAACTTGGCATAACCAGTTTTCCTGGCCACAGCGCCATACTCAAGAATTAACTGATACATTTGGTAAGAAATCTAAAGTTAAAGTTATCTGGCCAATTAGTTCACCCGCTCCAATGGCAATAGCAAAGGCAGCATACGGAGAAAATGTAACAGACAGTTTAAAGAAAAAAATCATTGAGCGACTTATTCCCTGCATTATCGACGGACAGCCATTTCCTTTGGATTTAGTCATTAGTTGCGCACATAAGGCGATTAATCGAATTGGCTACGCCAGTGACGCTCAGTGGTTATGGGAAAGAAACTTAGGCATTGCCTGTGCGTTGTACAAAGGCTATTACCAACGACATCCAAATTTAACTCAACGAAGAGACTATGCTATGGCACTTGAAGAAAATTACCATTCGCGCGATTACTTATACGGACGGCTGTTAGCCATAGCTGAACGCATAGAAGACGTAGCGTTAAGCGTAAGCGGTGAAAAACGCTCCACAACTGCCGCACGTCTAATGCAACGTTTTGCTGATCGCCCTTTTGAGACGTGGCGAACGATCGAACTGGCGTTACAACCTTCCATGCAGCGTTTGCGTGTATCACGGGCTGGTTTTTTAACCAACCAAATGAAAGAAATGGATACGATATTGGCTCTCTTTAAGCACGATGATTTCGTACGTAAAGAAGCCTTGTCAGGTGAATTTTTGCTAGCTTATCACTGCCAGCGCCAAAAAATTAAGAATAAAACAGAAATTACAGAAGAAGCATTATCCCAAGGAGTCATTGAATGAGTACGTTAAACCACAAAATTGATTTTGCTATTATTTTCAGCGTTAAAAATGCCAACCCCAATGGCGACCCACTCAATGGCAATCGTCCACGCACGGATTATGATGGCTTTGGTGAAATTACCGACGTCTGTTTGAAACGCAAAATCCGTGATCGTTTACAAACAGCAGGACATCCCATTTTTGTGCAGTCTGACGAAAAAAAAACTGATGGCATGATGAGCCTTAAGGCTA
This sequence comes from uncultured Nitrosomonas sp., assembly GCA_965369175.1. Classification (GTDB taxonomy): domain Bacteria; phylum Pseudomonadota; class Gammaproteobacteria; order Burkholderiales; family Nitrosomonadaceae; genus Nitrosomonas. The sequence goes on from CBDUPR010000013.1 coordinate 58,956, forward strand.
GAGCAGAAGCGGAAGCGCCCATTGGTCTCGGTAAAGACGCTTTTAACCCAAAGAAATATACCAAAGATCAAACAGCCAAAAAAGTTTGTGAGCAATGGTTCGATGTTCGTGCCTTTGGTCAGGTTTTCGCATTTGGTAAAGAAGCTGATTCCGCTGGGGTTTCTATTGCTATCAGAGGCCCAGTAACTATCCAATCCGCTTTTAGTATTGATCCAGTCAATATCACCAGCACCCAGATTACCAAAAGCGTGAATAGTGAAGGCGATGGCACTAAAAAAGGCTCCGATACCATGGGTATGAAGCACCGTGTTGATAGCGCCATTTATGTGGCTTATGGTGCAATGACGCCACAGCTTGCCGACAAAACCGGCTTCAATGATGCCGATGCCGACAGCATCAAAATTATTTTTCCAAAATTATTTGAAGGTGACGCTTCTTCTGCCAGGCCGGAAGGTTCAATGGCAGTTAGAAAAGTCATCTGGTGGCAGCATAATTCTAAAGCAGGGCAGTATTCATCTGCCAGGGTACACGCTACACTAAAAGTAAAGCCTGATGGGGATTATGATTTAACTCAGCTTGACGGTCTAAAGCCAGAAGAAATTACCGGTTTTTAGTGCTTGACGTGCAAACTCTGGAGCCTATCTATTTATCACGCCTGCAACATTATCTATATTGCCCACGTCAATTTGCTTTAATTGAATTGGAAAATATTTGGATTGAAAACCAATATACGGCAGAAGGCCAATTACTGCATCAACAGGTCAACCAAGCCCGTCAACAAAAACGTGGTGATGTGCGTATTTTGCAGGCATTACGGCTAGCTAATATGAAATTGGGCATTGAAGGTGTTGCCGATGTGGTGGAATATCATCAGCAAACAGACGGCACAGAAATTCCTTACCCAATCGAATACAAACGTGGTAAATCCAAAACGCACCGCGCCGATGAGGTACAACTTTGTGCACAGGCACTTTGTTTGGAAGAAATGCATGATGTAACGGTGCCAGAAGGCGCATTGTTTTATGGCGAAGTGCGTCGCCGACACCAAATTTCTTTTGATACCGAGCTGCGTGCCTTAACCGAAGAAACCATCTTTGCTTGCCGAGCTATCGTGCAACATAAAATGACTCCTCTGGCAATCTATCAAGCTAAAAAATGCAACGGTTGCTCTCTAATCGAGCAATGCCATCCCGAAGATTTTAGCAGATCAGCGTCTCTCTGGTTGGCAGCACAGCTAAAAAATAATTAAACATGCGCCCATTACGTAATGTCATTTACATTCAAACACAGAATTCCTGGTTGCATAAAGACAACGAAAATCTGGTATTAAAAGTAGATAAAGAAACCAGAGCACGTGTACCAATTCATAAATTGCAGGGCTTAGTGTGTTTTGGGCAGGTGACTATTTCTCCTTATCTGATGGCGCATTGTGCGGAAAATGGTATAACCATTACCTTTCTGAATATGTTCGGCAAATTTCTGGCGCGGGTAGAAGGTCCCATCAGCGGCAACGTGCTGTTACGCAGAACACAACATATAACCGGACATAACGTGGAAAAAAGTGTCGCCATTGCCCAAACCATGTTAGCTGGGAAATTGTATAACCAGCGCTATGTACTTAGGCGATACCTGCGTGATCATGGCAAAAAAATCAGCGATGACAACGTGCTTACCGACTTGCAGACTGCTGAGAAACGCCTGACTCGCTGTTTAACGCAGCTTACCGATTGTAAAACTATCGATACCTTAATGGGACGTGAAGGCGAGGCGGCACAAGTATATTTTGGTGTATTTAATTATCTGATACGACAAGATGAATTCGAATTTGATAGCCGCAGACGTCGACCACCAACTGATCCTGTTAATGCTTTATTGTCATTTTTCTACACTTTACTCACACATGATTGTCGCTCAGCACTGGAAACAACTGGGCTTGATCCTGCCAGCGGTTTCTTACATCAACTGCGCAGCGGCAGACCATCATTAGCGTTAGACATGGCGGAAGAATTTAGGCCTATGATTGATCGATTTGTACTATCACTCATTAACAAACGACAACTGTTGTCTAAAGATTTTGAAATCTGGCCCAATGGATCGGTGACACTAAAAGACGAACCTAGAAAAACATTGTTGGCGGCATGGCAAGATCGTAAGCAAGATACTATATTTCATCCGTGGTTTGAAGAAACGGTGTCGATCGGTTTGCTACCTTGGTTGCAAGCTCAGGTCTTAGCACGTTTCTTACGTGGGGACTGCGACAGTTATGTGCCATTTTTATGGAAATAAATTAGAGATTTTTCTCATGTTAATTTTAGTGACCTACGATGTCAGCTTTAAAAATGATAGTGGTCCAAAACGTTTGCGTAAAATTTCAAAGCTATGCCTGAATTATGGTCAGCGAGTACAGTACTCAGTATTTGAAATAGAGGTAGATATGGCGCAATGGACAAAACTAAAAAATGATCTAATTGATGTTATTGATGAAGAACTGGACAGTCTCAGATTTTACTACTTGGGAAATAACTGGGGGCGGCGTGTTGAACATATTGGAGCTAAAGCAGTATTAGATTTAAACGGCTTATTATTGCTCTAACTCCGATGCGAACCCTAAGCGAGCATAAAACATCAATATTTCACGTTACCTTTAAGCTATTGATTTTTCTTATCCCTCATGAGAAAAGGAAATAATTTATAATGTTTTCCGCAGATGTTCTGATAGATTCGCAATTTATTGATTTATTAACTAATAAATTCAATCAATTAAGCATACGCAGTCGCGCCCCTCGTGGGCGCGTGGATTGAAACTCGTACTCTCTGAGTCTCGCCATTGCGGTATGCGTCGCGCCCCTCGTGGGCGCGTGGATTGAAACACGATCTCGCCTAAATAATCATTGCGATTCAGCCGTCGCGCCCCTCGTGGGCGCGTGGATTGAAACCCTTGTCATTGCCAGCCCGTAGGCTGGCTGTGGGTCGCGCCCCTCGTGGGCGCGTGGATTGAAACATGATGTCGCTCAAAATTCTGAGGAATGGATGGGTCGCGCCCCTCGTGGGCGCGTGGATTGAAACGCCACTTGACATATAACGTG
>CBDUPR010000014.1:0-60114 GCA_965369175.1 uncultured Nitrosomonas sp.
CAGTATTTTATCACAAAGAGCAGTCAAATATGCCATCTACCGTGCAAAGGTCTCAGGGCAGCATCGCTAAGCAAAAAAAATTAATTGCGGAATTAGTAGAGGAAAATTGCGACGAAATTAATGGATTCCTAAAGAATGCCGGGTATCATTACAAAGTTAAATTAATTGAAGATAAAGAAGGACAGCACAGGCTTAAGCTAATACATAATGATGTTACAGATGAAGTAAATAATGCAAAAAATCATTTAAGCTTTGGTGAGCGTAATGCATTTTCTCTCGTTCTTTTTATGTATCATGCATTGAAAGAATCACCCGATCTAATAGTCCTTGATGATCCAATATCATCTTTTGATAAAAATAAGAAGTATGCAATTGTTGATATGTTGTTTAGAAAAGGTAACAAGTCATTTAGTGGAAAAACAGTATTACTGCTGACCCATGACTTCGAACCAATTGTTGATATGATATATCAGCATACTGATAAATTCCCTAAACCAATTGCCACATTTCTTGAAAATTATAATGGCATTTTATCCGAAAAAGAATTCAATAAATCAGAAATAAAAACGTTTCTTGATATCAATCGAGAAAATTCAAATCAAAGCTTACACGTACTTAATAAACTGGTTTATTTACGTCGTTATTACGAAATAATAGATAACAAAGATTTTGCTTATCATGTTGTTTCAAATTTATTTCACAAAAGAGATATACCCACACTCAACGAAAATGGTGTAGAACGAGATATGATGCCACATGAAATAAGTAGTGGGTGCGAAAGAATCAAAATTGATATCGCGGATTTTAGTTATCAAGATCTGCTTGATCTTGTGAAAGACGATATAACAATGAAGAAACTTTATTTAACAGCCACCAATAACTATGAAAAACTTCATATCTATAGAATCATTTTTGCTGACAAGTCCGTTGGTCAAGAATCTCATATCATTAAAAAATTTATAAATGAAGCATTCCACATTGAGAATAATTCTATCTATCAGCTAAACCCATCTAAATACCAACTTGTACCTCAATATGTGATTGATGAATGCACCAAATTTGTAGAATTATTAGACTATTGAATTTTAATATTATTTAAGATGACTCAATGCAAAATAATGAGTTATAAGATTACTTTCCAGCTCTAATAATTCTGCCTACATAAAAAAAGAGATCATAAAATATTTGTGCCAATTTTGTGCCAAACCATACATTAAGCTCCATTGTTTGAGGCTGATTAACACCGTTTTTGTGTATGACAAGCATTGCAAGCTATTGTTTTAAATGAATCTATAATTTCTAGTTACGTTTCGCAATCAGTAGGTCCGCAGTTCGATTCTGCGCAACAGCACGATAAAAACAAATAGTTATGCAACAGTAACCTTAGTATCAACTATGCGGTGCCACGCCAGTACCACGGCATAAATAAAAATAAACAATAAAAAACCCACCATTTGAATACAAATTAACGGGCCATACTTGCAACAAGCCTGAGGAATATACTAAAGGGCAAACTCTGCATCTTTACCTAATACAGCTATAATCCTTTAATCGACGATTATTGATTTAAATAAAAAAAGCCTAGGGTTTGTTTACCTAGGCTATTAAAAGATAATCGCTTATACGTTGATCTAGTGAGCTTGTTTACTGCACCCTAACTGAGACTTTTGCAAAAGCCCCTGCCAGAATTTTCAGACCACTGATTATGAAGGGTTAATTTTTCAACTATTGGGGTTTTGCAAAGGTCTCTAACTGTTTTTGGTTAGGATTAAGGATAAGAGTGATCAGAGCGGTAGGCATTCATGCGGCCCTTTGTCTGATTTGGCCTGATTGGTTGCATCATGAACCACGAGAAAGTTTTCAAAATCGTTTGCAAATGTTCGGCGTTGCTTTCTCGTCCAGTTATCAGCACCGTGTCTGTGTGCATGTGCAAGCGGGACTATGTGATCAATATCAACATCTGAAGCTTTGGTAAATGTTTGGCCGGTATAGACTCCATACCATTCACCATGTTTGACTGTGCAATCTTTTGCCTTCGTAAACTGCACTGGTACTTTACTCATAGCGATCAATAGTTCTTGTCTGGTATTTTGACAATCCCCATCTTCATCAATCCAATGTGGCCAATCTTTCCGGTTATAGACTTTGCTATATGTGCCCGGTTCTGCTTGTTCGTATGCTTCTTTTGATTTTTGCTGAATAGAAAAGCAAGGCTCTTAATGACATTCGCAAGTGTTGGTTTTGCGGTTAAAATGGCCACCTTGCTTATCTAAACCACCGCCGTGTGAAAAGGCGAGGACAGGGAGTAAAAAGCACAGGAGAAAGAAGACTTTTATAAATTTAATAGAAAAACTTGGTGTATTCATATTTTTAAACAGCGTAGAAAAAATAATTTCGATTAAGAGCCTATGAATTTGTTAGCAAATGCCGTTTTCAGCTTTAAATTCGTTAGCGGCATTGAACAAAAGAGGATGAGAAAATTATGAAACGTTTTAGAGCATGTTTAGCAGTTATTTTACTAACTTCATTATTTGTTGCTCCTGTTAATGCTCAATGGAATGAGGCTTCTGAGGCTAATGCAGCTGGTGATTATGAAACAGTATTAGAGATTGTAAAACCCATTGCTGATCAGGGAGATGCTTCAGCGCAGTACGCTCTTGGGGTAACGTACGCAAACGGTGAAGGCGTATTGCAAGATTATAAGATGGCAGCTAAGTGGTATGAGTTGTCTGCGGATCAGGGACATGCCTTAGCGCAGTACAATCTTGGGGTAATGTACAACAAGGGTCAAGGCGTATTGCAAAATTATAGTATGGCAGTTAAGTGGTTTCAAATGGCTGCGGATCAGGGATTTGCTTCAGCGCAGTACAATCTTGGGGTAATGTACGATAAAGGTGAAGGCGTATTGCAAGACAACAAGATGGCGGCTAAATGGTATGAGTTGGCTGCGGATCAGGGACATGCCTTAGCGCAGCACAATCTTGGGGTAATGTACGATAAAGGTGAAGGCGTATTGCAAGACGATAAGATGGCAGTTAAGTGGTTTCAAATGGCTGCGGATCAGGGATATGCCCTAGCGCAGTACAATCTTGGGAATATGTACAGAATCGGTCAAGGCGTATTGCAAAATTATAAGATGGCAGTTAAGTGGTTTCAAATGGCTGCGGATCAGGGATTTGCCTCAGCGCAGTACAATCTTGGGGGTATGTATCTGATCGGTCAGGGTGTTCTACAAGATTATAAGATGACGGTTAAGTGGTATCAAATGGCTGCGAATCAGGGAGATGACTTAGCACAGTTTAATCTTGGGCTCATGTACGAAAAGGGTCAAGGCGTGCTGCAAGACGATAAGATGGCTCATATGTTTTACAATATTGCGGCTTCTAACGGAATCGATCAAAGCAGAAAAAATCGGGATAGAATATCGTCCAAAATGACACCTCAGCAGATAGCAGAGGCTCAACAAATGGCAAGAGAGTGGATAGAAAAACATAAGTTATAATTTATCATTCTTAAATTTAACTTGTATTAGTTAGGCTTAATATGGCAATCTCGACAATCTTCCCAATCACCAGTTAGTGCATGGTCTCTAAATTTACCAGCCAAGATCTGGTTGCTAATCAATGTTTCTAATACTTCAACCAAAGCAGTTTCCATCGTTACCCGATGGCGGCCTATGGCGGCCTTTTAGTTCTCGCTTATAGTCCTTTTTAAACCGCTTTGTACGTTCAATTCTTCTCATTCAAATCTTTAAGAAGTGCATCCATACTCTCGAAAGCTTTTAATTTTCCCCGCCGCGCTTCCTTCATTGCAGCGATAGTCTCAGCATTAGGCGTCAACGGCTCGAAGGGTAATGCTTTTTCTGCAGCTATACGAATTAACATCATTCTAAAGGCATCAGAAGCCGTCAAACCCATACTGGCCAGGACTACGGCGGCCTCTTCCTTAATGCGTTCATCAATACGCGCACGTACAACGGTATTTATAGCCATGATATTGTCTCCATAAATTAACTTATGGCTACAATGTGGCACATTACAACATTCTAAGTAAAGCATTCATTATTCGATCACAGCCCTTTCCCGTTTTACCTCTAACTGTTTATGCTTGACACAAATTTGTAATTCCATAGCACTGAGCTGCTGAGGGCACTGCCAAATTAACTTTCATAGCGCATCCAACCCTGTGATTTTCGCCTTGATGTTAAATATTTTTCTGCGCAATTCGTAAGTCGATGCTATTCCGAGCGGCGTATCGGGTGATCACGAGGACGATTTTGGAATACTACCTTTTCTTAACCGACCAACTGATGATAAAGAATGGGTAACGCGCGGGTAAGCCGGTCAAGTCGGTCCACAATAGCATGGTTGCCACGGCCAAACAGATAGGGGAAGTAATCCTGGGCTTTACTGTCGACGGTGATGCCGAATACAGTTAATCCTGAGTGACGCGCTTCCAGGATCGCCTGGCGGGTATCTTCGATGCCGTAACGGCCTTCATAGTGGTCCAAGTCATTGGGTTTGCCATCACTTAATAAAAGCAATAAACGATAGCGCTCGGGACGCTGCGCCAGTTGTTTCTGTGTATATCGCAGTGCGGCGCCCATGCGGGTGTAGTAGCCGGGACGCAAAGCCGCAATACGTCGCAACACTTGGGTGTTGAAAGGAGAAGTGAAATCTTTTACCGTGGCAACCCGAACGTATTGCCGTTTGCGCGAAGTAAAAGTATAAATGGCAAAGGCATCTCCACAGGCATCTAGCCCGGCAGCGAGTGCGGTAAGCGCCTCTTTTTCAACATCAAGAACCCGCTGATTATCGATCCAGCTATCCGTGGACAGAGAAACATCCACCAAAATGGCCACGGCTAAATCGCGGGTTTGCTGGCGTGTCGTAAGATATACCTGATCGGAGCCACACCCGCTGGCTGCCAAATCACAGTGCGCACGTACCAGCGCATCCATATCCAGCTCCATGCCATCCAGCTGACGGCGTAAAATTTCCCGCTTAGGCCGCAGCGCTTCGAATTGGCGGCGAATCTGACGCAGGCGGCGTCTGACGTGAATATCAGGTTCCCACTGCTCTCCTTCCTCGGCAGCAGTTTGGGCAATAATCCGGCAATGGTCGTTGTGATAGTGGTTGCGGCGGTAATCCCACTCTGGGTATGTGTGTTCAGAAATTAACGCAGTAGGGTCTACATCGGTAGGCGCTAAGTCGAGATCAAATTTTAGCTTGGTCGCGGCTCGGCGCTCATGAGGACTCAATGCTAGCGTCTCCATACTGTCGGCGACCTCCTTCGCGGTATCTTCATCCTCATCTTCCACCGCCCGGTTGACGTTGACCATTTCAGCCCAGCTCATGAGCTTCTCAAAGCGGTTCAACATTAAAGGGTCATTTCGCTCACTTTGATCATATCTTTTCCGCTCCGCCTTTTTTTTGCGCGTATCTTGCTCATCCTGCTGACTACTGCCATCGGTCTGTTCAGACGCGGCTGAGGCAGAATGTTGCGGTTTAGGGTTGATGTCGATTTCTCCCCATAACGGTACAGGGAGGAATGGTTGATAACGTTTGGAAGCACGCCAGCAGGTGAAATCAGGTGTCGGCTGTTTAATGGCCGCCAGAAACTGCTTACCCAGGATATTTGAACACTTGGCATTTAATAGTGCATGGATCACCGCTTCCACTGCTTGTTCTTGTTCCGGCAGGAATCGCTGTGGCCGTAGCTTACTCAATGCTTCGCAAAGTGTACGGTAACTTTGTGCCAGTCCAGGGTATTGATGGCAAACATTTACGCTGGTCCGATAAGCCCAGTGTAAAAAAGCGAGATCGGCCTGTAGTGGATCAGCCGGACGTTGACGAGAAGGCACCTCCACCTCCGCCAGGGCAAAAAAAGCGGCCAACCAGAAGTAAAGACGCCGATTATCGGCAGCTGAAGAAAAGTAAGCAATAGATGCCGGCAACAATAACCGCTCAGCATTGCGGGCGGCTTGCGGTAGACATTCCTGCTCAAGCCCCAGGCGTTGTCGCAGTTTTAAACGATGCCCCGAAGACTGAGGCGTGCCCGCAGTCAGTGCCAACCCTGGTGTTCCGCCTAATCCCCGAAAGAAGACACTGAGAGAAGCGTGCACCGAATCCAGCGTTACTGCCGCCGCCTGATGATAAGGATAGCTGTCTGCCTGACCTACAAGTCGGTGCCAATAACGACCCACCTGCTCTTCCAGTTCCCAGAATTCCCACATATTATTAGTACACTGTCAATTCTGTATACTAGCCATAGGTGGCACGGATCAGTTCCAGCAAACCTTCCTTGACATCCGTTTCGTCACAAAGTGGCTCTACTAATGTGATCTGAGCGGCCTGCAGGGGATCTAATCCTTCTTCCATCAGGATGGCACAGTAAACCAAGAGGCGGGTAGAAACGACTTCCTCCAGATCAATGCCTTTCAATGTTCGCAGCCGGGTTGCCAAATTAATCAACGGAATACAGCGCTCCCGCGCCAGGCCGCTTTCATTCGCCACAATTTCCACTTCCACCTCACCTGGTGGAAAATCAAAGCTAAGCGACACAAAGCGCTGACGAGTGCTGGGTTTTAAGGATTTGAGGATATTCTGATAACCCGGGTTATAAGAGATCACCAGCATAAATTCATCCGGTGCATGTAAAGTCTCTCCGGTGCGCTCTAATGGCAGGATGCGGCGGTCATCGGTCAATGGGTGGAGTACCACGGTTACATCCTTACGTGCTTCCACAATTTCATCCAGATAGCAGATCCCACCTTCACGCATGGCGCGTGTTAATGGCCCATCGACCCAGACAGTTTCACCCCCTTTGAGTAAATAGCGGCCCGTAAGATCAGCCGCAGTCAGATCATCATGACAGGAAACCGTAAACAAGGGGCGACCCAGTCGGGCCGCCATATGGGCAACAAATCGGGTTTTGCCACAGCCTGTCGGCCCCTTGAGTAAAAGCGGCAACTGACGCCGGTAGGTGGTTTCAAACAAAGCGCATTCATTACCGACTGGCAGATAAAAAGGAATCTCCTCTGCCACGGGGGTTATCTGAATATTTTGTTGCTGTAAGGAGGGCCCCACAATCCGCCTTTATTCCGCTTTCGGCCGTGTCTGGAAGGACGATGCCCCGACTTGCTCGCGCACAGGCCCCAGTGCTGAATAAATAAATAGCAAAGCACCAATCAAGAAAAACACACCGGAACCAAGGCGGAACCAATAGAAAAGATCGACTTGCGATTGAATTTCCATGAATCCCATGTCAAGTACGCGCTGAAGATGTGTCTGTATCACGCCGGCAAATGACAGGCTAATGGTCATAAATGTCATAGACCCCGTCATAAGCCAAAAACTCCACATATTCAGGATCTGATTAAACGGCTGCAAACCGCGTAATGCCGGCAGAGCATAAGTAAAGAAGGCCAGGTTCAACATGACATAGGCGCCGTAGAAGGCAAGATGTCCGTGCGCTGCCGTCAGTTGTGTGCCATGTGTATAGTAATTAATCGACGGGAAGCTGTGCATAAGCCCAAGTATTCCAGCACCAAAAAAAGCCATAATAGGACAGCCCAGACTCCAGAGCATAGCGGCTTTATTAGGATGGTCGCGCCCACTGCGATAAACCAGATAAAAGGCCCATATTATCATGGCAAAAAAAGGCACCACTTCCAGCACTGAGAATACGGCACCAATCCAGTGCCAATATTCTGGAGTGCCAATCCAGTAATAGTGATGACCGGTACCCAAAAGACCGCTAAATAAAGAAAAGCCGACAATGATATAGAGCCATTTTTCAATAATTTCGCGATCCACACCGGTCATTTTAATCAGAAGGAATGCCAGCATTGCAGCCATGATGAGTTCCCATACACCCTCCACCCATACATGCACGACCCACCACCAGTACATCTTATCCAGTGCCAGATTGTCCGGATTATAAAAGGCAAAGAGGAAAAACAGGAAAGCGCCCCATAACCCCAGTAGCAAAACAATGGAGACGACCGTTTTTCGTCCTTTAAGCACCGTCATGGATACATTGTAGAGGAATATCGCCAAGGCAATGGCCATCAGGATTTTGACCCAGAAAGGCTGTTCCAGGAGTTCGCGTCCTTCATGAATGCCAAACAGATAGCTGGTGACAGCGGCTAATGCCGCAAATACAAAAATCCCTAATTGCAACCAGGCCAGTTTTGGGCTATGAATTTCATTTTCACTTTCTTCAGGTATCAGGAAATAGCTGGCTCCGAAATAACCCAGCAGGAGCCACACCAATAATGCGTTGGTGTGTATCATGCGGATGATATGAAAAGGAACCGTCTCTGAGAGAAAATTTGGAAAAACATAAATAGTGCCGGCCAATACGCCTGCCAGTATTTGAACCAGGAATAAGCCCAAAGCAGCGATAAAATAAGGGTAGGCAAGTTTCTGGGTTTGGTATTTCATTGTCAGTCTCCTAAGGCAAAATTCTCAGACTAATTAACCAGCATCACTCGGAGGCCAGCCCAACGTATTAATTCGGCTTGTCCACTCGAAGAAATCAATCAAGTCATCCAATTCCTGCTCAGTCAGGTTAAATTGCGGCATTTGGCGCCGTCCTTCAGTCCTCGTGGGTTGCGCACGCATCCAGGCTTTAAGACCCATACGCGCACCGACCGCGCTCTCACGACCACCGTAGCGCACCCAGACGTTACCCAGTTCTGGCGCAAAATAGGCTCCTTCTCCCAACAGGGTATGACAATTAATGCAAGAATGGCGCTCCCACACATGTTTACCCCGAACAACCGACTCTGTTAATGTCGATTCATCCGTTGAAACATTTTTAATATAATCGTGGCTGTGCAGGGTCAGAAGCGTAAAGGCCACCAGAAAGAAAATTGAGCCACCGTAGAAGATGTTGCGCGCAGCGGACTTGGTTAAACGTTCTGCCATAACTCCCCCTTTTTTTTCTTGACTTAACTTTTCACAACAACATCGTTTGATGCATTTTGCTTAATGAACATAGGGATGTCAATGGCGGGGCCAGAAACCGGGGTTTGGGCTGTATTGATCGCTTGCGGATGTGTCCATGATGGGTTTAGGTTCTTTTACTAAAACCGCCGAATTGCATTTGATATTGCGAATCCGTTTTTCACTATGCAACCGATTAATTATTAGCAATCATTATTTTGAAAAATTCTATTACGCTACCTCAATACACTGATTCACAATCATTCGAAATGTTAAATTAACGCGAGGGGGATGAATGGTCTTGGTTGGAGGCAAGCGGTGAAGCCAATGGGTCTGGGTGGTTCCTTTCATAACCAGAAGGCTGCCATGTTCCAAAATAATGGAAACGGTTTCTTTGCTGCGTTTATGCTTAAAGGCAAATTTCCGTTCCGCGCCAAAGCTCAAGGAGCCTATCGCACCGTCTTTTTTCAGATCTTTTTCTGCATCACTGTGCCACGCCATCCCTTCAGAGCCGTCATGATAAAGATTAAGCAGACATGAATTAAACCGCTCCCCACTCGTCTGCTCGACAATCGTTTTTAAATCCAATAAATCCTGCGTCCATGGCAAAGCCTGTTTGGTAATTTTCGAATACGTGTATTTAAATGGCGAATCCGCATACCAGGCGATATGGCGTTTTGTAAAAATATGCTTGCCCATAATGATTGCCTCATCCGGTTTCCACGCGATATTCTTCAAAAGTATCGATAAATAACGATCAGATTCTTCCAGTGATAAAATCGACCCGTAATAATTGACCTCACCCGCTTTGGGCAAAAGGTTTTCAAGGGCACCTAAAGTGTGCGCGAACAGATCCATTTCTTATATGCTTCTTTCATACAATTTCCGCAAGGACGATAACCTGCCGCTATGGCTTCCTGCGTACTAACAAAAAATACCCGATTTTTGCGCTTCATTCTCTTGCCGAATTTACATCTCAAAGTGCCATAAATTTGCCCTTGACTGTTGCCGCCAAATTGAATGTGCAGGGCTTTTATGCTCCGCCTTAAATCCTGATCGCTGATTTCACTATGCCGGATCATCTTCAGAACCTATCCGCATAAAAGGGTTATGTGTAATTCAGGAAGGAAACGTGATGTCTTCCGATGGATGTTCAAAACAGGGCAGCACAAACCTATTTTCGTAAAATTCTATCGATTTCTGTCGATCATCTACTCCAAGTCCAATCATCCAGCGTTCATAGCCCTCTCCGCTTAAGTTCATTTCATCTTTAAATCTTTAACTCACCGCATCGTGAAAAATAATACCCATCGTGTAGCGTTGTCCGCTATGCACTTCACTGACACCATGTTTCATATTAGCGCGGTGATAGCCTCTGCTTCCCTTCACAGGACGAAAGTGAGTCGTCACAATCAACATGTCGCCTTTTCTGGGTTTTAAGACGATTGCCTTGGACTGTGCCCGCGGTGTTTGCTGCGTCAAGACAAATTCGCCCCCGGTAAAATCTTCATCAGGCTCCGTCAGAAAAAATACGGTTTGAATCGGGAAATAAACATCACCGTACAAATCCTGATGCAATGTATTAAACCCGCCTTTGCCGTATTTCAAAATCAAGGACGTTGGCTGACATTGATTATGGTCGCGGCATTGCTCATGCAAATCTTCCAGTTTTTCCGGAAACCGCGTTTCAATATTCAAAGCCTTCATCCATAGATTAGCAATAGGCACGAGTCTGGAATAGACCTTTTCCCGTAAGGCCTGAATCATATCCGGCAACGGGTAGGCAAAATACTTATACTCCCCCAGGCCGAACCTATAACGCGCCATTGCCACCGTTTTGCGATAACCCTCAGGGCGGTCGTAAAGATCAATCAAATGGCAGCACTGCACATCCGACAAAATACCGGGCACGATCGCATAGCCTTTTTCGTGCATGTCATCGGCAACACTCTGCCAATTCACCGCGGCTATCTTTTTAAGGGTATCTTGCATGTTCACGTTCCCGTTCTCGCCGCTTCCCAACCAATAATCGCGGATTTACGGGTTGACCCCCACATATAACCGCCGATCTGCCCACTTGATTGAATAACCCTGTGGCATGGGATTAGAAATGCGACGGGATTGCTACCGACTGCCGTACCGACAGCTCTGGAGGCTTTGGGGTTTCCGATTTCTTTTGCAATATGACCATAGGTTGTTAGACCCCCCATCGGAATCTTGAGCAGGCATTCCCAGACCTTAAGCTGAAACGGCGTACCGTTTAAATGCAGCTTGATTTCATCCAACCGTGACCAATCCTTTTCAAAAATAAACAGAGCATCCTGCTGAAATTTATTAACCATCTGCGTATAGGACGCATTGGGAAAACTCTTTTTAAGATTACTGAAAGCCAAGACTTCATCTTCTTCAAAAGCGACCCAACAAACACCCTTCGATGTGGACGCGATAATCACCTTTCCAAACGGACTTTCGGCAAAACAGTAATTGATACGCAAGGCTTCACCGCCGTTTTTAAATTCACCCGGTGTCATGCATTCTATATTCACAAAGAGATCGTGCAATCGGCTTGATCCCGATAACCCCGTCTCATGCGCTGCCTCCATCAAGCTGGCATTTCCGTTCTTCAACAAACCTTTGGCATATTCCAGACTGAGATATTGTACAAATTTTTTGGGACTAACCCCCGCCCATTCAGAAAACAGCCGTTGAAAATGAAACGGACTTAGATGCACTGCCGCCGCAATATCATCTAAAGAAGGCTGCTGTTTAAAATTCTCTTTAATATATTCGATTGCTTTGACAATGCGGTCATAATGAATTTGCTCCTGATCGATCATCGCTTTTATCCTTTGCGCCATATTTTATCCCTCATATACTCATAGGATAAAAGTGAATTTTCATCAACACGACCCGAAACTTGCTGATTATCGACTATGACACATACGCCACATACAAACAGCTATTCTATGATTTAATTGAATTAGGCATTCGGAAATAGCAAGACCACCAAGAATAGAATCATCTGGGGTTTGTACCATGTAACGCCCCGAGGAGAGCATCGAGATGAAATTTATCTTGATGATTCTGATCGCGTTTTCTGGTTGGGGCTGTTGGGGCAAGTTTGTCAGGGGCGTTATAAAGCAATTCAAACAAATGATTACATTATGAAACAGATTGCAGACGAATTTGGGCTGCATTACGCGATAGTTAGTCGGATTATAAAAAAAGTAGAAGGAAATTAGTATGCTTCCGCAATATCTGACCCTCTCTGTTTTACGGGAAAAACTCTCAATGGAAGATACGATTCGCAACTACACTTTCGAATCCGCCTACGCTGAATTTGCCGAAAATAAAAAAACACAATCGAAATCGGAAGGTTCCCCAACCTCGTAGTTCATTCAAAATACCTGCTAACAATCACTCATAAATAAATTCTGGAACCGACCGATTTATACAGTCTTTAATAGTAAAATTATTTACCAAAAAGAGTGAGGATAATAAAAATGAGCGTTAGATATTGGTACACAGATGATAGTTTTTGCCGTGCTGAGATACCTTTGCGACGTGCAATCGGACAATTTGCCAGCCGAAATAGCTATATTTATATTGGCCTGACGCAACAACCTCCCGAAAACAGATTCCGTCAGCATCAGAAAAAATGGGAGGTCGGGCATGAATGGGACAAAATGATCGTTATTTATCACGCACGAACATTTTCCCTTATGCAAAAAGTTGAGGATAGCTTGATAAAATTTGCCAAAAAACAGGTAAGCAGCGGCAGATATTTATGCCAGTTGATCAACGACAAAGACTCGCAGCGTCCTATGGTGGCAAAAAATTTAAATGGCTACTGGATTTATGTTCTTGTGCGGGCTTGATCGAAGACAAATAAAATTATTGTCTTCGATCAAGTGGAACCTTGTGTAATAAAAACGCTGACCGGTATACCATGCACATCCACGGTCAGATGTATTTTGGTATTGAGCCCCCTTTTGTGCGACTCATGTCCTGATTTCCGCCCCTGGCCCCGGCGGCAAATCCCGCCACGGCGCACCCGTTCGTGTAATCCAGAAACGGCATTAATAGACTGACTTATCTCTAGCTATACCTCCCCAAACGCCTTGGCGGCCAGGAAAATGAGTTTCAAGCAGCGTCTATACTTCGTCTGATATATCATGCCTACGATGTGAATGTGTCATATGAATTTATTTCGTTTTTGCAAGCATTCCATATTTTTAATTTCGTGATTACATTATTTAGTCTTTAAAAATATTCTCTCGATGGAAATACATAAAATACTCTTGTTGAGTATTAAATACTCCCACATTTTTAGGGATGAGCACCCCCCAGCATTTCAATATTTCCTTTATGTCATCGCTAGCAAAAATTAAATCACCATTTGATTGGAAGGAAATCCATCCTTGATCAAAAAGCCTATCAATATGTGGGGCAAGTAGCAGACCATTATTACCATCTAATCTTTCTAGGTTGCTAGATGACCTCCATGGCTTAATGTGGCTCGCAATAAGAAGATTTTTCATGCCAACACCAGTTACCCTGCAGCATGTCTCCATCTTTTCCACATTCTTACGGAACTTACCTTGTCCTTTTCTTGCTTTTATTAATTGATCTTTTTCGGTCGGCTCAATATCTTCATTAAGAAGCGA
This sequence comes from uncultured Nitrosomonas sp., assembly GCA_965369175.1. Lineage (GTDB taxonomy): Bacteria > Pseudomonadota > Gammaproteobacteria > Burkholderiales > Nitrosomonadaceae > Nitrosomonas. Next base: position 13,619 of record CBDUPR010000014.1, read on the forward strand.
TTTTTCAATGTCAAGTTCTTCTATTTCACTTTTCTCTGCCTCAATTGCCAGAATGGAATCATAGTTACCTGTTTTGGCTAAATTGATAAGAAGTAAGCCAAGATTATCTGGTATGGAAGCGAGATAACATGCCTGATTGCCATTTCCATTTGGCTGCAGCGGAGAATTCTTTTGAGGCAAAAGTTTTGATATGCTATCAATATATTCTTTCGGGATAATAGGAGCAGATAGAATCGCCCAGTTTATTGGCACCATCCAGCCCAAGTCAGACCAAGCACCACCCGCTTTCCCAAACTCAAATGGTTTAGATTGCTCCCTACACCTTGATGACACAATGCCAATGGCTCTTATCTTTCCAGATGCATATGAAAAAATAATGTCTCCGGGTTGAGTCAATGTAAGGTTGATATAAGTTTGATTCCTAGAGCCATTTCTATTTTCCTTGGGAGACCAAATGTATCCTCCATCGGTCTCATTCAAAAATGTCTGTTTATGATTAACCCACCAATAAGCCATAAGACCTCTTTAAGTGCTGATGTTTAGATAATGTAATCACAAGATTTGCCCATAGAACGATATATCTGATTTGCACAGCGGCGAGGAATGAAGCGGCATCTTTGGCGTATCCTATGACGATGCCGCGCCATCTCTTGAGATGGAGGAAAGCATTTTCAACAAGATGTCGTAAGACCGTCGTGCTATGCGGCTTTTCTTTGAGGGGATTCCGATTTCCATATCCTGCTTACTTGAAAGAATAACTGGTAAAACCATGAATGAGCGCTACCACCCTTGACAGGCTGCTACGCGGTGGTAACAGCACTAATTTCATTTAAGATGCTACAAAAGCCATGCCTTTTTATTTCTCGCCATGAATGGCAATATGTACCCGCTCAAGCATTTTATTTGACAAATTACTGCGACGCTCCACCTGGCTAACATAGGCTTGACTAACACCGAGGCGCTGCGCCAGTTCTTGCTGGGTAATGCCCGCCTTGATACGTGCCAAAGCAACAGGATTGTCCACATAGTCTTCAAGAACAAAGGGGACATAATCCTGCCCGGCATCCTGTGTAGCCAATTCCTTTTCGATTTGGTCTTTCAAAGCACGATAAACTGCCATGGGTAACAACACATATTCGTCTTTACCATTGATGGATTTAATTTTTTGTAGTGTCATTTGTACACATCTCCACGTGGTCTGATTTTTTCAACGGTGATGATTCTGACGATATCTTGTCGCTCAAAGATTATGCGCCAGTTGCCAACCCTTAGCCGAAAATGTGGCTCACCCTCAAGTTTCTTGATGTCCAGTGTGACATCATCAGGGTTACGCCCCAATTGTGCCAGCTTCTCAGCAATCCTGAATCGATCTGGCCTGGGCAAGCTTTGCAATTTTTTTCTGGCTTGAGTCCGTATTAGTAATTGATAGGATTCACTCATATTATATTATAAGTTATAAAATATTATATCAAGCGTTCCTACCCTTGAAAAGCCACAAGGTTCTGATTGATATGTACTCTCGAAAGGAGCCATCGGTTTAAGCAACAAGCAGATTGACATCGCATTGCTGCATCAATTGTGCTACTGACAGCAGCCCGCCTTTATTGATTGTCACCTTGAATATCCATTTCTATTTGCAACACAAACCCGACTTCTTACGCAATCATCGAACACGATATGGCGCGGCCTGGACAGCATTATCCGCCAAGTCACTATGCAAACGCTTGTGTTATTTGGTTGCGGTGCATCGCTCATGTTTTACGTACACCTTCAGCAGCAATGAGTTTTCGGGTGTTATGGTGGTGGCTATGGAAAAATGTATCGTGTGAAACGCCTATGACTTTACAGGCCCCGGGATACTTGCAAGTGTTTCGTCAAACTAGATCGGAACTCATACAAATAACGAAATCAAATGACCGCAGCATCGAAAGATTTTCGATCAGGTCTGTTTTTGAATATGTCATCCAGATAAAGGTAAATAACGGGTGTAATAAATAATGTGATCACTTGCGAAAAGAGTAAGCCGCCGACTACAGTCAGGCCCAGTGGCTGGCGTAGTTCAGCACCCGCACCCAGGCCCAGCGCAATGGGGAGCGCGCCCATCAATGCAGCTACCGTCGTCATCATGATTGGGCGAAAGCGCAATAAGCAGGCTGCTCGAATGGCTTCGAATGGCGTAATCTGTGCATTACGTTGCTTATCCAGTGCAAAATCGATCATCATGATTGCATTCTTCTTGACTATTCCAATCAATAACAAGATTCCAATCATGGCGATAATCGATAATTCGATATTAAATATCCATAATACTGCCAGCGCACCGACGGCAGCTGAAGGTAGTCCCGCAAGAACGGTAATGGGGTGTATATAGCTTTCATACAATACGCCCAGTAGCACATAAACAACGAAAAGCGCCACCATGATCAGCACGATCTGGCTCATTTGAGAAGATTGAAATGCGGCAGCATCGCCTGCATAGCTTGTGAGTATGCTTTCCGGTGTTTGTAATGTCTGTTTTAGCTGATTCAGGCGTGTCGCGGCATCGCCCAGCGCCGCACCGGATGCGAGATTAAAGGAAACAGTGACCGATTCGAGTTGTCCGGTATGGTTGATGGCAACCGGCCCCACTTCGCGTTCAACCGTCACAACCGTGGATAAGGGAATGAGCGTGTCATTTTTACCGCGCAAATGAATGTCGCCAAAAGCACTCTCATCCAGTTGGTCCTCGGCAACAACCTGCATAATCACCTTATAGCGGTTACTCGCGGCATAAATTGTGGAAACCTGGCGCTCACCAAATGCGCTATAGAGCGCAGACCGGATATCGTCTATTTCCACTCCCATGAGGCTGGCTTTATCACGATCGATATTCAGCCGCGCCTGCAATCCCTTAAGTTGCATGTCGCTGCTGACATCACGAAAAATATGCTGATCCTTGAGCATGTGCGACATCAGTTTATCCGCAGCCTGATGCAGCTTATCGGAATGGAGACTGCGTAAAACATATTGATAACGACTTTTACTCGTGCGGGCACCGAGTTTCAAATTCTGAATGGGGCTGATAAAAACCTTTATGCCCGGAATCGCGCCCACATCACGGCGCAGGTTTTCAGCAATGGCGTCTATATGCGGCCGTTCATGGCGGGGTTTAAGTGTCACGAACATACGGGCATGATTACTGTTGGTCGCATTGATACTCAGGATTTCGACTGCGGGATGATTGCGGATGACTTTTTCTGCTTGTTGCAGAACATGGATCATGGCGGGAAAAGAAATGTCCTCAACGGCTTCCACAGTAATAATCGCCTGTCCGGTATCCTCACTCGGAAAAAAACCTTTCGGTAATGCCATAAACAATACCACTGTCGCAATCAGCGTGCTCAGGGCAACGCCAAGCATGATGCGTCGATGACGTAATGCGCGATCCAGTACATATTCATAAGCGCCTGATAAGGCATCAAATCCACGCTCAAACCAGCCCTGCCATTTGACACTATCCTCTTTTGCCTTGACCGGCACCGTTAGATATTGGCTGGCCATAACCGGAACCAGGGTCAGGGAAACCAAAGCGGATACCAGTACGGCAATCCCGACCACGGCGGCAAACTCATGGAATAATAATCCGATGACGCCCGGCATAAAAAAAACCGGAATAAAAACAGCGGCCAGCGAGACGGAAATGGAAACAATAGTAAAGCTGACTTCCTTTGATCCACGCAAAGCAGCTTGCAGCGGAGGCATGCCTTCTTCAACATAACGCACAATATTTTCCAACACCACAATAGCGTCATCGACAACCAGTCCGACCGCAAGCGTAATGGCCAGTAATGAAATATTATTCAGCGTATAGCCGAATAATTGCATCGCAGCGACTGTTCCCAACAAGGACAGCATCAATGACAATGCCGATATCAGGATCGCACTGGCGTTGCGCAAAAAGAAAAATATGACCAGTATAACCAGAAGAATCGTGACGACCAGTGTCACTTCAATGTCATGAATAGCATCGCGAATGGAAATTGAACGATCACTGAGCAATTTCAGGCGGACAGATGAGGGCATTTGTGCGTTCAATTCCGGTAACAATGCCTTGATCGCGTCAACGGCTGCAACCGTATTGGTGCCGGGCTCACGTTGTACTGCCAGTGTAATGGCACGTTCACCATTAATCCAGATTGCACTCTTAATTGATTCCACGCTGTCTTCAACCTGCGCCACATCAGACAACCGTACCGGTGCATCCCCCCGCGTAGTCGCTACAATCAGATTGGCAAATGCCGCCGCATTATCGAGCTGACGATTGGCTTGAATGGTCAGCGTTTGGCGAGGTCCATCCAGCGTGCCTATCGGCGAATTGGCATTCACAGTGCTCAGCACAGCGGCAAGATCATCCATCGTCAGATTACGCGCGGCAAGCGCGGCCGCATTCACACGGATACGTACTGCATATCTTTTTTGACCATTAATCTGTACTTGCGCCAGGCCCGGAAGGGTAGATATCGCAGGTGATATCAGGTTTTCAGCAAAATTATTCAGGTCCGCTAACGGCAATGAAGGCGATGTTAAAGCCAGATGAATAATCGGTGCTTCAGCGGGATTGATTTTGCTATATGACGGCGGCGCAGTCATTTCGACCGGCAGCAAAGGCTGCACGCGCAAAAGTGCGGCCTGTACATCGATAGAAGCGCTATCCATCGAATGGTTCTGATTGAATTCCAGCGTAATCGCACTCATACCCAGCAAGCTGGTTGAACTGATTACGGCAAGGCCCGAAATGGCGGATAATTCCCTTTCCAGCGGCGTAGCCACCGCAGAGGCCATTGTTTCAGGACTGGCACCGGGCAGCTCAGCATTGATTACAATAGTGGGAGCATCGTAACTGGGCAGCGCCGCAATGGGCAAACCATGATAGGCAAGGATGCCGGCTATGATAATCGAAAGGGATAACAATACCGTCATAACCGGACGACGGATACAGAATTCAGGTAGATTCATCGCAGGCTTGTTTGCCCGACTGCTGCCAGATCATGTTTAACCGAGGCACCCCAATCCCGTGCTTCACCTGCCTGATTATTGAGCGGACTACGCGTATAAGCCGCATGATCATAGGTGGCAGATTCAGCGACAAAACTACCTGGCCCAAGATTCTGGGCACCTTCCGCAACAACCCGCGTACCGGGCGCAAGCCCTGCTCCCTCGATTACAGCCAGCCCATCCTGAATCAAACGCACATTGACCGATCGAGAGCTGACGCTGTTATCTTCCGCGATGACATAAAGAAAATTTTCATCCGGGCTAATCTGAACGGCCTGCACGGGTACGGTAAGAACGTCCGCAAGCAGACGCGGCGCAAGCATGACCCTGACATACATACCAGGCCAGAGATCATTATCTGCATTGGGAAATTCTGCCTTCAACCGAATCGTACCGCTCGCGGTATCCACGGCATTATCAACAAATGTTAATGCGCCTGGCTGTATCGTCTGTTCCAGCAGCGCACTGACATTGACTTGACCCTTTTCAAGCGCTTGCCGTATGCCTCTGAGCTCCTTCTCCGGTAACGAAAAGCTGATATGTATCGGATCAATCTGTGTGATGCTGACCATTGCAGAATCATTTGGCATGACCAGACTGCCAGGATTCACGGAGATTGCACCGGTGCGTCCGGATATCGGTGCGATCATTTCAGTAAAACTGCGCACCACCTGAGTGGCGTCCACAGCGGCCTGATCAGATCCAAACTGACCCCGCAAGCTGTCCACCTGATTCTTCACCATATCCAGAGCCGCGTGTGAGATAAAACCTCTCCCAAACAATTCCTGGTGGCGTTCAAGCTGATGCTCGGCATTCACCAGATCGGCGCGGGATTTCGCAAGCTGTGCCTTGGCCTGATTATGACTGGCCGCCGCAGCGCGTGCATCCAGTGTAAACAATTTGTCACCTTTTTGAACGAATTGCCCCTCTTTGATATGCACAACTTCAACGGTAGCGCTGGTCTGCGGGCGGACATCAACCATCTGCTTTGCCGTCACAATGCCATTAGCCACCAGTCTCACAGGCACATCCATCCGGGCAATTTCTGCACTCACGACCGGTACAGTATCCGCACGGGTGCTCTCGTCAGCCTGAGCCGAGCCTGTTTGCTGAGACCCAATCCAGGCGCCGTATACCAGTGAGATAAATAAAAGGCTATAACAGGCGGTTCGTATATTTTTTCTATTGAACATTGTGGGCGCTGATCCGGTTATCATCGAAATTCCAATTCATGGTTATGATCAAAATGAGATGCTCACCTCTCCATGACAAAATTCTTATGAAGCCATCCATTCAATTCAGAAAATACGAAAAAATCTAACATCATTAGTAAGTTCATCATACAAAAACCGTCACCTAAAAAGTTTTCCCGATTGCCCCATAAAAGAGACGCCGTCAATTACTTTGCGCTTATTCGTTTTTCTTTTATTTCGCCACATCACATAGCCAGTAAGAAACAGAACAACAGTAGAAAAGCCGGCAGCAACTTGCAAAATACGCGTAGGCAGCCCACCTGCCACGCCGATATGCAGTGGATACAATGCGTTATAGATGCGCGTTCCCAAGGGTGCTGTTAATGCGTTCTCAATCAGCAGTACTTCACCGGTATATTGATCAAAATGGATAAAATTCCGGCCATTGGGATGAAGTTCCTCCGGGGCCTTTTTTCGCACAATCCAGGGTGCCTGCGGCGTTTGCGGAAAATTTATCCAGGTTGTTTGTGCCGGCAACAGACGATCAGCGTGTTGTAACAATTGATCCAGTGAGCGTATGTGGCTATCTTCTCTGGATAAATCCGATAGCACTGGCGCGGGTCTTGGCGGGCTGATGGTCAGAAAATCAACCAGTTCAAGCGTTGTTTTATTAAAGACCAGTGAGACACCTGTCAGACCGATTATCAGAAGAAAAAAGACTGTATAGATCCCGAATGCCCGATGTAAATCAAAAATCCGTCTTTTCCAGGAGCCGGATCGGTTGATCTTGAAGCCCTCAAGCACCCGGCCATTCGGTGGACACCACAGATAAAGACCCGTTGCGCACATACAGATCAGCAACAATCCACCAATACCCAGAATCGTTTTTCCACGCTCCCCAAGCAAAAGCTGTGTATGCATGAGCGTAATCCAGCCCATGAATGTATCGCTTTGCCGGTGCGCCCCCAGTAATTCACCGCTATAAGGATCGGCATAAATAAATAGATCATGCGCATGATTCATTTTTACCAGATAAGTCTGCCCGGGCTGACGCGGCAGGCGCAGAGAGAAAATATGATCCTGCGGATAGGCGCACTCAACCGCGTCCAATATACGCTGCACCGGTGCCTGTTCGCCGCGCACGTCCGTTATCATTAATTCCGGATATAGCCGGGTTTCGATTTCTTCCCGAAAAACGAGCAAACTGCCCGTCAACGCAACGATTACCAGAAAAAGGCCGACCACCAGGCCGATATAAAGGTGCAGATTAAAAACAATGCGACGTATTTTCAAAATAGAGATCTTATTGAAATAACACTCCATTCCGGACGGAATGATTGTTTTATGAATGGGATTAATCCGGCCCTTTGAACCCGATCAGGTGTGCCTTGATCGCACGATAACCGATTCCTCTGTCGTCTCCCAGCAAATAGGCGCGCGCCGCATATTTCTGCTCACTTTCCGATCGACTGTATGTGCGGGGCACAGCACAAAATGGAATACCGCTGTCCAGGCAGGTTGAAGCGATCTTGTCGAGTGCATTCTGCACCACGGGATGCTGCGGTTGCCCGGGCACGCCATAAGATTGAGACAAATCGACCGCCCCCTCAAGCACCATGTCAATGCCTGGAACAGACAGGATATCATCCAGATTCTCCACCCCTGCTTTGTCTTCAATCATCACAACCACCATGATCTCCGAATGGACTCGCTCAATATAGGTCAGCAAATCGGTTGTTCCAAAACCCGTTGTACGCCCTCCACTGATCCCACGATTCCCGGCAGGATAATAACGGGCTGCCGCAACGGCTTGTTCAGCGTCTGCACGGTTACACACATGCGGCACAACGATGCCTTGTGCGCCACAATCCAGGGCACGCAGGATAGCGCCGGGTTGCGCATCGGGTACGCGCACGAGAGGCGTGATGCCGGCACACTCTGCCGCCCGCACCATGTTTTCAATCGTCTCCGCATTAACACAAACATGCTCCATGTCCAGAATAACGAAATCATAGCCAGCATAACCAATCATTTCGACCAGTAACGGTAATGGAATTGAATTAAGTAATCCGAATACAATTTCTTTATCAGCTAATTTACGTTTCAGTTCATTAATTTGTAACATATTATGATTACTCCGTTGGCAAGTACCATTGCATGGGAGGGGGATGTCGCAAGAACTCGTGGTGAGAAATATTCCAGGCATAGGCACCTGCATAAGGAAATACCAGCAAGTCTCCACAAGAGACCGATTCAACCGGCGCATCGAATGCCAGCAAATCCTTCGGCGTACATAGCTGCCCCACAATGTTTACCCTGTTGTTAGAAACGCTTAGCCGCGGATACGCATGGGGCCACGCATCGACCGGCAATACATGAAACGGGTGACTATGGCCTTGTGCGTAAGGCGTTCGAAAGTGATGGGTTCCTCCTCTGCCGATCAGAAAATACTGATCATAACTGTGCTTAATATCGATGACTTGCATCACATAATAACCACATGCCGCCGTAATATAACGCCCTAGCTCAAAACGAATGTTAATCCCGGGCAAGACAGCATTATCCTGCAGCGCTGCCAGTCCAGCACTGAAAGCCTTCCAGTCAAACTGTTGCTCAGGCTGCCGGTAATTGATGCCGATGCCGCCACCAACATTGATATGATCGATTTGCAGATCATACGTGTCACACCACTGCCGTACCTGAAGCTGATAAGCGGCCAGTAATTGCAAATGTGCCCGGGCATCCAGCTGATGCGACAACAAATGAAAATGAAAACCACGTAACCGAATTTCCGGATGGGTCTGCAACCAATTGAAGCAGGCTTCTAATTGTTCGACAGGCATACCAAACGGGGTGGGTTTTCCGCCCATCATCAAACTGGTTTTTGTCAGATTATCAACCGGTAAATTGACACGCAATAATATACCCGCCGGTTGATTTGCTCGCTTTGCGATCTCAGCCAGTCGCTGTAATTCGTTAAAGCTTTCTATATGCAGGCACTCAACATTAGACTCAAGTGCGCGGCTCAGTTCCCGATCCAGCTTGCCCGGCCCGCTAAAGGCGACCGGAATATCGGCAAAATGTGTGCGCACCCAGTCCAGCTCGCCGCCAGACGAAACTTCGAAACCATGCACCAGCGGCGCCAGCGTTTCTAAAATCGGCAAGTCCGAATTGGCTTTGATTGCGTAAAATAACCGGCAATTATCCGGAAGCGTATTGACCAATCGATCTACATGCTGACGCAAGGCTTCTAGATCATATACATAGGCACAGAGGGGTTCATCAGATTTGACTTCTGCAGCACGAACACTCGTAAAAACCGCTGCCAATCTCAACTCCACGTGCAATCCTCCATTAAAGCACCTAATGGATTGTTGACCGGCAGGTAGTCAAACGCACGATCGGGCCGCTTAAAAAAACGATTAATCAAATTGGCTTTAGCCGGAAATGCTTCACCATTTAGCAAAGCATTAATACGGCAGGCCGAAGCGCTGTCACCGTAATGTCTCTGATAAGTATATAAATGATGACGTACTATCGACCACAAACGATTCTGCATGGCCGGCTTCTGAGCACTGAGCTGGCTAATGGCTTCACAAAAATTATTGACAAACAGGCAATAGCAGACGCGCTTCCATCCCTGATCATTATCGTACCAGAGGGCTTCACGCGCACGTAAACTAATGCCCGTCAGCTGCTCGTTGTCATAACGCGCCTGCACCAACTTGACACCTTCAAAATCCCGCAAAAGAATCTGCCGCGGCTCCCCATCAATCACGCCGATCAGAACATTCTGCAGATGCGGCTCAAAGATAATGCCGTGTGCAAAATAACAATGCAAAACCGGATACATTATCTCCGCGACATAGCTTGAAAACCATTGCTCCACCGCCGCCTCAAAAGACATGCCGCCCCGCTGCTGCATGACCGCCAACAATTCGCGAAGACGGGCGGCACCATAGAGATGATTACCAAATAAGGCACCCGCCAGCAGTGGCGTAATACCCGGCGACAGGACTTGCGTCACATTCTGGCGCAAAATCAGGCCGAAACCTTCAGTCACTTCTTTATCCTGCTGTAGCTGATTCGATTTCAAATCTACTGACATAAATGCAGGCTCTTCAAGTACCCGGATATTTGGAAACTCCCGCTGCAAACCGGGCAGCAAGGTGCGCATAAGCTGGGTTATCTGCACGGCGCCTTCCAGTTCGTAAACCGCATTCTTGCGCACACAATTAGTGATCCGGATATTTAAAGAACACTTATAAAAATAGGGACTTTCCGGATTAAACAATGTGCGAATCGACGAGGTTGGATAATAATCTTCACCCTCTTGTCCCACATTACAAATATGGCCTGCCTTGATGGCCGCTACAACACCGGGATGAGTCAGCAGATAGCGCGCCTGCCATGGATGGGTTGGAATCAGAACAAATTCATCATTTCGAATAATATTGCTCGGTGCCTGCGCCGCAATAATCTGATCGCAGGTCTCAGCAATCACAGATCGCTGCACGATATATTCGCGCCGCACTGCAAAGTAATGCAGCGGGAAACGTGCGCCCATTTCCGGAGAATATTGGCGCATGTCCGCATCGCTTACACCCTGACGGCTTTTGGGTGCGGGATGAAAGGGATGTCCGAAAACCAGTGACTGTTCGGATTCAATGAAGGCTGCTAGGGGCGCCTGCGAAAAGCAACCCGGATTGATTGTGTTCAGTATGGCGGTTGTAACGGTCACACTGTCATGTATCTGTTGCATCAATTCACTATTTGAAGGCATCTCATACTTCAATGACAGCTCGTTTAATAACAATCCCGCAAGCATCTGCCAATCCAGCATGATCCAGGGTTTTCCAAAGGACTTATAGTAAAACGGGGATTGATAACGGAAGTTGCCTGTAACCGAAGCACTACTGACGACCGTTAGCAGGCGGGTCCCGGTAAACGGCAGATGGATATGTAGAATACGACCACCGCTGCGCTGCAAAGCCAGACGCACCGATGTCGGACTGTCGTTCTGACTGAGTAAAGGCCCTACACTTAAATGCCGTTCCGGACCGGCTACCTCACGGCAATAACAATTCAACAGCGTTTCCATCGCACGCCGCCCCGCTTCCTGTTCCGCGATCACATCAGAATCAAAAACTTCCGCCAAATTATTCAAATGCATGATTTCTCCTGTTGGTTACAATTAAGAATCACTCAGCCGCATCCGGTAGCGCGTCAATCCAGCCAGGTGACAACCGGCAATAAACATAATCAGCGCACCGACAAAAAAAGGGGCATTCAGATCAATCGCCTGCACAACAACCCCGGCCACCAGACCGGCTGCAACCGCTCCCCACTTTGAATTACTTTCAAACCAGCCAAATGTGCGTCCGGCATGACTGCTGTGGACAATACCTGCGATCAAAATGTGTAAACCAATAAAGCCCAGTGTCATGCTAAACCCCATGACGATGCGCCAGATTACGATTGAAAACAGCGAGGGAAACAGCACCTGACCCAGCAGCGATACAGCAAATAAAAAATAAGACAAAGACAGCATCCGCAACGGTTCGCCTTGCCATTGATACCGACTTAATGGAACCGCAAACAGCAAATAAACCAAATGCGGCAGGCCGAATAACAAACCGGCAATGGCGGGTATATCAGACTCAGTGCTCATCTGAATAAAGGAAACAAAATAAGGGAAAGTAATCACGGTAGAAAAAACGAAAGCAAACTGGAGCAGATACAGTTTTGTCGGCGTAATTTCATGCGTTTTATCTTTAACTGGCACATCTGCGGCCATGTGTGCGGGCGCCGGATAACTCGGCAACCATGTAATACATACCGCAGCGATAAGCGGCAACAAGGCCAGATAACGATAGAGCTCCAGCGGGGAAGCAATCGTAACAAACAGACCCAGTCCAGCAGGCGCAATAACCAGCGCTGCGCGGGCCGACCATTGCATTAATGTCAGACTGTGGACAAGCTTTTCACCACTGACTACCGTTGCCAGATACGCGTTAGAGGCGGCAAACGTGCCACCAAGCAAGCCTTGTAAAGACAAGGCAGCAAAAAATACCCAGGCATTGGGCGCAAAGCCGGCGAGCAGAAAACTGCCCGCCAGCCCGAGTTGGGCACGCAACAACAACGGTTTTTTGCCATATTTATCCGCCAATCGACCCCACCAGGGACTGCTTATTGCAGCAAAAAATGTCGGCACGACGTAAAACCAGCCCGCCAGATAAGCCGCTTCACTGTGTAACGACTTATCCAGTATCAAAGCAAAATACGGCGGCATACCCAGTGCCGCAAAAGCAGCGACAAAATGGCAGATCATGATGGTTACGACGATATAGCGCTGATTCTTGTTCATTTCACCCTCAGAAAATTAGGTGAGCTCATGCCATAGAATTTGTTTACGTCATTTGCACCTGTCTCGCTCTTATCAGTCAAGGTAGCGGCAATCAGCAAATATTTGATATGCAGGCGCTCATTTTCAAGCAACAGCTGACGCGCCAGCGAGATTTCTTCGCCATCTGCCGCCAATGCTTCCAGTACAGTCTCGATTCGCCGTCCGACATTTGCATACAACGTGTTAACGGGTAAGCCAAGAATCGGCCCGATACCTTCCACCAGCACCGCAATATTGAGCTGCAAGGTAATTGTTGTGAACATCTGCCCAAGCGGCAATGCATCTGAGACAATAATACGGCGATCGTGCAGACTGTCCGCATACTCCGCCAAATCCGGCCAGCGCATCGCCAGATAGTCAGAATGAATGCGGGCCGCGTCGTTGTCTTTAAGCAACAAACGCAATCGCGGATGCGCCTGGCTTAAAACAACAATGGAATTTTGCTGATTCGATTCCAGCGCAATGCCATAGCGCAGCCAGAGTAATAAATGATAGCGCAATGTAAGGTCAAGGTAGTCATTCCAGAATGCTTCCAGATCCCCATCATAAAATTGCGCAGCCATTTCCTCAATTACCGTACAGCCTGCCGGTGTTTTCGCCAGCAACGACGCTACGGGAACCAATGTGCTGTTGCGCAGATTTTCAACCGGATAACGCCGCAGGATATAACCCAGAAACAATTGATGATCGACATGACCGCCACAATCTTCCTGAGTTAACACCATGCGATCAGCAATCGATGGCTCACGGGCTGCAATACTGGCAAGTAAAGTCTGAATGCGATGTCCATCGTGAATCGTACTGGGTTTAATGGTACGAATATTTTTCGCACCCAGGGTACGGATGGTCAGCGGCAGCTTTAAGTGCCATTCTGGCATATCCAACAGTACAACCGTACGCACCGATAAGGTCGGCGTAGCCGTCAGATAAGGCCATGGCGCCCGAATGACATCACGCATGCCAGCGGCACTGAGCAGATTTTCGAGTTCATATTCCCATACAAATGGATGAACCGGAATCAAATCGTGTGTATTGGCCAATTCAGCAGGCAGACCGACCGTTTCAAACGAAGGCCATAAGGCCGGCAGATTCTGTGCATTGGACGCACTTGGATAAAAACAAGCCTTAGGTACTGCCAGCCAATGAATGAGGAAGTTACTCTGAAATTCCGGACTGTAAGCCGTCAACGACCTGATATCGAATCCGATCTTGGCGCGTGCGGTTGGATAAAAGGGATGATCAAGAAAAGCACCCAGGCGATCGAAGTGTATCAGACGGGTATGCCAATTCGCTAACTCGGAACCCGTCACTTCCCCCTGTAGTGCACGATACTCAGTGAACCAGCGCTCACGTTCAGTTTCACAGACCTGTCGATGCTCAGCAGCCAGTCTGCATTCATCAACAAATGCATTGAAAGCACGTTCCGCAACCGAATGCAGGCCATGCGCAAAACAAACAATGAGCGCTTCCAGTGTGTGCAGCGCCTCCACTTTGTCACCTTCCTGCCATAACAATGGCAATCCGACACTCCGCCAATCCTGCATGAATGTGGATTGCGTGACGGGAATCCATAAATAGCCATTGCCGAGATGACTGATTCTAAGCCACTGATCTTCTTTTTCTACGTGCCTGTCACATCTTGCCGACAGTGCCGTACCTGACATCAATACTGCCTGGCTGACACAATTTCGAACATTTTCACGCAGCAATGTATCTACCACACGATGATAAATATACTGCGTATGATCGGCAGATACGTACATCATGGGAAAATCACTGGTCTCTTTACGTAGTATCGCCTTCATGCATTAATCTCCCATACCAATTGCTCACTGACACGCCCCATCTCCTGTCCCAGGCACTGTGCATCTGAGCCTGTACCACGCAACACACCCAGATAATCCTTGTTGGAATGGGTTAAGCTGATCATATCCCCGATCGCACGCAGTGGTTTAAAGGTGATCTGAGCATTCGCCAATTGCTGCACGAAAGGCTCAGGTGCTTGCACCAGACAACCGTCGGATCTCGCCGTGAAATAGCGAATCAGAGCCGCGCCAGGCACATTATTTAGCTGTGGAAGCGGTTCGCCAAGATAGAGCCTCAAAACAATCTCAAATACCGGAATATCCAATGCATCCTGCAACATAAACTCTCGATAATCGCCGATATTGCGATAATTAATCTCGATCAGACGAGGCCCCGCGTCCGTCATAACGAACTCTGTATGACAGGCACCAAAACCAATACCGAAGTCGCGGATAATCGTTAGCACTTCCGTTTCCTGCTGGGCAGTTAACCCAGTCCCCCAGCTTGCTTCCAATTCGATAAAATAAGGCGGCGGTGACAATTTCACCTGAAAACCGCCCAGCACATGAAGCCTGTCATGATCACCCAGCGTCTCCAGCGTATAAAGCGGGCCTTCAAGATATTCCTCGATGAGCAATGACTGGCCCGGCTGTATATTCCAGGCCGCTGCTGATTGTGCCTTGAGTTCGGCCTGGTCATAACTCAGGCTTACTTGTTGGCTGGCAACGCCCTCACATGGCTTGATAATGCAAGGGAAAGGAATACGAGTTAGCTGACGCTCAAGTTCAGCCTTATTACAAACCACGGCGTACCAGAGCCCATCCAGGCCGCGATTCTGCAATGCAAAACGCATTTCCGCTTTATGTTTGGCACGATAGGTCACATGCCAGTTTTTGCCGGGCAGCCCGAAATAATCAGCAGCAATCGCAGTACTTGTTTGCAGGTGATCACTATTGGAAAAGATGGCGGCCGGTCTTTGAGCACGACGCGTAACTGCCTCGATTATCGCCAGCGGATTGAATACATCGCACGTCACGATTGCAGCAGGGTAAGCGGGTAATCCGGATTGGCTAAAATATTTTCGATGCGCCTCGGCATTATCAGTCAGTAATACTACGGACAGACCCAGACGTTGTGCTGCCGGTATAAATCCGACATTCACGGAATCAGTTATTACATGAGTTACAATAATCAGCTCTTGCATGGCATACACCTCGTTAAAAATCCATCTGTGCTGTGAATAACAACGTCCGTCCTGGCGAGGGCATACGGCCCCGGCTAAAATCGACTCCTCTGAAAAAATAATGGTGATTGAACATATTATTAATCCCCAAACCGGCTGTAATTTTCCGGTTATCCCAACGAAAATGATGGGTTACTTGCGCGTTCCATACCCAGAAAGAGGGGATTTTCCCAATGGCACCGGATTCATTCTCGATTACGGTATTGGCCCCATCGCTAAATGATTTGCTTTGATACAGGCCATTCAGATTCCAGTTCCAGTTTGCGCGGCGGTAGTTGGCCCAGAAGTTAAGCTGGTGATGCGCGGCTAAAGGCAGCTCATTGCCTTTAAATTGACCAGAACGCTGTTCCGTATCGATATAGGTATAGCCCGTTCTAAGATCAAGCCCGTTAATCTGCTTGGGCTGCCACGTCAATTCAGTTTCAATCCCCTGGTGA
Organism: uncultured Nitrosomonas sp.; assembly: GCA_965369175.1. GTDB lineage: Bacteria > Pseudomonadota > Gammaproteobacteria > Burkholderiales > Nitrosomonadaceae > Nitrosomonas. Next base: position 29,738 of record CBDUPR010000014.1, read on the forward strand.
CGCGCTTTCCCAAGATTTCGGAAGCCCACGGCCTGGCTTACAAATCCCAGCTTGTTATCAAACTCGATGCGAAAGGCGGCAAGAACATTCTCCAGCGGATTTAGGCGCAACCCTGCCTCAAAATTGTCGGCCCGTTCGGCAGCCTGAGCACCCCCAAACGTAATTTGCGTAAACTGGACTGGACGAAGTGATTCGTGGAAGTTACCAAATAAAAATATAGCGTCGGTGATCTGATAACCGACGTCGACCCCCGGCAACCAGTCTTTGGTTGGATTGTTTTCTTTAGCACCTGTTTGATTATTACGAAAATCCAGATAGACCTGCTCACGGCGTATGCCCGGCGTGATCTTCAATTTATCGTCGAAAAGAAAAAAAGTATCGCTGATATAAGCGGCAAAAGCGTGATTCTCAAAACGCCAATCCCGTGCAACGCTGAACTCATTTGTCAATAAATTACGTGCATCAACGATATAATCAACTTCTTCGCGCATATAACGCGCACCGATAGAAATTTTCTGTTTAATCCCTTTATTAATATAGAAAGAAAATCGGGGCTCACTGCCATAGACCAGAAATTCTCGTGGTGAAGAGCGCTCTAATGTGGACACTTCATCCGCATTAAGGGCATCACCAAAGAAGAATTCGCGATTACTGCGATGGGCAAAATTGGTCCAGCTGAATTCAGCACCATTATCAAAATACTGGTTATAAATTAAACTCCCACGCAAAGTATCACCCGTAAATCGATCTAACGGGCGCGTGGATTGATTGCGATTCTGTTTATAGGACTCGGGCGTTAATGCCCCGGGCAGATTATTTCTGGTTTGATAATATTGCAGGCTGCCTTTGATATCGATATTATTGGTGGGATACCAATTTAGATCAGCCATGATATTGGTAACCTGCGTATCAGAATGCGACCGTATCGAGTCACCATTAATGAAGTTACCCTGCAGCTGTAGCCCAAGCCTGTCGTTAACGAAGCCGCCCACGCGAATATAACTGTCTGCCAGCATGTGTTGCGTGGATGGTGATAAGGAAAGGGTTTCCCTTAGGGTCATGGTTTTACGTGTCGGAATTCGCTTGGTCACGAAATTAATGACACCGCCCACATTATTTGGACCGTAATGAACCGCAACCCCCCCTCTGGCTACGTCAATACTTTCTATCGCATTCATCGTTAGCGGAAACAATGACAGTCCGGTTTGCCCATAAGGCGCAAGCGTAATGGGTACGCCATCAACCAAAACCAATGCCTGTTCGCTACGTAACGGACTGAGGCCACGTATGCCGATATTGGGTAGAATACCCGTCCCGCTTTCATCGAAAACCCGTACACCGGGCACATTGCGTAAGGCATCTTCCACAGTGCGTGCGCCCGATTCAGTCAGTTCCTCGCTGGTAACAACCGTACGTGCGCCAGGATGACTGCTCACAGTTTCTGGTGTTGGGGAACCCAGCCAGTCACCTTTGATCGTCATTTCCTTGAGTGTTGTCGTCGACTTATCGTCTTGCCCTTGTGCCAACCCAGGAATAAAAATAATCAGACAAAATAAGCATGCCCACCGAATGTTGACACCTTTTACCATTGAAAGCCTCTCCGCACTTTTTTCTCCTAGATAAAACAATCAGAAAATATCGGCTGGCTTCCTACCCGGAAAAAGAGTGCGGTGGCTGGCTGCTATAATTTTTATGAAAACGCTTTTTTAAAGCCCCTTTAATAGGAATGCTTGCTTACCATCTCCTTTTCTACTATTACCCTGGAATAACCTGTTTATTGCCCCAACAAAACATGATGACAGCAGATAGCGCTCATTTTTTGTATCAGTCTCTATTCATAGCAGAGATGCACAGTAAAAACATTAAAGCGACTTCAAATCCACGAACTGAATACTATCAATGCGACTAATAATACGAATGATAATGATTGTTATCTAGATTGTCTATAACAACTCGGTTTTTTTGACTATCGATTAATACCATGACCATTTTCTCTATCTCACAAAAAGATGGATTTATACTGTGATCAAGCATGAACCCAATTCGCTCCGACAAGTATCTGCTGCGGTAAGAGGCCTGACTGTCGCCGGCAAAATTACCAATCCATACGACAAATCCTGCCAGCGAATCTGTTTACTATTCTGTTTGCTATTTTATTCAAAGCAACTTTTCCTCATATCCACACGACACATCTGGATTTTGAGCGGTGAGTCTGTTTTCTGCACTGATCCCGCCACAGCGCGTACCATAACAACGGCCTGTTTGCAGCAACACAGCGCGCACTTGAACTGTCTCGTCAATACCGTTTGTATGCGGGATGCCGGCTAAACTCAAGGTGACACTTAAAAACACCCTTTAAAAAGACCTTGCACGGGCAAATAACAATGTGTAGAGTAGTGTTATATATAAAAAAAACATGATATGCGTACAACTTTACCTATCCCAAGAACCAGCATCCAGTTCTTAAACCGTATACCTCTATCTCTGACATACCTCAAAACAGGCTTATTTAATAAGCAGCTAATTGGATGCCGTCAACAGAAAAAGCCGTGCAACATCAATAGAAGTGCATCTTGCTGTGCGAAACAGCAGACGAATGATGGAGCATTGCTGTAAATCTCTTGATGCCGTTAGACAGTCATTAGCCGGACCAAGTTAATCTAATCTCTCCTGATCTACGGGATTCAGATCACCTAAGACCCTATTCCGCTCAATTAAGTAACGAAACCCGGCTGATTCGCTCTGAACTCACAACAAATCAATATTATTTTATTTTCTTATGGAGAAATACTGATGTCTTATCGCCGTTTCTATTTTGTTATTCCTTTGGTCATGCTAGCTGGCAGTGGAACAGCTCAGGCAGCGACAGGCACAAGCACACTTGCGGTAGGCGCAATCGTCACGAATACCTGTCTGGTTGTAACAGTACCGCTTACTTTCGGAAGTTATAATCTGGTAATTGATGACCTTCAGATCACGGGCAGCATTAATGTCACGTGCACTTCCGGTGTCGCTTATGACATCGGATTAGATGCCGGCACAGGTACCGGCGCATCAGTAGACACACGCAAAATGACGCTTGCCGCAGGAGAAGACACACTCAACTACGGGCTTTATCGGGATGCAGCCCATAGCAGTGTTTGGGGCAACGAAATCGGAGTTAACACTCTTCGGGTGGATGATCCGTCTACAGGAGTAGAGTCTGTTCATACGGTATACGGCAAAATTCCAAAGGGCCAAGCGGTTCCAGCGGGTGTTTATGCAGACACGGTTAACGTAACCGTAACTTATTAGCATAGCGCAACATGCAAATACTGCTTCGTCTGACACTGTACTGCATTTTAGGTAGCGCGCTGATGGCCCCGGGCATATCGGCCGGTACATTACAGATTACGCCAACACGCATTACGCTTTCACAGCAGGATCATACCGCCGTACTAACGATACGCAACCAACACACAGAATCCCGTATCATGCAGCTGGAAACGGTCTCATGGAAGCAACAGGACGGCGAAGAAGTCTATGCCCCGACACGGGAAATACTCGCCACCCCTCCAATCTTTACTATTCCTCCGGGCGGCACTCAAATTGTCAGAGTCGGTATACGCCGACAACCGAGTGATGTGACTGAACTCTCCTATCGATTATTTTTGCAGGAAGTCCCTATTGCAACAACTGCCACGAATCAAGTCAGAATCGCCTTGCGTTTTGGTATTCCAGTCTTTGTTACCCCTGTCAATAAAACGGCAGGCCTGCAATTGGATTGGCGAATTATCACCACTTCACAGAAAATATTACGGGTAGAAGCGATTAATCAAGGTAACGCACATGTCCAGATCTTAAGCTTCATGCTTACAGATCCTGCCAATAAAATTGTTTTTGCTACACATCGTGGTATGAATTATTTATTACCAGGGCAACGCCGCAGCTGGTCCGTAAATATTGATCAGGCCATCCCGCCAGGGGCGCAATTGAGGCTGGTTGGTGAAACGGATGGCGGAAAGATTCATGTTGAAGCGCCTTTGGAACCTTGACAATGTAGATTCCTGCCAGCTTTGTTATTTATTGTTGATTTTTCTAAGTCTCAGCTCTCATTGTCTTGCCACGCCGGAAGATGCGGAACCCCGGATAATACCGGCATCCGATCGTGTCGCTGCCAAAGTAAATGCATTCCAACAAGATACGGAGGATATTACAAAACACAAGGAAAGGCTTTATGAAATCCACTTGAATGGTCAGAATCTCAAACAAACAGGGCTCGTGTTAATTCACCCTGATGGTCGCGTCTGGGTCAACCAGAAGGCGCTGGCGCGCTGGCACATGAATGATGCCAACATTGCTGACCCGGTTCACCAGCACGATGAAGAACCCTACATCCTGCTTGACAACCTCGGCTCAGTAACCTATCGAATAAACGAGGCAACACAATCCTTGCATATCGAGGCAAAGCCCCAGGATCTCCTCCCCTCATTCATCGATGTGTATAATTCAACCAGAGAAATACCGAACACACCGGCCATGGGTGGATTTTTAAATTATGATGTTTCTGCTCAATATTTACAGGGAACCGAAAAATTCAGTGGCTTATTCGAGCTGGGTTTTTTTTCTGATCGGGGTATTTTCACAACGCAACTGCTGAATCAGGATCTCAGCACGCACAGACACTTCGTTCGGTTAGAAAGCACCTTAACCATAGATCAGCCAGAACAAATGGCGAGTCTTCGCATCGGTGATAGCATTAGCCGAGGTAGTGCGTGGGGAAGGCCCATCCGCTTTGCCGGCTTGCAATGGAGCACTAATTTTTCTACGCAACCCAATTTCATCACCTTCCCCATGCCTTCGATTTCCGGTTCGGCCGCTTTGCCATCAGCAGCTGAGGTATTCGTCAATAATGTGCGCACATTTCAGCATGATATTCAAGCCGGCCCTTTTAGCATCCGTGAACTACCCGTCATCACCGGACAGGGTGAAATTCGTATGGTCATTCGTGATCTGCTTGGACGAGAACAAACAATCAGCCAGCCATACTACACCGCTCGCAATATATTAAAGCAGGGACTGGATGATTTTTCATATGAAATAGGCTGGGCGCGTCAACATTTTTCCACCAAAAGCGCCCGCTATGGCCCGTTGTCATTAACCGGAACCAGACGCCATGGCGTCACGGATCAATTGACAACTGAAATACGCGGCGAACTCGGATGGAGACGTCAGGCCTTCGGTTTAACAGGAACCGTGCTGGCTCCCAGATTAGGTGTATTTGATTTGGGGTTAGCCACAAGCCATAGTGATAAAGGCATGGGTGGACTGCTGGTTCTGGGTTTTGAACGCTTGACCCGACGCTTAAGTCTCGGTTTTAGAACCCAGCTTACGACCCCTCAGTTTGATCAGCAGGGTTTGACATCTTTAACAGGCGCGCCCTCGCAACAAACGACTGCGCATATTGGCTGGAACAATCCATTATACGGCTCTTTTGGACTCGGTTATATTCGGCAGGATAATCGCAATCGGGCCGACAACGCATTATTAAGTGCAAATTATAATAAGAGTCTGGGACGCGGCTGGTTCCTGGGCCTCTCTGCCGCCAAAAATTTGAGCAACACACAGGATCATACATTTGGACTTGTATTCACCTACGCATTCAATGAACGTACCACAGTGAATGCCAGCTCAAACTGGCGCAATAACAGCCCCAGCTCGACGGTGCTGCAGGTACAGCAAAACCTGCCCATTGGCAATGGAATGGGTTATCGTGTGCTTGCCGGCGCACAGGATAGCGAACGCCTGGAGGGCAGGATCAGTATGCAAAATACATATGGCACCTATTCGTTGGAAGCCGCCCGAACAAATGCGGCTCATGCTTATCGTGCTAACGCAAGAGGTGGGCTGGCATTACTGGATAAGCAATTTTTTTTCGCGCGTCAGCTCGGTGATAGCTTTGCTGTCGTGCGCCTACCGGGTTATTCTGGAGTGCAGGTTTATGCAGAAAATCAACCAATCGGCCGAACTGATGCATCGGGATCTGCCTTTATTCCCAGATTGCGGCCGTACCAGAAGAATCGCATCAGTATTGAGCAAATGGATTTGCCACTCAATGCGCAGATCGACACATTGGAGCTGAATGCAATGCCTTTTTTTCGTAGCGGCCATGTGATCCAGTTTCCGATACGAAAAGCAAGGGATGCCTTGCTCAAAATCATCATGGCAGATGGCAAGCCGTTGCCTGCAGGCACATCAGTCAGAATTGCCGGGCATGCAGAAACATTCACTACAGCGTTTGATGGACAGGTCTATCTTTCCGGATTAGAACCGCGCAACCAGATAAAAATAACATTATCCGACACCCATACCTGTGAATTTGAAGTAATCTATCCGGAAACCGATGAACCACTGCCTGATCTGGGTAGTTTCCAATGTGACGAATCCGTACGATGATCAAAACAAAAAATAATCTAATGATACGTTCCATAGGCGCTCGCATATCTTGTCACCCAGACTGAATCTATTTTTATTCCTGACCACATTGCCTTCAACCATATGGGCCAGCGCAACCTGTACCGTCACGGCCAATAATCTGGCGTTTGGCCATTATAACTTTATTCACACCACGCCTACCGAGATCACTGGAAATGTGCAGGTAAGCTGCACACGGAACGGACTGGTTAGCCTATTAGTTAATTATGAGATTTTACTGGGCCCTGGGAGTAAAGGCAGTTACGTGCCAAGAAACATGACGAACGGGGCAAACCAGTTACAATATAATCTCTACACTGATCCCACAGGAAATAATGTTTGGGGTGATAACAGCTCGGGAACAATCGGCATTACCGACGGCTATCTATTAAATTTACCGACCATAAATCGTAATTATCCGGTTTATGGTGCCATACCAGCGGGCCAGAACCTGCCTGCCGGCATCTACTCGGATTCTATAACCGTAACAATTAATTATTGATCAAATTTCTCGCCTGCTTGCGGGCCGTACACATCAATTCCGCTCCACCAGCCTATTCTTCCTCACGGTAGTAGCTGTGGCGGAACCCTCTAGAGAAACGGGACAGAAGACAAAAAAACAATAACCATCAGCCATAACGGATCTCAACGACGGAGCAATCTAATGAAGAAAATAATTTTATTAACCGTAATCGCTGCGATAGTCGTTGGCTTTTTCTATTTCGATCTCGATCGCCTACTCACACTGGAAGGATTAAAAAGTGGACTGACGCAATTTGAGTCTTGGCGTGGAGCACAACCCGCTCTGATAGGCGGTGCCTTCTTACTACTGTATGTTTTGGTCACTGCCTTGTCCCTACCTGGTGCCGCTGTGATGACACTGGCTGCCGGTGCCTTGTTTGGTCTGTTGTGGGGAACTGTGATTGTGTCCTTTGCCAGCACGATTGGTGCTACCCTGGCTTTTCTCGTATCCCGCTATTTACTGCATGACGCCGTACAAAAACGCTTTGGTGATCGCCTGAAATCCGTTAATGAAGGCATTAAAAAGGATGGTGCTTTTTATCTGTTCACATTACGTCTTGTACCCGTATTCCCTTTTTTTTTAATTAATCTGTTGATGGGGCTGACACCCATCCGAGTAGCCACTTTCTATTGGGTCAGCCAGTTGGGCATGCTGGCTGGTACGCTCGTTTACGTTAACGCAGGCACACAATTAGCACAGCTGGACAGCTTGTCGGGCATTTTATCCCCATCGCTGCTGTCGTCATTTGCACTACTGGGGCTTTTTCCGCTGATTGCTAAAAAAATACTGAGTGTGATTAAAGTACGCCGTATCTATGCCCGGTACCCAAAACCCAGGCACTTTGACCGTAACTTGATCGTGATTGGTGCCGGAGCCGGAGGTTTGGTCACGGCTTACATCGCGGCAGCGGTTAAGGCAAAAGTCACTCTGATTGAAGCCCACAAAATGGGTGGTGATTGCCTGAATTATGGTTGTGTACCAAGCAAGGCGTTAATCAGGAGCGCAAAACTGGCACACCAGATGCGGCATGCAGGCCATTATGGTCTAGAGGATACCAGCCCCGAATTTTCCTTTCGCAAGGTTATGCAACGGGTGCACGCAGTGATTGCCAGGATCGAACCTCACGACAGTATCGAACGCTACGAAAGCCTCGGTGTGGAAGTAATCCAGGGTTATGCCAACCTGGTCGATCCCTGGACGGTGGAAATCAAACGCATTGATGGCAGCATTCAACACCTCACCAGTCGAGCCATCGTACTGGCCACCGGCGCACGCCCCTTTGTGCCACCGTTGCAGGGTATTGAGGAGGTGGGTTATGTTACCAGCGATACGCTGTGGGATGAATTCGCCAAACTGGACGAAGCCCCCAAACGATTGGTAGTGCTGGGTGGTGGACCTATCGGCTGCGAGCTGGCACAGAGTTTTGCACGCCTGGGTTCTCAGGTAACTCAAGTGGAAATGGCACCACGTATCATGATTCGTGAAGACCAGGCAGTTTCCGAGCTCGCCAAGGCTTCACTGGAAAACGATGGCGTCGCCGTGTTGACCCATCATAAAGCGCTTCGCTGTGAAAAGGATGGTGATCGCAAATGTCTGGTTGTGGCACACAATGGCGAGGAAAAAAACATCGAATTCGATGCCCTGCTCTGTGCTGTGGGCCGTGTAGCAAGGTTACAGGGTTACGGCCTCGAAAAGCTGGGCATCGAAACCAACCGCACCATCGTAACCAACGACTATTTGGAAACCCTGTATCCTAATATTTTCGCCGCTGGTGATGTAGCGGGCCCGTATCAATTCACACATACCGCGGCCCATCAGGCCTGGTATGCAGCCGTCAATGCTTTATTCGGCCAATTCAAAAAGTTCAAGGTTGATTACCGCATCATTCCGTGGACCACTTTTATCGATCCTGAAGTGGCTCGAGTGGGGCTCAACGAACAGGAAGCCCGGGAAAAAGGGATTGCTGTTGAGGTGACGCGTTACGAGCTGGACGACCTGGATCGGGCCATTACCGATGGCGCGGCCAAAGGCTTTGTCAAGGTACTCACCGAGCCTGGCAAAGATCGCATTCTGGGTGTGACCATCGTCGGCGAATATGCAGGTGACCTGATGGCGGAATTCGTACTAGCCATGCGGCATGGCCTTGGGTTGAACAAGATCCTTGGTACGATTCACGCCTATCCCACCTGGGCGGAAGCTAACAAATATGTTGCGGGCGAATGGAAGCGAGCCCACGCACCACAACGTGTGCTGGGCTGGCTGGAAAAATATCACAACTGGAGAAGAGGTTATGCCCCAAAAAAACACACTGATAATACTACTATTTAGTTTCCTGACGCTACAGACCGCCTGGGCTGAGAATATCGATTACAGTACCTGGAACAGGCTGCTAAAAACACATGTCTCATTCGTCAATGGTGGTAAATCAACCACGGTAGACTATCAGGGTATGGCCGAGGAACGTAGCCAACTGAAACAGCACTTATCAACGCTATCGAATGTCAGCCAGGATCAGTTTGACACCTGGCCCAGGGACGAACAGCTGGCCTTTCTGATCAACGCCTACAATGCCTGGACTATCGAGTTGATATTGACGGCATGGCCGAATCTGAAATCGATCAAGGATCTTGGCGGCCTTTTCAGCTCACCCTGGCGCAAAGAATTTATTCCTTTGCTGGGCAAGACGCGCTCACTGGATGATATCGAACATGGCTTGATTCGCAGTTCAGGGCGCTATAACGATCCGCGCATTCACTTTGCCGTCAACTGTGCCAGCATCGGTTGCCCGGCATTGCGCCCGGAAGCCTATGTGGGGAATCGTCTGGATGATCAGTTAGAGCAACAGACACAGCTATTTCTCAGCGACTCTAGTCACAACCGCGTGGAGGATAGTGTGATCAAGCTGTCTTCCATTTTTAAATGGTATCGGGAAGACTTTGAGCAAGGATGGTTGGGTTATCACCGCCTGGAGGATTTTTTGATTGCTCACGCCGCTGCGCTCAATCTTTCAACGGCAATGAAAGCCCAGCTGAAAACCGGTGATGTTGCCATTGAGTTCCTGGATTATGACTGGCAACTTAATGAAAAACGCTGAACAAAAAATTCAGGCCTGCCGTTCCGAGCTGTCTATTATCGTACCCATGCTCAACGAACTCGATACCCTGCCGGATTTAATGGCTCATTTGCAGCAATGGCAACGTCTGGGTTGTGAGGTTTTACTGGTCGATGGTGGCAGTGACGACGGATCCGCGGATATCGCGGAAGCAATCGGATTCAAAGTCATTCGTTCGGCTCGGGGACGTGCCTTGCAAATGAATGCAGGCGCGGCAGCGGCCAAAGGCTCTATTTTGTTATTCCTTCATGCCGACACACGCTTGCCAGAAGATGGCCTTGAACACATTTTAGGCGCCTTAAAGAAACATCGATGGGGCCGCTTTAATGTCCATATTAGCGGCGAAGCACGGATGCTTCGTGTGGTGGCTTTTTTTATAAATCTGCGATCGCGGCTCACGAATATTGCAACCGGTGATCAGGCCTTGTTTATAGAAAAAACCCTTTTTGACAAAGTACATGGTTTTCCAGCACAGCCGCTCATGGAAGATATTGAGCTATCTAAGCGATTACGGTATTTTGAGCGGCCCGCCTGTCTTTCTGCAAAGGTCATCACCTCCGGACGTCGATGGATAAAATGCGGCATCTGGCGCACTATCCGATTAATGTGGATATTACGTTGGGCCTACTGGCGAGGCGTACCGGCTGAACAACTGGTGAAGCGATATTACAAAGCAGAAAATAATGAAAAAACTCCTTAGAAAGCGAATTCGGATCGTGATTTTTGCCAAGGCACCTTTACCCGGTTTGGCCAAAACAAGGCTGATACCGGCGCTTGGTCGGGAGGGCTCAGCTCAGTTAGCCAAGAGATTGCTCAACCATGCCCTTGAGCAGTCCCTGGCCGCAAATATCGGACCAGTGGAACTTTGCGTGTCACCGACCGCGCTGCATCCGATCTGGCAGGACTTGGCTCTGCCGGCCTCGTTCGAATGGAGCGAACAAGGCGATGGTGATTTGGGCGAACGTCTCAATAGGGCGTCTCAACGCGTTACCAGCAACGGAGAGGCCATTTTGTTGATCGGCACCGATTGTCCTGGCCTGACCGCTGAAAAATTGCGCACGGCTGCTGAAACACTGCATCATCACGATGCCTGCATGGTACCGGTGAGCGATGGTGGTTATGCGTTGTTGGGTATGCGTCAACACCTACCCGCCGTATTCAACGACATACCGTGGAGTACGGATGCTGTTGCGAGAATAACGCGACAACGGATTTTAGAGCATGGATTTGCCTTACAACAGTTAACAGCGTTACATGATATTGATGAACCACAGGATCTGCGCTATCTGCCTGCGGGCTGGAGACAAGGCTCAACCAAGCAGAATGGAATTTACGACGCTAACACTAACGATTAACTTTTAACGATTTCACTATGACAACCGATATCATTATGCTTCACCACGAAATAGAGCAGCCCGCTCAAAATACACATTTACCGAGTTACTAGCTTACAGATCTGTTTATATTGATTCAGTATAAATGTTGCATTTTAACAACACTCAGATTTGACAAATATATAATTACAAATGGATAATCAGTGCACAGATATGAACATGGGCATATCATATGAGCGGAACGGTTTTTAAAAATTTATACCAGAAACAAATAATTGAATACTGAACTGAAGCTTTCACAAAAAAGGATAACAGCATGAAGATAAAGTCAGCCAAAAAATACCTACTTGGAATGATTGTTTTACCAGCATTGTTTTCTGGGACCGTCTTGGCTCATGAAACTTATGCTGATCATGATCATGACAGCACCGCATTAAAACCAGAAGCTTATGGAGTGGATGATAGTGGTGAAGTCGTTAGAAACGCCACCGGTCTGTGCTGGCGCACCGGCTATTGGACACCTGCAATGGCCATACATGAATGTGACCCTGATCTGATTAAAAAGCCGGAGAAAGTCGTTGTAGCGCCTCCCGCTCCTGAACCAGAACCCGTACCTGTGACACCGCCTGAGAAAATCACCTTTTCCGCCGATGCACTTTTCGATTTCGATAGTGCAAAATTAAAACCCAACGGCATTCAGGCATTAGATGATTTTGCAAACAAGCTGCGGAACATTCAATACGACCTGATTATCGCTGTAGGCTACGCAGATCGTATCGGTTCTGATGAGTACAACAAAGCACTGTCAGTGCGTCGGGCTGAATCCGTTAAAGAATATCTGGTATCCAATAAAGGCATCGATCCAAACCGCGTATTCACAGATGGTAAGGGTGAAGCAAACCCGGTTACCGGCGATTCCTGTAAAGGAGATAGAAGAACCAAGGCATTGATAGACTGCCTGGAACCGGATCGTCGCGTTGAAATCGAAGTAGCAGGAACCCGATCCAGATAGTAAACAAGCAATTCCTTAATCTTAAACTGAAAAAAAGCCCTGCCATTGCGCAGGGCTTTTTTTCTGATTCACAGACAAATGACTTATCCTGTTGAAGTCGATACCTTACTGGAAGCACGCTGGATTATTCCTGTTGAGCCTGCCGGACAAGTATTGCATGATCACGCCATCGCAATAAATGGGGGCCTTATTAAGGCTATACTACCAAAGATGGCAGCCCAACTGCAGTTCAGTCCGCGTGAACGCATCGTACTGGACGAGCATGTGCTGATTCCAGGTTTGATAAATTTACACACACACGCGGCCATGTCACTCATGCGCGGGCTGGCCGATGATTTACCACTGATGGAATGGCTGAACAACCACATCTGGCCAACCGAAAAACAACACGTCAGCGCTCATTTTGTCTTAGAAGGAACCCAACTAGCCTGTGCTGAAATGCTGAAGGGCGGCATTACCTGCTTTAATGACATGTATTTCTTCCCGGAGGCCTGTGCAAAAGCGGCTCTGGCTGCAGGTATGCGTACGGCCATTGGTATGATTGCTATCGACTTCCCCACCGTCTATGCCAGTGATATCGATGACTATTTAGCAAAAGGAATCGCATTACGCAACCAACTCCACCCGCATCCATTATTATCATTCTGTTTTGCACCACATGCACCCTATACCGTTAGTGATCAGGCTTTTGCCAAGATACTCACCTACGCCGAGCAGCTTGATCTGCCCATACATATACATCTGCATGAAACCCAGCATGAAATCAACAGCAGCCTCGAATCCAGCGGACTGCGGCCGATTGAGCGTTTACACCGACTGGGTATACTGAGTCCCCGCTTGATCGCAGTCCATATGGTGCATCTGACTGAAGATGAAATAAAGCTGATCAGCCAGCAAGGCTGCAATGTGGCACATTGCCCATCATCCAACATGAAACTCGCCAGCGGCTTTGCGCCTGTGACGACTCTGCTGGATTATGGTATAACCGTTGGACTAGGAACAGATAGCGCGGCCAGCAACAATCGTCTCGACATGTTTGCAGAAATGCGACTGGCCGCACTGCTTGCTAAAGCCAACAGTAAGCGGGCGCATGCCTTGCCGGCACATCAGGCCCTCAAAATGGCAACACTGGAAGGCGCCAAAGCACTAGGACTAAATGAGATAACAGGCTCATTAACGGTTGGAAAAGCAGCAGATATTACGGCGGTCGATTTTTCCGATATTGACCTATCGCCTTGCTATGATCCGGCTTCACACCTTGTTTATGCTGCCGGACGTGAACATGTCAGCCATGTGTGGGTCAATGGTAAAATGCTGCTAAACAATAAACAATTGACCACCCTGGATACGATGAAATTGCAACGGTACGCTACAGCCTGGCAAGCACGTATCAGGGCTTCTAACCAACAATAGATGGAAAAGGATAGCAAATGGAAAATGACGGCATCAATGCTGATCCACTCGAGCTAGAGAAATTTAGTCAACTGGCCCATCGCTGGTGGGACCCCAACAGTGAATTTAAACCGCTGCACGAGATTAATCCGCTGCGCATGGACTATATCGAGCAATTCGCTGGACTAAAAGGGAAAACCATTCTGGATGTGGGATGCGGTGGCGGCATTCTGTCAGAAGGCATGGCCGTTCGTGGCGCAAATGTTACCGGTATCGACTTAAGCGATAAAGCGCTGAAAGTAGCCAAGTTGCACCTGTTGGAAAGCGGACAGCAAGTCGACTATCGCAAAATCACCGTTGAATCGCTCGCCACAGAACAACCACATCATTTTGATATTGTCACCTGCATGGAAATGCTCGAGCATGTCCCAGACCCACATAGTGTTGTACAAGCCTGCGCCAAGCTGGCCAAACCGGGTGGATGGGTTTTCTTTTCAACGATCAATCGTAATCCAAAGTCATACTTATTTGCCATCATCGGTGCCGAATACATACTGCAACTACTGCCACGCGGCACGCATGAGTACGCCAAGTTTATCAAACCATCCGAGCTTGCCCGTATGGCGCGTGCAGCAAATCTTACCGGAGAAAAAATTATTGGCATGACCTACAATCCTATCACCCAGGTCTATGCACTGGAACCCGATTCCAGTGTTAACTATATCATGGCATATCGCGCCTGATTCATAAGCATCCTCAATTAACGCATGCAGATTACTCAAATATTATCTGATGATTAAAGCCGTTCTCCTGGATCTCGATGGTACAGTCGCTGACACGGCCCCTGATCTGGGTCATGCCTTAAATCGACAGCGCAGCCTGCGCGGATTAACACCCTTACCTATGACGCTGATCCGTACCGAAGCATCCGCAGGGGCGCGCGGACTACTGAGACTTGGATTTAATATCCAGCCAGATGACGCGCATTATGAAGGCATGCGAGAAGAGTTTCTGAATTTTTATAGTGAACGTCTATGCCACGATACGATTTTATTCTCGGGCATGTCCGCATTACTGGACCAACTGGATGCGCGTAGCCTGCCTTGGGGTATCGTTACTAACAAGCCATCGCGTTTTACACATCCACTCATGCAGCAACTGGGTTTGCATCAACGTGCCGCTTGCATTATCAGCGGTGACGAAACAGCGCATAGCAAACCGCATCCGGAACCCCTATTGGCCGCCAGCCGAAAACTCATGGTCACCCCTGCCGAATGCATCTATCTGGGTGATGACATACGGGATGTCAAAGCCAGTCTAGCCGCAGGAATGGAACCGATTATTGCGCGCTATGGTTATTTGGGAAATACGCATCCACCTGAAACCTGGGGAGCCAGATATCTCATAGATCACCCGCAAGATCTGCTGAATTATCTCTAAATTCTGTTAGAATAATGCAGGTTTCGATATTGACGATTGAACTTTTTCATTTCGTTACTATCTTATAGTTACCACAAAGAATACCGGGGACGATCTGGCTTCGACGTGGGTTGCAAAGCAGCGCAGGGCATACCGAGGACCAGAATACCTCGTAAATACATCTGGAAAAAAATAGTCGCAAACGACGAAAACTACGCTTTAGCCGCTTAATACGGCTAGCCTCTGCACCGATGGGCCTTAACGTCGGGTCTGGCAACAGACAGCAGAGTCATTAGCAAGGATCGCGTTCTGTAGGGTCACTTTACAGAACGTTAAACAATAGGTGACTCGCCTGCCATCAGCCCGCCAGCTGGCGGTTGTCAGGTTAAATTAAAGAGCATGGCTAAGTATGTAGAACTGTCTGTAGAGGACTTGCGGACGCGGGTTCGATTCCCGCCGTCTCCACCATCTTCCGGTCTCATAAAGACCAACTTGGACCAGCTAAGACCCAGGTAAAACCGGGTCTTAGACCCGGTCTTACAAATTCCCCACTAGTCTCGATTGTGGCACAAAAATGACACAAATCTACCACAAGTCATTTTTGCCGATAACCACACCGCAGCATATGGCACAGAAAATTGCCATCGAATGCAGCGGCATATTTTCAGCGAACTCTCCCCGATTGCCGGAGATTTGACAGCTTACTATGTCAAAACGGCTGAACGCTCAAGTTTCAAGCAAGAAAATGGAGGAAAGTGTCAGGTCTTACGATACAACATCCACGCTCCCCTTTCTCTATATTCTCAATTGTTGCTTACATTAATGCAAAACGTGACCCCTATGTGTGTGTAAGTGTAAATGATCCCATCTATTTTTCATCTTCCAATTCATCCAGAATGTTTTGCAATGAATAATCAGACGGGCCGCTTTGTTCACCCTCAATCAAAACATGGCGTAATGTTTCCAGTTTAATTTCGCGTTCCTCAAGCAAACGGAGTCCCGCCCGTATGGCTTCGCTGGACGAACCATAACGTCCTGTTTCAATCTGATGCGCCAAAAATTTCTCAAAATGTTCACCCAATGTCACACTTGTATTCTTTTTTATAGGCATAACAGCTTCCACACAAGAATTATCAGTACCTAAATATAATATTTATTGGTATTTCTATCAATTGAAAGCATTAAATTCGAAAAACTGTGAGATTTTTGCAAAAGGTGTCAGGTCTTGTAATCCAACATTCATGTTGCTCTTTCTCTATATTTTCAGTTGTTGTTTACATAAACGCAAGGCGCAACTCCTATGTGTGCTGGGCTTCTCGAACCTTAAAAAATATCAAAGCCATTTTAAACAAAGATAAAACCAAAATTACTACGTAGCATTTGGCCCCTTCCTAGCTTTTTACCCAATCCTCTCAAACATTTTATTCAAGTAAATCTGTCCGCCATCAGACATAAACAATACATTCCGCTCTTCCAGATCTACTTGCTTGCAAGAAACATTCAGCAGGCTTGAAAACTGTGTTCCTGAAACAATAAAGGCATTCAGCGTCAGCTTCGGGTCGCCCAGCTTTTCCTGAATCACCTTCACTTCTTTGTATAGCCCGAGCTTGGGGTCATTCAGATTCATCTGGCGCAACCCCTTTGGATCAATAAAATTAAGCCACTGTTCGCCAGTAACGTCATCCACCAACCACAGCAAGAAATCCGGATAGAAATTTCCTGCCAAGACAAAACCCAGTCCCTTGGCTCTGGTGTCGGCATTACGGAGCAGGTAAAGGCTACGTTTACCGATTACTTGCTGACCAAATGGCGATTTATAGAAAACTTCAAGGTCGCGCACAAACTGTACTTCGCTTGGCGCATCGAATGCCAATGGACGCATTTTTAATGGCACATCCCCTTGAATGGCAAACAAGGGGTAATACAAATGCCTTTCAAAACAAATAGCGACCATCTGGCCAGCATGCCACTGACTGGCTTCGCCAAGATTGCCGGCCTCCAACAACACTTGTAGTTCCTTAATTTTCTTTTCGTATTCTTTCCCGTTTTCATCGTTATCTATCTCAAAGTGATACACCTTAAGCAAGGTGTCTTTGTCTTTGTCTTTGTCTTTGCCTTTGTCTGCTTTCACGCTCACGATGTCATAGAATTGGCTTTCATAAGCCGTTTTCAAAGACTTGTAAAAACGGTCGGTATAGTCCTGCAGCAAGCGGATAAGAATGTCTTCTTGTTTGCGTATATCTGCAATATTGAGAATAGCCAACTCGGCTTGGGGGATATAGAGCGTGTACCAGTCATCGCGCGTCAGGCAAAAATCCATCAGACGGGAATACTGCAATCGCAAGTTGCTCCAACTGCGCAGTTGCTTGAATTCCTGCACGGCCAGGTAAATCCGGTCGAAATCAAACAACTCCATGGTCTCGCTGGCAATCTTGCCTTTCTTGCGGGTATTGGCATTTGCTATGGTGTTGGCCTTGGCCTTGCTCTGTGTGCTCATAGCCTCTATCTTTGGATATAAATCCAGTTCGACATGGGCGTCTTTGATCTTTCCTGCAAACTCGGCAGGCACTTCATATAACCAGGGGAAGTGTGTGCGCTTGAACCCCTTTATTTGATTGTCTTTGTATCCATCTTTTAGCGCCAAAGTCTTAAGCTTAGTTATGGGTAGATTGGTATGCGTTTTAAAATCAAGCTCGATGATTTCATCGGAGGAAGTAATGCCTTCTTCTTTCAAATAATCCTTAAATGCAGCCATATAACCGGCATTAACGCCGAAAATATTTAGCGTTTCCAATTTTTCCAAATGCACCCCTTTGGGCCTTTGTCCAGGCAGGCTGCGCTTGAGCGAATAATCAGCACCTTTCAGGCGCACACCGCGACCGAACAACTGGATAATCTGCGAACCTTCACCTTTACCCATATTAAGCAAGCCCATAGTGGACACTCGCCAACTGCTCCAGCCTTCAGTAAATTTTCGTGAGCCAATCAACACATGCAGCTGATTATCTTTGCTATTCAACGTGTCAAACATCGAACCGCCAAAGTCATCCGCCTCGGTATCAAACAAAACCAAATTTTCGACCTTCGCGGCTTCTTTATAAAAACCGGCATCATCACCAATATTGATCAGGCCAAATGGTTCGGCATCACCAACACGCAGCGCCAGCTCGCCCTTGCTGCTCTTCAAGTTGACCACCTTTAACCGTTTCTTCACATTGGTATTAAATAGCTTCTTGAGGATGTCGACATAAACAGCATTGGCAGTAAATTGCATCAATGGTGTAAAACGATCATGAAAAATATTATTACCTTTGGCATCCAATAAACGTGCCGTATTAGCCAGCAAGTCATTTAGCCACTGCTTTATTTTTGCTTCATCATTTAAAAAACCTGCCAGAAATTTCAGCACATCCAAAATATCTGAATCTTCACCTGACACGGTATTACCGACAAACACCCACAGCGGTTTTTCGATGTTAAAGTTGGCCAGCTTGCTGTGGTTTGTACTCCACAGGTATTGCTGCTGATAAAAGCTCAGCAGGCAGGCGGTGAAATATTGGCGGGCAGTATCTTCCTGCGTGTAATCCTCGTCCTTCAGGTTGAGGATCAGCGATTCCTTACCGTAGCCGTCTTCATAAAAATATTTGTAAGAATAGTCAAACAGAATACATTTGGCGTAAATTTCCCGCGTCGCCATCATGCGGGCTTTACGCTTGTCATCGCTGGTCAGAATTAGCTGCTGTTTTGCTGCATTAAATTCAGTCCTTTCTTCATCAGTTAATTCGTTAACTTTTGATTTACCGAAAAGCTTGCCTAAGAGCAATGGATTCTGTTTTTTCTTTATATCAGACTCTGCTTTTAGAACCGTCAATCCTTTCGCCACTGCCTGCCCAAAGGTGGCTGAATACTCAAAGGAAAAACCGCTTCGCGCCAGTACTTCACGCCTGCTCATCCATGCACCGGCTGCCGTGCCCGTACCGCGATGCCCTTCATCCACCAGCACCAAATTATTGCCTTCAAAAGCTTCCACGGCGATCGTTTTGTCACCCATTTCATCGCCCAGCTTGTTAATGTCGATGATCTCAACGGTACCGCGCGGCGGTGTCTGCGCCTTGTTGAAATATTGGGAGTAGCCGAAGCCGGATAAATGCAGCTCTTCCAAATGTTGGCGTGATAAACCTTCGTTGGGCGTGAGCAAAATGATTTTGTCCGGGTAAGTATTTTTTTGGCCATTCTGGAAGTAATGCAGATACTGCTTGATATTGACATGCAACAGCAGCGTCTTGCCACTACCCGTGGCGTTCCAGAAAGCCAGCTTGTTTAGCTCGTCCGCATCAAAAGGCTGAAAGTGATGTTCAGTATCTTGTTCAGCGTTGTATGCAAGCATTCTCTCATTCAAACCATCCAGCAATTGCTGCCGCTGATTCAAATACCAGTCCAAATAAATCTCGGTAAACAGCAGCGAGAGATACTGGAAATACTTCATATTGAGCACCGTGCCTTCGATCTTGTTGCGCTGTTCGGTGATGGCATTCCAGTGCTGCACAATGTTCAAATCATAACGGCGTAAATCCTGTTCGCTGATGCGATCCACCTGGAACAGATTATGGTGCAACTCGTGGAAAAACCCGGTCTGGCCGTCCTCGTCTATCCCCTCGTGCCGGTCTTCACCCAGGCGGCTCTTCAATGCAGCCAGGCTGCCGCCTTTGAAAAAGCCCATCATCCACTGATTGAGCACCAGCTCCTTATGGAAGCTGCGCTTCGCCATTACACACCCTCCACCGCAAACATGCGACTCAGGAACTCCGGCTCGATCTGGCGAATTTTCAGGGTCTTGGTAATATCGCCTTCAGTCTCAAGACTGGTAAATACGGCGGGGATATTGTGGTCGCCGTTGATATAGACGATTTCGAATTCACTGTCTGCTGGGTTGATGGCCAGCTTATTGCACAGACGGTTTAAGGTTTCGTAATCCACCTGCGTCACATCACGCCACAACACCAGCGTTTTCTCACCCGTCGGCAGCCAGCCTGTGACGGTTACAAAACCTTTCGCCAATTGCATATCGATATGTCTTACACGCAACCCAATCAGGTAGTTGAAGGTTTCTACCAGATCGATGCTGCGTTCCTCATACGCGCCCGCCGAATCAGTTGTTACTTTAAGTGTACAATCAAATGGTTTATTGAATTGTTCCACTGAAAGTAAAGATCCGCGGCTCTCAACGTCCAACAGATAACGCAGCAGATAATCCTCCTGGGCCGATGGTGACAAGGTATTGAGCAGATCTTGCTGTTATGTTGTGCGATGCAGTTGCAGATTGTTCAGCGTGTCTTCGTAGCTTTCCAGCTTGAGGACTTTGAAGGCGTGGGAAATGCCGGTTTCCGGTGCTGTCGCCTTACCGTTTTTCCAGTTTGCGGAATAAACTACTTTCTGGATGCGCGGCTTGGTTACTGTATAAAAATATTCGCCTTGTTCTACGAGTATGTATTTGCGATGACCATTGTCTTGGCGATTTAAGGTGATTACAGCATGACCCGTGGTGCCGGAACCAGCAAAAAAATCTAGGATAAGATCATTACTATTAACTGATGCATCAATTATGTAGTTATAAAAATCTACTGAATGAGCAAAAGGAAATTCAAAACCTAGACTATCAAGTATTATTTTCCCTCTAGAACCACTTCTAAAAATAGTAGACATTTGACTATCGGTAGTATTCTCCAAATACGTTTTCTTCCTGGGCATGGTGCTTTCATCTTCACCGAATAAAACAAGTTCATCTGCATTTAAGTTACTCAGACTATCTGGTGTATATCTCCACCCATATTCTGGTACTGGACAATCCTTGTTTGTACGAGGATGCTTTAGTGGAATGTAGAATTTCTCATTTGTTCGCCGATCAGTTGCGCTCATATTGTCAGAGCGGAATGCTTTTTTCGTATCGTCAAACTGATCATAAGTCATTTCAGATTTCGTTAAGTATGTTTGAGCTTTAAGCCATTTTCTATATTCTTTGATAGCATCTTTGTTCGCAGCTCCATAAACTACATATAATTCGTTTATTTTAGAGTGGATGGCATTAATGTTTTTCTTTTTGACGCGTACTGCTGCTTTACCTTTTGTCCTAAAAATAACGTACTCATGTTGAGTAGCCAGACCGTTAGCGCCTGCTATAGGCATACCCTTATCCCAAACCATGGTACCTGCGTTATCCAATGCTGTAGCTTCTAGTAGCAAATGCAAGCGTTCCATTTCAAATTCATCAATGTGACACGCAAAAATACCAAGGTCTGCCAGGAGTGATATAGACACTTTCAATCTGTCCTGAATCAACGAAAGCCAGCTTGAATGAGGATATGCATTTTTATATAGAAACCCACTGCTCGCCGTATTGTATGGCGGATCAATGTGAATACATTTCACCCGTTCCCGATACCGTTCTTGCAACAGATTCAACGCCTGAAAATTGTCCCCATGAATCAGCAAGCCATCAAGGCTGTCATCGAGATTGTCCACTGCAGCCAGCAAGGCGTATTTGAATGCCGCATCAAATAAAGCGGTATCGGCCATTAGGTAAGGATGTTCTTTCAGGTATTCGATACTTTTCGCCTCGGCCTGAGCAAACAGATCAGCTTTGTCGCTATCCAGCATCCCCAGCTTTTCCCATTGTTCCCATTGCTGCGGGTTGGCGGCAATAATTGGATAAAGACTTTCCGGCACACGGTCAAGGGTGATGCAGTATTGCGTGTCCACGACAAATTTCTTTTTCAGCCAGAGTTTTTTCTGGAAATCTTCCAGTTGCGCGAGAAAATCCACCAAGTCCAGCGCAATTGCGCGTAAGGTCTGAATCAAGCGCAGGTTCTTTTCGATATCAGCAAATTTCTCGGCATGCTGCACGTCATCCAGGTGCATGACTTCGTTCTTGATGTAGAAATCCAGTTCATTACGCAGGAAGCGGCCTAAATCCTTATGGATAAAGTAATCTGCAGTATTTCTGGCGGTGTATTGTGTCAGGTGTTTTTCCAGGCAGGTGCGTTGCGGATTCTTTTCGGTCGGTTCACGCTTGCTCAAATCCAGCCAGCGGGTCTTGACGATTGTGTCATTCAACACCTTGCTTGCCGCGTCTAGCACCAATGCGTCCTGTTTGCTACCTTTGGACATGGCCTTGTATTCAAAACGCAGCACCAATTCGCCGTTCTCTTCCGCCACAGGCAGCAGCTCTTCTTCGTATTCATCACCTTCATCATCGATAAGCATACAGGTACGCTTTTCAACCAGAACAAAACGGCGTTCCTTGTCATTATCCTTGCGGTTATCCTTGGCGGTATCTGCCGTAACCAAACGAAAACGCACGACGCGCCCATCATCCAGCTTGAAAGCATAGTTTGAAAAGTTTTCACTGCTCTTGATGTAATACTGGTCTTTATTCGCCCAATGCAGCACCACCTCTTCCCCGGCATAGGGAATGGCATAGGTGTCGCCTTTATAGCGACGCTGGCTGATAAAGTCGCCTTTGTCGTAATAACGTGAAAAAAAAGTGAGCAGATGTGAAAATACGGCGTTTTCATGTTCGGAAGTGTTGACGCTATACTGCACCAGTTTTTGCTTGATCTCCTGTATCTTAGGTACCGTATCGGGATCGACTCCATCAGCCTGATACTGCGATTTTTTTTCTTCCAGCTCCCTTCTTAAACCACTGACACTCGCTTCTCCTGAAGTTGCCAAACTTTCGCTCACTTTGGCTTTGAGGCGATTTTCCAGATAGTGATTAATTTCCTCTGCCCGCGTATTGAAAATACGGTAAATGCCGAAATCTAACTCTGGGCGATCAATCTGGAATATTTCTTTTAGTTTCTTAACGAGATCGTCGTATTTGCTCATGTAGTATCTCTGTTAAGTTTTAAATGACTGCCCATTCAATAGTGAATAGCCGTTCGGATTCTGTTTTTTGAGTGAGGCGACGTTCCAGTGCATCTATCAGGGTGTCGCGCTTTTCAATGATAGTGTCTTCTACCTGAAAAATTTCTTGCCGCTGGCGCCGTTGTTGTTTTTCAAGTTTTTGAATCTTTTTCTGGATTTCATGTTGCTCGTCGAGATTAGTGGCGAGCCTGGCTTGCCGCTGAAATATTTTGATTTGCTCCTTGGTGTCTTTCAGTGCCTTTTCAGCAGCCAGTACCAGATCATCTGCCCACTTTTCCAGTTTTTCGCGCGCCTCATTGAAGTGCTGGTTGTTGGCTTCCAACGATTGGCTGATGGTCGCTTTGGCGTGTCGCTGTGCCTCGGCAGCAAGCCTTTGAAAAATTGTATCGGGGATGTTGGCCGAACCTGTATTTTCTGCGATGCAGTTAAACAACTTTTCACAGGTTTCTTGCTCCAATGGCAACCCTTGGTCATCAACCGCAGAAAAAAGCAGATATTCTTCGCGTTCGTAGCTCTCAATCGCTAGCGAGATTAGGGTTAGATAACCGTGTTTGCCACGTAGTGCCTCTATTACATGTAAGCGTGTGGGGTGTTGGCTGACATTAAATACGACGCGTGCAGATGATGTATCCAGCATTTTGCCATGATCGATGACAAACTCACCTAGTGGGTGCGAAAGACGATATAGAAATGCGCCATATTCCGCACGGGCTTCTTGGACTGTTTCACCTGTGCCAGCTGCTTCCGTTGTGTGCGGCCTGTTTGTGCTAGGTGTTGATTTGGATATGAGATGGTAACGGCCAGCCAAAATATCCTGCGTAGGCGGCTGAATGAGATCAAAAGTCAGCGCGGTATCATCAAATTGCGCTCGTTCATGCAGCATGAATTGGGTAAGCGACCAGAAGCATTTGCTGAAGCGGTCAAGCTGGGATTTTGCGTCGCTCAACTGGATACGCAGCCGTTCATGTACGTCTTCGTCAAAGTTTTCGAGCAGCAACTTGCGGGTGTCGTTCATCCGCGCCTGAATGCGCTCATCCATTTCCGTTTGCAATAATTTAAAGGCAGTATCAATTTCTGCGGGCGTCCTGCATTGCTGATAAATGGACAGGATACGTTTTTCAAAATCAACACCCGATTCAATGCTTCCTAACACGTCATCAGACGCACCAAAAATGCCGTTGAACAAATTAAATTTTTCAGTCAGTAGTTCCAATACACGGCGGTCTGCTTCATTGCGTTCATTGAGAAAGTTGATCACGACTACGTCATGTTGTTGACCATAGCGGTGACATCTACCTATCCGTTGTTCTACCCGCTGAGGATTCCAAGGCAGGTCATAATTGATCACTAATGAACAAAATTGAATATTGACACCTTCGGCAGCCGCTTCGGTAGCGATCATAATGTTGGCCTGGTCGCGAAAATGTTCAATCAGCGCAGTGCGAATATCGATATCTCTAGAGCCAGCAATACGACCCGTGTCTTGGTTAGCAGTTAACCAGTTTTGATAAATGGCTGTGGCTTCCGGGCTATTGTTAGTGCCACTGAATTGAACAACCTGTCCGGCGTAGCCATTAGCTTCCAGATATTCTTTCAGATAACTCTGGGTGCGACGTGATTCAGTGAAAATAAGTGCCTTACGTTGTGCACCGGTTGTAACCATTTGCTGAAAACCGATCTCCAGTGCACTCAGTAAACTTCGAGTTTTAGTATCAGTACCAATGCTACGCGCCCAGTTGGCCAATTGAGCCAGTAATTCAATTTCTTCTTTTAGCTGCTTCCGGTCGATGGTGGTCTGGGGCAAACCGCCCTCTTCTTCGGGTGGATCAATAGCCAGAATCTCATCGAGCAAGTCTTGTTCGATGTCTTCCTCGGCAATCAGTTGTTCGGCAAAGGTAGGATCATCCTGGATCTTTGCATCTCGTAATGCTTCCAGCCTGACCTTCATGGTCTCAAGCGTTCCGGCAATCGCCAGTGAGGAGGATGCAAGCAGTTTGCGTAGAATCAGTTCAGTGAGATGCCGTTGACGATACGGAATGGCATAGCTATTCGGACGTAGTAAAAATGCACTTACCGCCTCATAGAGTTGGTGTTCGTTATCGGTGGGACGAAATGGCTGGGTGATGGCCCGTCGCTCGGTGTAGCGAATATATTCCGTGACCTGGCTACGTAAGGTGCGCCGGCAAAATCCTGATAAACGCTGTTTTAAACCATCCAAATCACCGCCTGTCGAGACATACTGACTGCGGAAGGCATTTACGTCACCAAAAAGGTGTTCATCGATCAAAGTAGACAGACCATACAGCTCTAACAATGAGTTCTGTAATGGTGTTGCTGTCAACAGTAGTTTGCGGCAATCCTCAGTTGCCCAACGTATACCCTGTCCAATCTTGTTGCTCTCCCGATAAGCATTGCGGAGTTTGTGCGCTTCATCAATAACGACCAAATCCCAGTCAATTGCTTTCAACTCATCACGTATCTTATTAGCATAATTGTATGACAAAATGATAATCGCTTTTTGGCTGAACGGCGATTGATCCTTTTTAAGAGTGTCACGCCAAGTCTTGGCATCCAGCACGAACGCAGGCAGATTAAATCTCTCTTCCATCTCTAACGCCCACTGCTTGCGCAAAGATGCCGGGCAGATAACCAATAATCGACGCCGACGTTCTGACCAATACTGACAAAGGACAATCCCAGCCTCAATTGTTTTACCTAAACCCACTTCATCGGCAAGCAAAACGCCTTTCGATAAAGGCGATTTCAATGCAAACAATGCAGCCTCAATCTGATGAGGATTCAGATCGACACTGGCATCAAATAGAGATTGTGATAAACGACCTATATCGTTGGCTCCATGTCGCCGTGTAAGTTCATGGGCGAAATACTTTGCATGGAAGGAGGTAATCATTTGATCAGGTTGATCGCCAAATTATTCGAATTCATATCAACCAGAATGATTCAATATAGAGCTTAACTTAATTAAGAATATACAGCAGTGTTCTGTAATGCCCAGGGTAATCCGAATAATTGTATCATCTATATGGAGGTGAAGGCCGAAGCTCCTTACTAGACTGACTCAATTCTCAACTCAAAACACCCACCTATGATAGATAACCGGAAAAACCTAACTCAAGACAACAAAATAAAATACCCTCAAATCCTTGCAATCCGTATTTTTTCAATACAACGGCACTCTTATCTAACGGCTTGCGGCATACAAGACTATTTCAGTTGTAAAATATGGTCGTTCGAATCCGAGAGTATATAGCGGCACACGACTCAACATCCCTGTATTTTGGCTGATTGCTACCAAAAAGTCAGGTCTTGTGACACAACATTCATCCTGCTCCTTCTCTATATCCTCAGTTGTTGCTTGCATTAATGCAAGACGTGCCCTTATATATTAGGCCAATTTGAATAATTGAAAAATCCGATAATCAGTTTTAAAGGCACTCACTTTCCAAAAGAGGCCATTCTCTACGCCGTTTTTCTACACCGGATATAGTGCTGATTGTGAAAAAAAGCGATTTCCGACTGAGGTGATTATGGTCTATATCCGATGGTACTCGACATATCCGCTAAGTTGCCAGTTGAGGTGTGTTGTCAAATATGGAGTCCATCGGGTAAATTCCAACAAAGGTACGTAAAGCCCAATGGATAGTTATCCATCTACAAGCGCCCGCTTCTTCCCAAGCGCCGATTGACCATCCAGTGGTAGAGCGACGACAACAATGGTCGAATTACTGGCAGACCGATGAACCAAGCCAGTGGTTTTAGGCGCGGCACTCGGGCCATGAGCAGAATATAGGCATCCAGTTCGGAAAAAACCTGTTGATGTTCATCGCGCACATGCAGCTCGGTCATGGCCTTGTAGGGATCGATGCCAATATCGCGCAGATGGGCATCTTGCCCGGTGATATCAAACCAGCACACATCTTCACCCTCTTTTCCTGCCAATTTCTCATAGTTTTCTCGATCTTTGATGCAACTTGGGCAAGCGCCATCGTAGTAGACGGTAATCTTTTTTTTCGATTGGTTCATATCAACACATCCCGTGATGAAAAATAACAATCTACTGCAAATAATACGATAAACACAAACAAGAATTAACAAACCGTACTGCTTTAGGGTTTCAAGAAAAAAGGTGTCAGGTCTTACGATACACCATCTATGTTGCTCCTTCTCTCTATTTTCAGTTGTTGCTTACATCAATGCAAGACGCGACCCCTATGTGCGACCCCTATGGGCGGCCTCTATGGGCACCAGAGGTCCTACCGCGTATCTCTCCAACAAAGCGTACACATCGCTCGACAAATGTCGAGACGATTACCCTGAAACAATTATTTTGGGCTGAGTTAATTCTGCAAGTTGATCTATGGACAGCCGTCGTGTTTGTTTGGATTAACAAACGCTTGTTCGAATTATTGCGGAAAGTATATGGCCTGTCATAGAATCTCTATTTTGATTTGTGTATGCGTCGCCTTGTGATAACCACAAGCACCGCAACGACAAGAGGATCGGTACGGATACCATGCAGAATTTCTCAGAGCTTCACCTCAAACCAGAGTCCCTGATGCGGTACGGGTTGCCCTACATTTCGTACCCCGTCCCGGCGGTCAATATGCAGTCGGTCCCGCTCGCGGATAGTGAATCACCCCTGCTGGCCGTGATGCTGCATGGACTGCAGCAGCGTAGTCGGGCTGGCGAGGCCCAATATGGCAGCAGAAGGATCTTGTCACCCCATCAGCCGCCCGCGTGGTGACGGAGTTGGGCATCGACTACACACTACCCGGTCAGGCAGACCCGGAGTCTGTCGCCGGAAAAACCAGCGAAGCGGAAGAAACCCAGACATCGGCACCGCCACCGGCCTGGCGCAGCGAGCGCCAGCAACCGCACGTTACCCAGGAGCGCTTTCGGGGCTGCCTGTTGGGTGGCGCAGTCGGCGATGCACTCGGCGCACCAGTCGAGTTCATGACGCGAACCCAGATTCTCCACCACTTCGGCCCCAAGGGCATCACCCAGTACGCACCGGCTTACGGTGGCCTGGGGATGATCACCGATGACACGCAGATGACTCTGTTCACCGCCGAAGGGCTGATCCGAGGTTGGGTGCGCGGTTGCCTCAAAGGCATCACAACCTATACCGACGTGACGGCCCATGCCTATCTGCGCTGGCTGCAAACCCAGGGTGAGCGCCCAAACCGCAATATTCGCTTGGGTACTGATGAGCCTGGCTGGCTGTTTCAACAACACCAGCTGCACAGCTGTCGCGCGCCGGGCAACACCTGCCTATCCGCTCTGCAGGCGATGCGCTCCCTCGGGGAACCCGCTCGCAACGACAGCAAGGGCTGCGGCGGCGTCATGCGGGTTGCGCCGGTCGGATTGTTCGCTTGGCGCCAGCACACATCGTCCCAGGACACCTTCCGGCTGGGCACCGAGCTGGCAGCGCTGACTCACGGCCACCCCACCGGGGCACTGACTGGTGGCGTTCTGGCGGTGCTGATCCAGTTGTTGACGGATGGCGCTTCGCTGTTCGAGGCACTGGCGGCTTCCAAGGCCATTCTGCGGACGGAGACCAGCCATGAGGAGACGCTACGTGCGATTGAGTTGGCCGAGGAGCTGGCTGTTTCCGGCTTGCCACATGAAGAAGCCGTTACCCAGCTGGGTCAGGGCTGGATCGCGGAGGAAGCACTGGCGATCTCCATCTATTGCGCGCTGGTCGCCCGTAACTTTAAGCATGGCGTAATCCTGGCGGTAAACCACGATGGCGATTCCGACTCGACCGGATCCATCGTCGGCAACCTGCTGGGCACCATCCATGGCGTAGAAGCGATTCCGGCCGAATGGCTAGAGCCGCTTGAGCTACGCGACGTCATCACCGAACTGGCAGACGATCTCTACACATTCATAGACTGGGAGATCGGCTGCGATGAGCACAGCGAAAACAAAGCGTTGAATCAACAGATCTTGCAGAAATACCCGGGATCTTGAGATGGTGTGAACCAACAAAGCGGAAATCGATGAGACCCATCTGGCGCGCCCCACAAGAGATGGCATTGTATAGATGTCGTCAACCCGCCAAATGTCCAGCAACGAGAAGATCTGCTACATCCACATCATAGAGCACCCCGACCTGGACGAGGCCAAGCTGGCGTTGTTCGGTGACTTTTGATCGACGACCCAGCATGACGAGCAGCTGTGGGCATCAGGCTGATTGCAACAGGCAGCCCCGTCATAAACAAGGGCATCCCAAACAATGAGGACAGGCTTGATCCAAAGTCCGGTGAACCGATGTCAATACGCGTTCAATTCGTTCAATTCTGCGGATAGGAATCGAACTGAGACCCGGTCTCTCAAATCATCCGCTAAATTAGATTATTACTAATCCGGATATCCTTGCATCAACGATGATGACCGCCTCTATGGCCGCCTCGTCGATGCCCGCCGCGATTGCCTTTATGACCGCCGCCACGATGACCGCCTTCGAAATGACGATGCCCGCCACGAAAGTGCCGATGGCCACCATGGGAGTGGCGGTGTCCACCACGAAAATGCCGAGGCCCACTACGAAAGTGCCGAGGTCCACCAAAGAACCGCTGATTACCGTAAAATAGCGATTGATATCCGTAACTGGCTCTAACCCCGCCATAATAACCCGTTCCTCCATATCCATAATAAGGCGGCGCCACACACCCGCCCAGAAAAAAAATCGTCATTACGGCAAAAAGAATAATCCATTTTTTTGCATTCATAGTGCGCCTCCAAAACATCTTCAAGAGAGCCAACTATTTTTTTAATCTCAAAGTCAAAATAATTAAGTCAGCAACTCAATATCTAATCCTGTCTGCTCATTAATCCATACCGGGAGCAAACTGATAGCACATGAGTTTCAGACATTGTATGATCTTAAAGCTGAATAGCAGCTGAACGCATCGCCTACCGGCCGTGAATAATCCCAGGCTTATTGAATGCGGCTATACTGAATGCGGCTATATTGAATGCGGCTATATTGAATGCGGCTATATTGAATGCGACTACGGGCAACATAGCGCATTATCATGGGTAGAAAGCGGACATGCCAACGGTATCCCAATCCAAGAACCGGATCAGATACAGATAATATCGGTTATTTTCTTGAACTTCAGGTGTTATGTTGACATCCTCCCCTTCCTAAACGAAGGGGATTCCTAGCGACTTATTAAGCCG
>CBDUPR010000015.1:0-59307 GCA_965369175.1 uncultured Nitrosomonas sp.
GGCTTAATAAGTCGCTAGGAATCCCCTTCGTTTAGGAAGGGGAGGATGTCAAATCTCCATGCGTAGCTTCAGTGTAGGAAATTGCAGAGCAAAATAGTAAGGAGAAAAAAAACGATGCCGAGTTGAGGTTGGCACTCTTGAATTAGTATTTTAGCTTTGAATTCTGTTGAATATTGCCTGCGTTTCTTGCTCATGATTATGTCTCTCCATTTATCTCATATCAGAGCTTAACAACTTGTCCAGTTTTGCGGTATCACTTCATTCTTTGCAATACCGACATCTTGAATAGCATCATTCGATCAAAAGGCTTGTGCCCAGCCGTGCTTTTTCTGGGCTTCTTGATTGTCTCGGCGGGAAGATCTGCGAATAGGCTCCAGTCGATTACATGATTTAGTTTCACAAACGGGTCTTTTAGCTTGTTTACCTGATTGTGTCGATTCTCAAGGAAAAAAGATTGACTTGCATGATTAAGTCTCATATCGGAAAACATAACTCATGCATTATATATTTAATACAGTGAGTTATCTTTCTTCGACTAAAAATAACAGTATGTCTCACTGAGCTGCTTAATTTTGTTACTTGAATTTTTAAAAATGCCCCTTTGACTAAAATAGGTATTTTGCCTATATTATTTTTCTCATACGAGTATATTATTTTATTGCCTCATAAATATAATATACAAGACGTTGGGCATTTATTTTGTTTCTGTCGTTTGTTTTCCCCAATAAAGTTCATAGGGAGTTTGATCGGGCTGGGGTAAAAGGATTGCGCAACAAAAATTAGTTTTTAGAGGCAGCCTATATGTATGCTATACGAAAAGTGAATATAAATAGGTGCAAGTAAATAAATATAAGTAAGTGTAATTCTTTTCATGCGGGATAACAGGGGGCTGACGATGAAAAATACACGTTTATGGTTATTGACTTTGCTTTCTTTGCTTGCACTAATGCTGCAAGCTTGCACAAATTCAAGTATATGTGGAGATAAGTCAGGCGAAATTCTCGATGAAGCGCTTTGTGTAGGGAGAACTGCTGATACTTTACAGAGTGCTACTGAAGACTATTTCGTGGATATGGATTATGGAATTAGTAAAGATCCAGCAGAAATTGTAAAACGCCTTACTCCATTTATTCCTGGCGTCTCAGAAGAAGATGCCGCTAATGCAATTATTCGAGGTCGCAATAATTGGATAGTTTGGACTGCTGGTAATGATGCGCTTTGGGATGAGCTTTCCAGGGCTAGCTTTGGAAACCTCGATTTCCTGAAAACCCTGTCAAATCATCCTAGCTTAAAATTCAGTCGCGATAACCGGTGGCAATATTTAGGCCTGGTTAATGAACCATGTTATACCAAAGGTGATAAGCCGCGAGAAGATCGTTACGGTTTATATTTGGATCAACGTGATTCAAGCTGTGAGTTGGATCCATTTGAAAATGCTGAAAAATATCCTGGAATCGAAATTGGAGCCAGGGGAAAAAATATACCCGTAGGCTCCTACTACGGCTATGGCACAGGTATTGTCGGTTTACGATTGTTTCCCAATCCAGATTTTGATGAAAAGGCTGAAGCCGAATGGGATGCTGAGAAATACTACAACGATCCGAGTTACTATAATAGAAAGGATTTGGTAAAGCCATATCGTGTGGGTATGTCCTGTGGTTTTTGTCATGTGGGCCCCAATCCTACCAATCCGCCAAAAGATCCAGAAAATCCTACGTGGGCTAACTTAAACTCCAATCCTGGTGCCCAATATTTCTGGATTGATCGTATCTTTATGTGGAATGCGGAAGCGAGTAATTTCGCATTTCAACTATTCCATACCTCGCGACCAGGTGCCTTGGATACCTCTTTCATTTCCTCAGATTATATTAATAATCCTCGAACTATGAACGCAATATACAATCTAGGAGCGCGACTTGAAATTGCGACAAAACTGGGTAAGGAAATACTAAAAGATGGTAGTCTGAATAACAAACAATTCAATCAGTTGGATGGTATACCTGAAGATAGCCCCCTCAATCAGTTTTATAAAGAACCAGAAATTGTTTTTACACCAAGAGTTTTGAAAGATGGTGCTGATTCTGTAGGCGCCTTGGGTGCTCTTAATCGAGTCTATATCAATATTGGTTTATTTAGCCAGGAATGGCTACAGCACTTTCGACCTTTGGTGGGTGGTAAGAAAATTACTCCCTTTGAAATCGAGGTGGCGAGGAAAAACTCCAGTTATTGGAATGCGAATGAAATGCAAACACCTGATCTTGCATTATTCTTACTTGCCTCGGCGCGTCCGGATTATTTAAAAGATGCAGTTGGAGGTTCTGTCCACCTGACTGATGATGTTGCTGTGTTGGATCGAGGCAAGCAAGTATTCGCTGAGACTTGTGCGCGTTGCCATTCAAGTAAATTACCCGATAAAGCATTTGATTTTTTCCCTGATAATGGTTGTGTAAACGGTAATTATCTAAAATGCTGGAGTAATTACTGGGATTGGACTCAATCCGATGAATTCAAGGAGAAAATGCAAGAGATTGTTAAAGCTGATGATTTTTTAGAGAATAATTTTCTTTCGACAGAAATTCGAATTCCCGTAACGCATTTGGAAACAAATGCTTGCAGTCCATTAGCAACCAATGCTGTAAAAGGAAATATCTGGGACAACTTTTCCTCGGCTTCCTATAAAAATCTACCTTCTGTCGGTGCCATGATTGTGCAGAATCCCTATACAGGAGAAGCATCTCAATACACGCTACCTGCCGGCGGTGTGGGATACACTCGACCTGCGTCATTGGTCAGTGTGTGGTCTTCAGCCCCGTTTCTACTCAACAACACATTGGGCGAGTTCAAATGGTCAGGCTCGGTGGATGATCGGATAGCTTCTTTCAATAATTCTATTGAACAGCTTTTATGGCCTGAAAAACGTAATGGCAATTTTACGGTAATTACCAAATCTGGTAAGACTCATCCAGGTGAGATTGATGGAACTACGGTCACAAGTTTCGTAAAAATAGACTCAGGCTACTTACCTGATTTTTTGCAACCTTTGACAGGAATACTTAGTCGTTGGCTTCCTTGGATATTTGGTGATGATGGAATACAGATTGGCCCTATTCCAAAGGGCACCCCTGTAAGCCTGATTTCTAATATAGATATGGAGCAGCGCGATAAAGTATTTAAAGTGTTGTTGGAATTGAAGAAAGATCTAAAAGCTCTCCCGAAAGATGCGACTGATGAACAAGCTAGGCAAGTGTTTGCTAATTTGTTAGATCCGCTGATTAAAGTTAGTAAATGCCCTGATTATGTGGTGAATAAAGGTCACTATTTCGGTACAGACTACTTGGGAGTAGAACCAGGATTGAACGATGAAGACAAGTTCGCATTGATTGAATTTCTGAAAACCTTCTGATTGTAAGGAGTCAGTAACATGCAATCTGAATTTGAATATATTGTTGTCGGATCTGGTGCGGGCGGCGGCACAGTAGCTGCCCGTTTGGCAGAAAATGGTCAAAAGGTGCTGGTGCTTGAATCCGGTGGTGATCCAATTGCGCTGCAAGGTGGCGATGCCATATCTTCAGACAATCGTCTACCGGAAGATTATGAAGTGCCTGTTTTCCATGCGATTTCTACTGAAAATGAGGCAATGAGGTGGGATTATTTTGTACGTCATTATGAGAATGATGAGCAGCAAAAAAAAGATCCTAAATATACCTCTACTTATCAAGGCGAACGAGTGGATGGCGTGTTATATCCCAGGGCCGGTTGCTTGGGAGGTTGTACCGCTCACAATGCAATGATTACAGTTTATCCGCATAATGATGATTGGAATTATATTGCAAGTTTGACAGGAGATTCTTCCTGGAGTGCTCGGAAAATGAGAAGCTATTTCCAGAAATTGGAGAATTGCAATCATCGCCCTTTTCTTCGGCTTCTCTCCAAATTAGGCATTAATCCTTCTAAACATGGTTGGGATGGATGGTTGCATACGGAAAAGGCGATCCCCAAAACCGCTTTAGGTGACAAGTCACTGGTAGCAAGTCTTGCGCTATCAGTAAAAGAAGCTTTTAAAGAACTCAGCGAACCACTCAAACGCATAGGGTGGCAACTGGAAGGAGTAGGGGATCCCAATGATTGGCGGTTAGTGGAGGATAGCTCTACTGGGTTGCGCTATCCACCACTTGCTACTAGAAATCATCAGCGCATGGGAACTCGTGAAAGATTACTGGAA
This sequence comes from uncultured Nitrosomonas sp., assembly GCA_965369175.1. GTDB lineage: Bacteria > Pseudomonadota > Gammaproteobacteria > Burkholderiales > Nitrosomonadaceae > Nitrosomonas. Next base: position 4,223 of record CBDUPR010000015.1, read on the forward strand.
GTTCAAAAGGCGTATCCAGAAAATCTTACCATTGAATTAAATGCGTTGGTGACCAGGATTCTTTTTGATGAAGAGAATCGCGCTATTGGCGTGGAATATATAAAAGGATCGCGTCTTTATCGTGCTTGCAGTCAGCCCAGGAATGAAGCTGGTGAGCGGTGTGTTGTAAAAGCCAGTAAGGAAGTTATTTTATCAGGAGGTGCTTTCAATACGCCACAATTGCTGATGCTGTCAGGTATTGGACCGAGAGAGGAGCTAGAGAAACACGGAATAGAGGTTAGAGTTGAGTTGCCTGGAGTTGGGCGGAATTTGCAGGACCGCTATGAAGTAGGTGTCGTTAATCGTATGAATTTCGAAAGCTGGGAAGTACTGGAAGGGGCGAAATATGCTAAAGGCGACCCTCAGTATAAACAATGGGCGGAGAAGCGCGAAGGTGTTTACACTTCAAATGGTGCAGTACTTGCTGTGATCAAGCGTTCTATGAAGGAAAGACAGTCACCTGATCTATTTTGCTTTGCATTATTAGCGCTATTCCGCGGTTATTTTCCTACGTACTCTCGCCTGACCGCTGAACATCTTAATTATCTCACTTGGGCAATTCTTAAAGCGCACACTAACAACACCGCTGGCTTTGTTAGTTTGAAATCGGTAGATCCTCAAGATACGCCTTACATCAATTTTCGCTACTTTGAGGAAGGAAATGATAACGCTGGTGAGGATCTGAAATCGGTAGTGGAGGGAATAAAATTCATTCGAGAGATTACGAAGCCATTAAAAGCACAGGGCTTAATCGCTGAAGAGGAATTACCCGGAGAATCGGTTCAATCGGATGAGGATTTAAGTGAGTTTGTTAAGAATCAGGCTTGGGGTCATCATGCCTCCTGCACCTGCCCAATAGGAGCCGAGAGCGATAAGATGGCAGTGTTAGATAGTAAATTTCGCGTTCGAGGCACGAAAAATTTACGGGTGGTTGATGCTTCTGTTTTTCCCAGGATTCCTGGTTTTTTTATTGTCAGTGCCATCTATATCGTCGCCGAAAAAGCAGCAGATGTTATTTTGAAGGAAGGTTAAATAGTTAACAGTATGTTTTTCTCTAACATGAGGTGTTAACGACTTCCTTTTACAGTTCTTTGATAGATAGGTGTGCAGGCTGAAGTTAGCCTCATTTATAGGTACAAGTCGTATGAAATATTTTTGAGTTGCCGCATATGAGCGTGTCGGTTTTCACTTGCTATCAATATAGGCCTTTGGTCGATTAGAGAATAATACAACGCAAAATTTAGTCAAATTGTTGTGCTTTTTAACGATACTTTATGAGACCTTTGCAAAATCCCCAATGGTTAAAAAATTAACTCTTTATAATCAATAGTAAAAAACTGCTGGCGAGGGCTTTTGCAAAGGTTTTTTTATGATAAATCTTATTGAAAGGCGGATCACATGTTTCAAAAAGTGAAAGCACTCATAAAAAAGATTGGTTTTGATGGAACAGCCAAAGCAGATGAAGTTATAGTTAAAGAAAGGCGGCATATCGAGGAAGAATTTGCCGATCAGTTTGACAGCAATTTCAAAGATTATCTCAATAACGATTACAAGACTTTTGTTAAAAAAACCTACTCAGAATACGTACGTAAGCATCACCCTGAAATAGATCATGGAGCTTACCCCCACCCCAAGAGACCCTGGTATGGTCTAGCTCTATCTGGAGGAGGAATTCGTTCAGCATCATTTGCCATCGGCGTTATCCAGGGATTAAATAAGCGACTTTCTGATAAAAAACCAACGACCATGGACAAAGTTACTTACCTGTCAACCGTGTCTGGTGGGGGTTACGCTGGTTCAGCTCTAAGTTGGTATCAGAAGGTTCATAAGATATTCCCTTTTGGCGATATCAACACATTTTCCGGTAGTCAGAATAGTCGCGAACCAGAAGACCAGGTGCTGAGCTATATTCGTCAGCATGGAAAATATTTAATTCCCAAACCGTTAGGATTCACTTCTCTTATTGGTGTAATTCTGATGAGTGTTTTGTACTCAATTGTCGCTTATACATTGTTATTTAGCCTGGTAATGTTTCTGCTGCAGGTTATTGCATCTTCAGAAATTATCACCAGCATTCTTAATGCTAACAATATTGTTGACGCAGCTAATTTCCGCCAATCTCTTTTGGGAATGGCGCCATCTGCCATAGATGGTACTGTTATCAATGGGGGGAGAATTGATTTTGTAATTTTTTTCCTGTCAATCAGTTTAATTCTGACGATAGCATTTTCTGCCATTGTATTTTTTTATGGATTCAGGAGTTTTATAGGATATTATTTTTCAATATCATATTGTTATCGAGTAAAGATTCAGAAAATACTGGGTGTGCTGTTGAAACTAATTATTGCTTCATTATTTTTTGCTGCGCTGCCATTAGCTGTTTTGCTTATTTTTCGTGAAGAGCTGTCTATTAATCAACCGGGTGTCTGGGGTTCCATGATATCAGGCCTTGTTAGTATAACTTTGGCTATAAGGAATTTTCGACAGGAAGCCGAGAGAAGTGACGGTAAAGAGAGAGTCATCAGTAAGTTGATAACAGCGCTAAGTATTTTAGTTTTTATATTTTTTATTTTATTATTTTCTTATCTGATTGGTGAGATGATATATACAAGCCAAGATTCATTCTGGCCCATATTGATTGCTGCCTTCATCATTTCTATCATTGTTAACATTAACCAAATGTCTCCCCATAAAATGTATCGGGACCGATTGATGGAAACATTTTTAAAAGCTCCTCAAACGCCACCGACTGCGCCAATCTGTGAGCGAGGAAATGAAGCTGACAAAACGCTATTGTCCGACATGGCAGCCCATGGCAATTGGTCGCCTTATCAATTGATTAATTGTAATGTCATTCTCAACAATGCGATAACGCCACATTACCGTGGTCGGGTGGGAGACAGTTTTTTGCTTTCGCCGTTATTTTGTGGCAGCGCTGCTACGAATTATATCACCACTGATCGTTTTTCTGGTGGCCAAATGACTTTGGCAACAGCGATGTCTATTTCCGGAGGGGCTGCAAACCCTCATTCGGGAGTTTCCGGTGAAGGTGAATCCATCAATCCGTTCGTAGCGTTTTTAATGACTTTTCTAGGCTTGCGCTTAGGATATTGGACTTTCAGTCCGGCCATTTCTTTAAAAATATTAAATTCAATTATACGCCCCAATTATATTGTTCCCGGGCTTGGCAGCTTGCTTAATTTTGGTCACTCTGAAAAAAGCATGTTTATTGAACTGTCTGATGGTGGGCACTTTGATAATACGGGCATTTATGAATTGGTACGTCGTAGAACGCCCGTGATTATACTAGCGGACGGTTCAACAGATTCTAATTTTACTTTTGATGATCTTGGCAGTGCTATTGAACGCATACGGGTAGATTTTGGCGTATCGATTCGTTTTCTTGATGAAGCTTTTGATCTCTCTGGGCTATTGCCCGGTAGCCAGGCTTCTGCCAGTACGAGAGGCACTGAGATTTACGATGAAAAATATAATTTGTCGGAGCGGGGATACGCTATTGGTGACATTATTTATCCCGATATTTCAACAGAAGATGTAACAGAAAAAGCCTTTGTTGGCTTGTTCATATATATCAAGGCAACACTCACTCGTAATTTACCTGGTGATTTATATGCTTATAGAGCCAGCCACCCCAGTTATCCGAATGAGCCGACTGCAGATCAATTTTTTGACGAACGGCAGTTTGAATCTTATCGGGAATTGGGCTATCAATTAACCAGTCAGCTTCTCAAAAATGAACAGGCCATGAAAAAATTACCCTGAGTTAAAAGTGAGATGTGCTATCAAAAATGGAGTCTGGAAGATATAGGGTTGTATCCGTCAGCAAAAATTGGATATTTCATTTGAAACACTCCTCGGATACTTCATTTAAAGAATTGTTCGACTAGCAACTGAAGGAGAGCAATAAATGAGCCAAAGAGATTATCGCTATGATCGTTTAAAGAATCCATTTGAGCCCTTGGCGACCGGATTTATGCCGAATAATGCATTGTGCCTCGCTGCAGCCTCGAATTTAGCCTATGAGGAATCCGACTCGCTACGAGCACAAGAGGTAAAGAAATGGGGGTTTAGCAAGTTCAGAACTATTAATATCAATAAGAAGCCATTCGTCGGTACTCAGGCATTTGTTTGCGCCGATCTCAATGTTCTAATGATCGTGTTTCGAGGCACTCAGCAGAGAGATCTAATGGACTGGCTGACCAATGTGCGGTTCAGGCTTGTCGATGGACCGATAAAAAATGTAGAGAATAAGGTTCATCGTGGTTTTTATGAAGCACTGGATTTGGCATGGCCGCAATTAGAAACCGCGATCACGGATCTACGAACCCATGATCAGGCTATCTGGGTAACTGGTCACAGCCTAGGTGCAGCTTTAGCCACACTGACCGCAGCACGTCTGAGTCTCGGAGATGGAATAAGGAATCAACAGCTTGATGTCCGAGGCCTTTACACATTCGGACAACCACGTACCGGGGACAGAAGCTTCGTGGCAGCCTTCGATCAGCGGTTTGAAGGACGATCTTTTAGGGTCGCAAATAATAACGATATTGTGGCCGAAGTACCACCGATGGGCCTCTTGTTGAAATATTGGCATATTGATCAATTGATGTATATCGATGCGGACGGGAAGCTGCATCCGGGTATTTCTACTTACAGACGAATTCTCGATGGGATAAATGGCCTACGCAGAGATTTCGGCAAACTCGGCCTCGATGCCTTAAAAGATCACGCTATGAATAACTATATGCAAGCTATGAGGAAATATGTGGAAGACTTGGAGGTTAAGCAGAAAACTGCTCTTTCGTGAGTTTTAAAAGGATTACCAGTATAAAACCTATGCTAGGAATTTACTGGCTCATAATATTTAAGGGCTGTGATCAGAAAGAATGTTTGTTTTTTCTTCTCTCTTCTGATTTTCTCAATTCTTAGCGTACTTTTAAAGAGGATTTGTCTGATGAAATTTAATCACTTTGGATTGTTATTGTTGTTGAGTCTTCTTGGACTTTCCTCATGCACAGATAAAGAATTACCAGAGTTGCAGGCTGTGCAAAAAGTAGTTTGGCTGGATCAAAATTGGGATGATGATCAACGGCAATGGTTCCATTATGTGTCACAAGGCACATCCAGTTTTTTTATTCCGTATGAGTGGTTTATTGCGCTAGAACAACCAGGGTTAAGTTTGTTTAGCAAGAAACTAATCGTTGATGATGATTTTTTAGAACGTTTGGGATTTATTGCCGGTTCATCGGGTTTATATAATAGTGCGAATCTACCTGTGGGTTTTGCAGTCGATCATGCAGCAACTGATCTGGAAGGTAAATCTTATCGTGCTATTGGCTTAACATGTGCGGCATGTCATACGGGACAGTTGAATTATAAAGGCACGGGAGTGCGTTACGATGGTGGCCCCTCGATGATAAGTGCAAATAAGCTAATGAGCACTATCCTGGTTTCTATGCTTGAAACTTATATTAGCCAGCGTCAATTTAAACGCTTTGCTGAGCGTGTATTAGCTGATCAATACTCAGATGAAGGTTTAAAGGAATTACGTAAAGAATATACGAAAGTATTTATGTTTTTAGTTAATCAGTTATTTCAATCTATTAGCATACAAAATCAAGAAATTATCAATAAAGATATTGAACAAGGTCGTGAAAGTAAAGTACTGGTAGATATTGTAAAAAATGTGAAGGCCAATCTCGCGCAGACCGAGGGCTACGGGCGCACAGATGCGCTAAATAGAATTGGTAACCAGGTGTTTGCACTGGATGCCGAGCGACCAGAAAATTTTGTAATTCCCAATGCTCCTGTGAGTTTTCCATTTATCTGGACGAGTTCCTGGTTTGCTTGGGTGCAATATGATGCATCGATTATGCAACCGATGATTCGTAATGCGGGGGAGGCATTAGGTGTTGGCGCTTTGTTAAATTTAAATAAAAACAAGCCGAATAATTTTGCTTCTTCTGTGCATATTATGAATTTGTATGCGATTGAAAAATCATTGGCAGGCGAAGCTGCACCGTTCGAGCATCGGCAATTTAGTGGATTGCGTTCCCCACAATGGCCACAAAATATTTTGGGAGATATCGATCAACAAAAAGCTGCGGCAGGTGAGCATCTATATAAACAATATTGTCAGGAATGCCATTTGCCACCGGTAGGCAGTTCAGAGTTCTGGAATGAACAATATTGGTCCGTAGAAAATGCAATTGGCGCACGATTATTGGACTTAAAGTTATTCTCAACTGAGCTCATTGGCACCGACCCTAATCAAGCAGCAGTGTTGGCTGATCGTACAGTCAATACCATTGGTATGGGCCTGGCGACAGATATTTTTGCAGATGCAGAATGTACTGCATTGAATGTTACTGATGATGCAAAAGCCAACTTTGCATTATCGTTAGGAGCCGTTGTGCAAGAAACAGTTGATCTTTGGTATAGTAAAAACGCGATATCCAGTGAACAGCAGCAGGAAATGAACGGATACCTGCCTAATTGTTTACGTGCAACCAGAGGTTATAAAGCACGGCCACTTAATGGAGTTTGGGCAACTGCGCCATTTCTACATAATGGCAGTGTACCAAACTTATTTACATTGCTATCGCCTGTGAGCGAAAGGCCAAAGCAATTTTATGTGGGCAATTTGGAGTTTGATCCTATATTAGTTGGATATGAAACAGGGAAACGTAGCGGATTATTTTTGTTTGATACGACAAAAAATGGAAATTCCAATCACGGCCATGAATTTAACAATACACAAAATAAAGGTGTGATTGGGCCATTGTTGAATGTGGCAGAACGTGAGGCGCTGATTGAGTTTTTAAAGACCCTGTAATGTAGTAAGCGGCGTGAAAAAACTGATTTGATGTGAATGAGAGAAAATATACATTTTCTAACGCATTGAAGGATCGAAGCATGAATAAATAAGCGCGTTTGGCACCTGAGTGTATTTTCGACACTTGTTGTTTACTTAGCTGTTTGCTTAAAGGGAGAATGCTGATGTCAACCGATACAAGCGCTAAGACGACATCATCCAAAGCCCCAGTGCCACGCCGTCGGATATGGATTTGTGCATTTATTGTGGTGCTGGCGCTTATTTCTTTTGGCTATTTAAGCTTTATTAATAGTCGAGGCAATTTTGCCAATAGTGATTTTTATCGAGTCTTATACGAAGCCTCGAACAAGTTTAATGAAAACTTGAATCAATTGAACAAAATGCATGTGAATGAAGAGAGTATTAACTCTATCCGCGCCCAGTTACCCAGCTATCAGCGAAAACAAACAAACGATGCCCAAAATATTAATAAAAACTTTAACTATTCTCTCTCCGGGCATAATATTTTAATTAAGAGCGGGAATTTTGATGCTGAAGTTCGAGTTGCTGATATTTTACCCTCTCCAAAGCAAGGTTTTAGTCAATATCTTTTTGCGAACAGTGAAGGCAAAGTATTGGCCACCATTGGTGGTGAGAAGACCATATCAATTGACAATTTAACAAGTATCAACAAAGAAATAGAGAAGAGTAAACATCGTTATCAATTTAATTTGAAAGAGCCAGAAAGTAGTGATGGTGACGATGGTAGACAACATTTGCCGAGCTATAGTAGCCATGTAGATATGAAATTATCTTATGGGGAATTTCGTATTTTTATCTTCCCTTTTTCTCTGGATACCGCGTTAAGTACAAAGCCTGATAATCAAAAACAAGAGAGTTCAAATAACGCTTCCCCAACCGGCACGATAAATACCCTCTACTTAGTCGGTCTGTTACCAAAACACAAACTACACATTGAGGATTCAGGTTACTGGAACTTATCATTATTGTTGGTAACGCTAGTCAGTTTATTGTTTATTTGGACCCTGCTGCGTCTATACCTGTTACCTAAAAACCAATGTATTACGCCATTGTACCGGAACTTTACCATGCTTTCGAGCTATGGTTTTTTCATTGTGCTTATCGCTCTCGTGCTGGCGTTCATGCAAAAAACTACCTTGCAGATGAGTAAAGATAGAGAAGCAGTCGCGTATGCCAAGAAACTATATACACAGCTAAATGGTGATCTCATTAAGGTGTTTCAAGGTTTAGACAACTATCGACCTTTCTATCACAATTTGTTAGCTGAGCTAGATGACTCCGCAACCCTTAATGCACCAAATGGAACTGAATCCAACAACAATGTGTCAGCAACTGACAGTTTTTCACAGATGATCGAAAATTCTCTAATCTCGCTGACTTCGCCATCCTGTAAGCCTCTATCCGAAAAAAAGTTACCAGGCTATGCATTTACGCCTCGTAAAGCCTATCTAATTACTTCTAATTGCTTAGTTGATACCAATGGAGAAGAGAATTGGCAAGTAACCGCAAAGCTGGATCAATCTGCAGAACAGATATTGCTTCAGGCGCAACAAAAAAACGTCAGCGGTGAAGCCGTTTTAAGTTTTATGGCAAGCAACCTGGATCTCAAGGTGGAATCTAACGGAATGGTTGAATCCCATATTGGCCAAGGGAAGCAAGGCTACCTGCCCGCTAATATACTTACTGTATTTGCCATCAATGATGAAGGTAATACCACACTACCACCAATATATTATCAAGAAAGTAATGCTCCACCACAGGTCGTAAATCTAATTGAACGAGACTATTACAAGAAAATCAGGGATTACCAAGGTTGGCAGCTGTGCCTCGCCGCTGAGAAAAACAATAGTGATCAATGTCTTGAGTTCAATAACGTTTATCTCCAACGCTTGTTAAACATAAGCGATGGTACCCGTGGCACTACCATTTCGATGCCGATGTATGATCCAAAAGACTCTGTCTTGCCAGGAAGCGGGTTAACCGCCTATATATTAGGTGCCGATGTAATTTTGCCTTCATTAAGCCTGGCGGCACCCGCCCCCTATGATTTTACCTACATGGTGATTGACCGTGATAGTGGTGGCGTGTTGTTCCATAGCAACGAAAGCCGGGCCTTAGTTGAGAACTTGTTCTATTCAGGTAACAATAAATCCAATTTAAGCCAATGGATCAAAGCCAGGTTAGATTATTACCCGGAATTGAGCGAGGAAATAATTGAGGGACATTACCATGGGCAGTCTGGCCGGTTTGTGTTAATTCCTGCCCCTATTGATGCCTGGGCAATTGTGATTTTTTATCCAAACGATAGTCTCGATGCTTTAATGGCTAACCAGTTTTTGTTAATCAGCGTGAGCTTCGCTTTTGCATTATTGGTATTGGTCGGTTTGCTCACTGTTTGTCGCAAATTTTCATACACTAACATTCTAAAAAACGAATTATTTATACCCGCAGGAATCAATGGTCGGATAATCATCATGGTCGGTTCAATAATGCTCAGTGCTATTTATAGCCTCTATTATATTGGGCTACTATTTGATTTGACCGAATTTTGGCAACAGTCAGTACACATGTTTTCCTTGATACTGCCCAGTGCCGGGGCATTGATATTGTTATTCTGCTTATTCCGTATTTGCAATAAACACCTTTCCGTTGCAGGTTCAAGCAGCCATATGCCAACAAATAAGGGTCTCAAAACACTGTTTGCAGTGGCTATCCTGTTGTCAATTACGCACCTTTATTATTTGCATGCCGCAGCGCAGATGCCGCTAAAAGCACTGGGCTTTCATTATCAACAGGTTCATTGCAATTGGCTCAATTACGAGCGTCAAGAAATGATTAAAATGGCGCTTAGCCGCTATCCGAATTCTATCACCCGGCAACGCATAGATCCGATCACACTATTACCCTTGACTTCCCAATTAGAAAATAATTTGAAGGATAAAATTACTTGTCAAATGCACTCGTCCCAAGTCGAGCCCGACGACTACCTTAACCTCAGTTCTCTAGTGGGCGCCACTTATTTATGGCAATGGATAAATGCTTATTTCACCACTGGTTTTCCCACTGCTGCGCCACCCACAATACAAGAGGATTTAAAAATCTTATGGCCAGTAGCAGGCTATAGCATTTTAATAGGGATCATTATTTGGGTTTGGTTAGGATTTAACCGCCGCATGTTATGGACACGTTTGTATTATTCAGATGGCTTTTTGCAGCATATTGAAAGATTAACCAAATCAAAATCCACCCTGAAACAGGGTTCGCATCATACAAAGTTAATCATCGAATGCGCTCGGATAAAACTCAATGGCGTCGGCCTGGCCTTGCTACTTAGAACCACCGTGATGCACGAAAGTAAATCTACAGAACCTAAGCTTAATAATTTATTAGTGGGCTTCGACACGCTCTACCAGCTCAGCCCATGTCTGCAAAGACTTGGTGCTAGCAATAGCTTCCTGCCCAATCTCAAGCTTAACGTCATAGAGGATGCCGATAGCAAAAAATTGGATGTGCAAATCTGGGATATCGAAACTTGCCTTGAACAGGCCCAATTTAGGCAACATCTGCTCGACTTGATTATGGAAATAAAATCACTCACTCTGGCGAATCAGCTAAATTCATTTACCATTTTTACCGGATATCACAGCTTGCAAAGAGTGAAAATGAAAGATCCTCTGTTAATAGAAGAGAGTTCGATCCTTGAGCACGCGGAATATTTGTCATGGGCAGAGTGTCTGATGGATTTTAATGTAAAAGTGACGGATATCCTTGAGAGAGGAGTAGACAAGCGGTTATTGGAACAGGAAATTTCTGATTTTCCAGAATTATTTTTCTTATCACCCGATGCCTTAGAATCCTCTGAAACTACAGAAAAAAGCCTATGGGATCAAGGTGAAGACTCCAGAATTGGTGCTCAATGGACGACCATCAACTATATATTATTGCGCGCTGAGGCTCTTTATCGTTTTAAATGGGAGTCCTGCTCAAATGCCGAAAAACTAGCGTTGCTTAGCCTCGACAGGCAACATAGGATCAATCCATCCAATACTCAGATGATCGAACATTTGGCTGTGAATGGGTTAATTAAGGTTAAGCAAGGACATTTGGAAATCGCTAATAACAGCTTTGCGTACTTTATTCACAATGCAGAAACCATAGACACGGTAAACCGTTTGGTGAGTCAAAGTGAAGCTGGTTTTTGGAAAGATTACCAATTGCCACTCGGCTTGTTGGTGATTTTAATTATCGGCGGCATTGCACTGACCTCTGGCGAATCTATTTATATTATTGCCGCCTCAGTAGCCGGTGTCATAGGTACCATTGCCAGTATCGCCACCAGTGCTAGTATGCTTAGAGGGCAGTTTAAGGAATAGATAGGAGTCGCGGGAAAGACCCCATAATTGACAACGTGCCTCAATCATCATTCTAAAAGGAAGCAAGCCATGAATAAACCTACGATCATGATTGTGGATGGCAACCAAGGACTATGTGGACACTTAAAAAAAGGTTTACTATCGCAAGGATTTGAAATTCAGCTGGTTCATGATCAAGTTGATATTTGTAAGCAATGTCAGTTAATAAAACCAGCCCTCATCATTATTTGCGTTGCCACTGATAGTCCCGAAAGTGCGCTTGAAATTATGAGCCTAACGCGTTCCAGTGATGCGATCATACCCCTTATTCTGGTTGCCAAGCATAGTTCTGAAGCGCTCGCTATTAAAGCGTTAAAACTGGGTGTCAATGATTATTTTAAATGGCCATTAGACAATGATGAACTGCTGGCCAGTATCAAAAGTAATTTAGCGGGAGCCCAAGGTGTTTTTGAAAACACTGAACTTCCATCGGATACAGCTATTAACGGTAACCAAAATATTATCGGCAATAGCCCTGCGATCAGCAAGATCAAAGGTTATCTAAAGAAAGTAGCTGCCATGGACAGTACCGTGCTGATTACAGGGCAGTCCGGTACAGGCAAAGAATGTGTGGCCCGTCAGATTCATCAATATAGTCCACGTCATGATAAACCCATGATCTGTATCAATTGTGCCGCGTTACCGGATAATCTCCTGGAGAGTGAGTTATTTGGCTTTGAACGCGGGGCGTTTACTGGCGCTAACGCATCCTATTTGGGCAAGCTGAAACTCGCTGAAGGTGGTACCGTATTTTTTGATGAAATCGGTGATATGAGTCCCTATGCTCAGGCAAAGGTACTTAGAATATTCGAAAACAAAGAAATCACGCCGCTACGCGGTAAAAGAAGTAGCCAGGTTGATATACGTATTATTTCTGCAACCAATCATGATTTAAAGCAGCTGGTCGCACAGCATCAATTCAGAGAGGATCTTTATTACCGTGCCAATGTCATCAATATTGACCTGCCGGCACTTAAGGAAAGGAAAGAGGATATCCCGCTTTTAGCAGCTTATTATTTGAAGATTCTGACTTCAAAGTTCCACAAAAATAATTATAGCCTTTCCAATGAAGCTTTGCAGAGTATGCTTGGTTACGATTGGCCAGGAAACATTCGAGAGCTGAAGAATGTTATTGAGGGAATCGTCATGAATCAGACCCTACCAATTATTACACCACAAGACCTGCCGGATATTGTACGTAAATGTGTCGATCCACTGGTAAGTAAACTAACCGAAAAGGAACAATTACTCTCGGCTTTATGGGCGATGGATTGGAATAAAAGCAAGGTAGCGGAAAAACTGCATTGGTCTCGGATGACGGTCTATAGGAAAATGGCCAAATATGACATTATTCCTGAGCGCAGGATCCATGACAGATTGATCGACACCCATTAAAACATTGAATGTGGCTATTCCGCCTATGATGATTTGATTCAATCACCACATCAAACATGCTCTTCTCCGTGTAAACAAGGCCTGTTTCCATATTCAAAAGTCAAACAACAGTCATCTGAGTATTAGTCTCTTTAATCAAGTTGTGACGCTGTCACAAAAGGTGTCACATTTTCTTGTGACACATTTCTGTCGTTTATCTAACAAGTTAAATGTAAATATTTAATACATAATTTTTAAGATAATTCCTCGCCTTGTTCCAGCCAAATATCATTCCAGATGTCTCAACAGACTGTGACACTCGGTTTATTTCAGCGCATCAACAGTGCATGCTTGCTGAATAAATTAAAACTATAAAAACAAGCAGTTGCAGATAATTCTTCAATAACTTTAGCGTTTGGCATTTTATTTGCTTATATAAAGTATGAATGCAGAATTTTCTGCGCGGGTTAGTAAACCGTCGCGTACCAAAAATGTGCTAAGAGGGTTAAAAAATCAATGATCGGCATAACATCGATGATCCATTACCTGTTTTTACGGTGCTTTCAATGAGCCCGATAAACAATCATGAAATGCAAGATCGGCAGCCGGAAGCACGCTATGCCAATTATTTTGCCGTGGGCAGCAATGCCTTAGAGTTTTTGGTGGACTTTGGTCAATCCTATCAGGACAGCGAAAAAGACATGATTCACACGCGGATTATTACCAACCCAGTGTATGCCAGGGCGCTGTTAGAGATATTACAACATGCCATCGCTGAGCATGAAAGCCGCTATGGCGGAATAACACAACAAAACCAGGATCGTTCATGAAAACGGAGTCAAAAGCGCAATCAAATGCTTCGCAGCATTCCGGCAAACAAACCACGGATAATGGTGACAATGCGCTTTTGCAGGCGTTAAAACGATTGGATGGTTTGCTTAGCCGGGCCGTTGCACAAGCAGAAACTACTTATGGAAAGGATGCCGCAACAGATCCCTTCAGAGGGCTGCATATTAACAAACAGCAAGTCGATACCTTGCTGTCAGTTGAACCCGGCGCGCCATTGCTGTGGCAGCCAAACGAAACTGCGGATCCGGAAGGCGAATGGGAAGACTATGAATCACGACTCAACTGGCTCAAACGTGCCTTTGATCTCAGTTCATTTGAGATGGATGTTATTTTGATCGCGCTGGCGCCGGAACTGGATCTACGTTACGAGCAACTTTACGCCTATCTGCAGGATCATGTCGCCAAAAAACGCCCGACGGTGGATCTGGCATTGAACCTGCTGTGCCCAAGCGCTGCAGCCAAACTTGAGTATCGCCATTTTTTTACCGCTGATGCCCCGCTTATTCGGCATAAGCTGCTTCATCTGAATTCAGATTCGAATCAGTTACAGCCGCCGCCGCCGCTGCTCGCGCACTCCCTGAAACTCGATGAACAGATTGTGCATTTATTGCTCGGTCAGCAGTGCCTGGATTCGCGCCTGGCACCCTATTGCGAACTGTTTGTGCCCACTGTTGATCTGGATGCATTAGCAATGGACAATGCGCTGAAGCGGGGGTTGCGCACGCTGGTTGTTGAAGCCCGGGAAAACCGCCAAGCGTTACGGCTGTATTTTCATGGCCCTGAAGGCATCGGTAAACGCCACTGTGCCGAAGCCCTGGCCAGTGAACTGGGTGTGCCGCTATTAATCTGTGATCTGAACAGAGTTTTGGTCGCAGCGGTCAGTGGGGAACAGCTATCAACGTTGCTCTTGCGCGAAGTCTGGTTTCAGGATGCTATGCTTTATATCGAAAACGCCGACAGCTTGTTGCATGACAATGCCGTAATACTCGGTCAAGCCCTATTCGATGCATTGGCCAAAGACGGCGGCATCACCATCATGACAGGTTTGACACCGTGGCAGTCATCGGCTCGGAACCCTGTCGATATGATCAGCGTGCCTTTCCAGACACTGGATTATGCTCAACGCCGAGGTTTGTGGATGGCAAACCTGGATGTTGAAGGCATCACGCTCGATGAAGACGAGTTGGATAACCTAGCCGATCGCTTCCGCTTGACGCCACAGCAAATTCGCAACGCCGTATCCACCGCAAAGAACTATGTTCGTTGGCAAACCGCAACTCACTCTGGCCCTCTCCCTCTAAGGGAGAGGGGATTAGGTGAGGGAAATAGTGAGGGTGAACAGATACTCGCCAATCAACCTACACAGCCCTCGCCAACGATAAGTCTCACCAACCTGTTCCATGCCGCCCGCGCCCAATCCGGCCACGACCTGGCAGCACTGACGCAAAAAATCGAACCCAAATATACCTGGGATGACATTGTCTTGCTTGATGACAGCCGGGCACAACTGCTGGAGATCTGCCAGCGTGTCGCGCACCGGCATCAGGTGTTAGGCGATTGGGGTTTTGACCAAAAGCTCTCGCTGGGCAAAGGCGTCAACGCATTGTTTGCAGGCCCCTCGGGCACTGGCAAGACCATGGCGGCTGAAATCATCGCCAACGCCTTGCAGCTTGATCTGTATCGCATCGACCTGTCCGGGGTGGTGAGCAAATACATCGGTGAGACCGAAAAGAACCTGGACCGGATCTTCCGCGCCGCCGAGGACGCCAACGCCATCCTGCTTTTTGATGAAGCCGACGCCCTGTTTGGCAAGCGCTCTGAAGTGCACGACTCCCACGACCGCTACGCCAATATTGAGATTTCTTATCTGTTGCAAAAGATGGAGCAATACGACGGCATCGCGCTCCTTGCCACCAATTTAAAGGGCAATCTGGACGAGGCTTTTACCCGCCGGCTGGCGTTCACCGTTCACTTTCCGTTTCCGGATGAAGCCAGCCGGCAGCGAATCTGGTCTGGGATCTGGCCGAAGCAGACACCGCTGGCAGATGATGTTGACCTCGATATTTTGGCCAAGCGCTTCAAGCTGAGTGGCGGCAATATCAAGAATGTTGCACTGGCGGCAGCTTTTCTGGCGGTTGAGGATAGGGGCGACGTGGCCATGGCGCACCTGCTTCAGGCAGTGCGGCGCGAGTATCAGAAAATGGGCAAAGCGTTATCGGAAGAGGAGTTGAATGGCACTTCCGAAGTCACAAAAAAGGTCGCGAGGATTGCAGGATGAACAAGACCAAACCAAAATCAAACCAAAGTTCCTTCTCCCTCAGGGAGAAGGCTAGGATGAGGGTGTGGATGAGGGTGGTGGATGAGGACGCAGATGAGGGAATAGATGAGAACATGGATAAGACCACTATTCAAATGACACTGACTGAAAACAGCGTAATAACCAGTCAATTTTCGGGTGATACATGATGGGATCGGCTGCAAGCAAAACATCAAAGGATAAAACAAGCGGACAGGTTGAGGGTGCTATGCAGGCGCAGGCACATCAACCGGCGTTCTCCGATTCCCAGTCCGGAATAATGGGAATGCAAGATATGGCGGGGAACCGGGCGGTAAATCAGGCGCTGGAGTCAGAAAATGACAACCCTCACCAGACCGGGGCGGTCCGTGACGACATGGATAAAACGTCAAGTAACGAGCTAAAACCTTTGCCTAGTGCCAATGCAACCGCTGCGGATGCGAAAGGACTGCCCTCCGCTGTCCGGTCTGAACTATCCGGCGGGGGTGGAAGGCCGCTCGAGCCGGGAATTCGGCGTTTTATGGAGTCGCGGTTTGGCTACGACTTCGGAGCGGTGAAAGTGCATACGGGAGATCAAGCGGCAGATTCGGCGCGGAAGGTGAATGCGGCGGCGTATACGGTGGGGAAGGATGTGGTGTTTGGCGAGGGGCGGTATGCGCCGGGTACCGTTTCCGGGAAAGAATTGATGGCCCATGAGTTGGCGCATACGGTTCAGCAGCGGCCTGAGAACGGCCAGCCTCCTGAACTTGATCATGAAGCAGAGCACGAACGAGGCGCAGAGCAGGTTGGATTGTCTGTCGCTGCAGGGCGGTCGTGCATCCAGGTTCCCAGCACTACTGGCCTAGGCATAGCGCGGAAGAAAGATCCAGAGATAGATCCAGAGGTTGAAAAAGTAGTTGAAGGGTTACAGGAAACAAGCCCAACTAAAAATGACAAATCGGTTGAGTTCACGCCAGAGGGACAGCCTAAGCAACAAAAGGCCAAGACTATGGAGAAGCTAATCAAAGAGGACGTATTAGATCCGGGAGTAGAGGAAGGAGGAATCGATATTCTCAGAAAAAAGCTGGCACGTTTAGAGGCTAAATTTGCGAAAGAACCCGGAAACAAAAAACTACAAAATGACTTAGAAAAGCTTAGAAAAGAAATTCGTATAGTGGAGGGAAAAGCTTTCGACCCCACTGCCAAAGGAGTTAATGTTCGGGGATCGGGTAAAGTGAACACGCGCGCCGCAATTCAAATTGTGGACAAAGATGGTAACTTAATTGCCATTGAGCGCGGTGTCGTGATTCCAGATAGAAAAGGACGTCAGGGTAAACATGCAGAGGAAGTAGCAGCCGATAAGCTACGTCGCCGCTTACCTAAAGAAAAAGTTCCACCTGGTTCACGCATCATGGTTGGGGGCAATCAGTTTGTATGCAAAAAAGCTGGGAGATGCAGGGCCGCTCTGAGAAATCTTGCCAAACATTACGGCATTGTCGAAAAAATTGAGGCAGGGGTGATAATTGGCCCCAAGTTAGTTGGGCAAGGGCACGCTAAACCAAAAACGATAGAACGACGGCGTTTAAAGACTGCCACCAAAAATAAAGAACTCTCCATCGAAACAGAATTTATAGATAGCGGGGCAAAAGCAGCGGGCAAAAGGAAAAGGTCAGGTCGGCCTGTTGCAGTGTCTTCCGTAAAGCCTGCACGTGCCGTCAGTGGTGTAATACAGCAAGGTGCTACGCCTAAGACTGCCCAAGCAGGCAAAGGGGGCGTGCCGCAGGTGCCAACTGTTGGTCCAATAGAGTTTGGTGGTCCCCCTGGCCCAAGGAGCGAGCGGGGGGCAGCCATGGCTCAAGGCGGCATTCTTGCTCTTCAAGGTTTTAATTTTATTTCAAATTGGTTTATTAATAAGGAACAGCAACTCAAAGTGCAAGCTGCTCTTAACAAAAAAGATCCTATTATCACTACGATGCGTCGCAAAAATCCCAATGAAGGGGTTTTGGTAATCATACACTACACTCAGTTTGAGGGGAGTCCAGAAAGTGTAGTTCAACCAACACCAATATTTGATGACATCATAGAATTGCACTCTGGGCAAACGGAAGAGGAAGCGTTAGAAAACGCAAGAAGTACGCCACAATTACTACCAGGACCGTCTCAACATGTGGCAATTACTGATAAGTTTTGGATAGAACCTATTCAGCAGGTTGGTCTCAGTTCCTTTCGCGCTCCGTTTCCCAAAGCTTCTTCAACAATCTTTACGTTTAATTCTACCCGGCCTAAGTTCCAAGATGTGGAATGGGGAGGGGGGGGCTTGTGGGGCTTGGGAGGGGGCTTTGATGATAACGGTGAGACTGTATTAGATAATCCTAAAAATATAGAGCCACGTTTTTACATTCTCCAGCCTCCAAAAGAGATTAATTGGTTTCATGGACAAGACATAAAGAATTATTCAATGGATCTTGTTAAAAGAAAAACCGCGTCGCAAGAAGAAGTACATGCTGTGGATCTAGGCGGTGTGTCAGCGGTCATGGCATGGCCTGCTGATGATAATACAGCCGATTTATTTTTAAAGGCACCGAAAACAAGCGACACGTTGCGACAGCTTCGTTTATACACCCATTTCGGCCTGGTGAGATGGGTTCGTCCAAAAGCTATTCGAAAGTATTTAAGTCCCGAAGAAGCTAAAGCTCATGAAGAATTTTTACAACGGGTTTTTCCAATTGAACACCCAACTATCGAAGAGCTAATGGGTGAGAAACAAACGGATGAATTATTTTTTACTGAGAGATTTGTTCAGAGCAGTTCGTCGCATCTATCGCATCATAGAACAACTGAGTTTTTACGTACCAAGTCTCAAGAACCATTAAGAGTTCCTGTAACAGAAGAAAACATACTCCAATGGGCTAGAGACGAAAGAAGAGCTGGTGTAAGTGTAGAAACTATAATCACACGAGTAAAACATTCAGGTGAATTTACTGGCAGTAGAAACGCAAAACAAGCCTGGGCCAGGTTTTTAGAAAACCGTAAAGAGGAACTCGAGAAATCAAGCGAATAAATTAGAACATAAAAAAGCCAAACGAACCATTGACGATTTAATGAATTTCAAAATATTAAGTTAATGATCCCCTACCTAAACAACCTACTCCGCGACCTGTTCCTAACCGAACAGGTCCCCGATCTCACCGATCCAGGGCAGATCCGCTTCCAGCCCCCGGATGAGGTGTGGCGGATCTATGTGAGTGCTCTGCAGGTTAATGCGCTGAATATTTATCTTGTCGACCTGCGCGAAAACCGCAAGCTGCGTTCCAACGCCCGTAGCCGCAGCGTTGACAACGGCATGGTCAGCGAAGAGCCGGCACCGGCACGCATCGATTGTCATTATCTGATCACCGCCTGGAGTCCGAGCGACGTGACGCCAGCTACCGAACCCACGTTGGATGAACACGCGTTGCTCTATCAGGTTTCAGCGGTGCTGAAAAACAACGAGCCGCTGAATCCGTCGCGCATTTACCCGGCAGATTCCATTGCCTTGGACGCCGTGCCCGAACTGATCCGCGAGGCGGATTTGCCGACCGAGGTCCTGCCGGTGGAGGGCTTTCCAAAACTGGCCGAGTTTTGGGGCACGATGGGAGTGAACCACCGCTGGAAGCCGGCAGTGTATCTGATCGTGACCTTGCCGGTGGCGTATGAGGCCGAGATTGCCGGGCCCATGGTTACCACGCGCATTACTGAGTACCGACAAACCGGGCAACCGGGAACGGCGGAGGTGTGGATACAGATTGGCGGACATGTGCTGGATGCAACCAACCTTCAGGACGATGACGACAAGCCATCACCTGTCGTAGATGCCTGGGTGCAGCTGGAAACGACGGATGGCCAGCGGTTACAGACCACCCGGACCAATGAATTAGGACGCTTTACCTTCGGCGAGCTACAGCAGGGTAAATACCAGCTGCGTTTCAGCGCAACGGGTTTCAGCGAACGAACGCGAGATATCGATGTACCTTCGTCAACCGGCGAATACGACTTGAAATACGACTAGATTAAGAGGAGAACATTATGGCTGTGCAAGTTTCCTATCCAGGTGTCTATATCGAGGAGTTCGCGCCGGGTGCGCCGATCCAGGGCGTGGGTACCAGTACCGCGGCGTTCATTGGCACGGCGACCACCGGATCGATCGAAAAACCCGTTTTGATCCAGAGCTGGGATGCTTTTGTGGACAAGTTCGGTGGCTTCATTGCGGAGCAGCCTACGAGTTACCTGGCGCCGGCAGTTTATGGCTTTTTCTTGAACGGTGGTACAGCCGCCTACATTGTCCGTGCCGGAACGGGGAGTATGGCTTCCGCCAACCTGGACAGTCGGCAAGCGGTTGATCCAAAACCTGTTCTTGTGGTGAGTGCGCTAAAAGAAGGCCCCGGGGGCAATGCACTCTCCGTTCAGGTGGTTGAAAGCAGCCGGTTGGCGTCATTGCTTGAGAAGGCGGAGGAAACGGATAAGGACCTTGCGCTGGTACACGCACAGACCGATGTGTTAGCCGTCTCTGAGAAGCGTGAAAAACTTACCGTAGCGGATACAAAGGGCTTTGCCAAAGGTGATCGAATCCTACTGACTCAGGGTGATGAAACGGCAAAAGCAATCGTTGATACGGTTAGCGAAACGGATACTACATTGGTTCTCGTCGCACCGATTAGCGGAGCGGTCGATTTTGCCGGCGGAACGGTACGGATCGATGATCTTGTACCGGGGGAACGCCGATTGCGCCTGGCGGTTCCGGATTCTTTGCGTTTTACCCAGGCCTTGCCCAAGGGGGCCTTGGTATCCATCACCCTGGGCGATACCAGCGAGATTTGCACCGTGGAATCCTCCGGCGGTGATGTCATTGCGTTGACCCAAGGTATTGCCAATTCTTACAGCCGGGATGACGCTTCGGGTATGCCGCGAGTTGCTTCGTTGGAATTTGATCTCGTGGTAAGCGATACGGGAAGCGGCCAGATCGAATCGTTTGAACAGCTCTCGATGAATGCCAATCATCCCAATTACTGGGGAACGGCGGTGGAATCCGAAATGATCGCCGCCGAGGAACCCGAGGCGCCGCCGGCACCGATGCCGCAAGATCCCCGGCCTGCCGCAGGAATCTATGGCCTCGAAGATGGCGAGGCGGACGATCGGGCTCAAGCGGTGGCTGATATCACCGCGAATCCGAACCGCTTTCTCGATCTCCTGAAACCTTATGACGAAGTGGCCCTGGTGTGCATTCCCGGAATCACTGATGCCGCTGTGCAACAGGCGACCATCACACACTGCGAGGTCATGTACGATCGCTTCGCAATTTTGGATGCCATTCGTGGCAGCGAGCCTGGCAATGGTATTCGTGACCAGTTTGCCGATGTCCGTTCCGAGCGGGGTTTCGCGGCGCTGTATTATCCCTGGATTCTGGCCCGCAATCCATTGACCGGAAAAGACGAGCTTTGGCCCCCATCGGGACATATTACAGGCGTCTATGCACGAACAGACAATGAACGGGGCGTGCATAAAGCGCCCGGCAACGTCAATATCCGTGGCGCGCTGGGTTTGGAACGGCTGTTGACAAACGAACAACAAGGCCCCCTGAACCTCATGGGAATTAATGTTCTTCGAGTGTTTCCCGGACAAGCGCAGCCGGTGGTCTGGGGTGCCCGCACCACCGCTACGGATCGCAATTGGCAATACATTAACATCCGGCGGCTGTTCCTGTTTCTGGAGGAGTCTATTGAAGAAGGTATCCGCTGGGCAATTTTCGAACCCAGCAACCTGCAGCTCTGGCAAAAGCTCAAGCGCACCATTAGCGAGTTTCTGACCCGGGTGTGGCGCGACGGCGCGTTGTTTGGCGCAACCACCGAGGAGGCTTTTTATGTGCGTATCGACGAAACTATCAACCCGCCCTCGACCCAGGCGCTCGGGCGTCTTTACATCGAGATCGGCGTCCGTCCTACCTACGCCGCCGAGTTCATTATCGTGCGCATCGGCATCTGGCAGGGCGATTCCGAAGTGAGTGAAAGTTAAGCGTTTAGGAGAGTGACATGGCAACTGGCGATATTAAAGACCCGTTTGGTAATTACAACTTTCTCGTCGAAATTGACGGCATCGCCCGCGCAGCCTTTCAGGAATGCAGCGGCTTTGATTCCACCATCGACGTGATAGAACACCGCGAGGGCGGCGAAAATACCACGCCGCGTAAGCTCCCGGGACAAACTAAGTACAGCAATCTTTCGCTCAAGTGGGGTCTGACAGACAGCAGGGAACTGTATGACTGGCACCGCCAGGTCGTCAATGGCGACATTGAGCGCAAGAACGGCTCGATTGTTTTGCTCGACCGTAAAGGAGAAGAAGTGTTGCGCTGGAATTTTTTCCGCGCCTGGCCCACCAAGTGGGATGGTCCGGATTTGAATGCGGAGGGCACGGATGTGGCGATCGAGACGTTGGAACTGGCTCATGAGGGTGTGGAGCGGGCTTGATGCACCCTCACCCCGGCCCTCTCCCGGTGGGAGAGGGGGCTTAGAAAGTGTTTGAATGGAGGATGTTATGTTTCAAACCGAATATGAATTTACCTTGCCCATGGGATATGTGGATGGGGAGGGGAATATGCATCGGGACGGGGTAATGCGGTTGGCGACTGCTGCTGATGAAATTCTCCCGCTGAAAGATCCCCGGGTGCAAAAGAATCAGGCTTATCTGATCGTGATCCTGCTCGCGCGCGTGATTACCCGGCTCGGCGGTCTGGAGTCCATTACACCGAAGACAATCGAAGGATTGTACGCCGCAGACCTGGCCTATCTTCAGGATCTCTACAATGAAATCAATCAGGTGGATAACGGACATCAGGCAGTTACCTGTCCTGAATGCCAGCACGCGTTTGATGTGGAGCGATCGAGCCTGGGGGGGTCTTCGGCTACCCCCTCACTCAATTGAAAGAGGAGGTAGCCTTCATTGCGTACCATTTTCACTGGGCACATGATGAAATCATGGCGCTGGAACACCGGGACCGCCGAAACTGGGTGGCTGAGATTTCGGGAATAAACCGCAAGATAAACGAGGAGTAAATGATGAGGCGGGGACGACTGCAAGAAGGGCACGGCGAGTTTAGGCTGCGATTGCAGATGCAAAGGCATATGAACTTTGCGCAGCGGATTGCTGCCCGCTATGCCGGGCGCTCGCCAGGCTGGCTTCGGTCGTTGAATATGACGCTGGTTTGCCGTTTAGGCATTCAAAGCATGGTGCTGCGTCATTGGCAGCGTGCGTTGTTTCATCTTTCGCCACGCATTAACCTGAGTTTTGTTTCAGGGATTCCGGAAGGGGTTTTCAGGCCGGATCGGCCGGCAGTGTCAACCACCATTTCACCGATTCGGCGCGTCATGAACTGGCTGCGGAGCGAGACTTATGTGAAGCGGGTCGTACGCTCGATCGAGCGCGAAACGCTAGTGGAACACGTGACATCTCGCCGGCGAAGAATTGAGGCCGATGCGGGGAATGGCCCGGATAAACCCAAGCAAAAACCGATAATGAAAGTGCTCCGCCGAGAAAGGGGTTTAGTAACTCAAAAGCCAGACGGGCCAAAGGCGGCGGAGGTGTACGAACCGATAGCATCACCTGGTCGCGGTTATCAGCGCGGGTCTGTCATGACACCTGCCGCCACGTCGTCGATCGATGTGAATCAATTGACTGATGAAGTCATCCGCTCCATCGACCGGCGGATCATCGCCCGGCGGGAACGGTTAGGGAGGGTATAGCGATGGCGTCACTGGAAAAAGCCACCATTGTTGTTACGGATACCGGGGAAAAAATCAAGGTGCAGTTTAATCCCGAAGAATACACTGTGAGCAAAGATGTCAACTTTGCCCAAACTGCGGTACCGGGTCTGAGCGCGCCGATTATTCAGTTTGTACACGGCAACATGCAGACCCTGAAAATGGAGTTGCTGGTTGACACCTACGAAGAACATCGTGAAGTCAGTCGAGTGCCGAACCAGGCTGGGGAGGATGTGCGTAACCTCACCCAAAAAATAACCAATTTGATGGACATTAATCCCAAAACTCACGCGCCGCCAGTGCTGCTTTTTACCTGGGGCGAAAAATTCGAGTTTCGTTGTGTCCTGGCCAGCGCCAGCCAGCGATTTATTTTGTTTCGGTCCGACGGTACGCCGGTTCGGGCTCGTTTGGATGTCACCTTTAACCAGTTTAACAATGCTGAATTGGAGGCCAAAGAGATCAAGCGCGAGACCGCTGATTTTTCTGAAATTTATATGGTGGGCCAAGGAGAAACGCTGAGTAACATAGCAGGTCGTGTTTATGGAAACCCAGCGCTGTGGCGCCCGATTGCGCTGCTTAACGATGTTGACAACCCGAGAGATCTGGCGGCGGGATCCCGTCTACTGGTACCGCAATTGCCTTTTCGCGACCCTGACACTGGGGAGTTTTATCAATGAACCTTGCTAAGCTACGTTACGCGCCTGAATTTCAGGTAACCATCAATGATGAGCCGATTCCTGCAGCGTTGCGGGCGTCGATCAGTAGTGTCAATTATCAAACCGGTCTGGAAGGTGCTGATCGGGTCGAGTTGACGTTGGTCAACGAGAAATTGCGCTGGTTGGATCACGAGTTGCTGGCTTTGGGTAATACATTGAGCCTTAAAATCGGCTATGCACCGGATGCGCTCAAACAGGTCTTTGTCGGAGAGATTCTTGGACAATCAGCATCCTTTCCGAGCAGTGGCATCTCGATGCTCAACTTGGTAGCCCAGGACCGGATGGAGCGTCTGCAGCGGGGAACTAAACCGCGGTGGTTCGAGATCTCGATCCCTTCTCTGGGTAATTTAGCCCTTTCGGATCCGGTTGTAGCCAGTATTGTCAGCGCCGAAAATGGGTTTGTTCCGATTACTGATTTTATCGGTGCAACACTGTCGGTACTGCTTGGTGGTCTTAATGTCGCTGCATCCATCAATGATCCTGATTTGGCACAGAAAATTGTACGGAAACAAATCAACCAGACTGATTTTGAGTTACTTCAATGCATTGCCCGTGAGAACGGCATGGAGATCCTGATCGATCATGAAGGAACGCTTGGGGGGTCAAAACTCAACTTCTTGTCGCTTGCAAACCGTATCAAGGACGAAGTGACGCTTAAATATGGTCAATCGCTAATCGAATTTACACCCCGCATTAGTGAGGTAGGTCAATTTTGGTCGGTTGCCGCCTTTGTCTGGGTGCCGCAGATCAAGACCGAGTTTACCGTAACCGTTGCCTGGGACTGGGACCAAATGGCGCTGACTTTTGACATCCGGCCGGGAATAGTTCCCCTCGGGGACACTCCCGCCAATTATCTGATCGAAGATCCTGTCACCCTGGTTTCAGCGCCTGGAAAAATTATCAGTGAGCTGATTCCGCGACTGAATAACCGGCTAACCGGTTCCGGAAGTACGATTGGCGATCCACGGATCCGCGCTGGCTCAGTACTTCGCTTAGAGGGTATTGGGGTGCAATTTGGCGGTTTGTATCGAGTGACATCGGCCACGCATACTATCGATAGCGGTGGCTATCGCACCAATTTTGAAGTGCGAAAAGAGATCTGGTTTGGAAGTATTCCACTAGCTTTGCAAGGCGCAGTAAAAGCGCAGGTTTCTACGCCATTTGGCGGTTTTCAAGTTTCACCAACAGCTTTTGGCTAAAGGGTAAAAGAATATGGCTGATACATCCGAAGGACTCATCAATACCGCAGCTCAAGCTAAGCCTGAGTGCGATCAGCGTATCTATGGCTCAACGGTTGGGATGGTCATTGATAATAAAGATCTTTTGGGTCTTGGAAGAGTCCAAGTGCGCTTTCCATGGCTACCTGGTGTCCATCCTTGGGCGCGAGTCTGCACAGCGGACCGAGGGGCTTATTTTATTCCACAGGTCGATGATGAAGTGTTAGTTACATTTAACCATGGCGATATTCGAGAACCGTATATTACCGGGGTTGTTTGGAACGCCCAGGATCGTCCTCCTGCCTCTGGCCCAACCGATCCGACGACTAAGCGGATCCTTTGCACGCGCGCGGGCCATGAGATTGAATTTGATGATGCGGCGCAATCGCTAACAATCACTGGTAGTGCCCAGCATAAGATCACGATTGGCCCGTCGACTGTTGAAATTAAGGCTCGGAACAATACGGCAAATGTGACGATAGATGAGGCAGGGAATATTTTGCTCCACGCCGATCGGGATATCGTTCTGGATGCTGCAAATATTGTTATTCAAGGAAAAAATGTCGAAATCAAAAGCAATGTCAGTATGACCATTAATGGTGGCCAGCTGTGTGATTTGAAAGCCGGAATAGTCAAGATCAATAGTTAGTTAGCATAAATTGAGGAGATAAAAAATGCCACCTGCAGCGAGACTTCTGGATTCAACCAATCACCCGGGATTCATTTTTGAACCGGGCGTTCGGAATGTATTCATCGGCGGGCGTCTTGCCGCTGTGGTGGGGGCTAAACACATCTGTTTTTTACCGCCTTCTGCTGGAGGGCCGCATCCAGTGACAACGATCGCATCCGGAAGCAAGACCGTTTTAATTGGTAATCTTCCAGCCGCTCGTGTCGGTGACTTGACAGCATGTCAAGCGACTATCCAAACCGGCGCACCAGACGTGCTGATCGGCGGTTAACGAGATGGAGCAGAAACCATGACAACATTCGACGAAAAAGCATTTTTGGGCAGAGGCTGGGCTTTCCCTTTTCTGCTGGATGAAAACGGAGAAGTGGAAATGGCTTCGGATGAGGAGGATATCCGTCAGTCAGTTCAGATTATCCTGGGTACAGCACAGGGCGAAAGGGTGATGCGGCCCGATTTTGGCGCCGGGCTCCAAACCCTGGTTTTCGAGCCCATCAGCACCACAACCAAAGCCTTGCTGCGGCACCGGGTCGAGGAAGCGCTGATTACCTGGGAGCCGCGTATCGACAATATTACGGCTGAGGTGACTGCTGAGCCACGGCAAGGCCGCCTGATGATCGAGATCCGTTACCGCATCCGGGCAACCAATACATTTTACAATTTGGTATATCCATTTTATCTGATGGAAGGCGAGACAGCATGAGACAGAATAAGACGCCGCTACTGGATCCACGTGATGCCGAGCAGGTGTTCAAGGAGCTACTGGCGCGTGGGTCCGATTATGTGCCAGAGTTGACGCCTGCCGAGGGTGGTCCAGGGCAAGCGCTGATGCAGATTTTTGCCCGCTACATGGAAGTGATTATCCATCGGCTGAATCAAGCGCCAGATAAAAACCTGCTGGCTTTTTTGGATATGCTGGGTATCAGTTTGATCCCGCCTCAATCTTCACGGGCGCCGGTTGTGTTTGAACCTCTGCCCAATGCCGGCAACGGACGAATCGCAGCGCACACCTGCCTGGGTGCTCAGGTGCTGGATCGGCCGAATCCATTGATGTTTGAGACCGAAAACGCCATTGCGATGGCAGCAGCGCGTCTGGTAGAGGTAAAGACGTTGTGGCCGGCCCGCGACGAATATGCCGATCACACGATGCCAGCTGCAGGTAGACAGACGTTTACACTTTTCGAGCCACTTGCACCGGTTCCCCATGAATTTTATTTGGCGCACGACACCTTATTTGGTTTCGAGGAGGGCGCGGCGGTAACGATAGAGATTGAGTTCGAGCTGGCGACGCCGGGCAGTGTGCCGCTGAAAATCGTCTGGGAGTTCTGGGATGGAAAGGTATGGCGCCAGTTTAGGGATATCAAGCCAGGCAACCGGGCTGCCAGTCAGGACAGTACCAGCGGCCTGACAAAAAGCGGACGCGTAGCACTCCGGCCCGAATGTGGCCAGTCACAAAAAAAGTCCATCAACGGATTTAACGCTCATTGGGTAAGAGGGCGATTGGATCAATCTTTACCACCGGATCAGAACCGGGTGCTACCAGAGGTTGATCGTATCCGGTTGCGGAGCCGATTGGAACGGCATTTTATAAAAATTTTGTTTGAACCCATTGATGTTAGGGCTCGCCGATTTAGCGGTTCGGATTCTGACGATGATTCAGTAAATGATTTTTTTGCTGGTAATACGATACGTCCCGAGCAGGCGTTCTCAAACGCTGTGTCCCTTGACGTGAGTCAGACATTTTTTCCCTTCGGACATCATCCCCAGCCAGGCAGTACCTTCTATTTTTCCAGTGAAGAGGTATTCGGAAAGGCGGGGGCCGATGTGGTTTTAAGCGTTAAAGTTGTTGGCTCCACAGTTCCGAGCAATCTTACACCCATAACTCGTTGGGAATTCTGGAATGGGCTGCGTTGGGCGACTCTCACGACGATGACTCGTGTAAAGACCAATGCAGATCTGCCAGCATTTCCGGATTTCCAGAAGTCCGAAGATTGGACGTTCGTGGTCCCAAACGAAATTGCACGGAGAGAAATTAATGGAGAAGAAGCGCTCTGGTTACGGGCTCGATTGGTAAGCGGCGGCTACGGAACCCAACGCGAGGTCGAGTTCGATGGGTTGCCAACATTTATAATTGTCGAAACTGTTCCGCCGGCTGTTACGGACTTTCGATTCGGCTATGTCTATCGCTCCTCTTGGGAATCGCCTGATCACTGCCTGGCCTACAATGATTTTCAATTTACACTTCACAGCAACGATGTGCGTTGGCCTGGCGGATTTTTCCCGCCATTTCGACCGGCCTCGGATACTACGCCTGCATTGTATCTGGGATTTGATCGGCCGCTCCCCAACGATCTGATCAGTCTGTATCTAGATATTGCGGCGACCGAGATGGTATCGCCATTGCTCCTTTGGGAAGCCTGGGACGGCGCCTCATGGCGTGAGCTTGCAGTTACGGACGAAACGGTCAATTTAAGCCGGCCGGGCATGGTGTCCTTCATTGCGCCGGATATTGCACCCCGGCCCGAGATCTCTGTGATCCGAGCCAGTGGTAACCAGATCAGCTTGAATGATGAGCTTGAGGGCGCTGTGTTTCAGCCCGGAGACCGGGTTTTAGTCCAACAGGACAAGAAACGAGAAATGGTTATCGTTGACAAGATTGACGCTGATATCATGTTCTTGGCGGCACCGCTTACGGAAACATATACCGGCGGCAGCGTCGGCATGGCGGCACTTCCCCGCTTTGGCGTGCCCCGCGATTGGATCCGGGTGCGGTTAAAAGCGGATGGCGCACCGCCAAAAAGCCAAATTAACGGCATCCACCTCAACGCCGCCTGGGCTGTCCAGGTACAGTCCCTGAATGACGAATTGCTCGGCTCAGGTACCGGTCAGCAAAATCAGTCCCTGTTCTTTTCTCAGGTTCCGGTATTGCCCGGCGAGCGGATTGAAGTACGTGAACTCGAAGGTGCTCGCGCTGAAATAGAGCTACCGATACTTAAAGAGCAACTACTGCAACAGGGGTTTGCCGGGGGTGACATACGCTCCGTTGTTAACCCGCGTAGCGGAGCAGTCACTGAAGTATGGGTGCGCTGGCAGTTTCGTCCACATTTGTTCTATTCGGGTCCTGATGATCGCCACTATATGCTGGAGCGTACAGCAGGAAGGCTTATTTTTGGCGATGGTCAGCATGGCAGGATCCCGACGATCGCAGCCAATAACATTATGGCGCGCCGCTATCAGACAGGTGGTGGGCTGGTTGGCAACGTACCGTCAAATTCTATCACGCAGTTACTGGGGGTTGCCCCCTTTGTTCAAGGCGTATCTAATCCGATCGCAGCCGAAGGCGGCGCCAATGCTGAAACTGTTACTGATGTCAAAACTCGAGGCCCTCAAACGCTCCGCCATCGAGGGCGTTCACTGTCCGTTGCTGATTACGAGGCCTTAGCCCAAGCGGCTTCGCCCGGCGTAGCAATTGCCCGTGCCTTGCCCGCCACTGCACCTAACGGTCGCCCGGCGCCCGGCTGGATCACTTTAATTATCGTGCCCCACAGCATTGAACCGGAACCGCAGCCCAGTGTCGAGTTACGTCGCCGGGTGCATGACTATCTCGCTGCACGCGCTCCATCAACGATGGATCCAGGCCGTATCGCAGTGGTCGGTCCAATTTATTTGCCTATTGGCGTTGAGGCGGTTATTGCGCCGCACGATGTGAATGAAGCAGGTGCGGTGGAAGAGCGTGTTCAACTCGCCCTGCAGCAATTTCTGCACCCCTTGACCGGCGGGCCTGAGGGTCTCGGGTGGCCATTTGGTCGCAACGTATACCTGTCGGATGCAGCAGCATTGTTAGAGTCGGTGGAAGGTGTGGATTATGTGCGGGAACTCAACTTGTTACTTCGGAACACGCCTCGAGGGGAGCAGGTCGTCGTGCCACCGGATCGCATTGTGGTGGCAGGATCCTTTCGCATCGAGATGGAAGCCACCGAAGACATGCACGGAGGAACCTGATGCCACTACCGTTACCCAATCTGGATGATCGGCGCTGGGCCGACTTAGTCGACGAAGGGCGTGCACTCATTCCGCGTTATGCGCCCAAGTGGACGGATCATAATATCCACGATCCCGGTATTACATTGATGGAGCTGTTCGCCTGGTTGACAGAGATGACGGTCTACCGGCTGAATCGTATACCGGAACGGCATCTGCGCAAATATCTGTCTTTGATCGGATTCAATGCATTATCCCCACAAGCGGCACAGACGATGCTGACCTTCATGCCCGATTCGGATACCGTTCCGTTCGAATTGCCGGAAGGTGTGGCATTCGAAGCAACCGATGCGGAAGGGCAGGTTATCCGTTTTCGCACTCTGCGCGATGTGACCATTGCAGTCGTCGAACTGAGCGCCGTAAAGGTGCAGGAACTGAAAGAGCAAGGCGAATTGACGATCCACGACCGAACGCGTGCTTGGTTGGATGGGCTCCCGATAGAACTGCTGGGTGCCAGCCCTGTACCGGATGCAGCGCTTTATCTTGGTTTTAACGAACTGCCGACGGACGTACCGATTTCCTTGGCTTTCCATTTTGAGGGGCCGGGAAATGATGCAGCCGAGCGCAGACGAATCGTCAATGAGGCGACAGCTCAGCGAGCAGCCTGCCGTCCGGTGTTGCCGGCTATCCGCTGTGAAGGGTCGGATGCGACGTCCAGTCAAACCATGGGAATGCTGTCCCTGCATCATTCGGCGCGCGTTATCTGGGAGGTCCTAACCGGCATCGATCCTGAAGTGTGGACACCATTACAATCGCTCATGACACCATCGACCCCAGCGGTTGGACAGGTGATGGACGACACACGGGCATTAACGCTGGACGGAATTGTAGAGATCAATGTGCCGACGACGATTGTTCGCAAATCCAACCAGGATCCGCTCTTTTACCTGCGGTGCCGGCTCACAGAAGGGGCTTACGATGCGACACCGGTATTGTTGGCCCTGGCGCCGAATAGTGTGCTTGCCGAGCAGGCAGTGCCGGTATTTCAGTCATTTCCCATCGCAGCCGATGTGATGCCGGAAGGCCCGATACCGGCTTCTGGGAACACGACCCGGTTAAAGATGCAGATGGGCGTTACTGGTGTCATCGAGAATCTCACCTTTTTCAAACCTGAAGATACACCTGGTTTTCCTGATGTGCTTGTGTTGGACTATAAATCGCCTGCGGCCGGTGCAGAAGGCTACATTATCTTGGAAATGGTGGCGGCAGGAAGGGGCGATGATCAAACTAATCAGCAATTGAGTCTACCGGAAGCCGCCGCCCAGTCTGAAAATTTATTTCTCTATACCCATGATGGTGAGGTCTGGGATGCATGGACCAGACGAAATGACCTGGACGCTTCACGGTCAACCGATCGTCATTTTGTGGTTGAAGAAACGAGCGGCCAGATCCGTTTTGGTGACGGCGAGCGCGGGCTGATTCCTTCGGAAAACGCGGTTATTATGGTCAGCTACCGCTCGACACGCGCTGACGAGGGTAATGTTGCTGCAAAAACAGTTACCAAACTGTCTGTGACACCACGCAACCAAGTACTGCTGGCTGAGCTGCCCGGTGATATTCAAAGTCAGCTTTCGAGTATAACCGGCAATCGTATTCCGGCGAGCGGGGGCACGGCAAAAGAGACCCTGGCCTCAGCCATTGGCCGCGCCTTTGAAACGCTACATGCGCATGAACGATTGTCGGCGCTGTGCGCCGAATCTAAATGTCAATCTTTGGACCAAATAGACCGGAGGCGGGTGCACTCATTGCGGGCACCTACACGCGCGGTCAATCTGGTGGATATTGAACGCCTGGTATTAGATATACCGGGTACGCAGATTGCCCGCGTTCGAGCCTGGTCCGGGATCCATCCCGATTTTCCGTGTATTAAAGCACCGGGTGTGGTGACAATTGTTATCGTGCCCGAAATGTCCACAGCTAGGCCCGAACCCAGTCAAGGTCTCCTAGACGCCGTATGGCGTTATCTTGAACGCAGGCGCATCATTACTACGCGGCTGGAAGTCGTCGGTCCTCAATACCTGGAAGTGCGTGTTGCAGCGCAAGTACGAACGCAACTCCACACCGACGCGACCCGCGTGCGTGAACGCATTGTCGAAGCGCTGAATGCTTTTTTGGATCCGAGAGCTGGCGGCCCAAACAGCCAAGGTTGGCCTTTTGGTCGGGGTGTGTACCGCAGTGAGATCCTGCAATTGATCGATGGCGTGATGGGTGTAGACCACGTGCTGGCGCTCTCGCTAAGGGCGGGGGATGGTCAACCCCAGTGCGGCAATTTGAATGTCTGCCCGACCTGGCTGGCGACGCCAGGAGAACATAGCATTGAAATGATAAGAGGTGAAATATGACAGGTGATCTTGAGATACCGTTTGATCAGGTGACATACCGAGACGGACAGCTGTTGTCGGCGCTTGATATGGGAAATGACCAGCAGCGCGATGACCGCTTACGTCGTCTTCATATGCGCTATCTTCATGATACATGGGGTATTGCTGTCGGTTTCGAAGTGACCCAGATAATTCAGACTGAAGGCGGAATAGCGTCAGTCGATTCTGGTGGTACGGGCGTGTCTGTAGGTCCTGGTTACGCTGCGGATCACTGGGGACGCGATATCTTGTTGCCAAACCCGCCGCTGAGTCTGTCTATCCCTAAGGTCGACGGCCGCGCATCTTTTGTACTGACTATGAGCTACCAGGATGACAGTGCATTTCGGAATCGGACCGAATTGGAAAATGTGTGTCTGAATAGTGGTTTCGATTTACGGCACGAGCGACCTGTTTTTGCCTGGAAGAGACCTGCAGCGGTTCGCTTTGGGTCGCAGATACCCTTGGTGCAGATAAATATCTTGGACGGGATTATTCAAGGCGAACTTGATTTTAGAGTCCGGCGCTATACTCAACCTTTTGTCCGGCCGCATATGGCTTGGGGTGCGACTGAGAAGCGACGTAGCGGATGGAAGGTGTGGACTGGGAAAGATGGTAATTTCTTAGGTCTTGCCGAAAAACAGGGTCTTGAAGTTAAGGTAGACACCTCGGATGCTGGTTTTACCAAAAATCCTTTTTATTTTGCCATTCTGGATCGCAGTGCTGATGAGAAGCAAAATAACAGCGCTAATTCGGATGCCGTTGATATGGAATCAACGTTGTTTCTTGATGGATTGCGATTTATTACTGACGCAGATCGGGAAGGATTCACTTATCGTATTTTTCAGCCTGATTCTATATTACCTAAACCAGGGGAAGCTGAAGGATTTGGGTGGTCTCTTTTCTGGTTAGGTGTCGAACCGGTTACCGGTTGTGAGCCTAAGTTTAATTTGCAGCTGGCATTTACCCTGGCGGGATTTCCTGCTTTTCCATTTTTTCAGGCTGCACGACCCCCATTTAGAACAAACGAGGTTTAGTGTTATGACAACGCAAGCAAATATTCCCAGCATCGAACGGCTAAAATTTTTCAATGGGCAACAATTGACAGCCAATGATCTGGCTGCGCTGCAACGAGCGCAGCGTGAATTGCGTTGGTTGCACAATCGTAGTGTGCACGGATGGGGTATAGGCATTGGCTTAGCCGTCACCGGTGAAGCAGGTGGTAGCGCGGTGATGGTCGAACAGGGTTATGCGGTTGATTGCCTTGGGCGCGAAATCATTCTTACAAAGCAACGGACAGTAACGGTTCCATCGGTTGCTAAAGACACCACCTATTTCCTGGTAGCCGGCTATCAACCGGACGAAGAACAAAAAGTGGCTGAGCGACGGCCAGGCGTTTGCGCACCGGATGGCACCGTACGTCTCAGCGAAGAACCTCGCATTGAGTGGAAAACGGCGGATCAGTTGAATGAAGGAGAAGATATTGTTTTAGCCCAGGCACAAATTATGAACTGCCAGCTTAGCCGACCGTTGTCGCTGGCACCACGGCGTTATGCCAGGCCTGCCAGTCAACCCTATATTGCGGCAGGACAAACGACAAACGATGAGAAAACCAAATGGGATCGCTTGGAAGAAGGAGACGATAGAGTCATCACGAGACAAGTCGATACGTCCGCTGCTCGTTTTCGCACGATACCGTATTACCAGGCTCATGTTGTTGGGGATCGGCATTTTTTGTCTGAGGAGTCAAGCCAAATATTATTGATCAACGGTATTTCCAGCGTTACGAACGTTTCACCGACTGGATTCAAAATACAAGTGCAAATCAGCAGAGGGCAGATTGCGGGCCCCCCTCCCGACGATAATTTACTAGATATTGTAAATAATCAGCTTAAGTGGCATGTGGTCTGGATGGGAATCGAGGGATGAGGGTGTCGACATGAAAGGAAAAGCCAGCTACCTTGAGTTTTTACCAACTCAGTTTCAAAAGAATAGCACTCAGCGAGATCTTCTCGAACGCTTTTTAGCGCTGCATGAGAGTGTTCTGGATGATTTGGAAAAGTCTGTAACCGATTTGCCGCTGTTGTTCGATCCGTATGCCGTACCTGACTGCAATGAATTTCCATCCTGGTTGTCGTGGTTAGCCAGCTGGTTGGCTTTTGATTTAAACGACAACTGGAGTGAGGCGGAAGCCCGTGAGTATATAGCCGAGGCATTTGAACTGTACGGAAAGCGCGGTACCGTCGAAGGGTTACGGCGTTATCTCAAGTTATATGCCGGAGTCGAAGCGCATATCGAGGAACCTGGTTTAGCGACGAGTCTTTGGTCACTAGGTAAGAACTCGACGCTCGGGTTTACCACGATGCTGGCGCCGGCACATCCTCAAGGAGCGGTTGTGGGTGCATCGGCCACTCTCGATCAGTCGTATCTGACTGGTAATGAAGCGTTCGGTGCTTCTCTGTTCGAGGAGCTGGCTCATTACTTCTGCGTCAAAGTTTATTGCGCCGAGTTAAGCAGACCAGGGGCGCTCGATGATGTTCGAGTGGTGATTGAACGCGAGAAACCAGCCCATGTGGGCTACCATCTTTACGTGATAGAGCCACGCATGCGTGTCGGTGTTCAGGCTCGAGTGGGTATCGATACCATTATTGCAAAAGGCCCGCAGCCAGCTCAGATTGGAATGATATTAGACGCTGGTGTAATGGGTGCTGCAGCACAGCCTTGCAAGACCAAACCGATTATTTCCGAGGGCGGAATAGAAGCATGTCACGATGAGGAGGGCAGTTGCTTATGACGACCGATAACGACCATAGTATGTTGAGCGCCTTTGTGCGCAACCATTTTTTCTATGGCAAGCTCATGGATGTCGATCAGTTTGAGAAGGAGCAGAACTACGGCTTGGCGAAGCGCGCACTGATGAATCGCCTGATGCTTGGGTGTGGTGTGGTATGCGGATTGAATGTAGTCAAAGATCCAGAATCAGAAAACCGGATACTCATTTTGCCGGGCGTTGCAATTGATGGCTGTGGTCACGAAATTGTCTTCCCTGAGAAGGTGTCGGTCGATCCACATCAGTTGACCGATAATGAGGGCCGGCCGACCGGTGAGCCTATACAATCGGGTCTGGTTGAAATCTGTTTGGCTTTCAAGGAAGTCAAGACAGACCCAGTGCCGGTGTTGGTACCTGACTGCGACAGAACGGGCGATAATTGCGCGCACAGCTCGATAAAAGAGGGGTTTTGTATTTTAGTGCGAAATGCTGAGAACGATTCATCCGCCCCGCCTACCTGCGCACTAGGCGAAATACCCTTGTCCGCGAATGGAGACCTACATGACTTGGTGTGCCGGCGTATCAGCGAAGCCTGTTCAGAAACCGGGGAGGAAACCTGCGTAGCGCTGGCGCGTGTGGAGGTATCTTTAAACGATACAAGTATCGATTCTTGTACGAACCGGAAATTGGTTTACTCTAACGCGCTCTTGCACGAACTAATCCTTTGCTTGGTCGATCGGATTGGACAGTTCGCCCAAGGTCGATTTTTGCGCTATGCCAATGGCGACAGGCAGATCGGACCGCCTGGTGGGCAATTGGGCGAGCCGCTTACCATTGAGATTCTCGATGCTGAAGGCAAACCAACTCCCGATATTCTTGTTCAGTTCGAAGTGCCGGCGGGTAGTGGAAGCGTGGCGCCGGAAACGGCCAAAACCAAGGCGGACGGCAGTGCCCAGACCCAGTGGACGCTGGGGCCCGATGTTGGCGAGCAACAGATTGTGGTAAGCGCGATCGGAACGCCTTTCACGGTGACTTTTCGGGCTGTTGCGCACAGAGTAGAAGACGATTGGCATAAATGGGAGAACACATGATGACTCAACATCAAACACTAGAAGGCTGTTTGTCGGAAATGAAAATGCTGGAACGAGTAAAATACTTCCCGCGCCAGTTGCTGACTGCCGACGATATGAAGGCGGATCAAGAATATTTTCTGAACAAGCTACGGCGCCACAATCGATATCTTCATGGTTGGGGTACGGTGTGCGGACTAGAAGTCTTGTCAGCAGCCACAAAAGAATTACCTTGGCGTGTGGAAATAACTGCGGGTTATGCATTGGGTCCTAAGGGCGATGAAATTTACGTTCAGGAGTCAGTATTTCTGGATCTGGCGCGGTGTGGCCCTGATACCGTGACCGATCCATGTGATCCTGATTTTTTACATACATCAGGTCCGGCAACAGGCGAGCAGCTCTTTGTCGCAATCAAATACGCCGAGTGTTTGGCTAAACCGGTCCAAGCTATGCCTGCCGGCTGCGGCTGTGAAGAGGATGCCTGCGAGTATTCCCGCATTCGCGACAGCTTTCAGATTGAATGTTTGACTGAGTTGCCGCCATCGCATGAGCATCCGCCTGGACCCATGCTGTGCGATCTAATTGTGGGAAAACCGTTTCCCGCATGCCCACCCTGTCCTTCTGAGCCCTGGGTGGTGCTGGCTCAAGTAACGCTACCTGCGTCACCTTCCGCAGACATTGAAGGTGGTAGTATCGATAATTTTACTTACAGGCGGCAGGTATTCAGTACGGCCATGTTACAGGAGCAGTTGATTAAGTGTTGTTGCAAGGACAACAGCGCTGATTTGGAAATCACGGAGACAAGAGAAATCTTGATTGTTAGATCAGTAGCTAACATTACTTGGAAAATAAGAGTGACTAACCATGGGCCGTCCATTGCGCAAAACGTCAAGGTGGTTGACAAATTAAGTATTGTAGGTAGAAACGGACAAATAGTGGGCGAGCCCGATTTCTCGGCGAGCCACGATGGTGAATGGACAACAATTGAGATCGATGATCAAGACGGAGTATTTGAATGTATAGTGCCTGTGCTACCCTCAAAAGAGGTGGCAACAATGGAATTAGTCGCAAAAATAAAACAAGGGGGGGTAATGCATGTCAAGAACAGCGTTCGCGTAAGCAGCGATAATGTTGACCCTAATCCCAGCAACAACTTCGCAACTGCTGAAGCGAAGCACCCGCCATCAGTGGACTAACACCGGAGCAGTGTTACGCGAATAAGAAAGACTTTACAAAGATACAGTTTTTACCAATAAGCCTGAAGCGCATTTATACTTTAGTTATGTTGACAGGGCCATTATGAATTTTAAACGATGACGACTAGCAATGAAAAAAAGTCCGAAATTGAGATCGAATTACCGTGTCCTGATGAGGCTTCAATACGAGGGGCAGGGTTATCTTGCCGCTAGAGATCTCTCGGTCGAACAGAGCTACCGAGTGCGCCGTTTATGGCACCATAATCGCTACCTCCATCATTGGGGGATCGTTTGTGGCCTCTGGGTTGTTCCGGCGAGAGACCTGACTAGGCCATGGGCTGTTCAGGTCTGTCCAGGCTTTGCCATTGCTTGCTGTGGCGAAGAAATCGAAGTGCCGGCACCGCATACGATAGATATTCGTGATTATCTTTGGATGCGATCTCGAGATCACAAAGGTCCAGCGTATGTGGGGGTTCGCTACGCTGAGGTGCCGAAGCGCCCGGTTCCTTCTTATCAGTCAGTGTGCGGTTGTGAGGAAATCAAATATGAGCCTTCGCGCATCCAGGACGATTTTCAAGTCGACGTCTTCTGGTCATTACCGGAGAGTGGGGATGCTAAAGAGTTCGACATATGTATACAAGATCTGGCACCCTGCCCAAAGTGTACGGGTTGCCGCTATGTGTTTCTTGCGTGTATAAACTTGCCCGACAGCGAAAATATTCCGATTACTCAGGCGATCATCGATAATGCGATATTTCGGCGTTAGAATTAGAGTGCTATCTTGTCATTTATCAAATAGCGCGTAAAACTTCGTCCTTCAGGGCGGAGATATAAACGCACAGGCGAAGCCTGTTTAATATTTCTCTAAATGTCGGAGACAATTAAATGAAATTAAAAGTTATCGTGATAGCTTTATTTGCATCTACCATAACGATCGGTTATTCAAATGTGTCATTCGCTGAAGCTTGCTATGATGTGGGAGGCACAGTTACCACAGAAAACGTTACTTCTACTCTCCAAATGGGGAACATTGACCTAGCATTGAGCGAGGACGGTGATACGGTATTTAGCAAGACAGGTTCTCTAATTGGCAACATTACTAGCGCTCCCGGCGTTGGCATAATATTACTGTCTCACAAAGCAAGGTTCCCTAAGGGAGATAGCTTTGTTACCGAGGCCGATAAAGCTGTAATAGTAGGTATACGTGACACCTTGGCAGATGGAACGCCTTGTTCGTTCTATATTCACGAAACCATTAGCAGTATTGTGAAAGGTACCAATCTTTTTAAAAACGTTACATCTGTAGAAATGTCTGCTGATGGCTACATTAGTCATTGTCCCGACGAAAACATGAACTATTTTAAGCTTTCGGGGAAACTCTGCGTAGAATAATGTACATCTAATAATCACTCAATGAGTGCGGTGAAGAATACGCCACCGTTCTTCACGTTAACTACCTTGTCCGTATTGACGACAATAAATGTGAACAAAGAACTAACTGTCAAGCCCAGTTAGGTTGGATTGATCATAAGGTGAAGAGGGCACAAATTAATTGTGACAAATTTGTGCCAAACCACACTATGAATAGCGCTGTGTGGCGCTGGTTCTAGCTGCGGAAATCGATTTAAGTAATTGTTATACATAAATAATTAATTTAGTGGTTGAGCCTCATAATCCCTTGGTGCTGGTTCGAGTCCAGCCAGGTCCACCAAAAATCAAGCACTTAGTTATTAATTAACTAGGTGCTTTTTCTTTGGTGCCAGACTAGTGCCACGCTGTAAATAAATGGCAAGCAATAAGGAATCCACCTGACGGAGGGTTATGGGGATTTATTTATACTGATTAGTTGTCCTGGTGGCGGTGGGCTGTTATTTTCATAGTTGCAGTTTCGCCGTATTGCATTGCATATCTATCATGTAGTTTGTTCTATCAAATCGATTCCATGCACCAGTAACGGCACCATCAATAAGTAGAATCGATATTAGACCAAAATCAATTAATAGTCCCAATAGCGTAGTGGCATCAAATGATTTTGACGCGGCTATGCTCGTATCATTACAGCCGTCTTTTCGTGCTGTAATTACATAGTCATCCTTCTTCCTGAAGACTGCCACGCCGTTTCCTATACCGATAAACTCTTCATTGGCATATATTTTTGCGTCTTGCACATTCGACCTGACGGATACTTGTTGCGTAGTTCCGTTAATCATGGCAGCACAACCGGACAATAAAATGATTGCCGTTAATGCGATACAATTAATTCTCTTCATCGTTTTTCCTTCTTATTAGTAATAGCTGTTTTTCAAGCAGTAGTTTGCAAGCATAAAAGATATCGTCTTGTAACCAACTCTGGAATAGTCGCAAGTTGTCCGGTCTCTTTTATGGATGCACTAACCCAGAGCTGATTGGATAGTTGCTCGCTTTTTTAGGTATCTGTCAGTTTGAATTTGAGCTAGCGAGGTATGCTGATTTTCATGGAATCCGAAGCTTCATGGTGGCGATCGATTCTAAACACCATTTACGAGACAGCTCCTTTACCGGTTGTATTTCATATTCTGAACCGAGAATTGATTGTTAACGCACGGGGTAAAGCGTGAGGCAGTGACGTCACTTATATCCCTACGGACGAGGGTTGGTTGTAGTTTTGGTTGTATCTGGTTGTGGTTGGTTGTATTTGGCTGGCGTAAAAAATCTGTTTAATGGAGAGCTGTAGGCTATGCCATGCATGAGAGGATGACTAAGGATTGAGTTATACAGACTTTGCTTTGCCTAACCTGGTGTGTTCATTTTGCCCGATAGTGGCTGTTCATACCAATTCTCACAATATCAAATTTGCCATTCCATCCAAGCGTTCTTTAGTCTTTTCCCACTTTGGCATGATCTGCTTCATCAGTCGATAAAACCGCTCGCTGTGGTTGTGTTCGGCAATATGGCAAAGCTCATGCAGGATCACATAATCGATGCACTCGCGCGGCGCCTTGACCAAGTGAGGGTTGAGGGTGATCCGGCCATTGGGCGAGCAGCTGCCCCATTGGGTTTGCATGGTCAGGATACGCAGTGGCGGGCGTTCAGTTACCCAAAGGGTTTGTTCCAGCATGGTATTGAACCGTTTGGTAAACACTTCCTTGGCGCGGACTTTGTACCAGTCTGTGAGCAATTTTTGCACCTTTTCAGCGCTCTTGCTTTTGACAGATACCTCTAGCTTTCCGCGCAGTAATTTAACGCCTTGAATCTGTTCAGGCGCTTCGATCACCTTTAGCAGGTATTGTTTGCCCAGGTAGTAATGGCTTTCGCCACTGATGTACTGCCGCGGGGTGGTGTATTCCACTTGTTTGCGGAAGTCTCGTAATTGCTCGTAGATCCAGCGCCCGCGTTTTTTCACCGCCGCCAACACCGCATCGTTGCTGGCATTTTCAGGGGTGGATACCACCACGCGGCAATCAGGATGAACCTTAATCAGTATCTTGCCTGTCGTCTGTGGGCGCAATACGCGCTCAAAGGTGATGTGCTGGTCGCTATAGTGGAAACTCAGCGGCTGGCTTTCGGGCCTGATTGGCACATTCATTCCGGTTAAGCGCCGCTCAGGCTTGCACGGGTAATTTGCACGACCATTTCAACAATCTTCCTGGCCTGATCCATACCACTGCCAATGGCTTTGCATTCCTGAAACATGCGCGGCAGCAATTTTGTACGGATATTGGCTTCGATGTTTTGCGGGTTAATGGAGTTCTCAGCCACGGCGGTTTTAACGGCTTCGTCAATCTCGAAAGCCACTTTCACCCACTTGTCTTGTACCTGCTGGTCGGTGATTGCGAGCGTTTCTGGCAGTATTTTCTTGAACACGCCAAAGTAAGCCTGGGCAGGGCGATTACCGGAAAAGGCGTCG
The DNA here is from genome assembly GCA_965369175.1 of uncultured Nitrosomonas sp. Taxonomy (GTDB): domain Bacteria; phylum Pseudomonadota; class Gammaproteobacteria; order Burkholderiales; family Nitrosomonadaceae; genus Nitrosomonas. Next base: position 45,777 of record CBDUPR010000015.1, read on the forward strand.
GGGATATCATTCAGGCGGCGCGTCTGTACTTGTTCTTCAAACTCGTGGAACAGCATGTATTGCTTCAGTGGGTGTTCGAATTGCTTTTCCGCTGCCTCAATAGCCTGGCGCAACAATTTGGAAAAAGCCTCCTGAGCATAAGGATCATCCCGCAGTTCTTGTTCAATCATACGGATCACGCGGGTTTTGATGATGTCGGTTTCGTTGCGGGTTTTATCGGTGCTCCAGTCTTCTGGCTGTTGCTTTTGGCCCATCTTATTGACTTCATACACGCCCCCGGGTTCTTTTATCTCGTTACCGGTTACATGTTCATCCAGTAATTTTTTCACTCGCTCGGCGTATTGGTCGTAGCTCACCCGTTCACCGGTATCCTGTTGTATCAATTGGCGCAGGCTGGAGAACTGTTTTGCTGTTTCTTTGTAATGACGACGATTATCATCGCTGAACTGCTTGTCTTCAAAGAAGGTAGCGGATTGCAGTGCCACTTTCAAGCAGCTGACGAAAGCGGTTAAGGCTTCATAGAAATCTTCTCGAACTTTGAGGTGTACATCCACCAGCTCACCGCCGTGTTCTTCGATCTTGGGCACGAGCACCTGGCGCAGTTGTTCGATGTCATTTTTGTTTTTCACGCCCTCGAAGATGAGCCAAAGCTGCTTATAAAGCCGAGGCAGGCGTTTGTATTCAACGCTCATCTGGTTGTAAAGGCCGGCAATATCATTAATGTCATAGCCGCCTTGCGTGCGCGAGGCGAGATCCTGATATTTCTGAATGGTGGTATCCAGTTCGGCCAGAATACCCCGGTAATCAATCAAATAGCCAAATTGCTTCATGGGATGCAGGCGGTTCACCCGTGCAATGGCCTGTATCAGGTTGTGTTCTTTCAGGGGCTTGTCGATATAGAGCACGGTGTTTTTTGGCTCGTCGAAGCCAGTGAGCAGCTTATCCACCACAATCAGCAGTTTGAGTGATTCGTCCTTGTCGAACCGCTCGATAACGGCCTTGGTGTAGACCTGTTCATCCTGATTGCCCACATTGTATTGCCACCATTTCGTCACTTCTGGCATGGCGGAATCGTCCACGGCGGTATTGCCTTCACGGGTATCAGGCGCACTGATTACCACGGCGCTTTCAAACAGTCCCTTTTCATCCAGATACTGTTTGTACTTGATGGCCGAGGCCTTGCTGTCACAGGCCAGCTGACCTTTTAAGCCTTCATCGATATTTTTTACAAAATGATCGGCGATATCCAGTGCAATCAAGCGAATACGGTCATCAGCGCTATATACCGGGCCTTTCTTGGCAAATTTGCGCTTGAGATCGGCTTTCTGTTCATCGGAAAGACCTTCGGTGATGCGCTCGAACCAGCTGTCGATGGCTTGTTCATTTACTTCCAGGTCCGGAATGCGTTCTTCATATAGCAGCGGCGTTACCGCTTTATCTTCTACCGCGCGCTGCATGGTGTAGGCGTGAATAATAGGGCCGAACTTGTTGGTGGTCTTGTCGTCTTTCAAAAGCGGCGTACCGGTAAAGGCCACAAAGGCGGCATTGGGCAGCGCATGCTTCATGCGAATATGGTTCTCGCCGCCCTGGCTGCGGTGGCCTTCGTCGATCAGCACAATAATATCGGTGCTGTTGTTACGGCACTCTGGGTATTGGGTAGCGCTGTTGAATTTCTGGATCAGCGAGAAAATAATCCGTTCGTTGCCTTGGCCAATCTGGGCGGCCAGTCGCTTGCCCGAGGTGGCCATGGCGGCAGCTTTGTCTTTTTTGCTGGAGAGCTCGCCACCGGAGGCAAAGGTGTTGCTGAGCTGGGTTTCCAGATCGACCCGGTCGGTGACTACGACAATGCGACATTGCTTCAGGCTTTCATGCAGGATCATCGCCTTACTCAAAAACACCATGGTGAAGGACTTGCCGGAACCGGTGGTGTGCCAGATAACCCCGCCTTCACGTCCACCTGTAGCGTTCTTGGTGCTGACGCGTTCGATCAGCCGCTTGATGCCGAACACCTGTTGATAACGAGCGACGATCTTGCCGACTTTTTTGTCGAACAAGGTGAAATAACGGGTCATCTCCAACAGGCGTGCGGGGTTGAGCAGACTGATCAGCAGCTGATCCTGCCCGGTGACGGCCAACGCGCCGCCAGCAACCCAGTTTTGATACCAATCCAGGTCAGCAGCAGGGCGATAACTGAACAGGGCCGCTACCTGAGCATCCGTCAGTTTCCTGTTTTTGATGGCCACCATCTCAGCGCCGGAGATGTCTTCCTCCCGCCAGGCCGCCCAGAATCTAACCGAAGTGCCACAAGTGCCGTATCGGCCTTCATGACCGTTAATGGATAGCAACAGTTGGCTATAGGAAAATAGTTGTGGAATTTCATCCAGCCGTTGATTGCGCAGGCTTTGCGAAATGCCTTCGTCGATGGTAGGGCTTTTTTTGGTATTGCCGTCGGGTCGTTTGGCTTCAATCACCACCAGAGGAATTCCATTTACAAAACAGACAATATCCGGACGGCGCGTGTCTTGAAATGAAGAACCGACACCACCTGCGCGGGTAACGGCAAACTCTTCGGTAAATACAAAGCGATTATTGGCCGGGTTGTGCCAGTCAATCAGCGCCACCGTCGGATTGGCTTTTTTGCTCTCAACGAACTCGGTAACGGGAATGCCAAACAGCAGATGATTATAAAGCCGCTCGTTGGCCAGCAACAGGCCTTCGTTCAGGGCAGGGCTACAGACTTCAGCAATCAGGTTATCGATGGCTTTATCGGAAAGCGGATAGTTTTTGCCTGCGAAGGTGAAAGTACGCTTTTGAAGCTCGGTACGCAGAATATCGCGTAACACTACCTGGTCGGGTTTGTTACCACGGGCCACCAGCGCCTGCTCTGGCGAGAGAAAAGACCAGCCCAGGTTGGTCAATAGCGCCAGCGCCGGCAGCTTGGCACTGTATTCTTCCTGAAATTTGGGTGAGTATTGTGTCATTCGTTATCTTTCTTCAACGCCTGATACCTGAGGTGCAGCTTCGGGTTATGATTTTATTCTGCTCTGTCTACGCATATTCTCGACCGCAATAGAGAAATCGGCATTAGTGACGTTTTCTTGCCAATGAGACCAAAAATCTATAGTTGCGCTCAGAGGTTTCTCTTTGGGAGGGTCGATTTTTATGCGGCTTGGCAGAAGGACAGAATCACCGACGACCATAGCCTCACCAACATCCATAATCGGAAGTGCTTCTAAAAGGCTTTCCAAGCTTTCTGGTAAAAGTTTTCTGACAGTAGCTTGATCATCGGCGTTAGTCAGCCTGAGGGCAATAATATTATTGCATTGACTTAGGATGGTAGCACTGACGTCAGATGGCCTTTGGCTCACTATCATGAGAGCAACACCGTACTTTCGTCCTTCTTTGGCGATTTTTTCAAAAGCCTCAACCGCTCGACGTTCTACAGGATTGCCTTCCTTTCTTGGAAGATAAAGGTGTGCTTCATCACATACAAATGCTATTGGTCTACGGCTTTCTGGTGTCGTCCAAAACTGCACTTGATATATGATTCTGGCTACTAAACCTATGATGACAGGCAGTATGTCAGCAGGGACTTCTGAGAAATCAATTACTTTAATGCTTGGCTTTGCCTCACCAAAGCCCATTAATTTCTCAGCAATTAAGCTCAGAGAGTCATATTGGTTATATTTTTCAGGACTTTTGAAAAGAAACCCGTAACGCCTATCGTTTAATCGACTGGCCATCCTAACTAACAATCTGGAAAATTCACCGTTGAATGGTCCATTCTTAGGGCCTCTAGCTCCTTCAACTTTCTCTTCATTGAGATCACTTAGTTTGCCAATGACCTTATCAAGGGAGTACGGAATAGGACTGTCAAGCGTAAATGACTGTAAAAGATCATTTCTCCCTTGTTTATCTAAAAATGTTTTTTTCTGCTCTGTAATAGAGTCTTGAACGATCACAACTTGGTTGTGGGCACTAAATTCACTTCGGTCAACAAATAGCGATTGTATTTCTTCAGAGTTAAGCAACCAATACGGTAAGAAAAGTAAAGAATCATCATCCGAGCCAACTTCATCAGGGCCAGGAACCCGAAGTTGTCTGGCATAACTGAGTTCCTTGTACTCACCATGAAGATCGAAGACAACAAGATTCGAAGATGGTAGCTGTGAGCTGCGCTCTAATATGGAAGCAACGGTCCAGGACTTTCCAGAGCCAGTGCTGCCTAGGAGGGCTGCGTGGCGTTGAAATAGCTTGTTGCCGTCTACATAAGCTCTGGCATTCTCGTTAAGCTTATATACACCCAACTCGAGGGAGTGCTTGCCGTGACCACATTCGGATATGACACGCATAAAATCTTCAAGGTGAGCGTCCTTGAGCGCATAACAAATAGAATCTATTTCTGGCACATGATCAAGTGACCGAGAAAACTTATATTTCTGCTCAATGGCATCCCATCTGGCCGCTCCCATTAGTGTAATCTTGACTGTATTTACAACAGTATCTTCAATTACATCTATTTCATCTGATTCCTGGTCATCTGTCTCTTGTAATGTAGGCTGAAACACTATGGCCTTTATTACCTTGTCAATCATGCCAATGAGCCAGCATTCTGAAGCGCCGCTTAGTTGCATAGTAACTAACTGGCCGACTCTAGCCTTTCTAAGGTCCTCATCACTATTAACCAGAATGGTTACTTTCCTAGTATCTACTTCGCGTATATTACCGAGTGTGTAACTATCATTGTTGAATTCGAAAAGTGCCATGTCATCCCCCTAAAAATTCGTTCGTAAAATGATCAAATCGCCATAATTCTTTGTCATTAATATGTAGCCAGCCATCATATTTTGAATTGTAAATTCTGGTTTTTTCTGAATCGAGCTGCTTACAAACAATCCACATGTTTGGACATTTAGAGAGCCATTCTTCGATTCGAGGATTAGAATCTCTGGTGATAACAAGAGCAGAGCATTGGTCCTGCTCAAGTTTGTGACGGAATGCATTATTGACCAACTGAGAATCGTTAAACCCAAATCCCAAGAATAAGAAAATCCTATGGCTCTTGACCGCTCGGTCGTATTCTGCTAATGGTGCTCTGTCCTTGTGAAGATGTTGGTATTTTGCAGTTCCAGGTGTGATCATGGCTCTTGTTACGTTTTCTGGTTTATTGTGTATCCAGCCATCGCATTCGACTAATCGGCTATTAATTTCAAAGGTGTTCAATGAGCCATGTGGTTTATGCAGTCGAATATGCTTTTGTTCAATTCGTCTTGGTTGATTTTTTCTACCAACGATGTCTTTTTTAATCGAAAAAACTGACTTTTCAGATTGGCTCCATTCATAGTTTCGACAATATCCTCCATAAAACCCCGTAATATAAGCTATGCCATTTCTGAAAAATGAGTATTCGGCAAGAAGGTCGTAGTTTGGCGTTGCGATATGAAGCCGACGGTCTGTCTCTGGCAAAGTGTTAACAAGCTTTTTGAGTAAATTTCTTGCAGGCCAATCAACAGAACCTGAGATGATCTGATATGCATATTTTGAATCGTGTTGAGCAACAAAATTTGCCGTAGTTTCTACAACCCTATTTGTCAATTTATCGTCCTTTATGAAATCCATCGCTGACTCAAAATCATGCGTATTAACGTCGAGAGCTTCGATGACCTGCTGCCACTGCTGAGTCTGAATGTTAGTTAATCCACTTGATAACTTATTTCGCAAATGCTGTTCCAAGGCAGGCATTCCAAATGCAGGATCAAGAGCGCAGGAAGTTCCTGTGCCAAATAATACAAAGGGTTTTTTCGCTGAAAAAAATTCAGCAATAGCCTTGTATGCGATCTCCTTTGTAAGAAGCTCCAAATGCATCTCCTGTTAGCTAAGTTGAAGCCCTCGTTTATCCGTACAACAGCTACTGGGTCAGGGGATTTTTTCTTCAGTTTCAGACAATAAAATATCAATCTGCCAGCCAGGTGTTGATCATATTGACGACTACGGGGGCGAAGGGTGCCAGTTGGCCATTTTGGGGCTGGTTGATATCATCTATCACCATGCGGATTAGCGCTTCGTCATCCAGGCCGTCGCTGGGATCGATGCCATTAGCCAATAGCAGGGCATCTGATAGGCGTTTGCGTTTTTCGATCAGCGCCTTGTTATTCACTTCCGTGTCGCCCAAATTTAGAACCCTGATGGTTTCCCGTGCCCGTTCGCTCAAACCTTCTACTCGGCCGCTGAGCTTAAAGCGTAGCTCAGTTTCGCACTCGGCCATTAATGGCGTAAGCGGCAAAGGTTGGCTGCCATGTGCGGCATCGCACTGCTTAGGCGTGGTGCAACTGGCCACAATATTGTTGAAGTCCAAGCTGCGTTGCGGGGCAATACGTCGAGGTTCCACATGTTCATTCATGGTGTCTTTTTGCTGTCCGGAGATTTGCTGGCAGCAATAGGCACACAGATAAAACTGCTCGTGGGTGCAGGCGTTGCGGATGGCCTGGCGTTCAACCTCGGTTATTTCTGCATAGGGGGCACTCGGGTGGGCTTTTTTCCATGCCGTTAATGCTGGGGGCTCGGTTCCCTTATCAATTTTTCTCACTTAACGGGTCTCACTGCTCTTTTTGACTGCGCAGCTCTTGCTTGCGGAGCAATAATCTTGCCTTGATAAGCTCAAGGTGATTCGCTGGTAGCTCGGTTTGCAGTTCGGTCAATAAATGGTGCGCCTCAGCCAGTCGCCTGTCTTGAATCAAATCCAGCAGGTCGTTCAGTTTTTTACCAACGTCGGCATTGCGAATATGGGTGTCCATGACTTCCAGCAATACACTGTTGGCATCTTGCCCGTATTGAGACGGCACCTGAGAGAGCTCGGCGTTATCCAGTGAATAGATCAGTACGTCTTTATTGTCACTGATTACCAGGGGCGAGTGGGTGGTCAAGACAAATTGGCAATGGGGAAACGTCGTGGTTAACCGCGAGATAATGCTGCGTTGCCAGGTTGGATGCAGGTGCATGTCCACTTCATCAATCAGCACCACGCCGTCGCCTTCCAGCGGGTTGGCCAGCCCTGGGTTCATCATGGCCAGACGGCGGGCAATGTCGCCCACCAGCGCCATTAGGGATTTTTCACCCTGGGAGAGTTGCAGCACATTAAGGGTTTCGCCGTCCTTGTCGACGGACATATGCAGTCGGGGTTTACGACGAACCTGAAGGTTGCTGAAGCCGGGCATGAAGTTGCTGATGGCAGTACGCACCGCCGTAAGCTGGCGATCTCGGGAGGAGGCGCTCAGTTGTTGCAATTTCTTCCACAACTCGTTGTCTTTGCCGACTGTTTCCCGCAACTTGCCCAATATATCGGCGGAGAGGCCCGTTTCGTTTTCGCTGTCTTCGCGCTCGCGGAACCATTCAAAAAAGCGCCGAAAATCCACGCCTTGATTAAGGGCATTATCGTAGCCATCCAGCTGCAGAAAGGTATGTTTTTCTCTTATTTTGAGTGGAATATCCAGCACCACCCGCTCTACGGGATAAAAGGCGATCAGCGGCAAACTGGCTTGGTCACTTTCCGTTAGCAGGCGGCGATAATACTCGGCCAACCGAGAGGCGTCTTGCAGTTGGCTGGCATATTGTGCTTTTTTGCCTTTGTGGGTTCTGGCCAGTGTCCATTTATATAGCGCATTGCTGCCATCTGCATCTGGATTGGCAGATTGGCTTTGTTTATCCACAATCGCGATATCAATGGCTGCCGAGGCGACGCCATTGAAAATAACTTGTTCGGGAATCGGGCTGCCGCTGCCTTTTTCACTGCGCAAGCGCGCGACAAACCAGCTTAGTGACGTCGCCAACGCCTTGAGGATGGAAGTTTTACCGGCGCCATTATTGCCGGTAAATACAGTCACGTTGGAGTGAACCTCTGGAGTCGGGGCCAAAGGTACTTCTAATGATGCGAATCGGCCTAAATGGGATAGGCGTAACTGTTTGATTTCCATCTTATTATATTTTAGTCCTTAAGGTCATCGACTATAGCCCGACGTTTGCCCGTCAGCAACTGCTGCATCAGCGCCTTTTTCTCTTGCTTTAGGCCGTCTAGTTTTTGTTTCAGAAAATCGATTTCCCGATCGGCGGCGGACAGCACGGTGGTGATTTTTGCCTGCTCATCTAGTGAGGGTATAGGAACATGAATACCACTGAATTCTTTCCAGCGAAGGCTTCCCCTTCTATCAACAGAGGCATTTGTTGCCGCACAAAAAATTTGTCTATAATGCTCAGTTTTAAGTAATGCGTAAAGATAATCACTGTTAACTTTTTTTACATTAGGTTTAAAAACAACATAGATCGGGCTCACGATGCCGTAGTTGTATAGGTTTTGTAAGCCAATTGATCCTTCTTCAATATGGTTTGACGGAAAGCCAAAACAACCACGAGGAATTATCCGATAACCTGAAGTATCGTCGCTATAAACCTTTTTTTTGAAATACTTTAGAGAATCGACGAATCCATAGTACTTAGAGCATGAGAGGACAGGATGGTCAGCTCTCTCATTATTTTTCTTGGAAACCTGTATGCAGATTTCTTTTATTGCCAGATAACTCCAATTTTCGGGAATTTTTCCATATCGCGTTTTCTTAAAGCTATAAGATCCATTTGAATGGAGGAACCGTTTTTTGCCGGTGAGCAGTTGCTGCATCAGGGCTTTTTTCTGCTGCTGGCTGTTGGCGAGCAGTTTCTCGGTGGTGGTGATCGCCTTGTCCCAGGTGGATAGGATCTGGGCGATTTTCTTTTGTTCGGGGAGTGGAGGAACTAGAACTGGAAATTCTTTAATTTGGCTAGAATTAATACTTGCCAGATTTGTGCTGCGTTTTGCGCAGCTCAGAAAGTATGTTTTGCCGTAATTACTCGCGGCTAAGGCCGCAAGGAAGAATGAATCGAGCCTTGTCTGTTGCGGACGTACAGCAAAGACATGATTTTGATGCAGACACGGCTCAATCTGGCCAAGCCAAACATCACCTCGTCCTAATTTGTCAAAATCTCCACCTTCATTCATCAGAACGTCACCCACTTTTAGTGAATAACGCTCGAGCTTGTCCCGCTCAATCTCAATTTCTTTCACTTCATCTAGATTGATATGTCCATCTTGAACGTTGGCCACTCTGAGATATGGAATCGTAATTGGATCTTTCAGGTTCGATTTTCCTTTGGCTATTCCAGATCTCACTTCGGCAACATTTTGAAGAGATAATCTCTGCCACCCTTCAGGCACCATAGCCCAGTTCCTCCAGATATTGAGCCATTTCGCCTTCCAGTTCGGTTAACTGAGCTTGTAGTTGCAGCCGTTCGGCACGCACGGCCATTAGGTCGATTTCTTCTTCTTCCTCGAAGGTATCGACATAGCGGGGAATATTGAGGTTGTAGTCGTTGTCTTGAATTTCTTTCAGGCTGGCCAGATAGGCGTATTTGTCTACATTTTTGCCCGCTTTGTAGGTGGCGATAATTTTAGCAATGTTGCCTTCCGACAGCAGGTTCTGGTTCTTGCCCGCTTTGAATTCGCGGCTGGTGTCGATAAATAACACGTTATCGTGGCTTTTTTGTTTCCTGAAGATCAGAATGGCGGCGGGAATACCGGTGCCGTAGAAGAGTTTTTCTGGCAGGCCGATGACGGCATCGAGCAGATTTTCTTCAATCAGTTGTTGGCGGATTTTGCCCTCAGAAGAACCCCGGAAAAGTACGCCGTGAGGCACGACAACGCCCATTCTTCCAGTTTTTGGTTTTAGTGTTTCGATCATGTGCAGGATAAAGGCATAATCGCCTTTGGTTTTGGGCGGCACACCACGCTTGAAACGGCTGAATTTATCGTGTTCGGCTTCGTCATGGCCCCATTTGTCGAGAGAGAAGGGCGGATTGGCGGTGACGATATCGAACAGCATTAAATCGCCGTTTTTATCCAGTAGTTTGGGGTTGCGGATGGTGTCGCCCCATTCGATTTTGTGGTTGTCTTCGCCGTGTAGGAACATATTCATCTTGGCCAGCGACCAGGTGGAGCCGATGGCTTCTTGCCCGTAGAGGGCGTAACTTTTACTGTTGTGGTTGTGGCGAATTTTATTGGCGCATTTCATTAACAGCGAGGCCGAGCCACAGGCCGGGTCGCAGATGCTGTCGCCGGGTTGCGGGTCGAGCAGTTCGGCGATGAGATCCGAAACTTCGGGCGGGGTATAAAACTCACCGGCTTTCTGGCCACCGCTGGCGGCGAAGTTTTTGATCAGATATTCGTAGGCGTTACCAATTACATCCAGTGTGCCAATGCGGCTGGATTTGAGGTTGAGTTCGGGTTTGGCGAAATCTTCCAACAGGTGGCGCAGGATGGTGTTTTTCTGTTTTTCCTCACCCAGCTTATCGGTGTTGAAAGCGATGTCCTGGAACACACTTTTGCCGGCATCTTTGAGTTTGGTGCCGTTGGCTTCTTCAATGGCGTGCAGCGCCTGGTCGATGCGCTCCCCGTTGCCGGGTTCGTGGCGGTGCTCGTACAGAGCATAGAAACTGGCCTGCGGTGGCAATACAAAGCGCTCGTTTTTCATCATCTCTTCGATCAATTCCGGCATGTCGGCGTATTCGGCTTGGTAGCGGTCGTAATGATCCTGCCATACGTCCGAGATGTATTTGAGGAACAGCATGGTGAGAATGAAATCTTTATAGGTATCGGCGCTGATGGTGCCACGGAAGGTATCGCAGGCATTCCACAGGGCTTTGTTGATGCTGTCTTGGCTTACTTTATCGTTCACGGATGATTCCTTGTCAGTTTTTTGATTCCGCTTTTTAGTGGCTTCCGCGAAATGGTTAGAAGCGGTTTGGTTACTGGATTCACAAGTTTGAATTGTTCAAATGACTGGTGCTGTTCGTTTATGATCCAACTGCCTTGTTGTTCACTAAATCAGTGGCTATCGCGTTCATCATGCGTTCGCCATTTTGTATCAGCTGCTGCATCTGTTTTTGCTCCTGCTGTAAGGTATGGGCCAACGCAACAATCGTCCGTTGCTTTGTTAACGGAGGCACAACCACTGGCGCATCTTCCAGCACGCTGCGACGAATGCTCTTGGTGAACGTGCCTTCGGCATTCTGCTCAAAATAACGCTGAGCGGGCGTCTGGTTTAACAGCCAGGCGATGAATTCGGGCAGAATACCGTTCGTTTTTATGTTCACTACAAAAAAGTGGGGCGCTGCCACGGCTTGTTTGCCTGTGCTGGCCAGTCCATCATTCACCTGGATGGCGTAGTTATGACTACCGCGGGCGGCTACCAGAATGTTGCCAACGCTCAGGTAGTTAGGTTCGCGCTTATCGGCCAGTTCTGTATGAATGCATTCCGACCAGCGTATTTCTTCGCTTAGCGAAACATTTTTCATCTGAACCGCGACTACGGATGAGCCTGATTGCTCGGGAATTTTCCCCCGAAATGGATAGCCTGCATGAATGGTTGCGATCTGTTTGAGTTTCACACCATATCCTATTCATAGTCAATGATGCAAAAATAATAGGTTTATTCGAAACTAATGTCAAGCTAAATCCGTTTCGTCGTCTTTGATGCAATAAAAACGATCAGTCACTTTTTGTTGGAAGCTGATTTTTATCATCGTTAATGCTGTATTTCAGGCGAATATCTTGATCGACATTCGATGGCCAGTGGCGTAAGGTGGTTAATCCGGTGGCAGCCTGTTTGCTTTCTATCAAACTTTTGTTGCGAGCGGTCACTTCATTTTTTAGAGAATTGCGATATATTGCTGAATACATCCAAACACAAACCGGCTGGTGAGGTTAACGCCCAATAGACCCGCGTTAAAAATAGGAGAAGCTGAAAAATGAGTACAGTTCATGCGTATGCAGCGAGTAAAGCCAATGGTGTCTTAGAACCATTTGAATATCAGTTGGGGGCGATTGGCCCACAAGAAGTCGATATCGCCGTGGAATCTTGTGGCATTTGTCATAGCGATCTCAGCATGCTCGAGAATGCTTGGGGAATGACGCAATTTCCACTGGTTCCCGGCCATGAAGTGGTTGGCAAAGTCAAAGCCGCTGGCGATCAAGTATCGCACCTTTTGGTCGGAGAGCGCGTTGGTTTGGGTTGGCATGCGGGCTATTGTATGACTTGTGATCAGTGCTTCGGTGGGCATCATAATTTGTGTTCAGATGCGCAGCCCACGATTGCGGGTCGTCACGGCGGATTTGCTGATACCGTTCGCGCTCATAGTGCCAGTGTTGTCAAGCTGCCTGATGACCTTAACGCCAAGACGGCGGGTCCATTGTTCTGTGGCGGCATGACGGTGTTTGATCCTTTGGTGCAGTTTGGCATTTCGCCTACAGACAGGATTGGGGTCATCGGGATTGGCGGCTTAGGACACCTGGCTTTAAAGTTCGCGCGCGCTTGGGGCTGCCATGTCACTGCCTTTACGTCTGGGGAGGGGAAAGAACAAGCAGCGCTGGACTTTGGAGCGCACGAGGTGATTAATTCGCGTGCACCGAACGCCATCAAGGATGTCACTGGTCGCTTTGATTTGTTGCTCTCGACCGTCAACGTCAAGCTTGATTGGAATAGCTATATTGGTTTGCTCAAGCCACGGGGTCGATTACACCTGTTGGGTGCAGTCACAACGCCTCTGGATTTAAACCTTATCCCAATGATGTTTAGCCAGCTGTCAGTGAGTTCATCACCGGTCGGCAGTCCCGCAACCATGCGTAAAATGCTGGAATTTGCTGCGCGTCATGATGTAACGCCCGTGACTGAGCATTTTCCAATGGATAAAGTTAACGATGCGATGGAGCACCTTCGCTCTGGTAAGGCGAGATATCGAATCATCCTGGATCGGTAGTCAATTCAATGTTCAATGCGGTTGATAGAGCCACGATTATCTTTTTCAATTGAATCGGCTTCCCGCTTCCCGCAGCAGTTTCACGAGCGCTGGCAGATCGTTGACTACACCATCTGACTTGACACCATCAAAATGCTATTTAGAGGAGTAGCGCTTCTCTTGAAGCCGTGAAAAGCGCTACTTTTTAATTGCTTAGCTGAAAATAGCTTTAGCTTTAGCTTTAGCCTTGGTTTTGGAAACAAAGGCTGAAATTGTCCCCCCTGGTTTCTTGCTGGCCAATATCAGAATTTTTTCTCTCGGCACCTGTTTTGCCTGTATCAGGGAAGCGTCTGCCTTAATATGATTCACTTTGCCATCTTGTATGGCATGAAATTCGCCCGTTGATTGAGTAGGTAACTTATTCGCCGCGTCTTCTTGCGAATCATTAAACATCGGACGTAATTTATCCAGTGCGGTTTTTTCTTTAATGCGTCCAAGGAACCAGGAAGAAATCTGATCGCGGGATTTGTAATCCATGTCACCGGGGCTCTGTGTCGCTAACATCAATCCAATACCGGCAGAGCGGGCACGTTTGAGCAAGCCTTCCAGCAGTTCTTTTGTGACTGGTTTGGATTGAGCAGGTAAATAAAGGTCAGCCTCGTCAATTGACATCCTCCCCTTCCTAAACGAAGGGGATTCCTAGCGACTTATTAAG
>CBDUPR010000016.1:0-55076 GCA_965369175.1 uncultured Nitrosomonas sp.
ACGGCTTAATAAGTCGCTAGGAATCCCCTTCGTTTAGGAAGGGGAGGATGTCAAGCCCTTAAATTTTATAGGTAAATTAAAAAATCATGTCAAATCATATTTATAAGAAAATAGAACTGACCGGTTCATCGACCATTGGCATACAAGATGCTATAGAGAATGCGATCGCCAGAGCCGCAAAAACAATACACAACATGCACTGGTTTGAAGTGACTGAAACTCGCGGTCACATTGATCAGGATAAGGTCGCACACTGGCAAGTCACTATTAAAATTGGCTTTGCCTTAAACGATGAGTTGCATAAGTGAAAATACAGGCTTTAGCATCAGCGAGGCTGACTCCCTATCCATCCCCGGCCTAAAGGCCGAGGCTTTCCGGGGGTTTAGACGATGAACGCGGCTGGACGCTTTGTGTTCTATTTCATCTATCACTAGCTGAAGAATTTTCAATCAAATTACTTCATGCAGCGCGGGTTTTTACCCATCGCATTCGCCTGTTGTCTTAGTTGCAGGGCTTTGGGCATGCGTGCCTGCAGATCTTCAATACGTGTTGCATGCGATGGATGAGTCGATAAAAATTCCACGGGTTGCGCGCCCTGGCTGGCCTGCGCCATTTTCTGCCATAACGTAACACTTTCGGTCGGATTAAATCCAGCCTTCGCCATCAGATCCAAGCCAATAATATCGGCCTCGCTTTCATGCAGCCTGCTGAAAGGCATAATTACGCCATATTCCGCACCAATACCCAATAGGCTAATGGCCGTTTGCCCCAATGCCGTTTGCGGTGCGGCAACCGCGCTAACCAAAGATATACCCATTTGCGCTCCCAATTTTTGAGACATGCGCTCGTTGCTATGATTGGCGAGCACATGGGCGACCTCATGACCCAATACCGTCGCCAGTTGATCCTGGTTATCAACCAGATTGATCAGGCCGGTATGTACACCAATTTTTCTACCCGGTAATGCAAACGCATTCAGCGACTCGTCTTTAAATACCACCACTTCCCATTCACCACCCACTTCGCGAGTGATGCTGGCTGCAATACATTGAACAAACTGCGTCTGTTTATTGCTACCACTGATTACCTTGTCCTTTTTCAAATTTTCAAACGCTTGCAGTCCCATCGCATCCAGTTCGCTGTCGGGCATAAAAGCCAATTGGCTTCTACCCGTAGGCGTTGTCGAACAGGCAACAAGAAAAAATACAATCGATAAAACAAAAACCAGTTGTATCCTCATGGCGGTACTCCCTCTAAGAAAGTAAAGGCATTGATAGTAATGCAATGAGAAGAAATGCCCGGATCAAATTTCTCACGAACATATTCTATCTCTCTCTTATTCAAAAATTTCCTTTATCATGCCTATCAATTGATCTTATCCAATTTTTATATGTCCCAAACTAACAATTTATTCCCGCACGCTTGCACTATTCCTCATATCCGAATCCATATAGCAAGAAAACCGGCTGGTTTCAATGTTAGTATTCATAATTAATTCGTGCGATAGATCCGGATACACATTATGAGACTGCCTCGTAATATACGATTTATCCATTTTTACTATATAACCTGTTAATTATTAACAAATAGATGAGATAAGCACCTCAATTTTGGGTTATTTCGAAACAGGCCCATTATTAGGAATTTTCATTCACGGTATAATCAACGCTTTACAGCAAAGAAACCAAGCTCCATGCAAGAAAAATACCATCCCCAGGAAATCGAACAAGAAGCGCAGCAATACTGGAAAGAAACGGCTGCATTTAAATCGGTTGAAGTTTCCAGTAAACCAAAATATTACTGCCTCTCAATGTTCCCTTATCCCTCGGGTAAGTTACATATGGGTCACGTGCGCAACTATACCATCGGGGATGTGCTGTCCCGTTATCGCCGTATGCAGGGCTACAATGTACTACAACCCATGGGCTGGGATGCCTTTGGCCTGCCTGCTGAGAATGCTGCCATGCAAAACAATGTGCCGCCCGCTCAATGGACCTACGACAATATCGCTTACATGCGAGAACAATTGAAGAGCCTGGGACTCAGTATCGACTGGAGTCGCGAACTGGCCACCTGTAATCCGGACTATTACCGCTGGAATCAATGGTTATTTCTACGCATGCTAGAAAAGGGATTGGCTTATCAAACGACAGGTACCGTAAACTGGGATCCTGTTGATCAAACCGTACTCGCTAATGAACAGGTAATAGATGGATGCGGCTGGCGCACGGGTGCCCCTGTGGAAAAACGCGAAATCCCGATGTATTACATGAAAATAACCGCTTACGCCGATGAACTGCTGGAAGCCTTGAACACCCTGGATGGCTGGCCTGAACGGGTCAAGACCATGCAAGCTAACTGGATTGGCAAAAGCTATGGCGTCGATATTACTTTTCCCGCTGATGCGGCATCCGGTACGCCACACGCGGTAAAAGTCTTTACCACCCGAGCAGATACCCTACTAGGCGCAACTTATGTTGCCGTGGCGGCAGAACACCCCATTGCATTACATGCCGCCAAAAATAATCCGGCATTAGATGCGTTCATTCAGGAATGCAAACAGGGCGCAACCAAAGAAGCCGATCTGGCTGTCCAGGAAAAAAAGGGAATGGATACCGGTTTATTTGTCATACATCCCCTCAATGGTGAAAAGCTGCCAATATGGATCGCTAACTATGTGCTCATGGGATATGGTGAAGGCGCCGTCATGGCGGTCCCTGCACACGATGAACGCGATTTTGCATTCGCAACTCAATATTCCTTGCCAATCCGGGCGGTTATCAAAGCAAACGATTGTGATTTAGAGGTGCCGCTGAAAGAAGCATTTGTAGCCTATGGCGTTACCTTTGATTCAGGTGTATTTTCTGGCCTGGAATTTCAAGCAGCTGTCGATGCTATTGCCGCAGCGCTCAAACAAAAAGGGCTGGGAGAGAAACGCGTACAATATCGTTTACGTGACTGGGGTATCTCACGTCAACGCTATTGGGGCTGTCCGATTCCACTGATTCATTGTCAAACCTGCGGTGTTGTTCCTGTCCCGGATGATCAGCTTCCCGTCGTATTGCCCGAAAACCTGGTACCGGATGGCTCAGGCAATCCACTGGCCAAAACACCTGCTTTCTATGAATGTACCTGTCCCCAGTGCGGTCAGCCCGCTAGAAGAGAAACAGACACCATGGATACATTTGTAGATTCATCCTGGTACTATATTCGCTACGCTTGTCCCGATCAGGACAAAGCCATGACTGATGAGCGAGCAAATTACTGGCTACCGGCAGATCAATATATCGGTGGTATCGAACATGCCATTCTGCATTTATTATATTCGCGTTTCTGGAGCAAAGTAATGCGTGATTTCGGGTTACTTACACTGGATGAACCATTTACCAACCTGTTAACCCAAGGCATGGTATTAAACGAAATTTTCTTTCGGAAAACCGATCACGGGCGCATCACATATTTCAATCCAACCGAAGTTGATATTCAATTTGATGAGCAAGGCAAACGTTGTGGCGCCATACTACAAGCTGATAATCAGCCGGTAGAATCCGGCGGCATCGGCACGATGTCCAAATCAAAAAATAATGGGGTTGATCCGCAAAAACTAGTCACACAATATGGCGCAGATACTGCTCGTTTGTTTATGATGTTTGCCAGCCCACCGACGCAGACATTGGAATGGGCAGATACCGGTGTTGATGGCGCATTCCGTTTTCTGAAACGATTGTGGAAGCAAGTCTATACTCACTTACAGCAAGGGATGGTGCAAACTGATACCACACAGCACTATGCATACTCTTTTGAACTGAAATCTTTACGCTTCCAGTTACACCAGACTATCACTAAAGTCAGCGATGATCTGGAGCGGCGCCATACCTTTAATACGGCCATCGCAGCCATAATGGAATTAATGAATAACCTCTCAGCAGCACCAGCAGCAGATCCGGCCAGCCGTAACCTGATGCAGGAAGCATTGGAAAACATTGTATTACTTCTTTCGCCCATAGTGCCTCATATCTGTCACGCATTGTGGCAAGAGCTCAAACCGGGAACACAGTTACTTGATCAGCCATGGCCGAAAGCAGATGCTTCAGCACTGATTCAGGACGAAATAAAACTCATTGTTCAGGTCAATGGCAAATTACGCGGCCAGATATACATCGCCAAGGATACCGAACGTACAGCAATTGAAGATATGGCATTAAATAATGCTCATGTGAAAAAACACGTTGATGGACAGGTGATTAAAAAGATCGTGGTCGTCCCAAACAGATTGGTTAATATCGTTATATAATAATAACTGGAACGCTCGGTGGCCATATTGGTTCAGATATATCTTAAGAAAAGAACAATTAATCTTCTCATTGCGTCCTCATCTGTTGTTATGCTGGGTTGTCTCGATTTTATTAGCCGACCAATCCCATGAGATTAAACAAACAAAAAATCTTTGTCATTGTTATATTATGTGCACTGACTGCTTGCGGTTTTAAATTGCGTGGGCAGATTTCCAACCTGCCCTTTAAATCGCTATACGTCTCCGCACCAGCAGGACATTCAATTGGAACAGACCTGGAACGCTCTATTGATGCTCGAACAACAACCCAGGTTGTCCATAAAGCGGAAGATGCCGAAGCAATACTGCAAGTAATCAGCGCAACTAATGAAAAAAGAATTCTGTCTCTATCAGGTGGCGGCAGAGTACGTGAATTTGAATTAATCTACCGAGTTGCAACTCGTCTTGTTGATTCCAAAGGAATAGAGCTGGCGCCAGCCAGTGAGCTCGTTTTGATGCGTAATCTCCCCTTTCTGGATGCACAGATATTAGCTAAGGAAGCAGAGGAAAAAATGCTTTATAAAGATATGCAGGATGATGCAGTACAACAAATCATATGGCGCCTATCAACAGTCAATCCATAATGACATGGTGCTTCTGCTGGAACTTAGAAACCAGCAATGCATTATTCTAATCACTTGGTCTCATTAGATTTCTAAAGGGGTATATTCGTAAACATGCGGATAAAACCTGATCATCTTTCCCAACATCTCAAAAAGCAGATCGTTCCACTTTATACGCTGTTTGGCAATGAGTCGTTACTCGTAATTGAAGCAGCTGATTTAATCCGCAGTGTTGCCTATGAGCAAGATTATACGGAACGAGAAGTTTTTACAGTAGACCAGCGCTTTGACTGGTCGGATTTACAACATGCCAGTAGCAGCTTATCCCTGTTTGGTACGCGTAGAATCATGGATATACGTATTCCATCAGGTAAGCCAGGTAAAGTCGGTGGCAAAGCAATCGAAGCGTATTGTCACGCATTACCTCCTGATACTCTCACGCTCATAACACTGCCCAAAATTGATAAACAGAATCAATCTGCCAAGTGGTTTAAAGTGCTTGAGAATACGGGCGTCATGATTGCGTTTTATCCCATTGAACGTACACAATTACCCATCTGGATAGAACAACGTCTCAGTATTCAACAACAACAAGTCAATGCTGACACGCTACAATTCCTGGCAGATAAAGTTGAAGGTAATCTATTGGCGGCGCATCAGGAAATTAAAAAACTCGCATTACTCTATCCGACTGGTATATTGTCATTCGATCAGGTAAAAAACGCCGTGCTTAATGTCGCACGTTATGATGTTTATCAATTATCGGAAGCGATGGTCACTGCCAATATCGTTCGTTACGCCCGCATACTGGCAGGATTGCAGGAAGAAGGGATGGCGCCCCCTTTAATTCTGACTACTTTGGCAGAGCAGATTCGCACACTCATCTTTATTTGCAAAGGCCTGAATGCTGGCAAGCCCACCGCTCAACTAATGACGGAGGCCAGAATATGGGGAGATCGACAGAAACTGATGCTCGCCGCAGCCAGACGTATCGGTCTCAAATCGTTGACACTCGCCCTGCTACATGCCGCAAAGATAGACAGAATCAGTAAAGGTGTCTGTAAAGGCGATACCTGGGATGAGTTACTACAACTGGGGAGAACATTCGCGATAACACGATCGAGCACTATACCGTTTACATTAGACTGAAAAACAACCATTGAGCAATGACTGCCGGAATCCTCAAAAACAGGTCACGCCTCAATGTTCAGTCTTACTCCCATATCTGTCAGCATTTTCCGCAGTTCTTTCTTTGATTTTGCCAGCATAGCGTTAAGATTTTTTCTTCATCATAAATCGACGAGGCAGCATGTCATTACAAATTATTTTAAAGTATCTTACGTTAGCACTCTTATGGTTCGCACCCAGCATCGTAAACGGGGAGACACAAACCATGCTAACACTTGAAAGAGCCATCGAGCTGGCCACCCAAAATAATCCTGATCTGGCGCAAATGCAAGCGCGCGCCGAAGCAATGGCGGCCATCCCATCTCAGGTAGGGACGCTGCCCGATCCAGAAATCAGTTTTAGTGCTATGAGCTTGCCGACTAACTCATTTAATGTCGCCCAGGAAGATATGACACAAATAGGTCCAGGTATTTCTCAAGCCATTCCATTTCCAGGAAAATTAGCCTTACGTAGCTCAGCGGCAACTTTTGAAGCAAAAGCTGCATTAGAGAATGTAACAGAAGCTCGGTGGTGGTTACTCAGTAACGTCAAACAAATCTGGTGGCAAGTTTTTTACCTGGATCATGCGCTACAAGTCGTAAAAGACAATCAATCATTGCTGAAACAGTTTATTCAGATCACACGTACAAAATATGAAGTGGGTGAAGGATTGCAACAGGATATTTTATTGGCACAACTGGAGCTCTCCAACTTACTAGATCAACAACTTAAACTAGAAGGCGCGCGGCGTAATTCTGCTGCGCAGTTGAACGCATTACTGGATCAAGCCGCCAACCAGCCGATAACATTGCCTGAAGAAATAGCAGAAGAATTGCCAACTGTTATTTCTGAAACTGCACTGTACCAGCTGGCCGAACATTCCAGGGCACTGCTGGCATCGAAACATGAATCTATCAATGCTGCAAGGGCCCGTGTAGATCTGGCTAAAAGAGATTTTTATCCGGACTTTAAATTAGGGGCCTCTTATGGATTCCGGCGCGACGGCCCTACAGGGATTGATCGAGCAGATCTTTTAACACTGGATCTGAGTATGAACGTTCCAATTTTCCTGGATCGAAAACAAGCCAAGGCAGTGGATCAGCGTAATAGTGAATTGATGCAACAGAAGTATATGCTACAAGATGAATGGAATAAAGTGCGCGCCCAGATCTCACAAAGCTATAGCGATTTCCAACGTGCCACGGAACAAACAATATTGTTTAAAACCGGCATCATTCCCCAGGCAAGGCAAACCGTCGAATCGATGTTGCTTGGTTATCAGGTGAGTAAAGTCGATTTTCTGAATCTGATTCGCAGTCAGATCGCTTTATTTAATCATGAACTGCGATATTGGAATGCTTTTGCAGAAGCCAATCAGGCTTTAGCTCAGTTAACGGCTGCTGTCGGAAAGGAAGCCATTTATGAATAAATCACTTACTACCACGGCTGTTGTTATGCTGCTAGTCGGTATGAGTAGCGGCTACTGGTTGGCAAATAGTCCGTTGCTCTCAAATGGCACCGATAAGACTATGCATCAGCCAGAATACGGACAGCGGGATGCAGCAAGGGATAATAAGCCCTTATTTTATCGTAACCCAATGAATCCATCCGTTACTTCTTCCTCTCCTGCAAAAGATTCCATGGGTATGGACTATATCCCAGTATACGCTAACCCTGGCAGCGAAGAAGGCAATCCAGCAGGTACCGTTATCATCGACGCAGTCACTATGCAAAATATCGGGGTACGTACTGCAACGGTCAAGAAGGACATACTTTCGCATGTTGTGCGAACAGTCGGGCGGGTCTCCTATGATGAAGAGCGCATCGTAAGATTACACCCTAAAGTTGAAGGTTGGATAGAAACAATGTACGTGCACAACACGGGTGAGAAAGTGATGCAAGATCAAAACCTGTTAAGTATTTATTCTCCCCAGTTAGTTGCCAGTCAACAAGAATATATTCTGGCTCTCAATAGTCTTAAAGAACTCAAGGGCAGTCCAATTGAAAATATCCGTCGCAGCGCGGAGGAACTCGTAAGCAGTTCACGTGCAAGATTAAGATTATTGGATGTGCCCGAACATCAACTATACGATCTGAGCCAGAACCATAATATACATAAAAGTCTCCATATTCACAGCCCGGCATCTGGCATTGTGGTCAGCATTGGCGCACGGGAAGGTCAATATGTAACCCCCGCCACCGAGATCTACATGATTGCCGATTTATCCGAAATATGGGTATACGCCGATATTTACGAAAATGAATTACCCTGGGTTAAAGAAGGTGATCTGGTTGAAATGCAATTAGCCGGCATTCCTGGGCGAACCTTCAGAGGGCATCTGACCTTTATCTATCCTTATGCCGAAGCTAAAACTCGAACAATCAAGGCACGCCTGCAATTTAATAATGCGGATTTGTTACTAAAACCGGATATGTTTGCCGAAATAACCATCTACGCAAGCAAGCGAATCAATGCATTAGTCATTCCATCTGAGGCAGTGATTCGTTCAGGTATACGCGACAAGGTCCTGGTGACACGCAGTAGCGGAAAATTTGAGCCACGTTCTATTACAACCGGTTTATCGTCTAATGGAAAAACCATCATCCTGGATGGGTTAGAAGAAGGCGAAACGGTTGTCACATCATCCCAGTTTCTAATTGATTCCGAATCAAGTTTACGTGAAGCCACGGCCAAAATGAGAGATCCCGCATTACAAGAACCTGAACCCAACCCACTGCAGATCGAGCAAGGGGCTCATCAACATGATTAATGCCATTATTAATGGCTCTTTAAAGCATCGCTTCATGGTTCTGCTGGCAACAGCTGTTCTGGCCGTAGCCGGTCTCTGGTCTTTCAAGCATATACCACTGGATGCTATTCCAGACTTATCCGATGTACAAGTCATCATATATACCGAATATCCCGGACAGACACCGCAGGTTATTGAAGACCAGGTCACCTATCCGCTGACCACCGCCATGTTAGCCGTACCCCATGCCAAAGTAGTGCGTGGTTATTCCTTTTTTGGATCATCGTTTGTTTATATCATTTTCGAAGATGGCATTGATCCCTACTGGGCCAGGTCCCGGGTATTGGAATATCTCAATTTTGCCAGCCAGCGATTACCACAGGGAATCAGTCCGTCACTGGGACCGGATGCAACCGGTGTTGGCTGGATTTATGAATATGCTCTGGTTGATAAAACAGGCAAACATGATCTGGCTCAATTACGCTCTATTCAGGATTGGTATCTGCGATACCCGTTACAAGCGGTTTCAGGCGTCTCAGAAGTCGCATCAGTCGGCGGCTACGTCAAGCAATATCAAATAGAAGTGAATCCCAATGCCTTACTCGCCTATGGAATTCCCTTATCCAAAGTAAAACAAGCCATCCAGCGTTCAAATAATGATGTTGGGGGACGACTCATAGAAATGGCCGAAACGGAATATATGGTACGCGGCCTGGGATATATCCGCTCTTTGGAGGATATTCGAAGTATCCCTGTGGGCTTTGATAGCAACGGCACACCGGTTCGTCTACAGGATGTTGCGCATATTCAGATTGGCCCGGAGCTGCGCCGCGGTGTGGTCGAGCTGGATGGCGAAGGTGAAGTCGTCGGAGGCATCGTTATCATGCGTTTTGGTGAAAATGCCCAGAAAACCATACTAAGAATACACAAAAAACTACAGGAACTTCAACAAGGGCTACCGGAAGGCGTTGAAATAGTGACGGTTTATGACCGTGGCCATTTGATTGAACGGGCAGTTAACACATTGAATGACACCTTAATTCAGGAACTCGCCATTGTCAGTGTTCTAGTCGCCCTGTTTTTACTCCACCTGCGCTCATCATTGGTCATTATTATCACACTGCCACTGGGTATTCTGATCGCATTTATCATCATGAAATGGCAAGGCATCAATGCGAACATCATGTCTTTGGGAGGCATTGCCATCGCAATTGGTGATATGGTCGATGGCGCTATCGTGATGGTAGAACATGCTCATAAACATCTCAGTGATGCGGTCGCAAAGAAAAAAGCGGCGTTGACTCAGAAGGAGCGCTGGCAGGCCATTGGCAACGCATCACGTGAAGTGGCACCCGCGCTGTTTTTTTCATTGCTGATTATCACCGTTTCTTTTGTTCCTATTTTCGTGATGCAGGCACAAGAAGGACGCTTATTCAGTCCACTGGCATATACAAAATCCTATGCGATGGCAGCCGCCGCAATTCTGACCATCACGGTAGTGCCCGTATTGATGGGTTATCTCATTCGCGGCAGAATTATTCCCGAACGTGAAAACCCAGCCAACCAACTGTTGCATTTCATTCATGCCCCGATACTCAAACTAGCGATGCGCTGGCGCGTCATAACATTCATTCTGGCCACATTGTTGCTTACCACAACCATCTACCCACTGTCCAAGATTGGTAGTGAATTTATGCCGCCATTAGATGAAGGTGATATTCTTTACATGCCCAGTACTTTTCCCGGAATTTCTATTACCAAGGCTAAAGAACTTTTACAGCAAACGGACAAAATAATTAAATCCTTTCCCGAAGTGCAACATGTTTTTGGAAAAATTGGCCGTGCCGAAACGGCTACCGATACTGCGCCACTGTCAATGATGGAAACAACCATACAGCTCAAGCCCAGATCAGAATGGCCCGATCCCGACAAGACGACACAAGCACTCATGGCTGAAATGGATCAGACGATTCAATTCCCGGGATTGGCCAACGTATGGACGATGCCGATCAAAACACGCATTGATATGTTATCGACCGGTATTAAAACACCGATTGGTATCAAAATTTCGGGACCGGATCTAAATACATTACAACGCTTGTCCGAGCAGATTGAGCAGGTCATGCAAACTATGCCAGAAACGTTGTCCGCCTTCGGTGATCGTGCTGTCGGTGGCTATTATTTAGATTTTAATATTAAACGCGAAGAGGCGGCACGCTATGGTCTGACAGTCGGTGATATACAAGATGTCATTCAAAGTGCGATCGGGGGAGTCAATATCACCGAAACAATAGAAGGTCTGGAGCGCTATCCGGTTAATCTTCGATACCCACGAGAACTGCGTGATAATCGGGAAAGTCTGGAGCGTATGCTCATTCCGACGCCCACCGGCGCGCAAATACCATTGACACTGGTGGCCGATGTTACATTGAGGCGAGGTCCTGATGCCATTAAAAGTGAAAATGCACGTCCGAATGCCTGGGTATATGTGGATATTAAGAATGCTGACATCGGTGGGTTTGTATCCCAGGCGAAGCAGCTTATAGCTCGTCAGATAGCCCTTCCGACGGGTTATACTATTGGCTGGTCAGGACAGTTTGAATATATGGAGCGCGCCGCAGAAAAACTACGTATAGCGATACCACTCACGCTCACACTGATCTTTTTTCTACTCTATGTTATCTTTCGCAATATCACTGAACCAGTTATCGTTATGCTGACTATTCCTTTTGGCTTGATCGGTGGTATATGGCTAGTATATATCCTGGAATTCAATCTTTCTGTCGCAGTTTATGTCGGTTTTATTGCGCTCGCGGGAACCGCAGCGGAAACCGGGGTAATGGTGTTGAGTTTTATTAATATTGAAATCGCCAGGTTACGGCGGCAAAAACAAACCCGTTTATCCCCTGTAGAAATCAACGAGGCGGTTAAAAAAGCCACCAGCATGCGTATGCGACCCGTGGCAATTACTGCTTTTACCACCATGATCGCTTTAATTCCTGTTATGTTTGCCACTGGTAGTGGTGCTGATGTCACACAGCGCATAGCTGCGCCCGTACTGGGCGGCATGCTGACTGTACTCATACTGAGCCTGTTGGTTATTCCCGCGCTCTATAGTTTAATTCTGCAGATTCAGGAAGAGACCATGCATCATGAACATAGATGATAAGAAAACACTGTCCAATTTCCTGGGTGGTATAACTCAATATCGGAGCCGTAATAATGAATAATACAGATATTAAGCAATATATGCAGTCAGTGGGTCGTCAGGCACGGGCCGCTGCTCGTTTAATAGCCAAAGCTGAAACTGCAGTCAAAAACCAGGCCCTCATCGCCATGGCCGAAGCAATTAATCGTGATCAACAAAAATTACTGGCTGCCAACGCGCAAGATTTACAAGCAGCACGAAACAAAGGTCTCGATGCCGCACTAATCGACCGTTTAACACTATCTGCCGAAGGCGTTACCAATATGGCAGAAGGTCTACGGCAAATTGCTGCACTGGCTGACCCTGTTGGAGAAATCAGTGGTTTAAATTATCGCCCCTCCGGGATACAGGTTGGAAAGATGCGGGTACCGCTTGGTGTAGTTGGCATCATCTATGAAGCGCGCCCCAATGTTACGGCAGATGCCGCTGGACTATGCCTCAAAGCAGGTAATGCAGCAATTTTGCGGGGAGGTTCAGAAGCTATTCATAGTAATCAGGCTATCGCCATCTGCGTCAGAGAAGGGCTGGAAAGTGCCGGATTACCGGAAACAGCGGTACAAGTTATAGAAACAACAGATCGTGCCGCAGTCGGAGAACTGATTACTATGCAGGCATTTGTCGATGTAATTGTTCCACGCGGCGGTAAAGGATTAATCGAGCGCGTCTCCGCTGAAGCACGGATTCCTGTCATCAAGCATCTGCATGGCGTATGTCATGTATACATTGATGATCAAGCCGATTTAGATAAGGCGGTTCGTATTGCAGACAACGCCAAGACTCAGCGTTATGGGACCTGCAATACCATGGAAACCCTGTTAATACATGAAGCGATTGCCAAGAAAATACTGCCGCCATTATGTCAGATTTATCTCGAAAAAGGTGTCACATTACGCGGGGATGCCACTGCCTGTCAGATTATGCCACAAATGAGTTCAGCCACCGAAGATGATTGGTTTACAGAGTATCTTGCGCCCATTCTGAGCATCCGTATCGTGAGCGGACTGGAACAAGCCATGGATCATATTGCCCACTACGGTTCACAACATACTGATTCAATCGTTACCGAGAATTATTCACGAGCGCGTCGCTTTCTACGCGAGGTTGATTCCAGTTCAGTAATGGTCAATACTACCACCCGCTTTGCGGATGGTTTTGAATACGGTCTTGGTGCAGAAATTGGTATATCGACTGACAAAATTCATGCACGCGGTCCGGTAGGACTGGAAGGCCTGACCAGCCAGAAATATATTGTACTGGGGAATGGACAGATAAGATCATAATTCATGTCAGCAATACATTTCCATAATTGGGTGAATGCAAACCCAATCTATCAAATTAAATAAGGTAGCTATGACTCAAGTCATCGAAATAGAAATCCCGGATATTGGGGATTTTAAAGATATTCCCATTATTGAAATATTGGTCAGTCCAGGTGATGCAGTGGAAAAGGAAACACCCTTAATCACATTGGAGACTGATAAAACAACTTTGGAAATACCTGCCCCACAGGCGGGAATCATCAAAGAGATAACAGTTAAGGTCGGCGATAAGGTATCGCAAGGATCGCCTATTCTGAGATTAGAAACAAGCGACCAACAAGCCGAATCTACAGCTATCCTCCCGACGAGTGAAATTCAGAGCAACCACATTAATACAGCAGAAGATACGCCGTTAATCAAGCCTGAAATAGCGCCAGATTTAGCCAGCATGAAAAACTTCCCGCGTGGCGATATCCACGCTGAGGTAGTCGTACTCGGTGCAGGGCCAGGCGGTTATACTGCTGCATTCCGTGCCGCTGATCTTGGCAAGAAAGTGGTCTTAATAGAACGCTACCCTTCTCTCGGTGGCGTTTGCCTGAATGTAGGCTGTATTCCTTCAAAAGCGTTATTGCATGTTGCTAAGGTTATCACTGAGGCGAAAGATGCTGAACACCAGGGTATTGTTTTCGGGAAACCCAAAATCACACTCGAGAAGCTGCGGGCCTGGAAAGAATCCGTAATAGGTAAATTGACCAAAGGGCTAAAGGCATTAGCAAAACAACGTAAAGTCGAAGTAATACAAGGTACAGGTCAATTTTCCACAAACCATATGATTCAGGTTGAAACACCCACCGGAGCCAAAACTGTTTCATTCGATTACTGCATCATCGCCGCTGGTTCTAGTGTGGCACGCATTCCCGGCTTTCCTTATGATGACCCACGGATTATTGATTCAACCGGCGCACTAAAGCTGGAAGAAATCCCCAAACGCATGCTCATCATTGGGGGTGGAATCATTGGTCTTGAAATGGCAACAGTCTATGATGCACTGGGTTGCAAAATCAGTGTTGTGGAATTAATGGAACAACTTATTCCGGGCGCCGATGCCGATCTTATTCAACCACTTTATAAACGTATAAAAAAACGTTACGAAGCGATTTATCTCAAGACTAAAGTAACCGCAATTGAAGCAGAAAAAACTGGCCTGAAAGTGACTTTTGCAGGAGAAAATGCACCTGAACCACAGACTTACGATCGCATATTGATGGCAGTCGGGCGCCGCCCCAATGGGCATGATATTGGTGCTGAAAATATCGGTATCCACGTCAATGAACGTGGTTATATCCAGGTTGATGAACAGTTACGGACCAATATCCCACATATTTTTGGAATTGGAGATATTGTTGGCGAACCGATGCTGGCACACAAAGCCACTCACGAAGGCAAGCTTGCCGCAGAAATTATTGCCGGACATAAGGTGGCATTTGATGCGCGCACCATTCCCTCAGTCGCTTATACCGATCCGGAGATTGCCTGGATGGGCCTGACAGAGAGCGCAGCAAAACAGCAAGGGATTGATTATGAAAAGGTAACCTTTCCCTGGGCAGCCAGTGGACGCGCAATTGCAATGGCTCGTGAAGAAGGGATGACTCATTTATTGCTGGATAAAAACACCCGACGGATTTTGGGTGCAAGCATGGTTGGCGTTAATGCAGGCGAACTCATCTCCGAAACAGTATTAGCGCTAGAGATGGGTGCCGATATGGAAGATATCAGTCTCACGATTCATCCACATCCAACCCTTTCTGAGACCATTTTCTTCGCGGCTGAAATTGCAGAAGGCTCTATTACAGATCTGTATATGCCCAAAAAATAGCCACATTAATTGAGCTTCCGCGACTGGCCACCCCATCTCATTACTCATTGAAACTGAAAACCAAGAAAATATCCTGAAAATACGAGTCAATCACAATCATATCCCGCAAGTTAATCAGGTATTAGAAGAAACAATCACTCGGTATAGCTCATATATGAGATGGGTTGCCATATTGGAAAGAGATAGCAACGCTCTATCTGCATCATTCTAATAAAAAACAATTATTTATCTTCCACTTTTAATCCATGCAGAGACTCGAAATCATTATCACGATATTCTTAGCCCCTCATTAGAAATAAGCCTGAATCAATTCCCTCTGCTGCCACTCAAATTCACTAAAAGAATCATGATGTCGTCTGTTACTAAATTAAAAAACATTTGAAAGTCGAATTAATGGGTGATAATGTAGTTTACAGATATCACAAACAGAATAAACTTAGCATCTACCAACTCATTCTTTATTATAAGACGCGGTGATATATACTCATAAAAAATCAGTTCAATATATCGCAAATCTGTCAAATTTAAAATTGGTCTGCTCATCATTGAATATCACAACTTATACAGCCCTCACTTCTTAAGACATCGTATATACATGCACCTCTCAATCCGGTTATTCTATTCTTGTTTTCATACTTTGCTGACTACAATAGACAAAGTTCGATACATTCCAGAGAATAGTAATAAAAAAACGGAAATTACCAAGAAATGCATTGCTTGCCTGAGCACACCGACATGATAATGCCCAGACTGATTCTGCTGTCATCCTCCAATATTTAGAATACTGAAAACGTTACTCTTTATGGAAATAGATACTCTACCTATAGCTCAAACCTTTCGTAACTGTTTACTCTTCGTTCTAACTCTTTTCATACTATCAGGCTGTAACCCACGAGAAAATGACGTGGCGGCACGCGAGGCGGCCGTCAGCGCCAGAGAAGCTGAATTGGTCACTTTATTTGCAGAATTGCTCAATCAGAAAAAAGCGTTGGAAAATAATCAGACTGATGAGAATTCAATCGCTGCCGAAATCAAGTCTGACGCCGACAGCAAAAAGAACGCGGGCGCTGTAAAACAAGGTGATAATATAGATGTTAATGATACTCGTATCATATTAGGAGGGATTGAGAATGTCTATCTTGATCCTCCGGGCATGGAATTCGGTGCCAGAATCGATACCGGTGCTCAAACTTCTTCTCTAAATGCCATTGACATGATTAATTTCGAACGTGATGGAAAACCTTATGTGAAGTTTCATGTCTTTAATCCCGATACCGGCGAGAAAATAGAATTAACGCGTCGTATACGTCGTTATGTACGTGTAAAGGAACAAGAAAATGAATCACAACGTCGGCCGGTTGTCAAAATGCGTGTGGTATTAGCAGATATCGATGAAAGCATCGATTTTACTTTGGTTGATCGAAGTAAATTTAAACACCAAATCCTGATCGGACGTAATTTTCTCCGTGATCTTGCCATAGTAGATGTCAGTAAAGCATATACGGCATCCAAGGCTGACAACAATACGGACCATAGACCGAAGTAATGCACGCAAAACTTAGATTATACATTTTAGTCATTTTGATAATGACTGCTGGAATAGGCCTTATTCTTTACAAACATCTGATACTCGGATTTCCCTTATTACCCGATGACAAAAAGTCAGTCTGGACAATCGAGGCAAAGATTGATTTTATCGCCCATGGTGACCCAATTATCGTCTCCTTTGCTTTACCCCCTAAAAATCCAAATATCATTTTTATGGAAGAGGATTTTGCTTCGCCTGATTACGGATTTAGTGAATTAATGTCACAGGCTGGACGCCGGGCTCAATGGAGCAAAAGAAATGCAATCGGGGCTCAAACAGCCTATTATCGCTTGAGCGTCTATGAGAATGATAGCTTTATCGAGAAAACATCGCCTTCCGATCTACCCACTGCACCGGAACAACCTGAGTTCGACGAAGTTTTCAAAACTGCTGCCATGACGTTGCTGGATCAAGTTCGCGCCAAATCAGCCAATATAACGATATTTACACGCGAATTAATTCAGACATTGAATTCAAAAGCGCCAAGTCAGAATCAACGTTTGTTACTCAATGATCTTTCCAGCGTTGACTATAAAACCAATCTCGTCATTAACCTGTTGGCATTGGAAGGTATCAGTGCACGCATAGTACGTGGCCTTTACCTGGAAGATGGCCGCCGACGGCAATCCTTGAGTAATTTTGTTGAAGTTCATGATGGAGAGCGGTGGATCATATTTAATCAGGATAGCGGTGACAGCGGAAAGCCTGAGGATTTTTTAATCTGGCAACGAGGAGGACAGTCACTGCTTGATGTTGTTGGTGGCGAACATTCACAGGTTTCCTTCTCTATTATCAAACATGTTCAATCCACAAGAAACCTGGTTCTACGTGAAAGTATGAATAAACAGGCGAGCTTAATAGATTTTTCTATTTACAGCTTGCCCATAGAACAACAAAATGCTTTTAAAATGATTTTATTATTACCAATCGGCGCATTAATTGTCGTTATCATGCGATTGCTGATTGGTATACGCACTTCGGGTACATTTATGCCCATACTCATTGCGTTAGCGTTGATCCAGACCACGCTGGTAACTGGAATTATTATGTTTCTGATCGTGGTTAGTATCGGTCTGCTGATACGTTCTTATCTATCACATTTAAATTTATTATTTGTGGCACGTATCTCAGCAGTCATTATTGTCGTCATCGCAATTATGGCAAGCATCAGCATTATCAGCAATAAACTAGGCCTTAGCCAGGCGCTCACAATCACTTTCTTCCCGATGATCATCTTGGCCTGGACAATTGAGCGTATGTCGATTCTCTGGGAAGAAGATGGTGCGAGAGAGGTGTTCATTCAAGGTGCAGGCAGTCTCCTAACGGCGATCATCGCTTACTTGTTTATGACGAACCGAATCGTAGAATATATGACCTTTAACTTTCCGGAACTAATGCTCGTAAATCTGGCATTAATTCTGATTTTAGGTCAATATACCGGGTACCGTTTATCCGAGTTATATCGTTTTAAATCTCTGGAGCAAGGCAATGTTTCTGGCAAGCCCTAGGAAACTCCGAAGTGCTGGCATCATTGGGATGAATCAGCGCAACTTTGGCTTAATTGCCCGATATAATCAGCGGCGTTTATACCCGCTCGTTGATGACAAACTAAAAACAAAATTACTCGCACAAAAAGCAGGTGTCTCTGTTCCGGAACTACTCGGAACCCTGCATTGCCAGCATGATGTTAAACGGCTTAAGCAACTATTGGATATTCATGACCAGTTTGTTATCAAACCGGTTAAAGGTAGCGGCGGAAAGGGCATTCTGGTTATCACAAAACATGATCATAACCTTTATTTCAAACCAAGCGGTGACGCATTAAAGCTGGCCGATATTGAGCGACACGTCTCCAATATCCTAAGTGGTTTGCATAGCTTAGGGGGGAAACCTGATATGGTCATGATTGAATCCCTGATACAGCTTGATCCCGTTTTTGCTGACTATAGCCACCAAGGTATACCTGATCTACGTGTAATTATATTAAAGGGATATCCGATTATGGCTATGCTTAGGCTCACAACACATGCGTCAGACGGAAGGGCAAACCTGCATCAGGGTGCCGTGGGCGTGGGTATCGATATCAGAACCGGTAAGGCACTTCACGCGGTTCAGTTCGGGAAGCCGATCACATATCACCCTGATACCCACAGAACATTCTCTGAATTAGCGATTCCGCACTGGGATAAGCTATTACCCCTTGCAGCAGCATGCTATGAGATGACCGGACTAGGGTACTTAGGCGTCGATATTGTTTTAGATAAAAATCTGGGACCAATGATTATTGAACTCAATGCACGGCCCGGACTGTCTATTCAAGTCGCCAATAACGCCGGACTCGCACCACGTGTTGCTGTGATTGAAGCAATAGAAAATATGGAATTCGATCCTGAACAGCGCGCTCGTTTCAGTCAAAAAACGTTCTCAGAGAACGCTGAAAAGCACCCTCATCTCGCCTATAATGCCACGCTTTAGTAATCTTATCTCATCATAATATTTCAAGGCTGTTTCTCTCTAAATAACGGTTGCATGTTGCCTGAAGAATCTGAATGTAACATCACTTGATTACGGCCTTTTTCTTTGGCCTGGTAAAGTGCTTTATCAGCAGCATCACCCAGACTAGCTACATCCGGAAAATGAGCAAGATCAGCGACACCACAGCTAAAACTGACTGAGAACTCCTTATCATCACTCACATGAACCAGATATGAGAAGGCCTTGCGTATTTCATCCATCACTTTCGCTGCCGAAAATGCATCCGTATCGGTCATGATTATTGCAAATTCTTCCCCGCCATAGCGCCCGACTATGTCAGTCCGCCGTAAACGCTGTTTCAGGAGTCGCGCCAGGCTCTTAATGACACGATCACCCGCAGCATGGCCATAAGTGTCATTAACTTTCTTAAAAAAATCAATATCGACCATTGCAAATGATAATGGCGTTCCCAATCTGCGCGAACGCGCGACTTCACGAGAAAACTGCTCTTTGATAGAAGTATGATTAAATAATCTGGTAAGGCTGTCACGTACCATAAAAGATCGTAACAGACGAGCACGCAAAATTCGCAATGTTACGGCTGAAACCAACTGTTGCGGCTCAATTGGTTTAACCAGAAAATCATCTCCACCCAGGCTCATTGCTTCAAGTTGCGTATTAAAATCATTTTCAGAAGAGAGATAAACAATTGCGATGCTGATAAAATTATTCAACTGACGAATAACTTTTGCCAGCTCTATGCCACTACACTCAGGCATATACACATCCATTAGAATCAAATCCGGATTAAAATCATGCAATGTTTCCATAATATCCATTGGCTTGAGCACCGTTCTCACAGCCATACCGGCCTGTTTAAGTATTGCCGCATGATAAGCCAGCAAAGCTGAACTATCATCCACAATCAACACACGAAAAGGCTCCTGTGCCTGAAATGATGTTAACGAGTCAAGCTGGTCAATTAATTCCGCAGAGTTAACCGGCTTGACGAAATAGGCAATACTACCGGCCCGTACCGCACCAAGTCGTGAAATGATATTATCATATGCTGAGATGAATATGACTTGGGCTGGTCGAGCGAGACTTTTCTGAATTTCTTTGATCGCTTTAATGCCTTTCAGTTTATCTTCCGGAAATTCAATATTCATTAAAACAATTGCGCTGGGAGTCTGCTTTATTGCTGACTGAAATTCATCTAACTGGTTAAAAACTTCAACTTCATAACCATAATAGCGTAATTGCAATGCCAGATCCTCTGCAGTTTCAATATTATTATCAACTACAAAAATTTGTTTGGAATTAATAGGTTCCGTATTCAGTACATCGGTATCTGCAGAAGTCAGAACAATTCCCGGAAGATAGCTCGGTGTCATATGCATCGCACGCTGCAGTTCCAGAATTTGTCCATTTATCTGCTCAAACTGTGGTCCGCTTCCGACATGAATCAAATGTTTCAGGTCCTGTACCAGGGCACACGCCACGGTACTGAGCTCTAAAAAACCAAAGGTTTTACTGGAATTAGCCAGCCCATGCACCAGACGATATAATGCCTGCAGTATTTCAGCATTCCACTCGATCTGAAAATCCTTCCAGGCTGTTTCAATTTCACTGATTTTTTCCGGCAATTTTTCAGCATATGATACTGTCAATAAGCGTATTTTCTCTTTTAATTCAGCATCAGATCCTGTCATGGCAACGTATTCAATCCCTTTTTATTCCAGAAGTCACATATTGAATCAGATAGCTTCGCATTTACACGCACCACATTTACCTCATCAATTTATTTTTCAATATGCCGTTATTTTACAATGTGCAAGTATAATGGACGCTATAACTGTCCGAATAATCCAAATATAGTCGATTTAGTCATTCTATTCACCACTTTTTCATTCAGACAAAAAGAGATCATGATATAAGCGGCTAATAGATAAACAATATCATTTCATGAAGAGCGCCAAAATTATCTACAGCCGGTATTGGAATCATCCTATAATTCTTTCTGAATGAATTATAGCTATTTAGGGGGACTACGCGGTAAAACTTATGAGAAAGCTCTACTTTATAGACTCAGTTTTTCGCAAGAACCAGCAGGTGCTACTATTTGAATAGGGAAAAGCAATCATTTCCCGGAAACTCAGGATACCGATTACTTCAACGTCATTACACCGACTCCTGAGCTACATCCAGAAGATCCTTGCATCATACTTTCCAATCCGAATATCTCATCTCTCGTTTATTATGCCACGCTGGTTGCTTGTCCAAGTTTTATCCCTCATAGTTGCCATGAGCATTGTCGTCTTCGCAACCGGTGAGCTTCTGACAGGGGCAGCGCATAGCGCTGTCGAAACATTATCATCCGATTTCCCAGTTGAGTCGATTCAGTTTCCAGTTAATGTTGAAAATAATGTACATGCCTGGCTGGCGCACGAGGATCGTGGAAACGGTGTTATATTACTCGTTCATTCAATGAGAAGTAATCGGCTTGAGATGTTGAGTCGGGCTCGATTTCTAAATGCGCAAGGATATAGTGTGCTGCTTATTGATCTTCAAGCGCACGGAGAATCTCCTGGCAAAAGGATTACCTTCGGTTTTCGAGAATCCGAAAGCGTAGATGCTGCCATCATTTTTCTTCAGCAAAAATTCCCGAATGAGCGGATTGCTGCTATTGGTGTTTCTCTGGGAGCCGCAGCTATCGTTCTGGCAAAAAATGCTTTCAAGCTGGATGCTGTCATACTCGAGTCACTGCATCCCACTATTGAAGAAGCAGTTGAAAACCGGCTAAAACTCCACTTTGGCGAAATTGGCCCTCTATTGCTGCCCCTCTTACTTTCACAATTATCTTTCTATTTGGATATTCCTATCAGTCAATTAAATCCCATAACCCAAATCGCTAATCTCAATTCCCCATTACTACTTATATCGGGGACTCACGATACACACACAACCTTACCAGAAACTGAGCGGTTATTTATCGCAGCCAGAGAACCTAAAGAAATCTGGGTCATACCTGGCGCCGGACACTTTAATATGCACACTTATGCAGGAAGAGTATATGAACAACGTATTACCGCCTTCTTACACCATCATCTCCGACAGTAAGCGATTAATACCCGCTATCGAAAACAATCTCCTCGTTTGAAATTAGCCATCTATTTCTCATCATGAAAATTAAACAGGCTTCGCCTGTGCGCTTATATCTCCGCCCTGAAGGACGAAGTTTTACGCGCT
This sequence comes from uncultured Nitrosomonas sp., assembly GCA_965369175.1. Classification (GTDB taxonomy): domain Bacteria; phylum Pseudomonadota; class Gammaproteobacteria; order Burkholderiales; family Nitrosomonadaceae; genus Nitrosomonas. The sequence continues at coordinate 22,469 of CBDUPR010000016.1, forward strand.
ATTTGATAAAATAATTTTTATAATGCGACAAATTTCCTTTTTCGATATTTTCGTGGTAATAATATAGTTGTTATCATTCTGACTTTATATTAAGGAAATTAACCGGCAGGATATCGTATCTGAACGGCGTTTATTAACAGAAAAATACGTTATGAATCATTACCAGAATATTTTATTGACCATAGATTTCTCAGATGATGATCACTATGTCGCCCATAAAGCAAAGCAATTAGCGGACATATTTAATGCGAAATTAAATATACTGCATGTATTAGATAATATTGCAATGCCTGATACCGCTTATGGTACGGTCATATCATTAGATACAAACTCGGCGTATGAAGCACTGGAAGTAGAAAAATCGAAAATGATCTCTATCAGTAATCAATTAAATATTGAATCGTCCCGTCGCTGGATGATCTGGGGTGAACCAAAACAGGAAATCATTCGGTTGTCTCAGCAAGAGAATATTGATTTAATTGTTACCGGTTCACATGGACGACATGGGCTGGCGATGTTGTTGGGTTCAACAGCAAACAGCATCTTGCATTATGCCAGCTGTGATGTGTTAGCAGTTCGTTTACCGGGCAACTGAATCTACACAAACGATAGACTTTACAATAATCTGTCATTTACCAGACTACCAAAACTTCCACCAAGGTGCACCGCCTATTTCAACTGGATGAGTAAGATAAGTACTATTGGGGAAATTTCTTCTTAAAACGCGCTCCGCATCATTACGCAAATCAGTCATTTCAAGCGCTTCGTATGCTTTCATCATGATAAATAGGATCTCTTCTGTCGCGGGTGTTCGTGGATATTCTTTTAGTGCAAATTGAGCGCGATTGGCAGCAGCAACATAGGCCTTCCGCTTCATATAATAGCGTGCCACATATACCTCGCTCATAGCGACTACGTTCACCAGATGTGCCATACGCTGAATCGCATCAGGAACATATTTACTATCAGGGAAGCGCGTCACCAGCTCACTAAAATTTTCGAACGATTCACGAGAAGCCTTTGAATCACGTTCACTCATATCCTGTTTAAGAATATTTTGCGTCACAATACCCAGAATTCCCCAGTTATCATTGAAATTTGCAAGACCTTTGAGATAATAAGCATAATCTACGTTCACATGATTAGGATGTAATTTTATAAATCGATCGGCAGCAATAATAGCAGACGCCTGCTCCTGGTCTTTATAGTATGCATAAGCAATTTCAAGTTGGGCCTGTTGTGAGAATCGGCCATAAGGATAGCGGGCTTCCAGTGATTCAAACAATTTAATCGCAGCAGCATAGTTGCCACTATTCAATTCTTCCTTGGCTTCAGTATAAAATTTACTCGCGGACCAGTTCTTGGTCTCCTCCTGGCGTTCTGGCAGCAAACCACAGGCCGCTAACAATAACACCAGAAATAAGATTAAACTTCTCAACATCATGATAAATTATCAAAAAAACAAAGAAATATTCGGTGATTATAACGCAAAGCCTGTTACATCAGCATTGGATAAATCGCATGAAACCATTATTAAACTAGTCATTCCGCTGGATTACGCGGGCCTTCGTCTTGATCAGGCTTTAGCGCGTTTACTACCCAACTGGTCGCGTAATCGCCTGCAAACATGGATACTCGAAAAGCGCATAACAGTAGATGCTCAAGTAACCAGCCCCAAACAAAAAGTCTGGGGTCATGAGCAAATTCAGGTTGAGCCACAAGATAGTACATCTGATATCAGTCATACCGCTGAAGCCATCAAACTGGATATTATTTATGAAGATGATACTCTCATTATCGTTAACAAACCGGTTGGAATGGTGGTTCATCCTGGCAACGGTAACTGGCAAGGCACCCTATTAAATGCTTTGTTGCATCATGCAGCGCAATTGAACAATGTCCCACGAGCAGGTATCGTTCATCGCTTGGATAAAGACACCAGCGGCTTGCTGGTCGTGGCAAAAACCCTGGAAGCACAGACCAACCTGGTACGCCAATTACAAGAACATGCCATAAAACGTGATTATCTGGCATTAGTTCATGGTCAGGTTAAAGATAGTCGCGGCAGCTGTGTCGACGCCCCTATAGGACGCCACCCGGTCCAGCGCACAAAAATGACAGTTACTGAAAGGGGCAAGCAAGCACGTACCCACTATCGAGTTTTAGAGCAGCTAGGAAACTTCACTTTGCTACAGTGTAGCCTCGAAACAGGACGAACACACCAAATTCGTGTACATATGCACTGGATTGGCTATCCCTTAGTGGGTGACGCAACTTACGGCAGCAAACCCAAAAAAATAACCTATGAAACCAGACAAATTATTACCGGTTTTTCCAGGCAGGCGCTTCATGCACAAAGATTAGAACTGGCTCATCCGCACAATAAGCAAAAAATGAGATGGGAAGCAACTTTACCCGAGGATATGAATAGCTTATTACAAGAATTGCGAGAATATCATTATCAACCCAAGCCTGATAAAAATTTTCTTAATTCTGATGATTCCGAATGAATGCTCATGCAAGCAGTATTTTCTCGATTCAGCAACTGACCCATTTTATTTTATAGCGCAATCATATATTTCGATTCTGAGTATTTATCTATTTTCTACATGGTTTAATAATGAATCAGATCTCCATATATCCGATAATGCCTAATATTACGGTCATTCTGAAAGAGCAGCAGATACTGCTCTATAAGATAGCAAAAAATATTATTCGACTACAAGCGACTCTATTACATTTATTCGCTCACTTCGACGGATCGATCCCAATAAGGAATCGACCCAATACGCGTTGCAAGGAAATCAATAAAAGAACGCACTTTGGCAGGCAAATGCCGACTCGGTAAATAACAAGCATAAACATACCGCTCTACCGGTATATATTCAGAGAGCACAGCCTGTAGTTTTCCATTTTGCAAATCCTTACCGACTCTAAAGGTCGGCAGCAATGCGATACCTAATCCGCCAAGAACTGCTTCGGCAAGCGCATCGTCGTCGTTGATGCGCAATGTTCCTGATACCGGAACAGCAATCTCCCCTTCCGGTCCGGTAAAACGCCAGTAGCCCTGCTCACCTGAGAGCGTATAATCCAAGCAATTATGCTTTACCAAATCTTCTGGTGTTTGTGGAATCCCATGTTGCTGAAAGTATTGAAATGTCGCGCATAGCTGACGACGTACCGGCGCAAGCCTGCGAGCTACCAGATTAAGATCCGGCTCACCTGTCACACAAATCAGCACATCATATCCCCCTTCTACTAAATCGACCGGACGATCCGTAATGGTCAAATCAATCCTAATTTCAGGATAACGCGCAAGAAAATCAGCAAGTGCCGGAGCAACATGTAATGTGCCAAACGCAACCGATGCACTTACCTTTAATAGCCCACGTGGCTCGGCTTGTAAGCTACCGATTACTTGTTCAGCCTGCTCAACCTCTTCCAAGATACGCATGGAATGTTCGGCGAGCGCAGCGCCTGCTTCGGTCAGGCTCAAATGTCGAGTGCTCCGATTGAGTAAGCGAGCGCCAAAATATTTCTCAAGCTTAGCAACAGCTTTACTGACAGCTGAACGAGAAACATTTAATCGCCGTGCAGCTTCTGAAAAACTACCTGCTTCCACGACGCGTGCAAAAATTATGAAAAGATTAAGATCTTGCATAGGTAAATTTATTGTATCTTATATTGAAACAATGTAGTTCTATTTTTAGCACTTATCTATCATTTGTTTCACAGGTATGATGCATATCCAATGATAGGATTTGAATTAATTCCAGCAATAGCTACCGGAACGTAACAGCATGTATCAATTACTATTGATAGAAAAAATCGAATATAAGCGCGTAGCTGTTCATTTAAATATATCACTGTCGACTAAAAAGAGCAGATTATCGTTATTTTAGTCATCTTCACTTAGCTACCCGAATGAGAAAATAAGTAAAGATTCCAAAAGGAGCGGCGCCGATGAAATTCGAATTTTCACTAAACTTACCGTTAATGATATATCGAACAGCCATCACTTCTTGCTTTATGCTTTCCTTCATCTTGTTCATAACACCAGCGATTGCTGATGGATCAGGACATAACTACGATATTCAGCAAGTCACAGAGTCAGAGATCGGTAATTGTACATTTTTAGCAGATGTCCAAGGCTCATCAAGCTACGGAAAAACCCACGTAGCGGCCTGGAAAGAAAAAGGGAAACATAAAGCCCTGGAACAGGCAGTGGATTTAAACGCTACCCATGTAGTATGGAATAATCGTTCCACAGGATATGGATCTGGTCCACGTATATCTGGCAGCGCTTATTATTGCGACAGTGTTAAAAGACTCGCAGATACTACCAGGCCAAGAGGCAGCGAATGAACAAGAAAAGAAGAAATTTAAGTGCGCATAAATCTCTTCCTTCTTATCTGATATCGAATTAAAAACGAAAAATACCGCTTATTGATAAGAGAATCTGATCATCGTCCTTGCCATCATTGAATGCTTTATTGTTAACGGATCGATCGTATCTGATTTCTGGGCGTATAGTCAGCCAAGATATCGGTGTATAGTTCAGACCACCCGTTACGCCAATAAAGTGATCACTCACACCATTAACCCTGGTTCCATCCTCATCACGAAACCACTCCATACGTAGTCCGGCTCCCAAATTATGCAAAATATCATACAATAAATACTGATTTAATCCATACCATTTGGCTGAATGAGCCAAGGATGTTTTTTCTTCGATACCCATGTCATGCTGCAATACATAGTGAAGGCTATCAGTTAAATCATGATTAAGTACAATGCTATACATAGTTCGATTATGGTCATTATTCAGACCATTTGTTTCAACGTCACCAGTAATCAGAGAAGCTGCTAAAGAAGTCCGTTCATCATCTGTAGTATAAGTCACTCCCCCCAGGAAATTAGCGGGTTGTTTAAAATTCGCATCCCAACCCGTCACTACTCCGCCTGTGATAACAATATTATCATCAATCGCGTAGGATAACATGGCGCCCGTATGAGTAAATGGTTCACCATATTGCATTGCGTAGGCGTGCGAGAAAAAGAAATTATCCGGTGCCGGAACGACCTCATAGCCGATAATAGTATAAAAATGACCAATTTTTGCCACAATTCCATTCCCTATCGGCATGTAAATATCCACATAAGCTTGCGGAAATACTAGCTGACGTCGCTTATCCGTATCAAGAATGCTGACATCAAAATTAGTTGCGGAGGAAAAGCGGGCATCAGTCCCATATAATAAATCTGCTCGAAAGCCGATATCCCAACTATCCCCTTGCATATCTAACTCATGTTCAATGAATCCATATGCTTGATGTAAATTGAATTCATTGGCGCCATCATTAAAGGTGACGGCACCATTTTTACCTCCTTTCGGATCATCTACATTGCCAGTGAATCCAATTTCACTCCAACCACCGAATCTGATACCCAGAGATTTCATAAAGGTGGTTTCATTATAATTGAAACCGGTGAGACTTTTAGCCAATCCATCGTCACCTGCATATCCAAGAGACGAGAGGAAAAATAGGCCGCATAGTGCAAAAGACAGATTTTTACTGCTACGCACTTTATGATAAGCAAGCAAAGTAAATCCTCCACTATTCTAGAAATTCATTATTATTAAGAGCACCGTGTCAATACACACACCATCCTATAATCTAAGCACAAGAAGGTGAAAACTTTACCTGGCGCAAGTTAAGGATACTCAACGCACGGGTATCGCGCAATATTTTCTATAAATGATCCCGTCCAGATACTGGATATCGATCTATCTGATCAGATGATTGTTGAGTTTTTGTTATATTGAATTCCTGTAGTGACGCGGTCAGGATTATTATCCAGTCGGTTGTACATTATTCACAGAAGGATCTTAATATTAGTATATCGGTAATTTCACAGAGTGATTTAAGCTCCCCAGGAGAGATATAGGAGCATGAAACTTACGGTGGGGCAGCAGCAACATATCTAGCTTATCCAATATCCAACAATATCAACTCACTAGAATTCTGAGTATGGTTGTTATAGATCTAATAACAGATATAGAGAGATATGATTACTGCTTCAGGAGAATTATCTGAAAAACACTGATTAATAATTAATTTCTTAATAAGAAAGGATCTGGTCTCGGATATTTCAAGGCAATTCCATCGGATAAAATAAACGACAAGTAATGACTCAACCCCGTTTCAACTTTGGATTTGAATACGGCAAATATTAACACACATGCCAATACAGGCAAATCAGGTAATAATAACAGGATTATCCGCATAGAAGAAAACCTGCCAGGATTACAAGCCATAATTCAATCCACAAATCACATACCTCAAGCTAGCGATGAGTTGCACCCCAGCATTGAGTGTATGACAAAAGAATTAAAGCAATATACGAAGTCAAAACTCTTTGAATTATTCCGAGAAGAACTCTCGTGCCTTATCAAACCATGATTTAGCGCGAGGACTATGACGGGATCCATCTGTCTGGCTGATTTCTTCTAGTTCGTGCAATAATTCTTTCTGTCTCGCAGTAAGTTTTACCGGTGTTTCTACAACAACATGACATAGCAGATCCCCATAAGTATGACTGCGTACGCCTTTAATACCTTTTTCACGTAGCCTAAAGATTTTTCCCGTTTGCGTTTCCGCTGGCACTTTTATTTTGGCATGACCATCTAATGTGGGTACTTCAATTTCTCCTCCAAGTGCAGCAACACTAAAGCTAATTGGAATTTCACAGTGCAAATCATTGCCATCTCGTTGAAATATGGCATGAGTCGATAAATGAATAACGACATATAAATCACCTGGTGGACCACCATTTACTCCGATTTCACCTTCACCAGACAAACGAATACGATCGCCATCATCTACACCCACCGGAATTTTTACCGATAGTGTTTTATGCCGCTTAACGCGACCCGCGCCATGACAGGTTCCGCAAGGGTTTGCAACTACCTTTCCATTACCATGGCATTTTGGACAGGTTTGCTGGATTGAAAAGAATCCTTGTTGCATTCTTACCTGTCCATGACCATTGCAAGTAGGACAAGTCTTCGGAGAGGTACCCGGCTTCGCGCCATTACCATGGCAAACATCACAAGTATCCATGGTCGGAATACGTATTTTTGTCTCGGTTCCTCGGGCAGCCTGTTCTAATGAGATTTCCAGGTTGTAACGCAAATCTGAGCCGCGGTGAATATTGGAACGAGCCCCACGTCCACCAAAAATATCACCAAAAATATCACCAAATGCATCACTGAAACCCTGAGCACCACCTGCACCCGCTGCGCTGGCATCGACACCCGCATGACCATATTGGTCATATGCTGCGCGTTTATTGGCGTCAGTCAATACTTCATAGGCTTCCTTGGCTTCCTTAAATAACTCTTCAGATGCAGCATTTCCGGCATTACGATCAGGATGATGCTTCATTGCCAGCTTACGATAGGCTTTTTTGATGGCATCTTCATCAGCATTCCTGCTGACACCCAACACCTCATAATAATCACGTTTACTCATATATATTTTCTGTTACCATGCTATAAATAAGGCTATTCTTTCGAGGAAGATTTTTTGTTTTCCAACTGAACGCCAAAGCGCAGAGTACACAAAAAAGCTTATTTATCGTTCTTTGTGCCTCTGCATCTTAATCGCTCAAATGTGCAACTTATTTTTTGTTACTTTTAACTTCCTCAAACTCTGCATCGACCACCTCGCCTTCAACTGATTTTTCGCTCTTATTCGATGATGGTGATTCCGCATCTGGCTGAGCCTGCTGATCTTGTTCCTGTTTATATATTTTTTCAGCTAATTTATGCGAAGCTTCCGTCAACGCCTGTGTTTTGGCATCTATATCATCTTTATTACTTGATTTAAGCGCATCCTCCGCATCCTTCAATGCGGTCTCAATTTTTGATTTTTCATCGTTATCCAGCTTATCGCCGTGTTCCGCTAAAGACTTTCTTGTGGAATGGATCATCGCATCACATTGATTACGGCTAGAAACAAGCTCGAATGTTTTATGATCTTCTTCAGCGTGCGCTTCCGCATCCTTCACCATGCGTTCGACTTCTTCACTCGATAAACCAGAACTTGCCTGGATTTTGATTTTATTTTCCTTCCCAGTCGCTTTATCTTTAGCAGATACATGCAATATACCATTGGCATCAATATCAAATGCTACTTCGATTTGCGGCATACCACGCGGGGCTGATGGGATGTCTGTTAAATTAAATTGTCCCAGGCTTTTATTACCCGAAGCCATTTCACGTTCACCCTGTAACACATGAATGGTTACCGCAGTCTGGTTATCATCTGCAGTTGAAAATACCTGCTGTGCTTTGGTCGGAATCGTTGTATTTTTCTGAATCAGTTTAGTCATCACGCCGCCCAGTGTCTCAATACCCAGAGATAATGGCGTGACATCCAACAACAACACATCTTTAACATCACCTTGCAACACCCCACCCTGAATGGCAGCACCCACTGCTACCGCCTCATCCGGGTTAACATCCTTACGCGGTTCTCTGCCAAAAATTTCTTTTACTTTTTCCTGAACCTTGGGCATACGCGTTTGCCCACCAACCAGAATAACATCATCAATATTCGAGGCAGATAAACCGGCATCTTTCATCGCAATCCGACAAGGCTCAGCTGTGCGCTCTATTAATTCCTCTACCAGACTTTCTAATTTAGCACGCGTAATTTTAATTGCCAAATGTTTAGGGCCCGTTGAATCGGCGGTGATATAAGGCAGATTAACTTCGGTTTGCTGGCTGGATGAAAGCTCAATCTTAGCTTTTTCTGCAGCATCTTTCAGACGTTGCAGTGCCAGCATATCCTGTTTTAAATCAATACCGCTCTCTTTCTTAAATTCATTAACCAGATATTCCATCACACGCGAATCAAAATCCTCACCGCCCAGGAAAGTATCACCATTCGTAGCCAGTACCTCAAATTGATGCTCGCCTTCTATTTCAGCAATTTCAATAACGGAAATATCAAAGGTGCCCCCACCAAGATCATAGACAACAATTTTCCGATCACCCTCTTTTTTATCCATGCCAAAAGCCAATGCAGCAGCCGTTGGCTCATTGATAATACGTTTCACATCCAATCCGGCAATGCGCCCTGCATCTTTTGTTGCCTGACGTTGCGAATCATTAAAATAGGCGGGTACAGTAATGACGGCATCAGTCACAGATTCACCGAGATAATCCTCAGCCGTTTTTTTCATCTTCATCAGAACCTGCGCGGAAACTTCGGGTGGCGCAATTTTTTTACCGCGCACTTCAACCCACGCATCACTGTTATCCGCTCGGATGATGCTATAAGGAACCATTTTAATATCTTTCTGCACCATATCTTCGTCAAAACGCCGTCCAATAAGACGTTTAACAGCAAACAGGGTATTCTTTGGATTGGTCACTGCCTGACGCTTGGCAGAAGCCCCTACCAGGATTTCGTTATCTTCTGTATACGCGACAATAGAAGGCGTGGTACGCGCACCTTCCGCATTTTCAATTACCTTGGGTTTACCATTCTCCATCACTGCTACACAAGAGTTAGTGGTACCCAAGTCGATACCGATAGTTTTTGCCATGACTGGATCCTTTTAAATATTAATTCTGTCTATCAACTGATCAAAAAGTGGAGATTCTTACCGGAATTTCAAGTATCTTTGGTTTTTGAAACAGATACGAGTGCCGGGCGAATGATTCGATCATGTAATCTGTAGCCCTTTTGCATCACTTGTACTACTGTATTTGGGGCAAGTTCAGAATCCACTGTACACATGGCCTGGTGTTGATGGGGATCGAATTTTTCTCCCACTGGATTAATCACCTTGATACTGAACTTATCAAAAACAGTTATCAATTGCTTATGCGTTAATTCCATACCATCTTTAAAATTCTCTACGCTTGCATTTTCAACCGTCAGCGCAGCCTCTAAGCTATCCACCACGGCCAACAGTTCACTAGAGAAATTCTCTACCGCGTATTTATGTGCATTAGCAACATCTAGCTGGGCCCGTTTACGCACATTCTCCGCATCAGCCTTGGCACGTAACCACGCATCGTGATGCTCGGCAACCTTTAGTTCCGCTTCTTTTAGTAATTGATCCAGACTAGGCTGACCGGCTGTTTCCGATTCAATTGGTTTATCCTCAGTATTTTTTGCCGTGTCGGCATGAATATCTGGATCTATTTCAGGATGTTCGGATCGTGAATTTTCTGAATTTTGCATCATACCTCCTAATTTCTGTCCGGTGAATATTGGGATAATTTTCTGGATTTCAAGCATTAGAAAATAAAATTATTCCGAACTTATAGGTTGATTAGGGTCACTGCAATCAAGAAAATCGATCTCAAAGCCATGCCTTGAGATATTATTTGAATAATCCGCTTTATATGGTGATTTTCCGAGCAAGCGCACTGGCTTTACCCGTATAACTTTGTGGCGTCATTGCCAGCAAAGCGCTTTTTTCAATATCTGGAATTTCCAGATTCATTATGAATGTATGTAAGGTCTCCCGGGTAATGCCTGCTTTACCGCGCGTTAAGGTTTTCAACTGCTCATAAGGATTTGCAATACCATAACGACGCATAACAGTTTGTATGGGTTCGGCCAGAACCTCCCAGGCGTTATCCAGGTCTTTTGTTAATTGTCCCGAATCAACATCCAGCTTATTCAGGCCCTTAACACAAGAGTCGTAGGCCAACAGGGTATGGCCCAACGCTACCCCCATATTCCGCAAAGCAGTCGAGTCAGTTAAATCACGCTGCCAACGCGACACAGGCAATTTCTCACTTAAATGGCGCAACAACGCATTAGCGATACCCAGATTACCTTCTGAATTTTCAAAATCAATCGGATTGACTTTGTGCGGCATAGTCGATGATCCCACCTCGTTTTCCCTGGTTCTTTGTCTAAAATAACCCAGTGAAATATATCCCCACAAATCACGATTTAAATCCAACAGGATGGTGTTAATACGCGCATAGGCATCAAACAGTTCAGAAATAGCATCGTGTGGTTCAATTTGAGTCGTATAAGGATTAAACTCCAAGCCCAGTTGCTCAACGAAGTGTTGTGCCAGCATTTCCCAGTCTAAGTTGGGATAAGCCGCTAGATGTGCATTATAATTACCCACAGCGCCATTTATCTTTCCTAAGATGGCTATAATTGCCAATTTCTTGTATCCACGCTGCAGGCGAAATACCACATTAGCCATTTCCTTACCCACTGTAGTGGGTGTAGCTGGCTGGCCATGGGTTCTGGCAAGCATGGGCATATCAGCCAGCTGATGTGACAATTCACCGAGACCGGTGATAATTTTTTCCAGTGCGGGCAGCATGATCTGGTCACGACTGGATTTCAACATCAATCCATATGAAAGATTATTGATGTCTTCCGATGTGCAAGCAAAATGGATAAATTCTGTGACTCTGGTAATCTCGTCATTGTCTGCTAGTGCTTCCTTCAACCAGTACTCGATTGCTTTAACATCATGATTAGTACGTGCTTCAATGGCTTTAATTGCCTCCCCATCTGCCAGGGAAAAATTCGCCACCAGATCATCCAGCTGCCTGGTAGTATTGGCAGAAAAAGGTGGCACCTCTCGAATAGCCCCCTCACGACTCAATGCTTTTAGCCATTCAATCTCTACTTTGACACGATGATGAATCAATGCATATTCACTAAAATAGGGACGCAACGAAGCTACCTTGCTTTGATAACGACCATCCAAAGGAGAAAGTGCAGTAATCGGAGAAAAATTCATGCTGTTTCCAATGCTTGAAAAGTTGCGCATTCTAGCATATATGTACTTGAATTCATGGGCGGCATCCCAGACAGGCTATTAAAACAGTACAATCTATAATTTATCTTACAGTATATTATGAAAATTATCGGATCACTTACCAGTCCATATGTACGCAAAGTACGGATTATCCTTGCGGAAAAGCAAATTCATTATGAATTTAGTGTCGATAACCCATGGGACAGCAATACTCGGGTAGCCAGTCATAATCCGTTAGGCAAAATACCTGTATTGATTATGAATAATCAAGATATTCTATATGATTCGCGCGTCATTGCTGAGTATCTTGACAGTATCGAGAGCCCTCAATCAGTGATACATCTGATTCCCCGATCCGATTACGATCGTACCAGAGTGAAACGCTGGGAGGCATTAGCAGACGGAATATGTGATGCTGCCGCTACCATTTTTCTAGAGCGCAAGCGACCTGCCTCTCAACAGAGCCCCGAATGGATAGCTCGTCAACAACAGAAAATTGAAATGGGGATAAAAGCCGCAGCAGTTGAACTGGGGGACAAGGAATGGTGTCATGGCCATACTTTCACCTTGGCTGACATTGCATTGGGCTGCGCAATGGATTATCTGACATTGCGCTTTCCGGAAATTCAGTGGCGTGCCACTTACGCTAATCTTACCAATCTTGCAGGAAGACTCATGCAACGGACTTCATTTATCGACACGGCACCTAAAGGATAATGATCCCTGTTTATTTTGCCATGGTCCCATGATAAATATTCCCTAATAATGACTGATCTCATAGTTTGAAGATCGTGTCGATCAATAACCATCGGTCACCTTATTGCGTATCCAGATAACAGAGCGTTTATTTAAGCTATCAAATAAAGAATAAATACAACTAATTGATTTAAAATATATATCTCTATTATTAGATCAGTCCGGATTCGCAAAAGATGTCAGATAAAAGCCACATCATGGACGTATTACTTTTTACTATACGATGATCCCACCACCCAGACATACCTTGCTCTCATACACCACTACCGACTGACCAGGCGTTACGGCCCACTGCGATTGAGCAAAATCAATTTGACAAGCAGCTTGATTGACACGAACAATCGCGCAAGGCGCGTCAGCTTGACGATAACGCGTTTTAGCTGTGTAAACCCAATCGCAGTGCGGTGCTTTACCGCTGACCCACGTCAAATCGGCAGCAGTCAACGTAGAACGCAGCAACTCAGTATGATCATGCCCCTGTACAACAATCAAAATATTATCCGTCATGTTTTTCCCTGCAACAAACCAGGGCTTGTCACTGCTATTTCGGACACCACCGATTCCCAACCCTTGCCGCTGCCCAATAGTGTAATACATCAAACCTATATGCTCACCAACTGTTTTCCCCTCGGATGTCCGTATTTCCCCTGGCTCGTGGGGTAAATAGCGTTTAAGAAATTCTCTGAATGGCCGTTCCCCAATAAAACAAATTCCCGTGCTGTCTTTTTTAGAAAAATTAGGCAACTTCTGCTCTTGTGCAATTTTACGCACATTGCGTTTATATAGATTTCCCACTGGAAACAAAGTCTTGGATAGCTGAGACTGATTCAATCGATAGAGAAAATAGCTTTGATCTTTCGTACCATCTTCTCCCTTTAGCAATTGATATGAATCATTGATCTTTCGTACCTGCGCATAATGCCCGGTTGCAATATAATCCGCACCCAGATTAATCGCATGATCCAGAAATGCCTTGAACTTGATTTCGGCATTACACAGCACATCCGGATTCGGTGTCCGTCCCGCCTGATACTCAGCAAGAAAAAGGGAAAATACGCGTTCCTTATATTCTGTAGAGAAATTTGCCACTTCCAGTGGAATTCCGATGATATCAGCTACCGACGCTGCATCAATAAAATCCTGGCGCGAAGAACAATAGGTGCCTGTATCCTCCTCCTCCCAGTTTTTCATAAACAGGCCAATCACATCATAACCTTGTTGTTTCAGCAACCAGGCCGCTACAGATGAATCAACACCACCTGACAGGCCCACTATTACACGTTGTTTTTTCATTGCATCAATTGTAATACGTAAGAATTTCTAACGGATAGTGTTTCCCCGCGACATGATCTCGAACACATTGCATGACCAGTGGACTACGATGACGGTGAATCGATTCAGTCATCTCGGCCAGGCTAAGCCAGATTGTACGTATAATTCCTGAATCCAGTATACGGTTGGAGTCATGGTTCGTCACATCCCCACTCAACGCAAAACGGAGATAAGTTGTATCATTACAGGAAGAATGCCATTGATAAACACCCAATAAATATTGCGGAACAAAGGTATAGGCAGTCTCCTCCAGGGTTTCCCGAACGGCACCCTCGATAATAGATTCATCAGGATCCAGATGTCCTGCAGGCTGATTCAGCATTATTTCAGAACCGCCCTGTACTGTTTCCTCCACCAGCAAATACCTTCCATCTTGTTCAATAACCGCAGCAACGGTAACGTTTGGCTTCCAAATCATTGCGTCCCATCAATATCAAAAATTAATATGCACCTTCATATCGTATTGAACATATCGCGCTATTTTGACAAACCCGGATAACAGACTTGTCGTTGCCTCTGAACAATCCCCAGTCTTTCTTTATATCATTTAGAGAGATTAAATCAATGCCATTTTTTTAAATTTAGATTTCACTCTGCACAGAAAAGCCAGGTCTTATAACTGCCCGGATTCAACTATAACTGTCCGGATTCAACTTTAAGCCCACAGAAATAGTCCAGAATCACCTGTTTTTAATTTAAAATAACTCAGAATGCTGCCTTTACAGAAAGAAATGAAGGTCAGTTCCGTTTAATTTAAGATTGATGAAATCTGATAATCATATATCATATAATTCCAATACATTTAGAAAGGCCGTATGCAGACGTCCTCATTTTATCTTTTTTTATTACTCAATCTGATCCTCGCGCTTCCTGCCACACTTGCGTCCGCCCAAGAAGAACCTGCTCTCGCACTTACCATTGAAGATTTACAACGACTGGGCTTGCGGGCCAATGGACTCATACGTGCTGCGCAATCTCAGGTTGACATTGCTAAAGCGAATGTCGTTGGCGCAGCTGCTTTCCCCAATCCGGAAGTAACTGTAATGGCGGGCCCTGACCGACCACGGTTAGCCATATCAGAAACGGGGCCGGCTTCAAATCAGCGCGAAATAACGGTCAGCCAACCCATTGAAAACCCATTCCTGCGAACAGCACGCATTGACTCGGCCCAAGCAGGTGTCGAAGCAAGTCAGGCCAGTCTTCACCAGGTACGCGCAGATCTAGCGGCACAGTTACGAGTCAGTGCCTATGAACTCTTATTGCGGCAAGAACTTGCACTCATGGAAACCAGCATCCACGATCTGATGCAGGAAATATATCGTCGCATCAAGGTCAGTGTTGATGTAGGAGAAACGGCCCGTTTTGAGTTAATTCGAGCCGATACCGAGGTACTCAGTGCGGCCAGTCGTAAAGAGGCCGCACTTTTGAATGCAGAACGAGCGCGGATTGCACTCGTACGACTCACTGCCGGGACCTTGCAGTCCGGTTTCAAAATTAATGCTTCACTGAATGACCCCGTCGAATTTCCGCCATTAGAAATATTACGTCAGGAAGTCCCAGCTGTTAATCCAGATATCGTACGTTTAGAGGCCGAGCAAGATCGCGCACAGTTACGTATCGACGAAGAACGGGCCACCGTATTGCCTTCTGTGAGTGTCTTATACAGAAATTTTCAGGATGCCCAGTTCGCCTCCAATACAGCCGGTATCAACGTAAAAATTCCACTCTTTTATCGTCGCCGAGGCGAAATTGATGGCGCTATTTTTGATTCCGCGCGAATACGCGAAACGCTGGAATACCGTCGTTTTGAGATTGGACAACAACTCGAATCCGCCTGGCAGGCCAAACAGATCGCCAAGCGCAGGGTCGAAATGTTTGAGGGAGGCATCGTCACAGAGGCTGAATTGGCGCTGAGAATTGCCCAAACTGCATATCGTCTTGGTGAGCGTGGTTTTATTGAGGTACTCGACACTCAACGTGTATTACGCGGCGTACTCGCGGAACTATTGCAGGCGCGTTTTGAATTGCAATCCGCTGCCACAGAAATTGATCGATTACGCGCCCATTATCCCAAGGAGCAAGCTCACGAATGAAAACTACTGCCCTAATCAAGGGTGCGGTCTTACTCACCGCTCTATTTCTTACTGGATGTGATAGTGAAAAACCTGCGGATTCTTCTGAGGATGAAGTAATTCAGTCGGAATCAACTGAAAATGAATATAGTGTAACCCTTAGCCCGAATATGGCTCAGCGCATCAAAATAGGGAAGCCAAAATTAGTCAAAATGGTAGATACCTTAAAGGTTCCCAGCCATATCGAAGTCAATCAGCACAAACTGGCTCGTATTGGTGCTAGCGTTACAGGGCGTATCGTTGATGTGCCTGCCATGGTGGGTGACGATGTTAAGGTCGGAACAATATTGGCACATATTTCCAGCCCGGAATTAACCCAGGCACAACTGGCCTATTTACGTGCCTATTCGCAAGCCACCTTAGCGCAGCGAGCAGCCGAGCGTGCACATCAGCTACTCGCTGCCGATGTGATTGGACGTGCTGAACTGCAGCGACGCGAGTCAGAACTGCAAGTGTTTCGCGCTGAACTCAGTGCAGCAACAGATCATCTACGGATGCTGGGTGTTGGAAAAGAAGGAGTCAATGAGCTCGCAAAACGCGGGCAGATCTTGCCCTCTGTTACCATCACTGCATCCAGAGATGGTACAGTTATTGAACGTAATGTCGCTGTTGGTCAAGTAGTCAAACCTGCCGATCAATTATTTCTGGTCGCAGACTTGGCTACTGTCTGGGTAATCGGTGGCGTACCGGAACAAGATGCCAGTAAAGTGTCTGAAGGACAGCAAGTCGAAATTCAGATACCCGCACTAAATAATACAAAAATCACGGGGCAGATTATCTTTGTTGCGGATACGGTTAGTCCGGAACAGCGTATCGTCACTGTGCGCACACAGGTAAGTAATGCAAAACGCAAACTTAAGCCGGCCATGCTGGCCATTATGCATATTACTGATGCCCCAAAAATACATTTAGTTGTCCCAACTGGAGCAGTCGTACGCGAAAATAATCAGGATCATGTATTCGTTGCGCAAGATAACAACCGATTTATTCTGACACCTGTCGAGCTAGGAGATACTATCAATGGTGTACGACCAATACTCAAAGGACTCGATAAGGATCAATCCATCATCATAGATGGCGCTTTTCATATAAACAATCAACGCAAACGCGCTGGACTGGATTAAGCTCATGCTCGCATCAATTGTACGCACCACAATTCATCATCGCCTTATCACACTCGTACTCGCGCTTATTCTAATCAGCTTTGGTTTACGGGCAACACAGCAATTATCCATTGACGCCTTTCCCGATGTCACTAATGTACAGGTACAGATTGCTACCGAGGCTCTGGGGCGTACACCCGAAGAAATTGAACGCCTGGTAACCATCCCTCTTGAAATATCAATGACCGGCTTGCTGGGCTTACAAGAGATGCGTTCATTGAATAAAAGTGGATTATCGATCATCACTCTGGTATTTACAGATGATACGGATGTATTTTTCGCACGCCAACTGGTGATGGAAAGGCTGCTGAATGCGGCGACCAAAATGCCGCCTGGTATTGTGCCAGTCCTTGGACCCGTATCAACTGGTCTGGGCGAAGTATATCAATACACCCTTGATCACCCAGATGACGGCGAGCGGGCGCTCACCGTTGAAGAGTTGACTCATCGACGGGTTATTCAGGACTGGGTGGTCAGGCCACTTTTACGCTCCATACCAGGTGTCGCAGAAATCAATTCCCAGGGAGGCTATGTCAAACAATACCAGGTCTGGGCAAATCCAGACCGGCTACGTCATTACAATTTAACATTGCAACAGGTCGAAAGAGCGATCGCAAACAATAATGCCAATTCCAGTGGCGGCATATTACCATTAGAAAACGAGCAGTATCTGGTTCGTGGTGTCGGTTTGATCCAGACATTACAAGATATCGGCAACATTGTCCTTGATGAACAAGGCGGCGTTCCTGTATTTGTGCGCGACATTGCTGAAGTCAAGATCGGCACAGAAGTACGCTATGGCGCAGTCATGAAAGGGGGCTACACGGAATCCGCCTCTGGTATCGTATTAATGGTAAGAGGGGGCAATGCTAAGGAAATTGTAGGTAACGTAAAAGCCAAAGTAGCTGAGATCAATGAGCGCAATATGCTACCGGACGGACTGCAGATTGTACCTTATTATGATCGCACTGAACTGGTAGATTCTGCGTTGTGGACAGTCAGTAAAGTTTTGATTGAAGGCATTATACTTGTTGTCATTATCTTATTCATATTCCTGGGCGATGTTCGTTCTAGCCTGATTGTGGTAGCAACGCTCGTTATTACACCTCTGGCTACATTCATGGTGATGAATCATCAGAATATTTCTGCCAATCTGATGTCGCTGGGAGGCATGGCCATTGCCATTGGTCTGATGGTTGATTCTACTGTTGTTGTCGTTGAAAATGTTTACCATCGTCTAAGTAATGCCAACGACGAATCACGTATACGCACAATAATCGATGCCGTTACCGAGGTCGGCGTACCGGTGATCTTTGGTATTTGTATTATTATCTTAGTATTTCTGCCATTGATGACCCTGCAAGGCATGGAAGGCAAGCTATTCAGTCCGCTTGCTTTCACTATAGCGATCGCGTTGGCAATCTCGTTAATTATCTCGTTAACACTATCACCCGTACTGTGTTCCTATATTCTCAAAGGGGGCGCTGATCACGATACTAAAATTATTACCATACTCAAATCAGCTTATCTACGTTTACTGGATAAAGCCCTTGCAAAAGAAAAAACAACCATCTCCGTTGCCATCGTACTGTTGTTATCATCATTTGCCTTGTTCCCATTTCTCGGCACATCCTTCATTCCGACACTGATGGAAGGTTCTTTAACACCCCAGATCAATCGTGTCGCATCCATTTCTTTAAATGAGACGATTGAAATGGAATTCGAAGCACACAAAATGATCATGAGCGTACCGGGTGTTGAGCGGATTGTTTCTAAAATCGGGCGAGGTGAATCACCCGCTGACCCAGCCGGACAAAATGAATCTGATCCAATCGTCACACTGGACACAAGCGCCGGGCGCACTCAAATGGACATTGATGAGGATATTCGTAAAAAACTCTCCGTGCTGCCAGGTGTACAAATCGTGCTATCGCAACCAATCGCGGAAAGGGTCGATGAAATGCTGACCGGAGTACGTTCAGAGATCGCAATTAAGATTTTTGGTGATGAGTTATCGGTATTGCGTGAATTATCAGAAGATATTTCCCGTATCTTAAAATCCGTACCCGGTTCGCAGGACATTCGTGTTGAGCGGCTTTCTGGTCAACAATCATTAACGATTGATATTGATCGGGATGCAATTGCACGTCATGGAATCAACGTTGCTGACGTCAATGAACTCATCACAACCGCTATTGGTGGCAAGGATGTAACTAATTTATATGAAGGCGAACGGCGCTTTGCAATTGCACTGCGTTTCCCCGAAAGATTTCGAGACAATATCGAAGATATTAAGAATCTTTTATTACGTGCACCGGATGGTGCCATGATTCCATTACGTGCTGTCTCACAGATCAATATTGTCGATGGCCCGGCTCAGATTTCACGGGAAGGCGCTAAACGACGAGTCGTTGTTGGTTCCAATGTGGATGGACGCGATCTCGGCGGCTTTGTTGCAGAGATACAAGAACGCCTCGCGGAGGAAATTCAGCTGCCACCCGGTTATTATTTTGAATGGGGGGGACAATTCGAAAACATGGAGCGGGCGATGGCAACGCTATCGATTATCGTACCAGTTACAATTGCCCTTATTTTCTTCTTATTATTCATATTATTCGATTCGGTCAAACTGGCCGGATTAACTATCCTGGTACTGCCTTTCGCTTCTATTGGCGGCGTTTTCGCTTTATTTATCACGGGCGAATATCTCTCTGTTCCCGCGTCAGTAGGATTTATTGCACTGTGGGGAATTGCGGTACTCAATGGTGTAGTGTTGTTAACTTATATTCGGAAGTTACGCAATGACGGAGTCAACCTTTCTGAGGCCGTAGTCAAAGGCTGCCAACAGCGCTTCCGTCCGGTACTGATGACAGCTACCGTGGCAATGCTGGGTCTAGTGCCTTTCTTATTTGCTACCGGTCCGGGCTCCGAAGTACAACAACCACTGGCTATTGTCGTGATTGGAGGATTAATTACCTCCACCTTATTAACATTAGTAGTCTTGCCAACATTATATCGCTGGTTCGACGAGCAACCTGATGAGCATACACCGGATCAACCCGAACCGAAGGCAGCACATCTGCAGATTCAATCACCAGTTGCAGTGGAAACTCCTGCCTCATATGAGAAACTTTGATGGCTGGATAAGCGCATCATTTACATACTGCGCAAGCTGATTGTTACTCAGTCAATCAACCTAGGCTGCGCACAGGCTGTAACTACGCTGATGCCATACCGGAACTCACCATCATCTGGCATAAACCCAGTGCAGCAGCAAATCCAATGCAGGCCAGGCTTGACCTGCATTGGGGTGATTCACAAAAAAAACAACGATTACACGGCGTTTAAACTTATCCAGCATATAACCAGCGAGCGCCCGCACCCCATTTAATGTACCTGTTTTCATATGAGCCATACCGTTTACAGGCGTCCCGATTAAGCGATTTTTCATGGTACCATCAACCGCTACGATTGGTAGTGACGCAATAAATTCTGGCATCACAGGACTTTGAAAAGCAGTGAGCAAAAGTTTTCCCATATGATGCGCACTAATTCGTTCCTTACGTGATAGCCCTGATCCATTCTCGATAACGAGTTCGGGAAAATCCAGAGCATTGGAAGCAAGCCACTGTCGAATGGCCTTATCGGATCGGGCGAGTGTAGCAGGTGAGCCATCACGCGCTGTCGCGAGAATTGTACCTAGCGTCAAGTACAATTGTCGCGCGGCAATATTATTACTGAATTTATTAATCCCGCGAATAATTTCGGTTAATGATGGAGACTGGTAGGTTTTTAATCGTAAAATATTGTTAGGTGTTTTACCGATAAACACATTACCTTGAAATAACCCACCCTGCTGCATCCATAGCTGCTTAAATAAATCCCTGGTATAGGATGCACTGTCATGCAAGCCCAGTAGGTAGGTTTTTTTTCCACAGTCGAGCGCATAATGACCGTTCAATCCAATCGATATCGGCTTGCTCTCATCTTCACCGACATGAATATCCGCATTCAGCAAGCTGAGCCAGTCACCACATTGTCCGTAAGTCAGTTTCAGGTTGTTATTTAACCGCAATGATTCCGGCAAGGGGTCCACAACAATCCCAACAGTATTGTTATCTGGCTGCGGTGTGAAATGCAGTGCAGACGTCCGATAATTTACCAGTAATGCTTCCGGGAGCAGATTATAAGTACGATAGGGCTGTCCATCAAAAGCACCGGGGTCTTCTCTTGGCAAATCGTAGTGCGTATAGTCAAGCACCAGATCCCCCTTGATTTCACGCAAACCTGTTTGGCGCAAGCGATAAACTAGCAGCCAGAAATTTTCTAAATCCAGTTTAGGATCACCATAACCTTTAATTACCAGATTACCCTGCAATACGCCATCTTTTATTTCGCCGTCTGCATATAGCTCAGTTTTCCAAGTATAAGCAGGTCCAAGCAACTCCAATCCGGCAAAAGTGGTGACCAGCTTCATTACCGATGCCGGATTCATCGCTGTATCCGCATTAACAGCTACAAGGGGCTCATTTGCACCAATTTCACTCACATAAATACCTACCGCAGACTCTGGGATGCCTGCCTGTTCCAGTTTCTGTTGAATGGGAACCGGTAACCCATGAGAAAATACAGGGATTGATACAACAACAAGTATAAGAAACGAAATAACAGTTAACCTGAGCTGAAACATCTCTAATATGAGCAATAATCGTTATTTTTCACGACATAAATCAAATCCATCATCCCAGCCCATTCGATATTGCCCATCAGCAGCATAACGGCTCTCGTCTTTACGCCCATAGCGTGTTTTCTTGGCCGTCTCGCATCCGTCAATATAACCCTCCTTAGTAGCAGGAGGATAACCAGAAAGATTATAAGTCGGCCGGACACTGGGAGGTAAAGGCTCTGATGGATACTCTACCTTATCTGGAGGATATGGTGCAGATTCGAATATTGCACAGCCTGAAAATGTTAATAGCACAAATATCGTTATAGTGAACCACATGGGGCGCATTTCGTTCTCCTAGGCTAAATATAATTCTGTTTTGAAGCAATGAGTCTGGCAGGAAAACTATAGCGTGAGTCAAGTGCCTTGGAGTATATTCGAACTCTAGCACAACACCGATTTTAATAGTTTGCCCATTTCAGCGGGATTATGTGTCACTTTAATGCCACACGCTTCCATCACAGCCAGTTTTTCCTGCGCAGTGCCATGACTGCCCGAAATAATCGCGCCGGCATGCCCCATGCGCTTACCCGGAGGCGCTGTCATACCCGCAATAAAGCCTACTACTGGTTTTTGCATATTGTCTTTAATCCAATAAGCGCAATCTTCCTCATCGGCACCTCCAATCTCCCCTACCATCAGGACTGCGTCCGTTTCATCATCTTCATTAAATAATTTCATGATATCCAGATGCTTTAATCCATTAACAGGATCTCCTCCAATACCAATGCAAGTCGATTGTCCCAATCCCTGCTCCATTAATTGAGCGACTGCCTCATAAGTCAATGTGCCAGAACGTGATACCACGCCAATGCGGCCTTTCTTGTGGATATAGCCTGGCATAATGCCAATCTTGAGTTCATCCGGTGTAATAATCCCCGGACAGTTCGGGCCAACCAGATACGTTTTCTTTCCCTGCATTTTATAACGTGTGTTTAACATATCACGGACAGGAATCCCCTCGGTAATACAGATCACCAGGTCCAATTCTGCATCTACTGCTTCATCAATGGCCGCAGAAGCTGAAGCAGGCGGCACATAAATCACGGAAATGGTTGCACCAGTTGCCTGCTTCGCTTCTTTAACCGTGCCATAGATCGGGATTCCCTCAAAACTTTCACCCGGTTTCTTCGGATTAACACCGGCAACAAAACAATCCTTACCGCTTGCGTACTCACGGCATAGACGCGTATGAAATTGGCCTGTTTTACCAGTAATACCCTGGGTCATGACTCGACTGTTCTTATTGATCAGAATTGACATAATAGTGACTGCTCCCTTCTTCAACTTAATGAAACTAACAGGTAAAACAAGATAATAGATAAGATCTGCAGCGCTGATTTTTCCGAACTATTATATATAAGCATCCGTACCGGTTGCTGCCGCTACAGCTTGCTTGGCAGCGTCTGCCATATTTTCTGCTGATATAATCGACAAACCGGACTCAGCCAGGATTTTTTTCCCTAACGCCACATTGGTACCCTCAAGACGCACTACCAGCGGAACCGATAATTTTACCTGTCGCGCAGCCACAACAACGCCCTCGGCAATCACGTCACATTTCATAATACCACCAAATATATTCACCAGGATAACCCGCAGTTTTGGATTGCGCAGCATCAGTTTAAATGCTTCCGTTACTTTTTCTACCGTAGCTCCCCCGCCCACATCAAGAAAATTAGCCGGGCTACCTCCGTATAGCTTGATGATATCCATGGTCGCCATCGCTAAGCCTGCACCATTGACCAGACATCCTATGCTGCCATCCAATGGGATATAAGATAAGTGATGCTGAGATGCTTCGACTTCAAGCGGATCTTCCTCATCCAAATCACGCAGTGCTGCAATATCAGGCTGGCGAAATAATGCGTTGTCATCAAAATTCATTTTTGCATCAAGTGCAATTATATGGTTATCAATAGTCAGTGCCAGTGGGTTAACTTCGATCAATGAAGCATCTGTATCATTGAAAGCCCGATATAAACCTTGTAATAAGGTTTTTGCAGCGCCCAGACAAGAGTCCATGATTCCAATCTTGCGAGATATCGCATCAGCATCCTGCTCAGTAAGCCCTATTATCGGATCAATCAATACCTTATGAATTTTCTCTGGAGTATCAGCAGCAACCTGCTCAATTTCCATACCGCCTTCCGAGCTGGCCATTAAACAAACCCGCTGATGGCTCCGGTCCACTATCATCCCGATATAAAACTCTCTATTTATATCAACGCCCTGCTCGATAAAAATTCGACGTACAATTTGCCCCTTCGGGCCAGTTTGATGCGTAACAAGCGTCATATTCAGGATTTCTCCCGCAAACTGACGAACCTCGTCAAGAGATCTGGCTATTTTTATCCCACCCCCCTTGCCGCGCCCACCCGCATAAATTTGCGCCTTCACCACCCATAAATCCCCCCCCAGACTGCTAGCAGCCGTTACAGCCTCTTCAACATTGAAACAGGCAATACCCTGTGGTGTCGCAACACCGAATCTGCGCAAAATTTCTTTTGCCTGATATTCATGTATCTTCATACCTTCATCTTCCCCCAGTATTGCCTGATTAAAATTACAAATTATGTAGTAAAATTATTTCAGAATATGAATCTTATGTCCGGCTGGTTAATTAGAAACAGCCTAAATCAGCTAAAATCAAGACAATCCATAAAAAGCAGATCCACTTCCTATCCTGATAATGATTCAAGGTAAGCTTCGACAGCAGCCATCTCTGTATCAAAACGGGATAACAATTCTGAAAGCACGGCTCCATCACTTTTCTTACCAGCCTGTTCTATTTCTGCACACAAATCACCCAGCGTTGTCGCGCCAACAGAACGGGCTGACGATTTCAGCTTATGCGCCACCGAGCTCAAAGTTTCAAACTGCTCTGCCTGAAAGGCCGCATGCAATTCTTTCGCTATCTTTTTTGCACTAATACGAAAATTCTGCAACAATTCCTTAATTGTTGCCGGGTCATTTCCTACAAGCTCTTCGAGAATATGTATGTCTACCGTTGCCGCTGCTGACTTTGCTACCTTGGTGGTAGATACTACAGCATCAGGCGTCATAGCAGAATCCAAATCCGGACTTGAGTCAGATTTACTGCGCGACAAATATCTTTCTAACATGGATTGTAAATCTGTAAGCTGCACCGGTTTACTCAAATAATCATCCATACCAAAGCTGAGACAATGTTCCTTTTCATCCTTCAACGCATTCGCAGTCAATGCAATAATTGGAATGTGCTGGTGCTCTTTTTCATCGGCACGGATCGCTTTTGTCAATTGAAAACCATCCATTTCAGGCATATGCAGATCCGTAATTAATAAAGCATAGCCACCATTTTTCCACCGCTTGAGCGCATCACGTCCGTCATCTGCAATATCCGCCGCATAACCAAGCAAAGTCAGCTGCTGGCGTATCACTTTCTGATTGATCTCATTGTCCTCAGCAACCAATATAAGTTTCCCCTGCTCCAAAGCTTCCTCACGTGAAGGCGGAACTGGCGCTGATTTAGCTGCACCGGCTAATGGTTCATTTGCCTCGCTTTCCTGTACTCTGCCAGCAGCCATCGCCATCGCCCGAAGTAAAGACTGACGATACATGACATCCCCATCCAGCGTGACAACATCAATGCCTTCAATGCGCGCTTGACGACGACGGCCACGTTTAATAATAATAAAATGTGGATCGATATTCGATTTCCGTACACTGGACTTACCCTTATCTGTATGTTGTTTTGAACTGCCCCGGTTAACAAAGGCTGCACGCAATTCCTCAATCGGCGGAGTTTCATATCCCGCATCAATGACAACTAACCACAAGCCAGAATCCAGTTTCTTAATTTCATTACAGGCTGTGGTCAGATCAGATAGTCGTTTGACTTTCGCGCCCGCACTTTTCAAGTAAATAGACAAATCATCACTCAAACCTTCATTATCACCATATACCAAGCAAGACAGCCCGGTTAAATCAAAGATCTGACTGTCGTCACTCACTGAACTTTCCGGCAACACCTTAAATGGAAACTCTATGGTAAAAGTAGCCCCTTGCTCAGGTCGGCTCTGTACTGCAATTTCCGCATCCATCAGTTTCACCAGGCGATGAGAGATAGCCAATCCCAAGCCGGTGCCACCAAAGCGACGTGTGGTTGAAGCATCCCCCTGTGTAAAAGAGCTAAAGAGCTTTTCTCGCATCTCTTTGTCCATACCGATACCATTATCAGTGATCTGAAATGTGACCACAATCTGATCCGAGCCAGATTCGGTTAGCAGTACTCTGACTGATACCTTGCCTGCTTTTTCTTGCTTACTGGAAAACTTGATGGCATTATTAACAATATTGACTAATACCTGACGCAAGCGTAACGGATCTCCCACTACCTTTGCTGGTATAGCCGGATCAATAAACAAGGTAAGCTCTATTCCTTTGCTTAATGCCAGGTGTGCTAACATACCACAGGCTTTTTCCACGACGGCAGGCAACGGAAAGAGAATGTTTTCTATTTCCAGCTTACCCGCTTCAATCTTAGAAAAATCAAGAATATCTTCAATGATATCCAGTAAAGCATAAGCGGATTCACGAATCAGATTAGCCATCTCCATTTGATAACCGCTGAGACTGCTTTGTCTCAATACATCGACCATACCGATAACACCATTCATGGGCGTACGGATTTCATGGCTCATGGCCGCAAGAAATGCAGATTTAGCCTTGTTCGCCTGTTCAGCTTCAATTCTGGCTTGCTTGAGATCTTTCATCATCAGCACATGCTCCCGAATATCGCGCATCACACCGGTAAAATGTCGTTCTTCCCCTACAAAATACTCACTTACTGCAAGATATAATGCAATCCGCTCGCCATTCTTATGAATCCCTTCTACCTCACGTCCACGACCAATACCATGTGAACCCGGGATATAAGGACGACCCACATATTCCTGTCCATATCCAGCCTGGCAATACCTTTTCATATAGCTGTCATGTTTACTGCGGTCAGGCTCCGGCATTAACAGCGAAACATTTTTACCAACTATCTCATCATGGGTATAACCGAATAATTTCTCCATAACCGGGTTAGCTGAAAGAATGACACCTTTTTCATCCGTAGTAACCACACAATCAACCATATGCTCAACAACAGAGCGCATCTCTTCTTCTTTAATCGCCAGAAATTCATTGGCACGCTCTAATTCATAGGTGCGCGCAGCAACTCGATTTTCGAGTTCCTGATTAAGTTGACGAAGATTCTGCTCAGCTGCCCGTCGTTCCTGATTGCTTGCACTCAAGCGTACTGTCATATCATTGAACGTATGAGCCAGTTGTCCCATCTCATTCCAGCCTTCGACAAGAGCACGTTGATTCAAGTTGCCTGCAGCTACATCCGATGCACTTTGATTTAATTTTTTTATCGGCGTAACGACCCGGCGATTGAACAAAATGGCACCAAAAATGACAGCCAGCAATGTAACACCCAGAATCAACAAACCAAATATACGCACACGATAAATAGGTGCGAATGCTTCGTCCACATCCATTTGTACTACCATGCCCCAGTTCATGCGCGATAAGTGACGCCACGCTGCAACAACTTCTTTACCACGATAATCAATTGTAAGTGCACCACCAGAATCGCCATATAAAGCGCTATGCATGGCCGTAGAGAGAGGAGGCGTATTTAATGGAATCTGACGCTTCAATGCCGCATCGGAATCATACTTTAAGGGAGCCATTACCAGTGCGGTTTGTTCGTCCTGAAGACGCGCCACGACCGTTTCGCCACTCATTCCAAGGCCCACATTATTAGATAACACTTCGAATACGCGTTCACTATAAATCTGTAGCGCCAGCACGCCTTCGACGACACCCTGGATCACAATTGGAAATGCGATAAATGCAGCGATTGCGCCATGTGATGGCCCATAATATTCAAAATCTGAAATACTGCCTTCTCTTTTATCTAATGCACGACGAGTCACTTTGCCTAGCCCCGTATCACGATAAGGACCGGTTAATAGATTAGTAGCAAAATCAGATTCATGGCTTTGTGAATAGACGATGGTACCTTGTGGAGAAATCAAAAACAGATCGTAATAATCTGCCTCTTCAGTAAATCGTCTGAAATGCTCACGATAACGTGCATCAAGTTGGCGATAAGCATCTGACTCGATGCCATCCCGAATAAAAACTGCGGAGAGCTCACGTATTGCGCTTCGCGTCGCGCTGGTATTATGCAGCAAGCTTGCGTCAAGAAGCCGTTCAAGTAGATAAGTATCAATCTGCTCGACCTTTTTATCAGCAATGGCAGAAACCTTCTGAATAGCTGTTTTTTGAATTTCAGTTACAAAAATATGGAGTCCGATATTACCAATCAACAATATTGGCAACAGCGAAACCAATGTGAACCAAACCGCAAAACGCTGGGTAAGCGAGGTAAATTTCACTGAATTCTCCTCGTGACGTTGACGAAAATTAATCCTAATTTCTGTATGTCATCGGATATTCTTCCATGGCTCTTTTTGATTACCAGATCTGACGGTTATCTGCTACTGTCGCATCATCTGCACAGCGTAATGATAAACCAGCCATTCTAGTCTGACATAGTGAAACTCCCGTTTCAATCTAGTCGCAGGATGCACAGTCGTTATTTTTCCATCCCTCATCCTTAACCATTCTGACCAATATTCTCTAGCAGTATCATTATGCACTTGATCGTGTAGCCTATCATTACCGTTGCTCAGTAACAAAGACTAAGACCGTCACCGAGAACTATCCGGCAGTAATCAGCGTCACATTATTTACCCTGTTTAATAATTATGATGACTGAAACAATTTATTCTCTGATACGACCTGATGATGTCAAAATCATGTACGGTTTAACTCGGGCAGAGCAAATGCCTGGGCAACGCGCTATCGTATTGCTGCATGGGTTAGCCAGCAATATGACGCGATGGACCGAGTTTATCATCAACACACAACTTAAATCACAATGGGACATCATCCGTATTGACTTGCGGGGGCACGGTGATTCAAAGACCTGCGGTCGAATCGGATTAGAGCTATGGAGCGATGATCTGGTTGCATTACTCGATAGCCAAAACTATGCGCAAGCAGTACTGATCGGTCATAGCCTTGGCGCACAGGTCGCATTACATTTTGGTAGTACGCATGCATCACGAGTACAGGGCTTAGCCTTAATCGATCCGGTATTTTACCAGGCATTACAAAACAAATGGCAATGGCTGGCACGTTACCATTCTCTATTCACATGGATTGCGCAATTCGTGCGCGCGATTAATGCTATTGGATTACGGCGCACTCATATTCCATTGCTAGACCTGTATACGCTTGATAAAATCACGCGTCAGTCTCTTCTCGAACCTGCACTGGAACGTAAATTTATTCGACGCTATCGCTCCATCTGGGCAGATTTACACACATTTCACACCGCCCACTACCTACAGGAACTAGCCGAGATGTTTAGGCCCATGCCACTCGCGTCAACCATTCAGTCCCCGGTACTGGTGCTGCTGTCGACGGGCGCAGTCTTTACGGACATCGCGCAAACACAAGTAATTGCTCAAGGATTTCCGCACAATCAGATAGTAACCGTGAATTGCCATCACTGGCCATTGACCGAAAAGCCAGATGAAGTACGACAAGCAATTGAAATATGGTGTAAAGGGCTGCTACCGGACAATTACAATGTTATGTGAAAAGATAAAGAATGCAGCTAGATTGCCTGCTGATAAAGAAGTCGCTTCTGAACAGCAGAAACAAATAACGATGTTAGGAAGAACATGAGAGATGGATACATCGTAAAGACCGCTGCATAGCTGGTTATCTCTGGCTGGGCAAGATTTTTAAGTGTTTGATTTATCAATGCTGCAAGTAATCAGAAAAGCTCAAAAACAGAGTTATGCAGCGGTCTTTCGTATTTACTGCTCAAAAAGAAAAATACTGGGGAGACGCGCCCAAGTCAGTAAAATATGTCAAGTGAAAAGCACCGCAATCAATTACACAGCATACTGAACGATGGGCAATGAGGTATTTAACAGGAAACACACTTATTCAGATATTGATCACTCTTCCGGTTACTATGATAGCCGCCTGGATTATCCTGATGAATTAATCAAAAAAGATTGATATAGACCGACTCGCAGAAATTGGGATTAAATTAACCAGCCCGTAAATTATAGCTAACTTGTACTAAGACTGTTATTAATCACCTGATTGCGCCAAACAATGCTCGATCAGGGACTCCTGATGAACCATTTGACCAAACGATATATCTTTAAGTTGACCTCGCCGATCGAATAAAATTGATGATGGCGTCCCTTGCAAAGAAAACCGCTCAAAAGTTTCAGCTTTCATCGTTTTTTGCTCTAGGTAATTCTTAATTTGACTCAGCATGGCTTGCTTTTTTTCTTCTGGAAGTGTCTGAAACTCCGGGAGTAATTTGCATGCATAACGTAGCACTCTCTCGTCTGTTACAGGCTCTGTATCCGGCACGACGCGATCCATCCCAACTGCGAATGGCAATTGCCAACCCAGCTTATCATGAACCAGCATATCGCGTTGGCGCAGTGCTTTGAAAGTCTGGCCAACCACTTCACCAGTTTCGACCAATCGCTGTAAATTTTCTAGCGTATTTTTATCATAATCTTCAAACGCTGTCGCCAACCCAATAATAATCAAGCCTTGTTTCTGATATTTTTCATGCAACTGAATTGCCTTCGGCAACGCATAGAGAAAGCAACCCGGACAATTAACCTGAAAAACCTCCACCAGCACAACTGAGCCAATCAAATTGCTCATTGTAACGGGTCCATCCTTCACCCACGCACCCACACTAATATCAGAAAGCAACTGATTATTCATTAATATATGACCCCACTGAATCCTGATTACGCATAAAAATAACTGCTCACCTATCTTTTGTGCCCATTATATATCGCTTAAAAACTGAATATCCAATATTTAACATCCTCCCCTTGAACGGAGCAGATTTCCGCCCGGTCTGTTAAAAATACTGATCTCTCTTTTGCTCCTTTGTTCCTCTATGCTTGCAAGTAAAACTAATACGACGCATTTTTCCGATATCCTGACTAATCTGTGTACCCTATTGTATCTTTAAACTGTTCAAACGCATCCCTGCCCGCTTTAATCGCACATTTGCCTATCTCAAGCGTATCGTGCACACTGAAAAAATATTTACACATTGCACTTTCTTTTTTTGCCCGTCTCTCTCTGCTAAACTCCACCTTCTGATGAAGGCTGTAGTAACGTAATACCTCATAATTAAGGAACTCTGTATGTTTGATAAACCGAATCAACTTATTTTTTATATCAATATATTACTTGGCACTTTGGGAATCTTGACTATCTTGTTAAGCGATTATATTGTTATTGGATTATTCCTCTCTATCAGTGCATTATTATTGATACGTGATCAGTATCATCAGAACAAACCTGCATTCACAATTTCACACTTAGAAAAGATACTCACTATCTACGACACCAATGGAAAGCAGGCAACACAAACACAAAAACAAACAATTACTACTAATCATGCTGCTAATTCAGAGCTATGGTTCAAGAATATTCATTCTGCCGGAACAATCAGTAATCTCAAAATTAATGGCCATCCGCCAGTAGAACAAAGAGATGAGAATGGCGTCACTCATATATCGATGAAATTATCGCCTGAGCTAAAAGCTGCTGAAACGTTCGATATTACCTTATCATACGACTGTAAAAATGCCTTTACAAAAACGCAAGAAACACTTTCCCATGTCGTCGATATCGATACCAAATTATTGCGCTTTGTCGTAGAGTTGCCAGAAGGGCGTCCGATTGCCTCAGCCAGAATATTTTGCCGGCACGGTGATGAAGATGAGATACTCGCATCGCCTGTTATTACAGGACAGAAGAAAATTGAAGCAGATATAAAAAACCCTATCTTGGGCGCTGAATACCGTTTACAGTGGGACTGGCCTGAAGCGGATATACTAAAAAAACTAAGCCAGTTTTTTGGTTGTACTGCGAATAAACGTTAATTAACCCAATATCCGTTTTTTCTTTTATTGCCCGGAATACATAATATCCTTCCGGGCTTAATAAATGTACCGCAACCTATTTTCCCGATGACCCATTGCAGGATTCGATTGAGACCGGCTTAACCCGCAGCACACCCACCTCAACTGATGCAACTGATACACGTTCACCCGCTGCTATTGACTCTACCCCTGCCGCCATATCAATCTCAACACGCCAATCAATTCCAGAATACCGGATTCTATCAGGTACACGCGTTTGAATTCCATTTTCCAATACCAGCTTCAAGCCAATTAAATCAATACTTTAAGACCTCTGCACAACTGCGTAAATTTGCTGTGATAATGGAAGAAATGTCCAAATGACATTTGTTATGCGTGTCATTTTGGAAAAAAGTGAAGCTTTTCTTCTTTTTAAAGGAAGTTTTCCCCCTTTATGTAACATTTAGACGGACTATTCCCCTTGGTAGCTTGTCCACGAAGATTTTGTTGGCCGCTTTTTTTAGATTCATGCAGATACTTTTCAGCATAACTTGGGCGTTGACTTTTGCCGTGCCGAAGTAGCTGGCGCGTCCCATCCCGATCCGCGCTTTGTTCTTCAATACAGGTGATTCCTGGTTGGCTGCCATC
>CBDUPR010000017.1:0-51879 GCA_965369175.1 uncultured Nitrosomonas sp.
GGCTTAATAAGTCGCTAGGAATCCCCTTCGTTTAGGAAGGGGAGGATGTCAAACTACAAAATACCGCCTGCCGCACCCTAAATGGATTCGCATAAATCCTTGTCAAGTCACATTATCGACCTTGACAAGCCTCATCCTCAAAGGCAAAATACTCAGTCTCGCATTAAAGCGTGTGGCGAATTAGCTCAGTGGTTAGAGCAGCGGAATCATAATCCGTTGGTCCGGGGTTCAAATCCCTGATTCGCCACCATATTTTTTTATCGTCTATAGTAAAACCGACTAAACATATGAAAAGATTGTGGGTGATATGGTTTATACTCATCATCACACTGATCAATCTGACTGCTAATGTTTATGCTCAATTGCAGCGAAATTTCCCAACAGACAGCAAGCTAGGTAGACTGACGGCATATGCATTTCCCGAAGTCAGAATCAATGATCAGCCCATGTATTTAGGTGCAGGCAGTCAGATTCGAGATAAAAATAATTTAATCATTTTGCCTGCAACCCTGAACGAAACCGGTTTTATTCGCTACCAGCTAGACATAATGGGGCATGTCCATCGTATCTGGTTTCTGACCTCTGATGAAACCAGCCAGGCGAAAAAAGAAGAAAAATAACCAACTCAGGCAACAGATTGAATTATCATATAACCCATTTGCAACTCCAACACCCTATCTGTGAGTAATAAGCTTTATATTAAAACCTTCGGCTGCCAGATGAACGAGTATGACTCGGATAAGATGGCTGATGTGCTTCGTGTTGCTCATGGCATGGAACAAACCAACGATCCTGCTGAAGCTGATGTTATTTTATTTAATACCTGCTCAGTACGAGAAAAAGCTCAGGAAAAGGTGTTTCATGATCTCGGGCGCGTCCGGCACCTGAAAGAATCCAATCCTGATTTACTGATTGGCGTTGGTGGTTGCGTTGCCAGCCAGGAAGGCAAAACCATCGTTAGTCGTGCACCATTTGTCGATATGGTATTCGGGCCTCAGACACTGCATCGATTGCCACAATTGATCGCTGCACGCAAGGCGACAGGCCGGGCGCAGGTGGATATTTCCTTTCCTGAAATTGAGAAATTTGATCATCTTCCACTCGCACGAACCGAGGGTGTTACCGCTTTCGTATCCATTATGGAAGGCTGCAGCAAATATTGTAGTTTTTGCGTTGTCCCTTATACACGAGGCGAAGAAGTCTCACGCCCGCTAGACGATATTCTGACAGAGATTGCAGTATTAACAGATCAAGGCATTAAGGAAATAACCTTGCTGGGCCAAAACGTCAATGCTTATCTTGGCGTCATGGACGATGGTGCTATTGCAGATTTTTCATTATTGCTTGAATGCGTTCATGAGATACCCGGCATTGAGCGTATCCGTTATACCACCTCTCATCCCAAAGAATTCACTACCCGCTTGATTGCCGCCTATTCAAAGCTACCCAAATTAGTCAGTCATTTACACTTACCCGTACAGTCTGGCTCTGATAGTATCCTGACAGCAATGAAGCGTGGCTACACGGTTTCTGAATATAAATCCATTATTCACAGAGTGCGCGCAATCCGCTCGAATATTTCACTGACGTCCGATTTTATTATTGGCTTTCCCGGTGAAACCGACGCCGATTTTGAAGCCACTATGCAACTGGTTGAAGAAATGAATTTTGATGAATCCTTCAGCTTTATCTATAGCGCCCGCCCGGGAACACCCGCTGCTGATTTACCGGACAACACGCCTTATGCAGTCAAACTGGAAAGGCTGCAGCAGCTACAGGCAAAAATCAATCAGCAGGCACAGAGAATCAGCCGACAAATGGTAGGTACCACACAGCGCGTTCTAATGGAGGGTGTATCCAAAAGAAATGCAGCCGAATTTTGTGGACGCACTGACAATAATCGCATGGTAAATCTTGCCGCTGATCCAGACCTAATAGGTTGTTTTGTAAACATTAAAATCACTGACGCACGGTCGCATTCATTACGTGGCGAAATAGTCTCCGACTAAAAATAGAGCAGGATCACTTGCAAAGTAATCCTACCACTGCGAAAATCAAACTATCGTAACAGTTCCACTACATACTTGAAATCAAAACCCATCGAGATTTCTTTTACGCCAGCTGACAATCTGCGCCTTGCAAATCTATGCGGTGCATTAGACGAAAATCTCAAACAAATTGAAACCGCACTAGATGTCACCATTGCACGACGAGGCGAGCATTTCAGCTTATCTGGCCAGGCAGATAAAATTAAACTGGCCGCACAAGTCTTGCGTAATTTCTATAATCAATCACAACACTATCTGTCTATTGAGCAAGTACAATTGGGTTTGATCCAGGCCATCAACCCGCATCACTTGCCAGACCCAATTAGTACTGACGCGCTGGCGACATCAAAAGCAGCGCCTGCCTTAATGACCCGGCGCAGTAATCTATATGGCCGAACGCCACGTCAAGCTCAGTATCTACAACAAATCCAGGAACATGATATTACTTTCGCCATTGGTCCCGCCGGAACCGGCAAGACTTATCTTGCTGTAGCCAGCGCAGTAGATGCCTTGGAACGCGATATGGTGGCGCGCCTTATATTGGTACGGCCAGCAGTTGAAGCGGGGGAACGCCTGGGATTTTTGCCAGGTGACATGACGCAAAAGGTGGACCCTTATTTACGCCCCCTCTATGATGCGCTGTACGATCTCATGGGCTTTGATAAAACCAGCAAGCAGTTTGACCGCAATACGATTGAGATTGCCCCGCTGGCCTTTATGCGCGGGCGCACACTGAACCAGTCATTTATTATCCTGGATGAAGCACAAAATACCACGCCAGAACAAATGAAGATGTTTCTAACGCGGATTGGCTTTGGCTCCAAGGCGGTAATTACAGGGGACATAACACAAACCGACCTGCCCAAACATCAGAAAAGTGGCCTGGTTGAAGCCAAACAGGTGCTCAATCAGGTACGTGGTATCGCTTTTACTCATTTTAAATCTGAAGACGTCGTGAGGCACCCGCTGGTACAACGTATTGTCAATGCCTATGAAAACTATGATCAACAGAAACAGGACGATTGATGAAACGCGGTTATGGAGAAAAAACTCAAACTAACGGTGCAATATGCCACAAATATTGCAGGCACTCCGACCCGGCAACAATTCCGCAGATGGATCAAAGCCGCACTGATGCAAGCGGTCGAAATTACACTACGCATCGTAGATGAAAATGAAGGATGCGATCTCAACTATCATTTCCGGGGCAAAAACAACGCGACCAATGTTTTGACTTTTGTCTATGACGACACACAACCGCTCTCCGGTGATATCGTGCTATGCACAGCAATCATTGAACAGGAAGCGCAACAACAGCGCAAAAGTTTAACCGCACATTATGCGCATCTCACAGTACATGGCGTACTACACCTGCAAGGCTATGACCATCAGAACGACACCGAGGCAGCAATCATGGAACAACTTGAGACTGAGATTATTACCAAACTTGGTTATGATAATCCTTATAAGGAACAGTAGATTTGAGTAAACTAACCCCGTCACTTTTAGTAAAAAGTTTTCTTTATTTTTTCTAACAGACAATCTAATGTATTTATACCATATGGATGACCCCGCACCTAAATCTGGATGGCTGGAGCGTCTTAGTACACTGCTCTTACGCAAACCAGAAGATCGCGAACAATTAATTACATTATTGCATTCCGCCTTTGAGCGTAACTTGCTTGATTCTGATGCGCTCAGCATGATCGAAGGTGTCATGCAGGTTTCTGAAATGCAGGCACGGGACATCATGATACCGCGCGCGCAAATGGGCGTCATTGATATCAGCCAAACGCCCGACAAGTTCATTCCGTTTGTGATCGAGACAGCTCACTCACGTTTTCCCGTGATCGAGGGCAGTAAAGACCACATCATTGGTATCTTGCTGGCAAAAGACTTGCTCCGTTATTATGCAGGCGAAGAAGAATTTGATATCCGCGACATGTTACGTCCCGCCGTATTTATTCCGGAATCCAAGCGGCTGAATATCCTGCTCAAGGATTTCCGCAGTAACCGTAACCATATCGCTATTGTCGTTGATGAATATGGCGGCGTAGCCGGCCTCGTTACCATTGAAGATGTACTTGAGCAGATTGTTGGCGACATTGAAGATGAATATGATTTTGATGAGGAAGAAGATAATATCGTGCTGGAATCAGATAATCACTATCGCGTCAAAGCCATTACCGAGATAGACAATTTCAATGATGTGCTGAATGCCCATTTTAGTAATGAGGACTGCGATACCATTGGCGGGCTGGTACTGAAGGAATTTGGCCGCTTACCCAATCGCGGTGAGTCTGTTGTGATCGGCCACTTTAAATTTACCGTATTACGCGCGGATAGTCGCAGATTACATATACTCAAAGTTGAAAAAATTGTTACAAATTCATAAGACTGCTCACTACCTGAAACGATGCTAACTCAATGGATAAGCCATCCGAGACTTAAAATAACATTTATCCCGATACATGGCTAAAATTACTGTCCGCAACTATTCTTCGCAGGCTTTTAAAACACTTAGCCGATCCGGGTTGACGCCTGTATTAGCCCGCATCTACGCAGCACGGGGCATTGAAGAAACGCACCAACTTGAAACAGAATTATCGTGCCTGCTTCCATTTGATCAATTTAAAAATATTATTCCAATGGCCGCATCACTCGCTGATGCCATCCTCGCAAAAAGACGGCTATTAATTATAGCCGACTATGATTCTGACGGCGCAACGGCCTGTGCTGTCGGAATGCGTGTCTTACGGAAACTGGGTGCCACCGTTGATTATCTGGTTCCGAATCGTTTTGAATATGGCTATGGATTAACACCTGAGATTGTGCAGCTGGCTCATACGACCAAACAACCCGATATTCTCATCACCGTTGATAATGGCATCGCCAGCATAGCGGGCGTGCGCACAGCCAATCAACTAGGCATGCAGGTATTTGTTACCGACCATCACCTGCCAGGAGACGAATTACCGGACGCGGCCGCGATTATGAATCCCAATCAGCCGGGCTGTCATTTTCCCAGTAAAAATATAGCCGGTGTCGGCGTTATTTTCTATTTAATGCTGGCGCTACGCGCAGAGCTACGCAAACGCGGCGTATTCATGACAGCCTCAGCACACGATACAAGCCATCAATCCGGAGCCATACAAGAACCTAACCTGGCCAGTTTATTGGATCTGGTCGCCCTGGGAACGGTCGCCGATGTGGTCAAACTCGATGATAATAATCGCATTCTGGTACAGCAAGGTTTACAGCGTATTCGAAAAGGCCGCGCCTGTACGGGCATTAACGCCCTGCTAAAAATAACACGGCGGGATTATCATCAAACATCCGCCTACGAGCTGGGTTTTGTGCTGGGTCCCAGACTAAACGCCGCCGGGCGGCTGGACGATATGTCCCTGGGTATCGAGTGCCTTATTACCGATGATGAAACGCACGCCACACACTTGGCACAACAACTCGATGAACTCAATAGCCAACGCCGTGAAATTGAATCTGACATGCAGGAAAGCGCATTGCAGATGCTTGCAGCCATTATCGAGAAACAACACGCGAGCATAGACACATCGTACAGTCTCTGTCTGTTTGATCCGGAATGGCATCAGGGCGTCATCGGCATACTGGCATCCCGTATCAAAGATCAGTTTCATCGTCCAGTCATCACTTTCGCACCCGGCAATGGGGATGAGCTCAAAGGTTCAGGGCGTTCGATTGGTGGATTCCATTTACGGGATGCCTTAGATCTGGTTTCCAAACGCCATCCCGAGTTGATACTCAAGTTTGGTGGGCATGCAGCAGCAGCTGGCTTGACCATCAATAGCGATAATTTTGAACAATTCCGCGATGCTTTCGAACAAGCCGCACAGGCGTTACTCACGCCGGCCGACCTGACACGCGTTATCGAAACCGACGGTCAACTGGATGAAACCGAAATCTGTTTGGAACTGGCGCATACTCTGACACAACAAGTATGGGGGCAAGGTTTTCCCCCGCCAACATTCAATGCATCTTTTTATGTGGAAGAACAGCGCATCGTCGGTGAAAAACACCTGAAATTAAAACTTAGAAAATGTAGCCTCAAAGAAGAACAACGGCAGACCTCTGCGACCTCTGTTCAATCCAGTGATCTCTATGACGCTATTCTATTTGCCCACAGCGATCCGCTGCCAGAGATCATTGATGCAGTCTATCGATTACAAATAAACCAGTTCAGGGGTAACACCACCCTACAGATTCAAATCGATCACTGGTCTCAATCCGAGCGTTGGCCAACAATACAGTGAACATCGACTTCTTGCAGGGCGGAGACCTGGAGTCATTACCTCGATTCGCTACCAGCCTCGCAATCGGTCTTCTGATTGGCCTGGTGCGCGAGCGCAACCCAGCCGCTAAAGCCGGTCTGCGCACCTTTTCCCTGGTTGCATTATTCGGCACGCTGGCCGCCATGTTATCCGAGAAAACCGATGCCCCATCGTTATTGCTGGGGGGATTACTCATTGTGGGCTTGATGACCATCGCCGCTTACTTTCATGCAAAAGACGAGATCAATGACCCAGGTACGACAACCGTCGCAGCCATTATCATGTGTTATGGATTGGGCGCAACAATCTGGTATGGCGATGCCACGCTGGCCATTATGCTGGCGATTATCACGGCCACCCTGTTGTATTTTAAAACCGAGCTGCACGGAATCAGCCAAAACATTGAACGGCGGGATGTGGTTTCCATTCTCCAGTTCTCCGTTCTTACTTTTATTATCCTGCCCATATTACCCGATAAAAGCTATGGCCCTTACCAGGCCATTAATCCTTATCATATCTGGCTCATGGTCGTACTGATCTCTGGCGTCAGTCTGGCGGGCTACATTGCATTAAGGCTCTTCGGCCAACGTTATGGGGCGGTACTACTGGGTCTATTCGGCGGACTCGTTTCCAGCACGGCCACAACCCTGGTGTATTCACGTCGCAGCAAATATAAACAGGACTTTGTTCAGCTCGCCGTTGTCGTTATTCTCATTGCCAATCTCATGGTACTTATCCGGCTGGCGCTGGTCAGTGCGGTTGTTTCTCCGGCCATATTACCCGTGCTATTACCCGTGCTCGGCTGTGGCCTGATCTTCGGATTGGGGATAACCGTTTACTGGTGGTACAAATTAAATCAACAAAATACAATACCCATACCGGAAATCAATAACCCAACCGAGATTCATACTGCAACAAGTTTTGGTCTACTCTACGCCGTTGTATTGTCTTTTGCCGCCTGGCTGTCAGATATCGCGGGCAGTAGTGGGCTCTATATGGTCGCGCTGATTTCCGGAATGACTGACGTAGACGCCATTACGCTGACAAGCCTGCGCCTGTTCGGATTGGACAAATTGGAAGCCACTGAAACAGTCACCGCCATTTCTATCGGCATATTATCCAATATGGGTTTCAAATTGGGATTGATATTTTTCATGGGTAATCCGTTACTGGCCAAACAATGCACTTTCGGTATGATTGCGACAGGCGTTGGCATAGGGTTGGCACTGTTACTTTTCAGCTAAAATAGAAAATTTCTCGCAAAATATGAGGCGCTATTCTTTGCAACAATAGCCAAATTTACCCCGCCAAATATTTGAACCAGTGGTTAGCGCGATGAAATCAGCGGAGCGTATCCGCCAAACGCACTTCTCACGCCTGTTCAGCGCGTCCAGTTGACCAACCAGCACTACGAACCCTTCTTCACTTTCGACGCTACCATTCGGATCGATGAATCGAACCATGAGACCTTTGCACGGTAGGCGGCATATTTGACTGCTCTTTGTGGCAAAATATTATTTTTAATCAATGAGATGAATTTGCATTGTGAGCTTCTCAGATTTTGATGTCGTGCGTCACACCCGCAAAGGAAACTTTCTGAGACTTTTGCAAAGGCCTCAAGCCTATGTGAATCGACGTGCTGCTCAAGGGATGTCAAATAAGGAAATTCAACGTTGCCTGAAGCGGTACATTGTTCGCGAGCTGTATCCGCTTATTCTCGCAGATTTGTCAAATGCGGCAATAATTATTTGACATAGGAGCGTCAATGCGGTTGCAGAAAGTTTCTTTGGCAGCCTAAAACAGGAACGTGTCCAATGGAAAAGCTATCAGACCCGTTATGAAGCAAAGCAGGATATATTGCAGTACATTTCCATGTTCTACAATAGTTGTAGACTACATGAGACTTTTGCAAAAGTCCTCGTGGTAAATTTTAGGTTATTGATTATAAATAGATAATTTTTCAAATATTGGGGTTTTGCAAAGGTCTCTACATTTATATCTGGGATACAAAAGTCCAAATCAATATGAAGCAGAAGCCGCAAAAATGATAAAAATCGCTTAACTGGGGTATACGGTTTTACTTGGCCATGCCAAACTTCGCAAATAACTCTGTCTTATTGCAGACAATAAATTGCCTCCTCAGTAAGCAGCATTAAAGTCTAATCCCATTAATTGCTATTGATCGGGTCAGATCAAGGATCGGCACTACTCGCTAGTGCCGATCGACCCGACATAGCTAATTATTGAGCGCCGACCAGTTCGGAATCGGAGATCTTTAGTTCCTTTCCGACAAAAATAGCGCCTTCAATCAGGC
Organism: uncultured Nitrosomonas sp.; assembly: GCA_965369175.1. Taxonomy (GTDB): domain Bacteria; phylum Pseudomonadota; class Gammaproteobacteria; order Burkholderiales; family Nitrosomonadaceae; genus Nitrosomonas. Next base: position 8,670 of record CBDUPR010000017.1, read on the forward strand.
TGTTTTTTTCTATTTCCGCTTCACCACCGAGCACTAAGAAAGTCCCACGTGCGATACTCTCATCTTTTATTTGCAGCTTATCCTTACCCAGCAGATTAAAGATCACTTGGTTCGGCGTAACCCCACCCTGCAGTACGATAACTGAGCCCTTTTCAATTGCCATTTCGCTAGTAACGTTAAATACGAACTCAGATTGCGCATCGCCCACCAAAGTCAGCGTATTATCTTTCAGTTTGATCTTTTTTAGCTGAATCACATTAAGACCAGAATCGCCGAATATTGTGGTCGATTCTTTGATCTCACCAAACTCTTGAGTAGGCTTTAGATCTCCCACCATCTTCGCAGTCTGCAACACGTGTGCTACCATTCGCGAAAGATCCGCCATGACGGAGCCGCCGAGAATTGGCACCTTTTTATCCAGTTTAATTTTTTTGGCATCAGGGTCGATGAAAAGCGTACCGGCAATCTCACCATCCTTAAGATCGGCTTCTGAATTCTCCGCAATGCCGACGTCACCGTTTATAATCGCTCCCTTCTCTAACTTAAATTTTGCTTTGTTAAATGCCAGCACACTGACCATCTCGACAATACCTGTTACGCTGGGTTGATACGCGATGCCTGTGGCGTTCTCCGAGGCCGGGTCATAACTACTGGTCGAAAAAGAAAAAATCTCTGCCCCGGTAGTACGGCTGAGATTGTAAATCCTATCGCTACCCCGGTCCGACACCCACAGAGAACCGTCTGACGTAGACACGGTAATGCCTTGCAGATTATCGAACGACGTGTCCGCTCCCAGCGGCAGTGACTGTATCAGTTCGCCGGTGCGCTCGACGTTGTAAATGGTATCCGTACTGTTGTCGACAATCCAGAGCGTACCGTCGAACGGATCAATCGCGATACCCTGGGGGCTAATTGATGCAGGATCATACTTCGCAGTTGCAAACCGACTGACTACAGTGCCGTTTTTTTCTACCTCGAAGACCGTCGGCATCTGACCAGAGCCTGGAACGGGGTCATCCACCACCCAAAGCACATCAGCGAATCCATCAATGGCAACAGCAACCCCTTCAGTCCCTTTGGTGCCAAAGCTCGCGGCTAATATCGGCTCGCCAAGCTGGTCGCCCGTGGTACTGAAGTTAATGAGACGGCCAGGATTCTCGCTGACGATCCACAGAGTTCCATCTCGTCGGTCGAAATCAATTTCAGAAGGGGCACCCAATGTAGTTTCAATCGGAAACGATGACAACAGTTCGCCGTTAAGAGTCACCTCATAAGCACTACGAGTAAAATCGTCGGTAATCCACAGACGTGGTTGCATGGTCTGCGCGTATGTTGCTGAACCAAATACCAACCAACATGCTGCAGCCGCCAGATAAAAAAATCCTTTTGTCACCGAACGTTCTAAAAGTAAGCCGGATATTTTTTTCATTAATATATTCTCTCACCAAATTAGTATTATTATTAAATTCCACGATGGCACAACAAGGCCCTGTAATTCGGACCTTGAAGTAAATTAATCGTTAAACATATTAAATCTCCGAGACAAATTAATAATAATAAGCTTCCGGAATTAGAATGCTATAAGGAAAATGCCTAAATTAATTTAAGAGTCTGTTTCAAAATTCCATTCCTGCCCCAGGATTGAGTGAGGGCTAATCCTTTGCTTCACTAGTAGAGTTGTTGAATCTTTACAAGGAGGATCAAATGATATGGACATCCTTCACCCGCAAGGATTATGTGCGAGGCCGCAAGGGATATGCAAGCAACATGAGAGATGCGGAATGGGAGAAGATAAAACCGTATTTTCCACCCCCTGCAAAAACCGGTCGCCCGCGTACCACCTGCCTTCGCTCGGTCATGAACGCTATTTTCTACCTTTTGCAATCAAGCTGCCAATGGGACATGCTTCCCGGTGACTTTCCGCCGTGGCAGACGGTTTACCGCTATTTCCGGGGCTGGATAAGGAACGGGATATGGAACCGCATTCACGATACCCTGTACCGTTCCATTCGTGATCTGGAAGGGCGGAAAGAAAGCCCGACGTTGGCGACCATCGACGCGCAATCCGTCAAGACCGGTCCCGACGCGCGGGACGATGTCGGCTTTGATGCGGGCAAGAATGTCAAAGGCCGCAAACGCCATATTGTCGTCGATATTTTGGGTATGATCCTGAAAGCCTATGTCCACTCCGCCGGAATACAGGACCGAGATGCCGCGACTCTGGCGCTGGATAAAATCACGGGACGATTTCCATTTATCGAAAAGGTTGTCGCCGATGGCGCTTACGCCGGACCCATAGCCCAGAGCAACAGTCCCAGACCCATCGAAATCGTCAAACGTTCCGATCAGGTCAAAGGCTTCGTCGTCCTGCCGAAACGACGGATCGTCGAACGCACCTTCCCATATTTCTACTGCCTGCGCAAAATAATCTTAGACTCCGTAAATCTTTGTATCCATTTAGCTCGCGTATCTGGCCACAATTCGTACACCTTAGCGACGTAATGAACAATGAACCGATTATACTTTCCATATATTATCTTTGCTATTTCATGCTGACTGGGCCAGCTCAGGCAAGGCCTTGCCTGCCATTCATACAAAATGCTGTTTTCATTCTTCTCAATTACATTCCATTTTGTTACACCGGGGCATTGCTTTTCCCTTATCGCTTTCAGACCATTAAGCGAGTCTTCTGGAGAATCACCACCCTGCCATGACTTACGATTAAAGTTTTGTATAGTAACCAGTTCCCGCCAGTTATTGATATCGTCTCCTTCATGTATAAACTCTGTGAAAGAGTACTGGTTAGCTATCTCGGTGTTGTGCCCAGCCTTCCAACCAGGTTCAAATTCAAAGTGCAGGTATTCATGTTCTTCCGTTTTTAGTGTAGCGCATCCAGCCGACAAAACGAGATATAGGAAGACAACAACTCTCGTCACATTTTTCATGACACCCTCCCGGAATTGTTCTGTTTCGCCCTCAGCAAGCTGATCTGTCTAACGTTTGAGTTAAGCGACGTTTGAGTTAAGCGGCACGCCGTTGCAGGTCCGCTTGAACGAAGGGTTAAGCCTCGCTCGCTCTGCGGATGCCCTCTTCTAAAACAAAGAACTGCGGATTCAAAGATGCCAGGGGTTCCCGAAGCTTCACGACTTCAGACGTCGGCGCATGCACCTCGAGCCGGATAATTTTCGCAATCTTAAGGGCTTCATCAAGTAAAGCGCTAACATTCTCCAGGTGGGCAAGGACAGCTTCTGCATTCTCGTAGCCCTCTCGACAGTGGGCGATGTTCCCATTAAACGAGAATGCATAGTGCATGCATCCGGGCTCAGCCTGTGTCCGGGTGACGAACTGAGAACCAAGAGCCTTGAATTCTGGAAGCTGACTTTCCTGTACTTCAAAATACGGGACCAAGGTGCAGCAGGTGTCTGGTTTGAACATGTGTGTCTCCTAACGGTTGGGGGGGTTGCACAACCAGGACCAATCGTAGCTGCGTTAACCATGCATCACAACGCACATCAGCTATGGAGTACCTCAGCCGTGCTTGCGAAGCCTAACTAGAACTAGGCGTCCGAAATGACACAATATATTGCGTCAAAAATAACATCTATTAAGGCAAGTATCATGATTTTTCATTAATTTTTATAGCATTTGGTAGATTTAGCTTTCACTATAGCAAAGTCTTTAGATCCACTAGTATGATGAACACACAAGGATCGCGCCTTGCATTATTGTAAGCAACAACCAAAAATATAGAGAAGAAGCAGCATGGATGTTATATAGCAAGACCTGACACTTTTTTGTGACACTCTTTTTGAAATTCATACTGCAACAAAGCCAAATTTACCACGCCAAATACTCGCACCATCGTTAGCGCGATAAAATCAGCAGGACGTATCCGCCAAACGCACCTCTCACGCCTTTGCTCAACTCGCCCAGTTGACCAACCAGCACTACGAGACTTTCTTCACTTTCGATGCTACCGTTCGGATCGATGAATCGAACCATGCCCCTCCCCTTTTACGCCCGTGATCACTCGAACATACACGGAAAATGGTTGAGATAAATCTTCGTCGACGACAATCCACAAAGATTCCCGATCGAAAAGTTGAATCACCCCGGGTTTACAAGACTCCATAGCCTTTGGTAGCGATTATCGGCAGCAAGCTGAGGATTGGCCTTTTCAATGTCCTTCAAACAATTCTTCAAATAGTTCTTCAAGTGCGTAGAAGGCGACCGTGCTTCATCACCAATCACTATACTCAGAAAGCCCAACACTTCGGCCGAAAATCTTTCATTTTTACAGAGGCCCGCCTCGTACAGCCGACTCATTAGGTAATCTGGATGCGCAAGCGATTGTAGCCAATTCTGCAGAACCTTAAATGCTTCTGGAAATGCTTCCTGTGCTGCAACGCACAGCATGGCGAGTTTCTCTGAAACTTCAGGTGGATTTTTCTCGCGCGACTTCGGCCAAATCTTTTCCAGATATGGCTGCACTCGGTGATTCCAGTATTCGGCACGTTGGTCTCCAGCACTTTCCAAAGAACGAACAAGCGCCTGTGCCGCATCGCGTAGCCCATCAGCAGGAAGGGCACGCGTCGCAGCAGTGAATTCGGCAATGGAAAAAGTGTCGCCCTGGTCGAGCGCGGCAAACGTCAACAGAGCTGCATATTGTCCGTTATGTTCCCCTAGAGATTCGTAGTGCTTTGCTGTATCGAGGAAAGAGATTTCCATGGCTTCCATTAAAGGTTTGTACAGGCGTGGCGACCAAAGGAAGCCTTTCCAAGCTGAGCGTGCCTCGCTAGATGAGCGATTCCAATCGAACAACGGCAGAATATGCATCGTTGCCCATTCTGGATCTACCCGGTACAGAGCAATGATGTGAGTGGCCAGCACAATACGACCATGGTGGAATTTGTCGATCTGAGTATCGCAAAGCTCGGTGAAGATTGGCTTTAGTTTTTCAGATAAGCCCTGCCCGTCCCGCAATGATCTCCGATACCACCAGCCCAACAGCCCTTCGGTCACATGCCCCACAGGATGATTGATAGCCTGCATGACTGGGTCATTAATATCCTGAATATGTTGAGAATCTATCGCCAGTATGTGGCGGCACAATTTAAAAAAAATATCCTCATGTTTTTCGAAAGTCTTGGCTATAGCCTGTAACCACCAACTAATTCCTTGGTCAAGAGATTGAAACTTATCACCCGGCGCTTTGATAAGCACTGGTGCCATATATCGCCATGAACGTATATGCAGTTTATCTTCCGACCAAGCTTGCAGCGCTTCGCGCCATCGATCTGCAGGCCAAATGCCCTCTTGGGCTAACGCGAGCAAGGCGCATGAGGCAGTCGCAAAATTATCACGACAACGCTGGCGCCAGTCGTCTTCTTGCCGGTGATCTGTGCTGGGGTGTTGCTTTAGCCAATCGACCAGTTCACGACGACGGCGAGGAGTAGCATTGAACTTCCGCATCTCATTTCCATCACTCATCCAAAATGGAAACTCGTCGCTCTCATCAACGGCAAGCTGCCACTGTGTATTTTGTGCAGCCAGTGCAACCAGTTTTGCCTTGGACACCCTTCCAAGCCTAGCGCCAGCGGCCTCAGTCTTAGCCAGCCGCAGCCAGATTTCTCGATCCACGAGTTGCGTCCACCGTTCTGCTTCGATGTCATTTTTGAACATGGCACGCGGTGGGCCATCCAGAATGGCTTGTTCCAGTTCGGCGAGAGCTACCAAGTCCAGTGTGGGTGCAATGGCTACAAGCAGGCGCATCGCCTCACGCTGGGTTTCCACCGCCCACAACCACCAGTGGGCGTCGGCAAGAAGCCAGTCGAGTGCTTGGCGAGTTGAGATTACATTGCCCCGCGCTGCTGCGAAATAGGCCATCCGCTTGAAGAGTGGATACGGTACTTGCCACCAGCCTTCGGCGGCCAGTCGCGCCCGCTCAATGGAGCGCTCGGCAGTTGCCAGCCAAGCATCACGGCTCAGGTCAATAAGGGCAGTCCAGTCGTGGAAATCCTTGTTTTGCGGATGCTTGCTGATTGATGACTGGTGCAGGTACGACAGATCGTTCCGATCATCGACACCGCCGAGTTCACGCATTAGGTCGAGAGTGTCGCGCAGTAGCGCGCTGAATTCGTTAAGTAGATCAGGCAACGCCTTTTTCCAGTGAAGATTGTCGGACCAGTCCTGTAGGGTGGAATGCACATAATCCGCAGTTAGAACAATTTCCCATTCGACCAGATCCTTGATTCGTGCGGGTTCGACGGGCTCATCATTGTCTTTACCCCAACGGAATGGTTCGCGCAGTTTTACACGTGGCGTCAGTGCCTCGCGAAGTTCAAACCGTAAGATGGTCGTGAGGCCTTCGCGCTTAAGTCGACCAAGCCAGCCAATGATATTAGAGCGGTGTATGTATGTTTTTAACCGCCCGGAAAGAATTACTCGCCAAAGAGTGCGCATCATTGGTCGCGGGATCGCATAGGGTGCATTGAGTCGAATGCGGTCGAGTTCATCGTACTTACCATCGAACTCAAGCTTGTTTAATTCTTCCAGGCAGCATTTAACACACCTGGAAAAATCTTCATGCAATTGCCCTCCGCGCTTAGCCAGCCACAGTACGAGTTTTGGATCGTCGAGATGTCGCACCAGCCAGCGCGCCAGATGGTACATCACTTCGTCCCACCGACTCGCGGCGGCACCCGCATCAACCAATGCCATCCGAGGAGAAAGATCATAAGGAATTGGCCTAGAGGTTAGGCTGAAAGCCAATTTTTCATCCTTCTTGACCTTTGGTGAAACTCCAAAACGTCCAAGGTCGGTGTGTCGATAACGCTCCTCACACAGCGGCTCCAACCAGTCTAAGGACGGCACCGGGTCGAAGTCGGCAAAGCGTTTGGCTGGAACGCCCTTTGTGTCGCTCAACGCCCACAGCATGCGCCCGACAAAATCATCCTGCATGGTGCTCGCTAACGGTTTGGCCATCGCGCACTCGACGACGATGCGCTCCTTCCCGCGCACACCATCGCGGTATGTTTCAGCCCATCTACGTAACGTCTTGTGCAGATAACTATGTCGGTTGTGTTCGCGATAGAGAATGGGAGTAACGTTTTTGGCCCGCCATTCGTTCGCACGCTCATCCTCTTTACCTTTGGAATAGCTGCCGAACGCAAACATCTCTGGCGGCGATTCCCCCAACAGGCGGTCTGCTGCCAGTGCGTCCATCATGTAGCGCAGCACTGGATCGTTGATACTATAGCCAACGAAGCAAACCGTGTAGTTGCGAAACAACTCACTAACAAAGCGTGCGGCCCAGCGCTCGGTGAGGTAGGCCAAGCCAAAGTCACCACTAGACACAACCAAGTCATCGAGATCGCTACTTGTAGGTACTGATGACAGCAGGCCGTGCAAATATACGAGTCCATCCCAGCGATTCTTGGGAATTCGAAGGAAAGGCGCTTGGAAGCGCTTGATGGTCAATCCTTCGGTCACGATCGTTTCTTCAAATAACCGGTCAAAGTTTGTGGTGATAAGTCGGCTACGGCCGTCGCGATCTTTTGCGAGCGTCAGTAACGCCTCATGAGTAGTCTTTGCATTGGGGACACTGAGATCAGGCGTGAGAATCTTTACCATCTTTTGGCGTACGGTTTTACGACCACCTACAATTTCGGCTTCCAGAAGCCCTATGACAGTGTCAAACTGACCAGCCTTAATGGCTGCTTGTTGAATGGCATTTGGGGAGTGGCCAAGTTCTTCGTAAATTTTCCCCACCAGTCCATCAAAGCTAGGCAACCCTGCTGGATAGGAAATGCCCGCTCCGCAGAAAAAAACAACGCGTCCTTCCTCATGCGCCTGCAGTAGGCGTTCTGGAATATCAGGCCCGTTGCGGACGAATTGCATAGTTAGTTAGCCTCTGTAAACAACGGCTTTGTCATTACGGTTGACATAGACTTATCTATGTTTGCTTGAGCCGACCGAATGTTCCTTGGTTGAAGGATACCTACAGCGCTGTGTATATTCACAATCTCCCCGATAAGAGGGCACCTTATCAAATAAAAAGAGCTTGTCTTCCCAGAAATACAAATTTTACTTAGCAGAATCACAAGGAACAACTCTTCTTGACCAAAGTAACAGGCTACGATATGACCTACCCAACCACCCCATCTGCTAACTTCTGCTGTTGCTGTAAGAGCCTGTCTCGAAATAACCAAAAATTGAGATATTTATCGCATCTATTTGTTAATAATTAATCGGTTGTATAGTTAAAAACAAATAAATCCTATATTACGAGATAGTCTCATAAACGACGAGAGATGAATTGATAAGATGTAGTAATCGTTTTGTATTCACTCCAATTTTCAGGAAGAATTTGTTGATGAGCACTTTATTTATCTGGCGTAACAAAAAGAAAAAAAGGCAAATCCTCGGCTGTGCAGCCCGACCCCATGAACGTGCAACCCCTCAAAAAGATAAAACTGGACCACTTGCTCGCAGGTTTCTCGCCACGCCGGATTCTCACGGCCCAGTAATATGCCTGGCTTGATTTAAGTTGAATTTCCAGTGTGTGCTCTAATGCCTGAAGTCCCTGGCGATAATAAACTTCCGGTCCTATCGCCCACCTTAAGGGGCTATTTGGGTAGGTTTCATGAATCACGATATCATATTTATCGGTTTCTATCGGCTCGTCTATTGGACTCCAGCGCAATGTGGGTCTGAGGCTATCAATTACAGGTGGAGAATATGACTCATCCGTTACAAACACAGATCCATATCCCGGTGCTTGAGTTGGTGGATAAACTGCGAAAACGGCCTCGTTTAATGTTCCACCGTAACCAACACAGCCACTAATCCAAAAAACACTCAGAAGCGTTAGCCACCAGCGCTTCATTGCTTCTTCTCCAGCCGCATCAATCTCTTTTTGGCCGCTCCCTTGACCCCAGGAATATTGATTTGTCGTGGATGAAGCCCGTATTGATCATTATCAACGACCTGCATTTCAGGAAAGGTTCGGGGTAATTTCCAGGTTTTTTTAGAATACGCGCGAGCGCCTGTTTGCATAAACCTAATTACGAGCTCACCTATGTAAACAGGTTCTAATTGTTCAAAAACCGAGAAACTCGCAAAGACAGGTCGAATCAAATAATGATTCCCTCGCACCCACTTAAAACTCGTAATCGTATAATCCCCGGGCGGCAAATGCCAACTGAAAGTGCCATCGTGAGCCAGAGTATAGACAACTGGTTCTGAGTCCGAATCGGACATCAGATACAAATGAAATTTGTCCCACAAGGGTTCATCCCAAATAAAGGATTCATCATTAATGACAACATTAACACGTCCAAAAATGATGGTCTCTCCAACCGGGACTGATTTCGCTGTTTTCAGATCAATAGGAGAACTTGGAGAAAGATGACGCGGGGGCTGGGCGCAACTTGTAAACAAAAATAGAATGCTTGCCACGACAAATAGCTCAACGGCTCTCTCATTCCCCTGAAAGACAGCTCTCTTAAGGCCCCCTATTCGATTTATAAAAGCACAAGTTATCGCATTACACTTGGATAATGTAATCATGAGATGTTTGTCCAGAGAGCAATACATCTGATTTGCACAGCGGCAAGGAATGAAGCGGTATTTTCGGCGTACCTTGTGACAATGCCGCGCCAACGCTTGAGATGAAGAAAAGCATTTTTAACCAGATGTCGTAATTGATAGCGCTCTTTGTCGTAAGACCTTCGTGCTATACGGTTTTTCTTTGAGGAGATTACGATTTCCATACCCTGCCTCCTTGCCTGTTCAAGCATTGCATTGCTGTCATAACTGCGATCTGCCAGCAGATAAATCATAACGAGGTCGACACAGCATTCGGAATATAACCGCCGTTAAGCCTTATTCAGTAGCTTCTCGCCGTCTACTCGCAAAGATCCACTTGGGGAAATGTGTCGATAAAGCGTTGACGTGTGATCCCCCCTTTTTTGTATAAATCACTAATGTTTGTTTCGCGTCTTCTATTGATGTCATAGCAGATCCTGATTTAGCCTGGGTCATTTTATAAGGTGCACCGCCATTTTGGGATCCAGGGCGCAGCGAAACGTAAAACTCAGTTAATCACGCTAATCGACCAGGGTCATTCATACCGCATAACACAGCAGCACGACTTAATGGGAAAACCGCCCAGGACGGAAAACCAGAATCATCTCCTTACTTCCCCTGTCTGAAGGCCCGACTCTCCGGAGATCTTGATAAAAATAAGCAGCATGCATAAAATGACGCGGCTCACGCCAATTCCCACTGCATAGCCGGAACGGAGAATTTCGGATGAGAACTATCATATAATACTCGCTTTCTACAATCCAACAGTCATATTACACGGTCAGTGATACTGCTTCCCATGACCGATATGCCACGCAATGCAATTAAAGCTTATACCTCCTGCTCCCGGCGCCATTTCACGTTATGCTGGATTTGATGGCTCCAGTGATTCGCTGGCACTTGCCCAATTGGCACAACAGGCGAAACCGGTCACCATCATTACAGCAAATGCACTGGATGCACAAAGATTGCTGGAAGAAATTCCTTTCTTTGCAGCGGATCTAAGAATCCACCTATTACCCGATTGGGAGACATTGCCTTACGATACGTTTTCTCCCCATCAGGATCTGATTTCAGAGCGGCTCGCTACGTTCTATCAAGTCATGAGCGGAAATTGCGATGTTCTGATCATGCCACTCACCACCGCACTGTACCGCGTATTGCCGCCGGCATATCTTGCGGCATATACCTTTTTTCTGAAACAGGGCGACCAGCTCGATTTAGATGGACTCCGCAGCCAGTTAACACTGGGCGGCTATTCGCACGTCACACAGGTACTTTCACCGGGAGAATATAGTGTTCGCGGTGGACTCATCGATCTATTCCCCATGGGTAGCCCGCTGCCCTACCGCATCGATTTACTGGATAACGAAATAGAAACGATACGCACTTTTGATGCGGATACACAACGCAGCATCTATCCTGTTAATGAAATACGATTACTGCCTGCCCGCGAGTTTCCTCTGGATGAGGCTGGGCGCACTTGTTTTCGTAGTAAATTCCGTGAACAATTTGAGGGCGATCCATCAAAAAGCCGCATATACAAGGATGTTAGTAAAGGGACGGCGTCCGCAGGGATTGAATATTATCTCCCCCTGTTTTATGAACAGACAGCCACCGTATTTGACTATTTACCACAAGATACGCTGATTTGTTTGCACCAGGATATCCGGCCGGTAATAAAGGATTTCTGGCAGGATACTCAATCACGCTATCAGTTACTTCGGGGTGATAGCGATCGTCCACTATTACCACCAGAAACCTTGTTTCTCTCTAGTGACCTTTTTTTCAGTAAATTAAAGCCTTACGCACGCATTGAGATGCTGTCTGGTCCACAGGCACAGGATATAAAATGTATTGCGGAAAAAATAACCCGTCCGCTGCCTTCTATTCAGGTCAATCGGCATGCTGATAATCCTTTAGAAAAACTCGCTGCATTTATGGCGGCGTTTACTCAGTCTAATGGGCGCATTCTATTGTTAGCGGAAAGCATGGGACGGCGTGAATTAATCGCTGAATACCTGAACCAGCATCACTTATACCCAGATAATTGTGCTGATTACACGCAATTCCTCGCCAGCACGCAGCCTTTTATGCTGAGCGTTGCACCACTGCATAACGGCTTTATCCTTGATCAAGCGCAGATTGCTTTTATAACCGAAAGCGAGCTGTACGCCACGCATCTACATGGACGACGTGAGCGTGAATCTCGCAAAACAACATCGACAGATAGCCTGTTACGTGATCTATCCGAAATCAAACCCGGTGATCCAGTCGTACATGAACAGCACGGCATCGGCCGTTATTTGGGTCTGGTCAGCATGGATATGGGAGAAGGAGACAATGGCGCACTCAGTGAATTTCTCATCTTAGAGTACCAGGGCGGAGATAAATTATATGTGCCCGTTTCACAACTAGCCCTGATCGGACGATATAGTGGCGCTTCCCCTGAGTCTGCGCCGCTGCATAAATTAGGCAGCAACCAATGGGATAAAGCCAAGCGCAAGGCCATGCAGCAAGTTCGCGATACGGCAGCCGAACTACTCAACCTTTATGCTCAGCGAGCTGCTCGCAAAGGGCACGCCTTTGGCTTCAGTCAGCATGATTACGATGCTTTTACTGAAGGCTTTGGCTTTGAAGAAACAGCCGATCAAGCCGCAGCGATCAAGGCGGTAATCGCTGATCTGACATCAGATAAACCCATGGATCGCTTGATCTGTGGCGACGTGGGATTCGGTAAAACGGAGGTCGCATTGCGCGCAGCTTTTATGGCTGCTGCAGATGGCAAACAAGTAGCCGTACTGGTTCCAACCACGCTCCTGGCTGAGCAGCATTTTCAGAATTTTTCCGATCGCTTTAGTCTGATTGCAGATCAGTGGCCGATAAAAATTGCAGAGCTGTCGCGCTTTCGTTCAGCCAAAGAACAAACCCAGGCATTAGCAGAACTGGCTAAGGGAGAAATTGATATTATCATTGGTACTCATAAGTTGATTCAGAAAAGTGTCAAGTTCAAGAATCTGGGTTTGCTCATTATTGACGAGGAACATCGGTTTGGTGTGCGTCAAAAGGAACAGTTAAAAAAATTCCGCTCAGAAGTAGATATTCTCACGCTCACCGCCACACCGATTCCCCGCACATTAGCCATGTCATTGGAAGGTTTGCGGGATTTCTCTGTGATTGCCACAGCACCACAACGCCGACTCGCCATCAAAACTTTTGTCAACCGCTTTTCGATGGGGACTATTCGTGAAGCCTGTTTACGTGAATTAAAGCGCGGGGGACAAATTTATTTCTTACATAATGAAGTCAATACGATTCAACTCATGTATGAAAAACTGACCCAACTGCTACCGGAAGCACGTATCAATATCGCGCACGGGCAAATGCGTGAACGTGAGCTGGAGCATGTCATGCGGGATTTTTATCAACAACGCTTTAGTATCCTATTGTGCACCACGATTATTGAAACCGGTATTGATATCCCCAGCGCTAACACCATTATCATCAATCAGGCCAATAAATTTGGTCTGGCTCAATTACATCAGTTGCGAGGTCGAGTCGGTCGTTCTCACCATCAGGCATACGCATACCTTCTAACACCCGAAGAAGAAGCACTGGGCGCACAAGCCAAAAAACGACTCGAGGCCATTCAAACCATGGAAGAACTGGGTTCAGGATTCTTTCTGGCCATGCACGATTTGGAAATTCGCGGCGCCGGATCAGTACTCAGTGAATCCCAAAGCGGAGAAATGCAGGAAGTGGGCTTCCATCTTTACAGTACCATGCTCGATTCTGCCATTAAATCATTGCAAGCAGGACAAGAACCCGACATACAGCATCCGCTGGGTGTCGCAACCGAGATTAATTTGCATGTTCCTGCGCTGCTGCCCGATAATTACTGTCATGACGTACATGAACGTTTGGTCTTATATAAACGCATGGCAAATTGTGTCGATGATGAGCAACTCGATGACATGCAACGCGAATTAATCGATCGCTTTGGCCTGTTTCCTGATCCAGCCAAGGCATTATTGAATTGCCATCGCCTGCGTATTGCAGCTAAGCCGCTGGGAATCATACGTATTGATGCCAGCACAGATCATATTCAGATTCATTTCATACCGAATCCACCCATCGACCCCGTCAGGATTATCCAGCTAATCCAGAGTAATCGTGAATATGTGTTGTCTGGCCCTGATCGCCTGAAAATCCAGGCACAAATTCCATCAGTGACCGAACGGGTGACACGAATACAGAATTTAATTCATACGCTCAGCGCATAAAACAAAACAGATATAATACAAAGAACCTGTACTACTCATACAGTCATTTACCAATTTTTCTGATATCACATTATGTCGGATTTACAGTAATGATCAATCTCATATTTCAGGATAGTGATGCATGATTATTGTTATTTCACCTGCCAAAACACTGGATTTCGAAACACCGCCCGCTATCAGAGAGCATACCTTACCGGTCTTTCTGGATTGTTCGGCGGAACTCATCCAACAACTCAGAAGGCTAGAACCGGATGAGCTCGGTCGCTTGATGAGCATCAGTCCAAAACTGGCCACCTTGAATTCAAATCGCTATCACGAATGGTCTTTACCATTTAATATGGATAACGCGAAACAAGCCGTATTCGCTTTTAAGGGTGACGTCTATACCGGTCTTGAGGCAGCTTCTTTGAATATCGCTGATATCGAATTTGCCCAAGAACATCTGCGCATTCTTTCCGGACTATATGGGGTATTGCGCCCGTTAGATCTTATTCAAGCCTATCGACTGGAAATGGGTACGTCGTTTAAAAATAATCGAGGCGCGAATCTATATGAATTCTGGGGCCATCGCATTACCGAATCACTTAACCAGGATTTGGGAAACGAGCAAAACCGTACCGTAATCAATCTGGCCTCTAATGAATATTTCAAATCGGTAAAGACCGATCAGTTAAACGCCAGAATCATTACGCCCATCTTTAAAGATAATAAAAATGGCGCGTATAAAATTATCAGTTTCTTTGCCAAAAAAGCGCGAGGCCTAATGAGCCGCTATATTATCCAGCACCAACTAACAGATCCTGAAGATATCAAGGCATTTGATTATTCAGGCTATCAGTTTAATAAACACGTCAGCACCGATAATGAATGGATCTTTACTCGAGAAGATATCAAGATGAATCAGGGTAATTTACACTAGTCGATTTCCCACCCACTTATTACTATCGTCACGCTTGTTATAAACAAACACACGCTAAATATTAAATTAATATTTCTGATAAATATGATTAAAATGAATGCAGCAAAATGTATCGATCTAGCAAAAACTTATGTTGCTCTGTCAAATAGTCACAATCTGCAACATATCGCATTGATGTTTATTGATGAAGCGACCTATCATTCTTCCTATTCCGGTGAACTTAAAGGAAGTCCTGCCATCAATGAAATGATGGTCGGTTTTTTTTCCCGCTTTCCGGATGTACATTGGGATGTATCGGAATACCGGATCACCGGAGATCGGAGTGTCGAATTTGAGTTCGTCATGACTGCAACGGATGCCACCTCTGGAGAACCTGTCGAACGGCGGGGCCTGGAACAAATTCACTTTACTGCAGACGGCCTCATCAGTCATATCGCTGTACATAAACCGGATGAAGAATAAACGATTCGTTAACTCAATTTTATGATTGAAGTCGCGTATGACTCAAAATAATAATGAACACGGCTATCTGGATAGGATTATTTTTGAATAGCCTGAATACTGATAATCCAATATTTATAACAATAGAAATCTCACTTTCGTGGCGGCGATAATCGCATAGTCTGCAATAAAACAGGGATACTCAGACCCGGCTATATATTCTATCAGGAGAATATATAATCGGATTCTTTATCTAATTCAGATTTCCACACTCATTCCTATCAGCAGTCAGTGAATGGAACCTCATACTTACTTCCTTATGTTGTGTGGTCCCATGTCAGTGAATGGTAATCGAAGCCATTCACTATCGTTGGTTTGATAATCTGAAAAAAAGGTGAAATATCAAAATCACGCGGCACGAGCAGACTGTGATGACGAATTCGATAGATCTCCGCGTAAAAATCAGTATACGTTGGGTTATCAAACCATTCTCGCCGGACCTCAGGCAGGACAGGATAATGCACCGATTGGAAGGCCTGTGCAATCAATGTAGAGCAAATCGCACGGGTTGGATCCCCGCTGCCGAGCGTTAACATGCGTCGCCGGTATCGTGTTGGAATGGGCGGTGTTGGGAAAAGGTAACGTGCAAGATCTAATACATTTTTTAGATCATATTGTTGTCCAATCCGGCTAGTGACATATTCCACCACCCGCCTGCGATCCTCGTCACTCAGATTGACTGCGCGACAAATTCGAGTGTGCATATGCGCATAATGTGCAAGCGTTACCCCTCGTACTCCTTCCTCCAGATCAGCCTCAACCAGCGTCAGTGGAAGTTGCCATGGTTCTCGGGCAGGCAGCGCATCGCCGATATATAACGCAGCGTGCGACCAGGTCGATTGTGTCAGGTATTTAATCGGGACACTGATACGCGTATTACCTTCGATAAGCAAAACATCAGCCGGCTGCAGTACTGCAGCAAGTTGCTCCTGGGTTATCGTCGAAACCTGAGTATTGCGTCGAATCGGCGTGCTTAAGAAACGTGCCAACCCGTGACCTGCAAATTCAGCTATCCAACCCATCGACACACTCTCTTGATTGACAATATAAATAGCACAACGATAGTCTTGCGCATATCCGGGCCGGTCGAAATATCCCCTTTTTCTTTATCAAATTAAACAGTTTGTTTAAATTCCATCTTCTCATAGGGAAGCTAAATCAGACACTTCGAACTGACAACATTTCACAACCAGAACTCCAGTCACTTTATGTGATATCGCATTATTTTCAATAGCCACCCTTATCCGTCGTATAGTATGAATACGTCTAGACCTATAGCAGAGGAGTTCAGGTTAACTGATTATATAAGCGATTATCTCACTGAAAATTTAACTTGCCCACCCTCCGTTTTATTACCCGTTTCTATTTTTATTTTTGCGTCCAGCACAAATATTCTGTCATGAGCGACACCGCCCCGAGCAACAAGCCAGTCGCGTGCAGCACGGGCACGTTGATCAGCAAGTGCCTTTAAATCATTATCATCAATTTCAATATGAGCCAATATCAATTGCTCCATTTCCGGAACCGGCAAGCTCTTG
This sequence comes from uncultured Nitrosomonas sp., assembly GCA_965369175.1. GTDB lineage: Bacteria > Pseudomonadota > Gammaproteobacteria > Burkholderiales > Nitrosomonadaceae > Nitrosomonas. Next base: position 25,499 of record CBDUPR010000017.1, read on the forward strand.
GTGAAACCCAGTATGTTGGTCGGTTTCTCAAATTCTTCATTTTTATAGACTAACTCCAGATACTTGTCATAGCTGCCTGAATCGAGTTCGATATCATCCAGCGCCCCCCCTGCTTCCCCACGCTCTGTTTCCTCCACGAGTTTCTGTGCTTTTACCTTACGCTCGAGTATCATTTGTTTAAGCCCCTCATAATCATGCTCAGGACTCGCATAGCCGGTGATTTCCAGTTTCAACGCCGGTCGATCAATTAAAGCCTGAGAAAGCGCTTCAAGACGTTTCTCAGCTTCTGCTGCAATCTGTGCCTGGCCTGGCACAAAATTAATCATCGATAATTCCTCGCCATCACCGAGAACTGAACCTAACAACGCAAAAGGCGCCGTGGCCGCCTTCATAACCAGGTTAATAAATGCATCAAAAATAATCTTACCCAGGCTAAATTGAGGATCATCAAATGAGCCTCTAACAGGCAGATGAATATCAATTTCACCGCGTCTGTTTTTCAACAAGGCAATAGCAAGGCGCAACGGAATTGATAATGCCTCGGGACTATCCGTTTGTTCGCCCAGCGTCAATTGATCCAGAAAAATATTATTCTTTGCTTTCAACACACCTGCTTCGATTTCATAATGCACATCGACGGATAGCTTTCCCTTTTTGATCGTATAACCGACATATTTACCCGAATAAGGGCTAAAAGACGGCAAATCAATATCCTTGACCTGAGCCGTTATATTCAGCAAAAGTTCGCTGCTAAATGGATCGATATTACCTCGAATCGCCAATGGCGCAGATTTATCTACCGCACCCTGGATATCGATTGTGCCTGATCGATCAGGTTTCAATGGTCCGATTTGGCCTGTAAGCCCCGTCAGATTTGCCCTATAATTGGGTTTAATAAATTGATCCCTAAAGTTGACACGTCCATTTTGCAAGATCACCTGATCAATATATATCGGAGCAGGCTGACTGGATGCGGATGCGACAGTATTCTCTGTAACGACGGCTTCTGCCTGATCTTCCTGTCGAATGATTGCTTTAAGGTTGAGATCTCCTTCTGGTGAAAGCATCACACGAGCAAAAAAATCATCCAGCTTAACCGTAGTCATATCAACCCGCAGTGGCTCATTGATAAAATGAATACCCGTAACATCCAGGCTTTTCCAGCGGAGTAAGTCAGATGCACTCACTTGATCAAAAATATTAAAATTGGAAAGTCGCCCCTGACCCTTTGCCACTACCTTCAATGGCTCGCCATTCGCGGCAACTTTACCCTGAAAGGAAACAGCCCCGTCAGTCAGCAACGCATTTAGATGATCTCCCGCCCAGCCCTGTAACGACACGACATCCATCTCTTTAAGATCGACGTCTAAATTAACCGCCAATGGCGCCCACGCCAGCGAACCTTGGGTATCGATACTGCCATACTCATTTAACCGGGCCTGCAAGGCCAGATTAAGAGGCTGGGCACCACTGAGATCAATACGATCTAGTGTTAAATTAAGTGAGTCGACCACCATAGGAGCTACTTTTGTGAGTGCTGCGTCTTCAAAACGAAATGACCCAGCCGTAAACCTAATCTGTTTAATCTCGGTTACCCATGACGGCTGCGCACTTTTCACCGGCTGGGCGGAATCTGCAACGGAGGCAGCATCCGCCATAGCCTGTTTTGGAGTAACCCGGATTCTGTCTGCAACAGCGGGTTTATGTGCTGGAATAGGAATAACCGCATTCGCCATGAGCTGTTTTTGAGCAACCCGGATTCTGTCTGTAACAGCAGGCTTATGCCCTGGAACAGGAATAGCCACATCCATCATGGCCTGTTCTGGAGCAATCCGGATCTTATCTGTAGCAGCAGGCTTATACCCTGGAACAGGCATAGCCGCATCCGGTAAAGATGCTGTAAAAAGCCGGATCAAATCGAGATGGCCATCCTTCTCCCTGCGCATGGAAACATTAAAACGATCGAGCAAAATTTTATTCAAACCAATCTTTTGTTGTTCAATATTAACTTGAATATCACTTACCGTCAGTTTAGACAGGGATAATGCCGGTACGGATTCACTCTTGCGCGTTAATGCGATTTTGTCAGCAGCAGCCGCCATCTGTGATTGTCTTCGACCCGTCAGATCGATCTCAGTCAACTGAATATCCAGTTGCTCGAGTCCAACCTGATAGGGTGCTTCAACAGCTTGATTTTCAAATGCCAGTTGCCGTAATGTCGCATGGCCAGACAAGGTAAGACTAGGTAACTCATCTGTCATCTGTTTGAATGTCAGCTCCAGGTCACTATCAAAATATCCCGACAACAGACTGATGCCTATAGGTGTGGGTGCGTACTCATCGATATCTGTCAAATCGATATTAGTAAGCTTGATTTCGAATACGGCTTCGCGTTCATCCATAAAAGGACGCAACTTGCCATCCAGTGAAAATGGAGCACCGTTAACCTTGGCATTGAAGTGGGGCTGAACCCAGATTGCTTCTGTGCTTGTGAAATTAGCAACAAAGGGAATTCCCAGATTAATGTCGGCTATTTCCTGATGACTTTGTTTGAAGCGATCAACAAATTCTAAATGGCCGCCTGCGATAATAATGTTGCTGATGGAAAAAGACGGGATTTCTGGTTTATTAATTTCATCATCTGTAGACGGTTGCGTCAACGTCTCAATCAGATCGGTGATGTTAAAATGGTTCTGATCTTCGCGTATCAAGCGTAATGTTGGCGTTTTTAATGTGATCGCACTAATAATCGGTGCGCGTTGCGTGATCGATGCGGCACTCAGATCAACATAGAGTTGATCAAAAGAAAAAAAGCGTTCATCCGCATGATTACCTGTCTTTCTTTCTCCTATCTGAAATCCGTCGACCGTGAATTCCAGCGAAAAGAGTTGAATATTGATTGACTCTATTGTTACAGGCCGGTGCATCATTTCTGATAGCCTGATTTCAATTTGCGACTTGGCGTAACCTGGCAACCAGAAATAACTCAGCAGCCCCAGCAGGATAATGACCCCGTTCAGCACAACGAAACTAACCGCAATACGTTTACGAATAACAAAATAATGCTGTGCAGTCGGCGTCATAGTAATATCCTTTTAAGCGATATAGTTTTCCGAAAACATATCGGACCGAATGAAACACGGTGATTAATCATATTAATCACTTCTATTTCGTCATTCTCTCAGATTAAAACAGAACCACTCATCTGAAAAATAATCGCATTAACAACCTGCCTTAAAACAAATAAATATTTATCCTGATCCTTTAAACTCGGTGGGCTGTTAACAACAATCCGGGCAGCATAGTGGAGAGAACCGAAATCAGCCGGCTTTTCCTCTATGCCCCAGTCACTCTATATTGCTTCAATCAAATGCCGTGTTTATTGCAATCCCATTAACTCTACATCAAAAATCAGGGTTGCGTTAGGCGGAATCACATTCCCGGCACCCTGTGCACCATAGGCCATAGAGGACGGAATAATTAAAGTCCGGTGTCCACCGACTTTCATGCCAGCAACGCCCTGATCCCAGCCTTTAATAACGCGCCCTGATCCAAGCAAAAAGGAAAAATGATTATCACGGTCATATGAACTATCAAATTTCTTGCCCTTATTATCCGGTGCGGCTTCATCATAAAGCCAGCCGGTATAATGGACATTGACAGTTTTTCCAACGACAGCCTCCTCGCCCGTTCCTATTTTCTTATCAATTTTCTCAAGCTTGGTAATATTAGATCCAGCGTGACCAGCAACGGCATGTTCCTTATAAGAAAAAGCTGCTTGAGGTAGCATGGCCAGAGCCATAAAGATAATACTCAGGTGGAACAGGGTCTTTATTTTGTGCATAATTTCCTCATAAAAATAAATTAAAACGGGATAAATTCTAATAACGTGCTCTCAGGTATTATACTCGGCATGATTCATTCGTCATTACGGCTCATTTATTTCGAAAGATCAGCTAAATATAGAATAACATCATAACCCACTGATTAAAATAATCATAAAAAAACAGCTAACAGGCTATCTGTCAATTAAGTGGAATTTTAATCGCATGAATAGCACACTCATTGGTGTTGAAGACCAATCGCCCAACCGACTTTTCAAATTGACCTGTTATGATAAATGACTTACTCGATTACGTCATATCTGTCGATATTTATATATCGGAAAGGATTCCACAGATTATTTTGACTACTTGCTTACTCATTGATGATGCAACGACCTTTGAATAAAGAAATAGACTTAACTCAGGATAAGAAAAAGCAAAACACCCCAGAGAACGCTTTATTGCGTATACACGATTCTCGCCTTGTGCGCGGACTCTATTTGGGGAGCGGTATCATTGCACTCATACTCGGAGCACTCGGTGCGATCCTGCCGATTCTGCCGACCACGCCATTTATTTTGTTAGCTGCAGCCTGTTTTGCACGAAGCTCAGAATCTTTTCATAACAAATTATTAGCCAATCGTATCGCAGGTCCCGTGATCCGTGAATGGTGTCTGTACAAAAGCATTCCCTATCGCGTAAAACGCTGGGTATATCTACTCATGGCACTGTCATTTGGAAGCTCTATTTTGCTTGTGCCTGCTATCTGGCATAAGGTCATGCTCGGTATAATAGCGGCTATACTGGCCATATTTATCTGGCGTATTCCGGTCAGAGATTCCTGCACACGTTATAAAACCAGTTAACTGATACAGTTATTATATGTATTCTTGAAAGCAGGGGACGCAGTCCTACCATACAACTCAACCGGCCTACTATCACTCTTCGCGTTATGAATTTACTTCTCATTGTCCTTACGCCCTTCATCGGTGCCATCTTTGCTGCCTGGATTTCCCGATTAGGACGGCTTCATGCTGCCTGGGCAGCCGGCGCAGTAACGCTGACTGCACTCATTATCCTGTTGCCACTGGTAACAGATACCTTTTCTGGGTATACGCTGATTCAACGCTTGAACTGGATACCTCTGAGTGGCCTCGATATTGCGTTTCGTCTGGATGGATTGAGTCTCCTGTTTGCATTACTCATTCTAGGCATCGGCCTGCTGATTATTCTCTATGCCCGATATTATCTATCCGAGCGGGATGATATGGGACGGTTTTATGCTTATCTGCTTTTATTCATGGGCTCCATGCTCGGCATTGCATTATCCGAAAACATTATCCAGTTACTCATTTTCTGGGAATTAACCAGTTTGTCCTCCTTTTTACTGATCAGCTATTGGCAACACCGTTCCGAATCCCGGATTGGTGCACGCATGGCATTGGCAGTGACGGGTGGCGGGGGACTGGCCCTGCTCGGCGGTTTTCTGTTGCTAGGCCAGATAACCGGTAGCTATGATTTAACCGTGATCCTGGCATCTGCCGACATGATTCACGCACATCCACTTTACCTGCCCATGCTGATTCTGGTGCTACTCGGCGCTTTCACTAAATCAGCACAGTTTCCATTTCATTTCTGGCTGCCAAATGCCATGGCTGCACCTACGCCCGTGTCGGCTTATTTGCATTCAGCCACCATGGTTAAAGCGGGGGTATTCTTATTGGCGCGATTATTCCCAGCTTTATCCGGCACACCTGAATGGTTCTGGCTAGTCAGCATGACCGGACTCACCACACTCCTTCTAGCGGCATATATTGCCATGTTCAAACATGATCTTAAAGGATTACTCGCATACTCAACCATCAGCCATCTGGGCCTGATCACACTATTATTTGGTATCGGTACGCCCCTTGCTGCAGTAGCCGGCGTTTTTCATATTATTAATCATGCCATTTTTAAAGCGTCATTATTTATGGCAGCCGGAATTATCGATCATGAAACGGGCACCCGTGACATGCGCCGTCTCAGAGGTTTATGGAAATTCATGCCACATACCGCGCTATTGGCTATGGTGGCTGCTGCTTCTATGGCTGGTGTGCCATTATTTAATGGCTTTTTGTCAAAAGAAATGTTTTTTGCTGAAACATGGTATGTGATTAATCAGCCCTGGGGGTGGTTGTTACCCACGGCCGCCACCATCGCGGGCGTATTTGCAGTCGCCTATTCGCTGCGTTTCATCCACAATGTATTTTTTCAAGGCGAACCGGTTGATTTACCCAGAACACCTCATGAGCCGCCGCGCTGGATGAAAGTGCCTGTGGAAATACTCGTTGCGTTATGCTTACTGGTCGGGATCTTCCCTGCTCTGACAGTTGAACCCATTCTGGCAATAGCGGCTGCCAGCGTATTACAAGGTCCATTGCCCGAACACAACCTCGCTATCTGGCATGGCTTTAATCCGGCATTATGGATGAGTGTTATTGCCTTGATTGGTGGTGGACTGATTTATCTTGGTCGACAGCCTTTATTTATATTACATGAGCGACTGGAAGGGCGACTGGAATTCAAATTACTGTATCATTATCTGTTAGAGGCGCTGTTCAAGGGTGCCAAAACGGTCAGCCGTTTACTGGATGCCCAGTCATTGCAGCAAATGCTGTTCATATTCATGGCTTTTATCTTGATGCTCGGTGCTCTGGGTTATCTGGATAGTCCAGCCGCACTCACTGGCGAACGCATATTGCTACCGGTTGATGGCGTGAGTTTGGTCATTGCATTAATACTCATGATAGCAGCGCTTGGTACAGTTATTTTACATCAGCAACGCCTGACGGCGCTCATCCTAATGGGAATGGCCGGATTGGGAGTGGCATTAATTTTTGTTAAGTTTTCAGCTCCGGATCTGGCACTGACACAGCTCTCGGTGGAAGTCGTTACCATTGTACTGTTACTTTTGGCATTATATTTTTTACCACAGCAATCGCCATCCGAATCAAGCCAATGGCACCGCAGTCGCGACTGGATCATCGCTATCGCTACAGGCAGCAGTGTGGCCGCCTTGGTTTGGGCCATTCTGACTCGTCCATATCAGAGTATCGCTGATTATTTTATTACCAATAGCGTTTCAGGCGGAGGCGGCACTAATGTAGTGAATGTGATTCTGGTTGACTTTCGTGGATATGATACACTCGGTGAAATTACCGTACTGGCGCTGGCCGGACTGGGAATTTATGCGATGCTGGATTGTTTAAAACTGCCCGGTTCCAGTCATGATAGCCAAGGACGCCCCTGGGATCAGGATATGCATCCTGTCATCCTGGCTTCATTTGCGCGTTTGTTATTACCCCTTGCCATGTTAGTTTCAATATTCATTCTATTGCGCGGACATAATCTACCGGGTGGTGGCTTTATTGCCGGACTGATTACCGCTGTCGCGCTGATCATGCAGTACCTGGCCAATGGCATAACCTGGACACAATCCCGCCTGCCCGCCGATATGCATGGGGTGCTTGGTTCGGGCTTATTCATAGCCGCATGCACTGGATTAGCCAGCTGGCTGTTTGATTATCCTTTTCTCACGTCCACATTCAGCCATGTGCATTGGCCCGTTATTGGTGAGTTTGAGCTGGCATCTGCCATGATCTTCGACCTGGGTGTTTATTTAGTTGTGGTAGGGGCTACTCTGTTAATTCTTGTCTATCTGGGTCTGGCACATAGTCAGGACCATTCGTTCAATTCTGGAAAAGATACCCGCTAATGGAAGCACTCATATCCTTAGTTATCGGCGTGTTCACCACTTGTGGTGTCTATCTCGCCTTACGCGGGCGCACGTTTCCTGTAGTGCTCGGCTTGACATTGCTATCCTATGCAGTCAATCTGTTTCTGCTGGTAATGGGGAGACTGACTATCGGCAGCCCGCCGGTGATTACCGATGGCATCATGAACTATGCAGATCCTTTGCCTCAGGCTTTGGTGCTGACTGCTATCGTGATCAGTTTCGCTATGACTGCTTTTGTTATTATATTATCCTTAAAAGCGCATATGGAACTGGGTAACGATCATGTCGATGGAAAGCATAAATCATGATGAACCACCTGATCATTGCTCCCGTGATACTGCCATTATTCGCGGGTATTCTATTACTGTTCCTGTCGAAGAAAAACACAGGATATCAACGTATACTGAGTATTACATCGACAGCTGTCCAGGTTATTCTCGCTGCAGCACTACTGCATACCGTAAGCAATGGTGAAATTCTGGTTTATGCTTTAGGAAACTGGTCGCCACCTTTTGGAATTGTTCTGGTTGCAGATCGCCTGGCTGCCTGGATGCTCGTAATTACCGCATTGCTTGCCTTGTGTGCCTTGCTTTATGCAATTCGAGGCACAGATACTGTCGGCCCACATTTTCATGTCCTGTTCCAGCTACAACTGTTCGGTCTGAATGGTGCTTTTCTCACCGGTGATTTGTTTAATCTGTTTGTGTTCTTTGAGATTTTGCTGCTTGCTTCTTACAGCTTATTGTTACATGGCGGAGGACGGTTACGTACTAAAGCTGGATTACATTTCGTTGTAATCAATCTGGTCGGCTCTACCCTCTTTCTATTTGCAGTAGGCACGCTTTATGGTGTGCTGGGAACACTGAACATGGCTGATCTGGCCGTTAAAGTAGCGACTGTTTCGCCCGAAAACACCTTTTTAATTCGCATAGCAGGCTTACTGCTATTTGCTGTGTTTGCTCTCAAAGCAGCCCTGTTACCGCTTTATCTCTGGTTGCCGGCTGCCTATGCGCACACTACCGCGCCAGTTGCGGCATTATTTGCCATTATGACCAAGGTGGGTGCCTATAGTATCTTACGTGTTTACACGTTAATTTTCGGCGAGCAAGCCGGTCCTGTTGCCAACTTGATCGATGGATTATTGTTGCCATTAGCATTGGTTACGCTGGTGGCAGGCATACTGGGCGTCGTGGCAAGCACTCATTTACGTCAACAAGTAGCCTATCTGGTCATTGCTTCGATTGGCTCACTGCTCATCGCATTTGGGTTGAATACGAGCGAGGGAATTGCCGCCGGCATTTATTATTTGCCACATTCCACGTTTGCCGTGGCCGCTTTCTTTTTATTGGCAGACACAATTGCGATGCGACGCGATGATATGAGCGATCGGCTGGATCCAGGGCCGGCAATCAAACAGGCACGACTACTGGGTGCCTTCTTTTTTGTAGTGGCTGTATTAATCGCGGGCCTGCCACCCTTGTCTGGCTTTATCGGAAAATTTTTAATTTTACAGGCCGCATTAACTCATCCAACCTTACCATGGATAATGAGTGTTATATTGATTACCAGCCTGCTTGGTTTAATCGCGCTGGCCCGCAGCGGCAGTTTATTATTTTACCGGGCACAACCCGCAAAAATTATAACCTCGAGTACAGGAACAAATACCCGAGCAGAATCCCTGTCAATTGTCGGTGAATGCGTACCAATTGCTGGCTTACTTGCTTTATGCCTTGCTCTGATTATATGGGCCGGGCCCATTACCAGTTTCGCACTGGCCACTGCCGATCAGCTATTACAGCCGGATGCCTATGTCCATACCGTACTGCGTCATGGAGCCCCTTACTAATGCGACACTGGTTACCCCACCCTCTCCTGACACCCATTCTGGCCGTACTATGGCTGTTATTAACAAACAGCATAGAGATAGGCCAACTGGTACTTGGCCTGGTATTAGGGTGGGCTATTCCCATACTGACAATCCGTTTCTGGCCCGAAACCATACGTATCCATAAGCCACTTCTCGTGCTACGCTATGCTGGCATACTGCTTATCGATATTGTATTAGCTAATTTTACTGTAGCGCGACTTATCCTCGGCCACCCAGCTAAACTCAAACCCGCTTTTGTCTTTCTACCCTTGGATCTCACTACGGATCTGGCCATTAGTATTCTGGCCAACAGCATCACGCTAACCCCCGGCACCCTGTCAGCAGAACTCTCGCTGGACCGGCGTCATCTGTTGATTCATGCCCTACATGAAACCGATACGGACGCATTGATTACGACAATCAAACAGCGTTATGAAGCACCTCTCAAGGAGATATTCGAAAAATGTTAGCTATCGCGATTCCCATTGCCCTTGCATTAGTAACCGTTGCGGTGGCCTTGAGTTTCTGGCGGCTGTTGCAGGGACCCAGCACACCCGATCGTATTCTGGCCCTGGATACTCTCTACGTAAATACGATTGCATTACTGGTGTTACTAGGTGTACACCTTTCCCGCACGCTCTATTTTGAGGCAGCGCTTTTAATTGCCCTGATGGGTTTTATTGGTACCGTCGCATTATGCAAATATCTGTTGCGCGGTGATATCATCGAATAAATTATGCTGGATTATTTACTCTCACTATTGATTCTCACAGGCGCTACGTTTACTTTCATTGGCTCTCTGGGATTGGTTCGACTCAAGGATTTTTATACTCGTCTGCATGGCCCTACTAAGGCGACCACATTGGGTGTGGGCAGCTTACTCATTGCCTCTGCTCTTTACTTTAGCTTGTATACAGACAAAATCAGCATGCATGAAATACTGGTAGCCTTACTTCTCTTTATCACGGCTCCCGTCAGTGCGCATATGCTTGCCAAGGCTGCGCTCCACCTCGGATTGCATTCATTGGCAAAAAAACCGAAAAAGAACAACCAAGGAAGTCCACCCAAAACACAGATACCGCCTTCCGATAAGTCAGACTCTATCGGCTGATATTCAGCAAGAAACCTCATCCCAGCAAGCTTACATAATTTAACCGGTCTGCTTTTGGGAAAGGTGAGAATTGCTGCACGCCACAAAGAAGCTTCCCTGGAAAAGGGAATGCATCAGAAGGCGTGAAGATCATCATTATTTCTATTTTTTCTACGACTATCCCATGTCTCGATTTTTTAAACACGGCATCTCTGCCAATGAGTCCAGCATTGAAATAAGCGAACAAAATGGTGTCCGCTCACTGCATTTAGGTGGCAGTATGATACAAAGCTCCATGAGACTGGCTGCACCGAATAATCTGGAGCTGCTTTACACTCAATGTATGATGGGCTTTTTGCTGTTTCACCCTGATCCAGCGCATATCCTGATGATAGGCTTGGGTGGCGGATCGCTGGCAAAATTTATTCATCATAAAATGCTCGAGACTAAAACAACTGTGATTGAAATTAATCCACAGATTGTCACCACAGCACATCATTATTTTGCACTGCCCGCTGAAGATGATCGGTTGCAAATTATTGTGGCAGAGGGTAGCGAATATATTGCCAGGCAGGCATCCGGTGCAGATATATTGATGATTGACGGTTTTAATGATGGCCACCAGACGCCATCACTCTGCACACAGGACTTTTACAACAATTCGCGTAATATATTGAATAAGAATGGAATATTAGTCATTAACTTACTCAGTCGAGATAAAGGCCTGAACCATTGTCTGCGACACATTGAAAACAGTTTCAACGGACATATCGTAACCATGTTGTCCGAGATACGTGGGAATCTGATTGTTTTTGCATTCAAGCAGAATCCGGGCAGGCTGACATGGCAATCGCTAAAAACACAGGCAAAAGCACTCGAGGAAAAATACTCACTTCCATTTCCTAAACTGGTATCAAAACTACGCCAGCAATCTCTCCATGATGGACACTATCTGAGATTTCGAAAATAGTGTGTGCATCGACAAAACAGGCAGGAATTCAATGTCAGGAATCACAGGCCTTTACTATCCATCCCTGTTTCAAATCAAAATATTGCTACTGCGCCCAGCCTGTATAATCCGCACTCGCTGCGATCGACGCCCGCTTCAACCGGCGCTCTAACCACCTCATTTTTTACAGGTTCCAGACCCGTAATCCTTGCCAGATGACATACCGCCACTACTTGCCATCTCGAACGCGTTATCGGACATCGGATACAAAACCATTTCTTTATCTCCTCAGCCTGAACTCCAGGTTTTTTCAGAGATTTTGATCAGTGTCAGGTCACACGAAAGTTTTTGAATTGCCAAGGATCCGTACTATCCATATCCTCTTCAAATAATACGCCCCGATCCATAATCGGCGTCCAGTCACCGTATTCTCCCACAACCTTACCCAGATAAGGTGTTGCAACTTCTAAAACGCGCTCAAAAGGCATCTCATCTGGTTCAATAATCCCTGCATCAGGATTTTCTATCGCCCAGACTATCCCGCTGAGAACGCCTGCGACTACCTGCAGGCTCGTAGCATTATTATAAGGGGCCAGTTTTCTTGCTTCCTCAATAGAAAGAACAGATCCATACCAGTAGACATTTCTACTATGCCCCATCAACGACACACCCAGCTCGTCAATGCCATCAACAATATCATCCATTAATAAGCGTTGGGTTGTTTGCAGCGTCAAATTTTTACCGCTAAACTCGTGCACCGACAATACGGCACCATCACAGGGATGATAGGCATAATAAACGGTAGGACGATAACATAGCCGATCCTGCTCTTTAATTGTCAAGTAGTCAGCGATAGAAATAGATTCGCCATGCGTAATGAGAAAACCCTGATAGGCACCCTCCCGCGGTGTCCAGGCGCGTACCCGAGTGGAGACACCCGGACGCTCCAGATAGATAGCTGCATCACTGCCGAAATTATGATGCTTCCCATCTGCCGGGAAATATTTTTCATGGCTGCCCCATCCCAGCTCGGCAGGCTGACTACCCTCGCCTGCAAAACCATCCACTGACCATGTGTTGATAAATTCATCAAGTTGTTTCGGCGGATCCGAAATTTGCGTGTCACGCTCGGCGCATTGAATCACCGATATATTCAATTCATAGGCTAATTGTGCCCACGCCTCCCGTGTTTGAGGTATTTGATTGTCGAGACCGATATCCCGTGCAAGATTAAGCAGCGCCTGTTTGACCCAATGAGAAACCAGCCCAGGATTCGCACCATGGGATGGAATAGCGGTGGCTCCTTTACCCAGCTTTTGTCGCAATGCCAGCATTTCCTCACGCAAAGCATAATTTGAGCGGTCCGAAGGAGATAAGCTGGTATCCGTATAACCACCCGCCCAGGGTTCAATACAGGCATCCAGATACAGCACATCTCGTTCATGGCAAAGTTCCATCAGCGCCGTACTGGAAACATTGATTGCAAGATTGAGCAAGAAATCGCCCTGATTCAAAACAGAACCCAGAACTTCTCTATAATTACTGAACGTCAGCGGGCAAACTGAAAATGGAATCTGATAATGATCCGCTTCTGCACGTCCAGATTCATCTGCCGTGATGATTTTAATTTGTGTTGGCAGAATATCGAAATGGCGCAGCAGTACAGGAAGCAGTCCCTGACCAACGCAGCCAAAACCAACAATGATGAATTTTCCTGCAAATTTAATACTCGTTTCATTACCAATCATTTTTTATATTTTATTACGACCGTATATTTTGATCTGTCTACATATGATTTGTAGATCGTATAGATACCTAAAACATAACTACTATGCTAAAGTTTACAATTTCCTACCACAATGAGCAAACTGAACTATGGATTACATGTACGAATCTGAGCATACTAAGTTTATGCGTGAATTATTTGAGAAGGACCCAACTCTGGTAGAAAAGCAATTGGCCGCAAGAGCCATGTGGTGGGATAAAAAGTCAAATAAAGATGAACAACAGCGTTTTAAAGACTCAAGTATACGGCAAAAGTCTTACGTCTATTTTGGTGAATAATACAAATCTGTATGCTACAGCGGATGCGTGTCATATTCGGGCATCCGCTATCTATCACCCGATTGGCTTTCGAACAAATCATCAACATTCAATGCATTGTCTCTATTTCAGCCTCTTGGGCTCTGTTTTTATTATTGGGTTTTCTCAATCATAAATACCCGGTAATCACAATGACTCCCCGCATTAGTCTATCCCTGATTATGCGCCATGACTTGAATAAAGCCGCGACTTACTGAGATTTCCTTTTTTATCCAGACAGGGCATATCATCCCGGCACAGAACATTGAATATGCGCTGCTTCGCTTTTCCTCCATACAGAATCTTCAATCCTTCACTTTCCAGGCAGTGCTCCTGGCATTATTCATTGCCGCCTTCCCTGAAGAAAGGAAACAAGGAGACGCCCAATTTACTGACCACAACCCGAGCACAGCCTAATGCAAACAGGATTGACACCATCTTCAAAGGCTAATCCCGCTAGCCTGGCCAATAGTTAAAAGTTCCCTTATTTCTGCCAATTTAAAGGCGCTCTGTTCCACCTAAAGCTAAAGCCGCTGATCGTACATCTGCCAACCTCTCTGTCTGGAATGACGGATACCGGGCACATCTGGCACCATCCTGCACAAAATACAGCGAGACGGTTCAATGTAAGAATCGGCCGCAACCAAAAATCCTTTCCTTGCTCTCCAGGCCTAAAAACCCAGCTTTTCCGGGAGTTTAGTCGATGAACGCCATCCCTTTCGTTTTCCTATATGAAAAGAATCACCGGGATCAGATTGATAGTCTATGCGATACACGGTTTATAATTGACCCGGTCTTGCCGTAAGATTCTTACGGCGGCCAGCCTGATTCCATATATTCCTCATTCTCATTAATCTAAGATTAATGATTCGGAATAATAGGTATCGCGCTTAAGAATTTTATTAAAATCAATGTTATTTTCACTAGATGTCATGATGAGTGTGTTATATCCACTCTGGGTTGTTCTAGGATGATTTATGCCATACGAATACGATATGAATTTACCGTTTTTTTAAGCTCATTCGTGCGTTGCTTCATCAACATCTCTCTCTAATGTGAAATAAGGTGTTTCTTGGAAAATATACCATTACATATCATGCTAATTATATTAGCCTTTTTGTTGATTCTGTCTGGGTTCTTCTCTCTTTCAGAAACCAGCATGATGGCAATCAATCGTTATCGACTCAAGCATCTCGCCAAACAAGGACATCGCGGTGCGCGTTTAACGACTAAACTGCTAGACAATACAGACAGATTGCTGGGCGTCATTCTTCTTGGCAACAATCTACTCAATACGGCCTCAGCAACACTGGTAGCCGTCATCATTTCTACTTTCTTCAGCCACGATGAGCTGGCTTTGCTAATTGGCACAATATGCATCACTTTTGCCATTCTGATATTTAGCGAAATTACACCGAAGGTAATTGCTGCGGCTTATCCTGAACGTATTGCATTAGCAGCAAGCTACGTATTGTCGCCGCTACTAAAGATTTTCTATCCAGTGGTGTGGTTTGTTAATTTATTTGTAAGCGCTTTATTATTTATACTGCGACTGAATCTGGAAAAGGGAGAGGGTACGCATAATATTAGTTCAGAAGAACTCAGAACACTTGTATTGGAAGGAGGTCATTTCATACAAAAAAAACATCAAAGTGTACTGCTCAATCTATTTGACCTTGAAACCGTTACTGTAGATGATGTCATTGTCCCGCGCAGTCAGATCGAAGCGATAGACTTAAATGCCGATGACGAAACGATTCATACTCAATTACTCACCTGTCACCACACCCGATTACCCGTATACCGTGAGCGACTCGATAATATCGTTGGCATTGTGCATGTGCGCAGGGTATTGAATCAAATGAAAAATGGCAAGATCACTGCTGCCACACTTGAAAAAGTCATGCATCAGCCCTATTTTGTCCCATCCGGAACGCCTTTATTCTCACAATTACAATTATTTCAGGAGAGTCGGAAGCGAGTAGGCCTAGTTGTGGATGAATATGGCGAATGGATGGGTTTAGTCACACTTGAAGATATCATCGAAGAAATTATTGGTGAATTCACAACACAAGCACCAACCCAAATCAGCACTTTCCAGAAGCAAGAGGACGGCAGTATTATCGTTGAGGGGAGTAGCCTGCTACGCGATTTGAATCGTAAACTCGACCTCCAGTTACCACTGGATGGCCCAAAAACCTTAAATGGCTTGATACTAGAATATTTTCAGGATATTCCTGAAGCAGGCACCGGCCTCAATATTGCTGGATACCCCATGGAAATTATTCAGACTAAAAATCAGGTGGTAAAAATTGTGCGCATCTATCCTCCCCCGCCTATAACGGAAGAAAAATAGCCGGTATCATGCTAACTTGATGATTTAATTTTTAGTCTCCAATGAAGTTGGACGAGAAGAACAAAAGCAGTTATCCTGTGCCTGTTTAATTTGGCTATTTTGTGTCATATGCGCCCATAGCTCAGCTGGATAGAGTACCGCCCTCCGAAGGCGGGGGTCACACGTTCGAATCGTGTTGGGCGCGCCATATTAAGATAAGAATGGAAAAATACCCCTCAGTTTTTTTTATTTATGGTTACCATAAATAGCTTTCTAATCCAAAGATCATCTCAGGAAAAGAAAGCAGCAGCTTCTAAAGACGCACCAGGCGTCGTAATAATGTTGTCATGTGTTCCAAAGAAAATGTAAAACTAATGAATCCATCCGTTTCAAAGACATCCGTCTTTAGAATAATGGAGGTACTAATGGCCAGATGGATATTTTTTTTCAACTCCCATTATATTAACCGGTTACTTAACCAGACAATCAGACTCAGGGTTCTGGGATACCGTTTTCTTTTTTCATCGATACGAGTCACAGCGATAATTGCGGACACGTCCCGGATACGGACATACAGGCCAGTCCAGTGTCAATCTCGTGTCACTGTGCAATCCGGCATGCGATAATGCTATTTTTCATGCGCACAACCTCATCGCGTTTTATATTCATTATTCTAGGATGTCTGTTGCTTGGCTGCGATGCATTTAAAAAACCAGTGCCGCCCTTTGGAACAACGCATGAACTGGTCATTATCACTGTAAAGCATTCGGTTAATTTCTATAAAAACACGAAGGGTGGTTATTCTGGCCTAACATACGACTTGGCCACTGAGTTCGCTCGTGAATTAGGATTAAAAACGAGATTCATAGTCATGCAGCGGCCCGATCAAGCATTAGCTGCACTGCAGGCACAACAAGGGCATATTGCCATGGGTCTGCAGATTCCGGATAGCCAGCTGATCCGTTTTCGTCTGGGACCTGTTTATCAACAAATACAGCATCAAATCGCTTATAACAAAACACAGCCTAAGCCAGCAGACATTACCCATCTGGTTGGCAAGACAACTAAAATTCCAGCAGGCACCATTTATGAAACACGATTAAATAACATTAAACAGCAGCTTCCCGATCTAGAATGGCTGACCGTGGAAACATCCAGTGATCATTTACTCGTAAAGTTAGCAGAAGATGTCATTACCGCTACCGTTGCAGATTCCCTTCAAATCAAACGGGCAAAACATTTCTATCCTAATCTGCGTGTCGCATTCAATTTGGGTGAAGCAACAAATAGTCACTGGATTTTCTCGAAGTTTTCTGAACGAGCACTGATAAACAAAACAGAACAGTTTTTTAGCCGAATAAAACGGGATGGAACTTTAAATCGATTACTTGATCGATATAATGGGCATCTTCATCGGTTGGAAGAAGCCGATATACGCCATTTCCTAGATAATATGTCAGCCATATTGCCGAGTTTACGCGAGCATTTTTATCAAGCAGAAGCACTAACCGACATAGATTGGCGCCTGATTGCCGCGCTCTCTTACCAGGAATCGCTTTGGGACCCATTGGCAACATCGCGAACGGGTGTCCGAGGAATCATGATGTTAACAAAAGATACCGCAAAACGCATGCAAGTGGTAAACCGGCTGGATGCACAACAGAGTATACTAGCTGGTGCGCGCTATTTGCAGCTATTGAAAAAGAGACTGCCACAACGCATCACTGAACCCGACCGTACCTGGATTGCACTCGCGGCATATAATCAGGGCTATGGACATATTATAGATGCACGTACGCTGGCACGCCGTATCAACCTGAAGCCGGATTTATGGATAGATTTAAAGAAAACTTTACCGTTATTAAGCAAGAAAAAATATTTTGATACGTTAAAACATGGCCGTACGCGTGGTGGGGAAGCGGTTATTCTGACAGAATCGGTACGCGCATACTACGACATCATGAAAAAATATCACCCACCTTTATCTCCAAACCTGCCTGGTCCTTATTAACTCTGGTTCGCTATCCTGATTATCTGTATTAACCAACTTGAAGTTAAAAGGAGCTATTCAATGTTTACTGGCATCATAGAAGCGATCGGCGAGATAAAACAGATAACACCACAAGAAAAATCACAGCAGCATGGGTTGTGTCTGAATATCACAGCTGGCGGGTTGGATTTAAATGATATGAAAACAGGAGACAGCATTGCTGTAAATGGTGTTTGCCTTACAGTAACTGCCATACATACCGGTATGTTTACAGTAGATGTTTCTCGTGAAACATTAAATTGCACCCAAAACCTGGATCAATTAGGAGCACGCGTCAATCTGGAAAAAGCAATGCGCCTGTCTGACAGGCTCGGGGGACACCTGGTCAGTGGCCATGTTGATAGTGTTGGTGAGGTCATTAAGTTTGAACCGGCAGGAGAAAGCGTTCTGTTGACCATTAGGGCACCGTCTTCATTGTTAAAATATATGGCAGAAAAAGGCTCAATTACAGTTAATGGCGTCAGCCTCACAATCAATCAGATCGAAGGGGATATGTTTTCAGTTAATCTCATTCCGCATACCCTCAGTATGACAACATTAAATGAACTCAAACCTGGTTTCGGTGTAAATCTCGAAACGGATATGCTGGCACGGTATATCGCCCGATTAATAAACGTTTACGTATAAACAGGATCAATACAAACATGGTAATCAGCGCGGTCGAAGATATTGTCGCCGATCTCAAAATCGGAAAAATGGTGATTCTTGTTGATGAGGAAGATCGTGAGAACGAAGGAGATCTCGTTCTCGCAGCCGATTTTGTTACCCCGGAAGCCATTAATTTTATGGTCACACACGGGCGTGGGCTGATCTGCCTGACATTGACAGCGGAACGCTGTCACCAATTAAATTTACCTCTGATGGTTTCTGCCAACCATTCTCCATTAGGTACCAATTTCACACTTTCTATCGAAGCCGCGAGTGGGGTAACAACCGGGATCTCCGCTGCTGATCGGGCCCGCACTATTCAGGTGGCCGTAAAGCCGGATGCAAAACCGGAAGACATCGTTCAGCCAGGTCATATTTTTCCGCTTATGGCGCAAAAAGGAGGGGTATTGGTCCGTGCCGGGCATACCGAGGCGGGATGTGATTTAGCCAGTATGGCGGGACTGACTCCGTCATCGGTTATTTGCGAAATTCTGAAAGAGGATGGCAGCATGGCGCGTTTGCCAGATTTGATCACATTTGCTCAAAAACATCACCTTAAGATCGGTACTATTGCTGATCTGATTTATTATCGCAGTCTTACAGAGAGTCTCGTATCCCGGGTAGCTGAGCGTTTCATTCAAACCATACATGGCGAATTTCTGCTAACCGCCTATCGTGATGAAACGGCCAACACGACACATCTTGCTCTGGTAAAAGGCGATATAAACCCTGCGACTGAAACGTTAGTACGGGTACATGCACCCTTATCTGTCATCGATTTACTGAGTATCAATGATAGTACGCACTCCTGGAGTATTAATAATGCATTGCGCCTCATTGCTAAGGCCGAGCAGGGAGTTATCGTATTGCTATACCCTAAAGAAAACTCAACCGATCTGATAGCGCGCCTTAAATCATCCCATACTGAGCACCTGGACACGACTAAAACAGATTTGCGCAGTCATGGTATCGGAGCTCAGATATTGAAGGACCTCAAAGTTGGCAAGATGCGATTACTCGCAACGCCCAGGAAAATGCCAAGCATGACCGGATTTGGCCTCGAAGTAACCGGTTATATTGAATAACAGCAAAGAACAAGCTTATTTCATTCATCGGAAAAGATATTTTCTGAACTTAACATTGCAACATGCATCATTACAATTGGTATAGGGGGGGCAAGAATGGCTTACTATGACAACATCCTAGAGTATGAAGTGGACCTGAACGGATCTGAATTGCGTATTGGCATCGTGATGAGCCGCTTTAATATTGACGTGGGAGAAGGATTACTGAGTGCTTGTACAGAAGAACTCATGAAATATGGTGTGCAGGCATCCAATATAGTGCTGGCAAGCGTTCCTGGCGCACTGGAAATCCCGCTCGTATTACAGAAAATGGCTTTATCCGATCAGTTTGATGCCCTCATCGCATTAGGGGCAGTCATACGGGGAGATACTTATCATTTTGAAATCGTTTCCAATGAATCAGCCCATGGAATCACTACCGTACAGCTTGACACGGAAATTCCTATTGCCAATGGAATACTCACGACTGAAGATGACGACCAGGCAATAGCCCGCATGAGTCAAAAAGGGGCTGAATCAGCACGCGCTGCGATAGAAATGGCGAATCTTCAAATTAAACTTGATGAAATTGAGCAATGACCACTGCTATACCTGTACCACCGACAACAAACAAGAAGAGCAATTCTACAGACAGAAAAAGTCGG
The DNA here is from genome assembly GCA_965369175.1 of uncultured Nitrosomonas sp. Taxonomy (GTDB): domain Bacteria; phylum Pseudomonadota; class Gammaproteobacteria; order Burkholderiales; family Nitrosomonadaceae; genus Nitrosomonas. The sequence goes on from CBDUPR010000017.1 coordinate 45,851, forward strand.
CGACGACATTCGCGTGAATTTGCTTTACAGGGGATTTATCAATGGCGTATTACAGGCGGCAGTATAGACTTCATTGAAGCTCAGCTACGTGAAACGGATACCTTCATGACAGCAGATCAACCATACTTTTCCGATCTGCTGCATGGCGTATTGAATAACACAGCCATACTGCAAGAAAGAGTTCAACCGTGCCTGGATCGTCCTCTTGATGAATTGAGTCCGGTCGAATTTGCGATTCTGCTCATCAGTACTTATGAATTAGCGCATCATCCAGAAATTCCTTATCGGGCTATCATTAATGAAGCAATAGAACTGGCCAGGAGCTATGGAAGCACTGATGGATACAAGTATGTTAATGGTGTGCTCGACAAGCTGGCCGCTCAATTGCGCGCAATAGAGATCGCAGCACGGCAGCCCAAAGGTTAAACCACCCTATCCATTGCCGCGCTACGTTAAAAGAGTGCCGGCACGGATAAACCAGGCAGCAGAATGAGTCATATCGTTTTATATCATTCGCGCCAGCGTAATCGTTAAAGAATGCATTCAGAATTTGATCTTATTCGTCATTATTTTACACGTCCAACTACTCACACCATATTAGGGATAGGCGATGATGCTGCACTCATTGCTGTTGCGGCTGAATCGGAATTAGCCATTTCGACCGATACATTGGTAGCCGGGAAACATTTCCTGGTTGATACCGATCCGCGCAATCTCGGTTATAAGTCGTTAGCAGTTAATCTCTCCGATATGGCCGCAATGGGTGCAAAACCCCGCTGGGCATTGCTTTCTCTCACACTTCCCAAGCACTTGGCACAAGAAAATACAGCCTGGCTGAGCGCCTTTTCAGAAGGTTTTTTTGAGCTTGCCCAGCAGCATCAGGTTGATCTGATTGGTGGAGATACCACCTGTGGCCCACTCAATATTTGCATACAGATTATCGGTGAAGTACCGAAGAAAAAAGCGCTGCGGCGGAGTGGTGCAAAATCGGGTGATGATATCTGGATTTCTGGCTTTCTGGGGGATGCCGCATTAGTGTTGGCTCATGAACAACAGCGGCAGGTTCTTGAGGCCAGTGAGGTTACACAATGCCTACCCGCATTACATACACCTCAAGCACGCGTTGAACTGGGGCAACGACTGATTGGACTCGCACACAGTGCGATTGATATATCGGATGGACTGATGGCCGATCTGGGACATATACTGGAATATTCTCAGGTTTCGGCCACTATTCAGATGAACGCGATCGCCTGCTCGACCGTTATGCAGAAATATTTACCCCAGCCATGGGCTATCCGCTGTTTGCTGGCAGGCGGAGATGATTATGAACTCTGCTTTACCGCACCACCGGAAAATCGAAAGAAAATTGACATGCTTTCACATGAACTCTCCATTTCATTGACGCGCATTGGAAAAATCGGGCCTGGAAAAGATTTAATTGTGAAAGACCGACAAGGTAAACCAATCATAATGGAGTCAAAGGGGTATGACCATTTCCATAGCTGACACGAACCCATCAAAAGATAAATCATCGCACCCACCGGCCGATTGGGATTTTGTATCCAGTCGATTCGTACATTTTATCGCGTTTGGAGGCGGTCTTGGACTGAGTTCAATCGCGCCAGGTACGATTGGAACACTGGCGGCCTTTCCTTTATTCTGGCTGTGCAATTATTACCTGGAACCCATCGGGCTTTTATTACTCATCGATATTATGTTTATTGCTGGCATCTGGGCCTGTGGCATTACGGGCAAAGTGCTGGGCAGACAGCATCACCAAGGCATGGTGTGGGGTGAGATAGTGGCTTTTCTGCTCGTCTTGTTGTTCACACCTGATCATTGGATATGGCAAGCGGCGGCATTTGTCCTGTTTCGTTTTTTTGACATAATCAAGCCACAGCCCATCCGATACTACGATCACAAATTACAGGGTGGTCTAGGCGTCATGCTTGATGACTTACTGGCCGCTTTTTTCACATTGCTGTGCCTGGCCGCGTGGAAGGCCATGGTGCTCCACGAAGGATATTTTTAGAGCTAAATCGTAATCGATATCCTCGCACCTCAAAGGGAGAGTCGTTACCATATATCCAAACGCCTTGAGTTGAACTGCTTTAATAAGAATTTTCCCTCACAAAACGGACGTAATAGAATGGATGCCCATTTCCCTAAATGGTATCCGACGTAACGTCGTTGACGAAGTAGAACAGGCAGTCTGAGGCGGCGATGTCGGGGCGCGTCGTTGCCATAAACAGGCGCATACGTTGAACCGGATAAAGACAGCCTGCCTCAACTCGGAAAAATTCCGACACCTCCCGAGGTTGTTGACAAGCACTGCCAATTGCCAGATGGGATAGTCCATCAATGCCCAGCCAACCCAGCATCTCGTCGCTATCAATCGGTGCAAAATTGAATTTCTCTATATCCTGACGCACGGTAATATCGCGATCATGCAAAGCACGATCAGCATAATCAATTCGTGAATGCTGGCACAGCTCGAGTCGCAGGGGATGCCGAAAGAGTGCAATCTCCTGTGACTCCGAAAATAATTCGCTGGCAAGAAAGAAATTACGCATCCCTTGCTGGGCAACGATATCCGAGTTTTCATCCAGGCTGCCACCCGCCTCAATGGTGACCACAGGACATCCCAGGTCTTGTTCCATGAGTGATCCCAGGCGCAGGTCGGTGACAATCAGTCGATTCACAAAATGGCCGACCAGGGCACGCTGTGCAGGCGTATCGCCCACAGTAACCGCAAAGGCAACGCTGGAACCGGAGGTGTTATGCATATCCACGACCGCTTCGGGTTTTAGACCACGGATATAGCGCAGAATAGACTGGGCCAATTGACCCTGCCCATCCTTGTTGTAGGGCGGACTGAAGCAGCGATTCAAATCACGCTGCTCAGGCAACTGACGTAAGAAGAACAACGGCTCCGCCCGGGCGGCCTCCACAGATCCCAATATCACCACCACGTTAACGGCAGGTTGCTCGTCACCAAGTAACCACAGATGTAAGGCTTCCAGCCCGGATGGCTCATTGCCATGTGACAGCGTAACCAGCACCCGTGTCCTGGAGCTGTCTTTGCCTGGCAAGTGAATGGCTACCGGACCTGGCAGATCGCGCAGGAATTCATTGACCCGAGGCGCGACATCTTCACGCCGCGGTGCCCGTATAACGTTTAACACCAGTCAGCCACCGGGTTGCCTTCCATCACATGATCGATATAGTCGGCGAGCATGCGCGAACAGGCTTCATCCAGATCACAGTTCTCGCGATAACGCTCATATTCTCTCAGTTGCCAGGCAGCACCAGTACGACGGGTCTCAAAACGTCGCTCGATCACTCGCCACAGGCGGTCAATCTCATCATCCTCAATACCCAGCATTTCAAGACCGACGCGAGCTCGTGGCAGGAATTCTTCGATCAAATCAACAATGGGGATTTCCTCCATTCCTCCGGTGCGCTTGCGCGGCCAGATCACCTTCGCATCAAGACCATATTGAGCCGCACGATAGAAATTGAGCTCTGCAAAATGAAAAGGCAGACGCGCAAGGTGCTGATCAGTAGAGTCAGCCAAACCCACTGCCCAGCCAATTGAAAGTGCCGCATTGGCCAGCATATCAATCACAGTCGGTCCAGCGGGGAGCGCTCGAAATTCAATCCGCAAATGACCACCGTCAGTGGCATCGTACACTGCTCTGTTCCATGGCCAGATTGTTCCGTGATGCAGTGAAAGCTCCGGCAACCGCGGCACTGTTCGCGCCTCGGGAACATACAGCACAGGCATGATGGGCTGATACAGGGCGACGCTTTCTGCAAATAACTCCCAGGCTCCTTCACGCACCCAACCGTGACCGAAGGATACCCTGGCCGGTTGTCGCCAGTCCGAAGTGCCGTGCTCACGAAGATTAATGCTTTGTTTAAATAATGCGATACGCGATTCCTGCCAGAGCCGCATACCACCAATCAGCGGTGAGTTTGCGGCCATGGCCAATACCATAGGAGTGGTCAGTTGTGCCGCGTTGAATACCTGGGCAAATTCATCAGCCGCCACCCGCAGATGCACCTGAAAGGACGTATTGGCGCCTTCCACGGTCACCCCTTCACCGTCCATGATCAGATGATCCTTACCGTTAATATCAATATGAAAATATTTTCCACGAAGCTTACAAACCCCTTCTGCGAGCCCATGGTAGCGGGCACGATCGGTCATGTAAGCCTGGCTCAGATGCTCATTCTTGAGCGTCGGCAGGATACCAATGGGAATGATATTTGAGCCAATACTCAACGCATGCCCCTGTAAGGTATCGAGAAACTCGCGCAGCTCCTTTTCCATAGCAAAAAAAGGCTTACCGCTCGCCGCAACCGGGGAAAGATTAAACTCCAGGTTGTATTGGTTTAACTCTGGCGTCAACTGCGGATGATTAGCCAATCGCAACAACTCTTCATTAACAGCCGCCGGTAGATGACGGTCGTTATCAACCAGATACAACTCCAGCTCCGCACCGATGCTGGGTTCGCGGCGATTGAAAGCGTCCTGCGTCAGCAATCCGCGCAACTCCCTCAACTGGGATTCCAGACGCACACTGAATTCCTGATACTCGGCCGGTGTAAACGCGTGCTTGTAAACGTCTTCTCCCATGTATTCCCCCTTCTCAGGTGGATGGATTATGCCAAGAAGAACAACTCTTGACTCCCGTCCAGACCTATACTACATATGTACCGTTATTACAAAGGACGAAGTTCGCTGAACAACCATAACAGTCGCTATGCGCACCCCACCACTCACGTCTGATGAAACCTGTCACCCAGCCTGGGTTTTAAAACACGGCTCAGGTGAGAATAAGAAAAACAAACACCCTTCTCATCAAGCTGAAATGTACTGGAAGCTTGATTGGCAGTCAAACTGACAAGCAACCAAAAAACTACTGGAAGCCCTGATTGGCGACCCCGATTACAAGTGGCTTATGACTGATGTCAGTCATTGCAAGGTCCGTCCCCATACCGTCGGGGCCAGAGGCACAAATCAGGACATGAGTCGCACAAAAGGAGGCTCAACACCAAGATACTTCTGGCCGTGCATGCGATAGATGCCATCCAGTATCAAATAATGCCGATGAGCACAACAAATAGGTAACGCAGCAAAATCAAAAGTAAAAACACCCATTAACGCATGAAAAAGGCTAATCATCAGATAAAGCAAGACGAAGTGAAAACATGAAAACATCGCGCGTGAATACGTAAATATACCAAGCGTGAATGCTGAGCGCTAAAACAGCAGCGGCCGCCAGGAGAAGCTACCTGTTACCCGTCAGCAAGAAACCGCTATGCCATTCACCGGTCCTCGGTGCCGACATTGAACCACAGGGTTTTGTTCACAGCGCTGTTGCTTCAAGGCAAATCAGGCAGTGGCGCTGCGACAGCCTCAATCTCAGGCGCACCTTCCTCTCCCAGTGGCAGGGAGAGAATGGTTGCGCCGGCGGCTGGTTTCAATTCGGCATCACTGCTAAACGGCGTGGCGATGCCCTTGGCATCAACCAAAAACAATGGCAGCCGGGTAGCAGCATACTTTTCGCAATAGGTTTGCCAGTCAAACTCTTCCGTCAGAGTAGTGCGCTTGATGCGCTGGCCTTTGGCAACCATACCGACCAGATCGAGATAGGTATAATCATCGCGGAACAAGCGTCGACCGAGGTAACTGCTGGAGGCCTTGTGCTGATCTGCCTGATTTTTATCTGCCAATGCAGCCACGCTGAATATCTTGTCGGCGCCAAAATCTGCGCGAAAATGCACCGCCGCAATGACGTTGATGTAGCGCAGGCGCGACAGCGCCAGCACCCCGCGGATACCGCTTAAATCCAGGTGCAAGTCGGCATGATCCGAGACCGGATTGCCGTAATAGGTCTCTAATCCGGCCATTCTCGCCTCGCGCACGCTATCCCAGCTGGGATCCGCCAGCACACAGCGAATCTCCAGATTGTTCAATTCTTTTGCCAGAGCAATAGAAAAGGCATTGGCACCGATAA
>CBDUPR010000018.1:0-50902 GCA_965369175.1 uncultured Nitrosomonas sp.
CGGGTTGGATTCGTTGAATTGGGAATCCCCTTCGTTTACGGAGGGGAGCAGTCAAGCGTGCCTGGAAGAAACCAGTTGATAAGATATAAGCTCTCTTTCGTGATAGTCCCTTATTTTTCATGGAGTTTTCGTTGTTTTTCTAATAGTAGCTCAATAGTATGTCGAAGCATTGAGTTAGGTAGTTTTTCGGATAATTGAGTGAGATGTTTTATTCCCGCCTGGCTCATGGGCAATTTTTTTTTAGGAGTGTAATCGCTTGGAGAATTTGCTGTGTTTTTAGTAAAGTAATCTGCTTGCACAGTAATTTGAATTGCAGTAATCTGCCAATTGATTTTCTGTAATTTCAATAATAAGGATGGTGAAACTTGCTTCAGTTTTGTTGCGATTGATCCATTTGCGGTATATACAATCAATGCTCCATTGGAGATTCGGCCTAACGTACATTGTTTCGCTAAGTAAGGCGGAACAACTGCCATAAAAATTTGCTGCATTTTGTTTAATTGATTGATTTTAGCAAATAAACCCTGATATTCAGGTGTTCTACCAAGAAGATTAAGGTAACTGTTTACTTTGCGCGTGGTCATTATTATATAAAACTAGCTAAAGCAAAAGGCAAAAGATGAACATTATTCTGATTTCTAATAAATTGGCGCGAACAATGAGTTTGACTCTGACAGGTACGCATTTTTTATTGATAGTCAGTATTTTCTTTATCATAATCGTATTATTGTCAGTGGGGTTGAATTATTTGTCATTGCGCTATGCAGATGGGATAAAATCTCCTTTTTTAAGGACACTATTAGTTAATCCTCAAGAAGAAAGGCATCGTAGAATTCAGTTGCACCTGCACAATAACCTGGATGTTATGGCGATTAAGCTGGGGCAGATGCAAGCGCAGTTATTGCGATTAGACGCTTTGGGTGAACGATTAGCAGAATCATCGGGTATTCAGCCGGAAGAATCTTCGATTAATCAGGTGCCTGGGCAAGGTGGTGCGCGTGACGTCTTGTCTACTGAAGAAGTAACTTTTGGTGAATTTAATCGGAAGCTTCAGGCATTATCGTACGCGCTGGATGAGCGGGCTGATAGGCTGGGTGCATTAGACTCTTTGTTTCGTTATGGTCGGCTTGCGGAACGTGTACTGCCTTCTATTATGCCCGTTGATACGAAATGGTACTCCTCCGGCTATGGCTATAGAGTTGATCCATTTTCGGGGAAGCGTGCTTTTCATAAAGGTGTTGATTTTGCAGTTGAAGCAGGAACGCCAATCAGAGCTAGCGCGGGTGGCGTGGTAGTCTATTCTGATCGTCATCCTGAATATGGTAATATGATTGAAATTGATCATGGAGATGAGCTGATCAGTCGCTATGCCCACGCTTCCAAGCGCTTGGTTAAACTCGGGCAAGTGGTCTTGCGGGGACAGATAATTGCCAAGGTTGGCAGTACAGGCCGTTCTACTGGCCCGCACCTGCATTTTGAAATTAGATATAAAGATATACCGCAAAATCCATCGAGATTTTTAAAAATGTCTGGTTGAACTATATTAAAAATTTATCGTGGGGTGAGGTCAAAGATCTCACCCTTTGTTTTTTCCTGGTTGTTTCAATAAAAAATTTTCGAAACCTTATGCTAAATAATCTACTCAAAAAAGTCTTTGGTAGTCGTAATGACCGAATGATCAAGCAATATTTTCAGGTCGTTCGCGATATCAATGGATTAGAGTCAGGTATTGAAAGACTATCTGATGCTGATTTACGTGCGAAAACGGATGAATTCAAGCAACGGATCGCTAACGGAGAGACGTTGGATGCCTTGCTGCCAGAAGCTTTTGCAGTTGTGCGAGAAGCGGGCAAACGCGTATTGGAAATGCGTCATTTCGACGTTCAGCTCATAGGTGGCATGGTATTGAATGAAGGTAACATAGCCGAGATGCGTACGGGCGAAGGTAAAACACTGATGGCGACATTACCTGCCTATCTCAATGCATTGACAGGGAAGGGTGTTCATCTGGTAACGGTGAATGATTATCTGGCCAAACGTGATGCTGGCTGGATGGGCAAGATTTATCAGTTTCTTGGTGTTAGTGTTGGTGTTATTTTTTCACAAATGGCGCATAGTGAAAAACAGGCGGCGTATGCTGCTGATATCACCTACGGTACCAACAATGAGTATGGTTTTGATTATTTGCGCGACAACATGGTGACACACCCGTCTGAACGTGTGCAGCGTGCGCTTAATTATGCCATTGTTGATGAGGTGGATTCAATTCTGATTGATGAAGCGCGCACTCCCTTGATTATTTCTGGTCAGGCAGAGGGTGATACAGATATATATATTCGTATCAATGCCTTGATTCCGAAGTTGATTCGTCAAGAAACTGAGGATAGTCCTGGCGACTTTAGTGTGGATGAAAAATCTCATCAGGTTTTATTGAGTGAATCAGGTTTTGAACATGCAGAGAAATTGCTCGCTGAAGCTAAGCTTCTGGCACCTGGATCGAGTCTTTATGATCCAACTAATATTAATCTGATTCATCATCTTAATGCGGGCTTGCGTGCACATGCTTTGTATTTCCTGGATCAGCATTATGTGGTGCAGGATGGTGAAATCGTTATTGTTGATGAATTTACTGGGCGGCTTATGGCAGGCCGGCGTTGGTCAGATGGATTGCATCAGGCGGTAGAGGCAAAGGAAGGTGTTGCCATTCAGAAGGAAAATCAGACGCTTGCTTCAATTACTTTCCAGAATTACTTTCGCATGTATCAAAAATTAAGTGGTATGACTGGTACTGCTGATACTGAAGCGGCTGAATTCCAGCAAATTTATGGGTTGGAGACGATCATTATTCCAACTCATCGACCAATGATTCGTGATGATCGTATGGATCAGATATTTCGTACGATGAAAGAGAAAAATCAGGCTATTGTTGAAGGTGTTAAGGAATGTTACGAGCGGGGGCAGCCTGTTCTGGTTGGAACGACTTCCATTGAGAATAATGAATTATTATCCAGGTTATTAACGAAAGAAAAACTGCCCCATCAGGTTCTTAATGCAAAACAGCATGCCAGTGAGGCCGATATTATTGTGCAGGCTGGACAACCTAAGATGGTTACCATTGCGACCAATATGGCAGGGCGAGGCACCGATATCGTGCTGGGTGGTAATCCAGAACCTGAAATTCATCGTATTAGTCAGGATGAAAAATTGAGTGAGGAAGAGAAGGCTGTACGTATTGCGGAGCTGGATAAGCAATGGAAAATACGCCATGATGAGGTATTGAGCAAGGGAGGCTTGCACATTATTGGTACAGAGCGGCACGAATCACGGCGTGTTGATAATCAATTACGTGGACGTTCTGGAAGGCAAGGGGATGCTGGATCAAGTCGTTTCTATCTTTCTCTTGAAGATCCGCTTTTACGTATATTCGCATCTGATCGTGTGGCTAATATCATGACGCGCCTTAAGATGCCAGAAGGTGAAGCCATAGAACATCCATGGGTGACACGGGCGATTGAGAATGCCCAGCGCAAGGTAGAAGCACGAAATTTTGATATCCGTAAGCAACTGCTAGAGTACGATGATGTGGCGAATGATCAACGTAATGTGATTTATCAGCAACGTAATGAGTTGCTGGAAGCACCACAAAATATTTCAGAAACAATTAGCGCAATTCGAGAAAGCGTGCTGGGCACTCTTTTCAGTCTTCATGTTCCACCACAAAGTGTAGAAGAACAATGGGACATCCCGGGTCTAGAGAAGGCGCTAGCGGTCGAATATCAATTACATTTACCGATACAGGAATGGCTAGAGAAAGATCCCGATTTACACGAAGAGAATTTGCAGGAACGTATTATTAGTTTTGCGCGTGATCACTACCAAAGCAAGGTTGATCAGGTAGGTGTTGATGTGATGTATCAGTATGAACGAGCCGTGATGTTGCAAAGTGTGGACACGCACTGGCGAGAGCATTTGGCGGCGCTAGATCACTTGCGGCAAGGGATTCATTTGCGTGGTTACGCGCAGCAAAATCCTAAGCAGGAGTACAAGCGTGAAGCTTTTGAATTATTTGGGAATATGCTGGAAGAAATCAAAAGTGAAGTAACTAAAATTTTGATGACAGTACAGATAAAAAATGAGCAACAAGTTGAAGCGGTGTCTGAAACATTGCGATCGCCGACAAATATGCAATATCATCATGCGGCTTATGAAGAAGCTTTAGATGAAAAATCAGTGGATGAGGGAGCTCAAGAAGATAAGCCTCAGCCATTCGTACGTGAAGGCGATAAAGTTGGCCGCAATCAGGCATGTCCCTGCGGATCTGGTAAGAAATATAAACAATGTCACGGTAAAATTCGCTAGTTATCGCAAAAGGCTCCCGGTAAAGTTTGGGTATTTACAGATAAATTAATTTCTCAGGTTGGCGTATAAAAAGGGATGATGTTCGATATATTTGAGCATGGTTCAGCGCATATGTGAATAATGCATTATGGGTTGAGACTTTGCTCATTTAGCCTGTAAATGGATGATGCCGATGTAATGTGTTCTACACTATTACTATAAAAGGTCATTTTTTGTGGTTTTAGGATATGGGTGCTTGCTTGTGTGTAAAGCAGTTTTTATGCAGCCGGTGTTTTCATTTTTTTGATAAAAATTGTCTTAATTACAGTATCAATTCGATCGAAATATTTGAACGTTTTAAACGGACATAATTAGGAATGAGAGCGAGTATTTTTAATTATTATGATTGTATTTCAGAGAGATATGGTTTTTTTTGAATGCTGCTTTGTGTTTGTGAGGATAAGATAAACAGGATCAGTTTTATAACAAATTGATTTAAGGGGTTACCCTATTAAAGTTAAGGCTATGATATAATTTTTAGTTCAAGTGAATCAATATATAACTAAAACTGACTGCAAAAGGTAAGACGGTCTACAAAAGGTAAGAAGATCTGTAAAAGGTAAGAAGGTTTACTAGAGCTACTTACTATTCATCAGATTTAAGCTATAATGACCGGCTTTTGCTTTTTACGTGAAAAATATAATCAGGCGGAATTGTGAGATATGACAGATAGCGATAGTGTCAGCAACAAAAATGAAATGAACAGCCGAAGACGGTTCTTGGTCGCTGCAACTTCTGTTGCGGGCGGTGTTGCTGGTGTTGCCATAGCAACACCTTTTATGTTGAGCATGATGCCTAGTGAGCGGGCTAAAGCGGCGGGAGCACCGGTTGAAGTTGATATTTCAAAACTTGAGCCAGGTATGCTGTTGATGGTGGAATGGCGTGGCCGGGTTGTGTGGATATTGAAACGCACTTCAGAAATGCTGGCGACTCTCAAAAAAGTTGAGGGTGACTTGGCAGACCCGAATTCAGAAAAAGATCAACAACCAGAATATGCACGAAATGCGACGCGTTCCATTAAACCGGAAATTCTGGTGGCAGAGGGTATATGCACACATTTGGGTTGTTCTCCCGTGTTTAGAAAAGAAATTGCACCTGAAGATCTTGGTCCTGATTGGCTGGGTGGCTTTTTCTGTCCTTGTCATGGTTCTAAATTTGATTTGGCTGGCCGCGTTTACAAAAGTGTACCGGCTCCAACAAATATGGTTGTTCCCCCTCATGTCTACTTGAGCGACAATCGTCTTTTAATTGGATCAGATAGCAAGGAATCTGCATAAAATGAGCAAGCGATTAAATTCAATAATTGAATGGGTTGATGAGCGTTTTCCATTGACTGCTAATTGGAGAGCGCATCTTTCCGAATATTACGCCCCAAAGAATTTTAATTTCTGGTACTACTTTGGTTCGTTAGCCATGCTGGTGCTGGTAAACCAGCTGATTACTGGAATTTTTCTTACCATGAACTACAAGCCGGATGCTAGTCTGGCTTTTGCTTCAGTTGAATATATTATGCGTGATGTGGATTACGGTTGGCTGATTCGCTACATGCATTCAACAGGAGCATCTATGTTTTTTGTGGTTGTATATCTGCACATGTTTCGTGGAATGATGTACGGCTCCTATCGTAAACCACGTGAGCTACTGTGGTTGGTAGGCATGGCAATATTTTTTGTGTTAATGAGCTTGGCTTTTACCGGATATATACTGCCATGGGGGCAGATGTCCTATTGGGGAGCACAAGTAATTGTCAGTATGTTTGGAGCAATCCCATTTATTGGTGAGACGCTTTCAAATTGGCTGTTAGGCGACTTTACGCTTTCAGATGCTGCGCTCAACCGTTTTTTTGCTTATCATGTGGTAACACTTCCTATCTTATTAGTGACTCTGGTGTTAGTGCATATAATAGCGCTGCATGAGGTTGGATCGAATAATCCCGACGGTATTGAGATTAAGGCCAATCTTAATCCAGAAACCAAGATTCCCGTAGATGGAATCCCATTTCATCCTTATTACAGCGTAAAAGATATCATGGGTGTCGTGGTATTTCTGATGGTGTTTTGCGGTATTATTTTCTTTGCGCCAGAGATGGGCGGCTACTTTTTGGAATATAATAATTTTGTTCCGGCTAATACACTGCAGACTCCCGATCACATCGCGCCGGTATGGTATTTTACGCCCTATTATTCAATGTTAAGGGCAGTGACTGTTAATTTTCTCTGGATAGATGCGAAGTTGTGGGGTGTGATACTGATGGCGGCTTCAGTAGTCGTATTCTGTTTCTTGCCTTGGCTGGATAAGAGCCCAGTAAAATCTATTCGTTATAAAGGACCTTATTTCAAATTTGCACTGACACTTTTTGTTATCAGCTTTTTTGTTTTAGGCTGGCTTGGAACAAAAGCGCCGACACCTTTATTTACCTTGTTAGCGCAAATATTTACAGTGATTTATTTTGCTTTTTTCATTCTGATGCCATGGTATAGCAAGATAGATAAGACTAAACCCGAGCCAAAAAGAGTAAAATGATGAATAAAATTAAGATCCTTTTGTTTATTCTGTGTATGGGTACACAGGCTGTATTTGCTGCAGAATCCGGTATGGAATTGGATAAGGCACCAATCGATTCAGCTGATAATGATTCATTGCAGCGGGGTGCAGAGAGCTTTGTTAATTACTGTTTGACGTGCCATGGTGCCAGTTATATGCGATATAACCGGCATCGTGATATAGGACTTGGTAATGACGAAGTTCTGAATAGGCTTGTCTATACGGATCAGAAAGTGGGCGATCTTATGCTGACTGCTATGAGAAAGAAGGAGGCCGAGGAATGGTTTGGAGTAACACCTCCGGATCTATCAGTAATTGCACGCTCTCGTGGTGCAGATTGGTTATATACTTATCTGCGCGCATTTTATCGTGATGATGCCACGGTTACAGGTTGGAATAATCTTGTATTTGATAGAGCTGCGATGCCTCACGTATTATACGAATTACAAGGAGAGCAGCGTCTGAGTATAGAAACGATCAATACGGATGCAGGGGGCAAGCAGGTAATTAAGAAATTGGAAATTGACGTACCCGGCACACTTTCAAAAACGGAATATGATCGTTATGCCGCTGATTTGGTAAACTATCTTGTTTATCTGGGCGAGCCTGCCGCTAATGATCGCAGGAGCTTGGGTATTATCGTAATGATATTCTTGCTGGGCATGTTAGGTCTTACCTATGCATTGAAGCGTGAGTATTGGAGAGACATTCATTGACTACTTCATGCTGGCTATTAATAAATAAATGCATCGTGTATAAGTCAGACAGTAAATAGTTATGATGACATTATATTCAACCATCACGTGTCCATATAGTCATCGTTGCCGTATCGTTTTACACGAAAAAGACATGGATTTTCATATAATTGATGTTGATCCGAACAGTAAATCTGAAGATTTGGCTGTGATTAGTCCTTACGGTAGAGCGCCCGTTTTGGTTGAGCGTGATTTGGTGTTATATGAATCAAATATTATCAATGAATATATTGATGATCGCTTTCCGCATCCGCAACTGATGCCAGCTGATCCGGTTATGCGTGCTCGCGCTAGATTATTGTTGTATCGATTTGAACAAGAATTATTTTGCCATATTGATGCGATTGAAGGTTCAGATCAGAAAATAGCAGACAAAGCACGGGCAGCCGTTTGTGATAATTTAACTGTGATTGCTCCAGTATTTGAGAAGCAAAAGTATATGCTGGGTGATGAGTTTTCTATGCTGGATGTGGCAATTGCTCCCTTGTTATGGCGACTGGATCATTACGGTATTCGTCTGCCCAAGCAGGCAGCACCATTGCTAAAATTTTCTGAGCGGCTTTTTAGTCGCCCATTGTTTATTGATGCGTTGTCTGCATCTGAAAAGATAATGCGAAAATGAGTGTGAGTACTACAAAACCTTATTTAATTCGTGCAATTTATGAGTGGTGTATTGATAATGAATTCACGCCTTATATATCGGTAAATGTTGATTCCAGAACGCATGTTCCAACGGAATATATAAAAAACGGTGAGATCGTTCTTAATATCGGCCATAATGCAGTGGAAGATCTTGTCATCGGTAATGATATGATCAACCTGATGGCTCGATTTAATGGTATTGCAAGAAAGATGGAAATACCTGTCGATGCAGTTAAAGGCATATTTGCGAAGGAAGTAAATGAGGGAATAACTTTTATTCAGGAAGTTGAAAAGGTTATAGTTGAAAATACGCGTGATGAAAATGAGAAGGTATCAAGTTCTGATCCACCAAAGCCATCGTCGCCGAATAGTAATAAGCCCCAACTACGGATTATTAAATAATCGCTATTTTTACTGTTAATATTTTGCCGGCATAGCTCAGATGGTAGAGCAGCTGATTTGTAATCAGAAGGTCCCGAGTTCGATTCTTGGTGCCGGCACCATAACTTCAGTAAGTTATAGAATGCTTCAGGTTCTCAATATTGCCTAGGGTTACGCAGGGGCTGAATTGTAAATAAATAACAGACAATAAATAAATCTGCCATTTGGATACAAATTAACGGACTATGCTTGCAATAAGCCTGCCGGATATACTAAAGGGTAAACTCTTCTGCATCTTTATCTAATACAGCTATAATCCTTTAATCGATGATTGCTGTTTTTTAGTCATTTGTTTGGTAATGACTTGGTTTAATCGAGTCTACAAAATTAGACAATATCGCTTCATCATAGCGCCATTTCTCGTCGTAATTCGGAATAATTCGGAATTAAGTGTTGATTATTTCGAATATAGATGTCTAATTTCATCAAGGTTCTTTAGAAATTTCTTTCGGTTTGTATAGCGAATTGCTTCGTCATCGCATAGATTAATA
Source organism: uncultured Nitrosomonas sp. (assembly GCA_965369175.1). Lineage (GTDB taxonomy): Bacteria > Pseudomonadota > Gammaproteobacteria > Burkholderiales > Nitrosomonadaceae > Nitrosomonas. The sequence continues at coordinate 9,272 of CBDUPR010000018.1, forward strand.
CAATCCTCGATTTGGTCCAACGCTATCTCAGCATTGTCATCATACCAAAGGTCTCCAAAGATCTCATTTGGCATTCGCCAGGGCTTCCGAAACGTTCGCGTTCTCGAGCCTATCTCGATCCATGCTAACGAAGAATCATGACAAAGATCGCTGACTCAGTCACTTAAGAATGCCTTATGAACACGTTTTCTTTAAACATAACCGAAGCGTACGTTATCGCGGTATCGCCAAGAATCAATTTGCTGCGTTTATGTCTGCAATCAGTTCCAATCTCAAACGTATTTTAATGCTTAATCCGCCTGGCCTTGTCTTTGCCTGAGGAGCCATTGCGTCCAAAATCAGCTAAAATCGTATCGATATAACAAAGCTTATAGATATAATCACTATTTAGTCACTGTTTACGCAGCATCGAGACTACTATCTTAAAAATAGTAAATTTTTTGCATCAAGGCGGAAGTAATTTAATTACGTGACAGCCCCTTACAATATCGAGGTTAGTATGTATGACATACCCTGCCGATGAGTCAAATGAAGACAGTTCGAATTCAGTGGCAAAGAATAAGCAACTGCTGACAAAACTCAAACGTGTCACCGGTACGCTTAGAACCTTGAGCGCTGGCAACCACATTTTATTGCATGCCTCGGACGAGCAAGAATTGTTGCATGACATGTGTCAAGTCATCGTGAAAAAAGGTGGTTACCGTATCGCTAGCGTCGCATATGCACAACACGATAAAAGCAAGAGTCTTCAATGGATGGCAAGTGTCGGTGTAGATAAAGCGTTTTTGGAAACGTTTCATTTCACGTGGGCCGATACAGAAACGGGTCGTTCCGCGGCGGCCACTGTGATTCGTACCGGCCAGCCCTGCGTGGGTAGGCACATTCTTACTGATCCAGCCTATGCCGCTCCTGCTTATGCTCCCCTTCGCGAAAATGCAATCAAGCTCGACTATGCTGCAGTTACTGCGTTCCCACTTCATGTGGATGGGCAAGTGCTCGGTGCCTTGGTGATGGGTGCGATCGAACCTGATGCTTTTGATGAAGAAGAAGTCAAATTGCTCAGCGAATTAGCTGATGACTTGGCTTATGGTATTTCTAATCTACGCATGCGCATCGAGCATCAGGTAGCCGAGGCTACCATTGCGCGTTTGGCTTATTATGATTCCCTGACCGAATTACCCAATCGCACCTTCATGCTTGAGCGCTTGAAAGATGCTATTCATACTGCAGATCAATACCATCACGCCCTTGCGCTTTTGTATCTGAATATTGGCCACTTGCGTGGCATCAATCAAGTCTTAGGTTATGACTCGGGTGATCAATTGCTGCAACAGTTAGCCCAGCGTTTGACAAGCAACCTGAAGGAAAACGATTTCTTGGCGCGAGCGGGGGAAAGTGAGTTCGCCTTACTTTTGCCTAGTGCAGGAGCGGACTATGCCATTCAAGTTGCACAACGGCTGGCCGCCGTCTTGCGTAATTCTGTGGAGGTGGCCGGTCTGATGATCGATCCGCGCGTGAGTATAGGCATTGCGCTTTATCCTGGACATGCTACTGAAGCTGAAATCTTGCTGCGGCGTGCCAATGCCGCTACCAATAATCTCTGTTCTGCTCGAGGAGGCTATGCCCTCTACACTGGGGGGCAGGAGCAGGAATGCACTCGGCGCCTCTCCTTGATGGGAGATTTACGCAAAGCCATCGAGCAAAATGAGTTATTGCTGTATTGCCAGCCCAAAGTCGACATTGCGTCGCGTCGCGTATGCGGAGCAGAAGCCTTGGTACGCTGGCAGCACCCGGTGCATGGCATGCTCGTAACCATGGAATTCATCAAACTTGCTGAGAATGCGGGTTTAATTACCCCTTTGACACATTGGATGCTCGATGCGGTTTTCAGTCAAAGCTATGCTTGGCATGAGGCGGGGCAAGAACGAACCTTATCAGTGAATTTGTCCGCGCATGATTTGTACGATCCTCTGCTCATCGACCGCATTCAAGGATTGTTTTCCACTTGGGGTATCAGGCCGGAGCTAATCCAGTTTGAGTTGACCGAAAGTGTTTTAATGGAAGAACCATCGATAGCGTTAGAAGCATTGACCAAGTTAAAGAAACTCGGTATCCGGTTATTCATTGATGACTTTGGCACGGGGTATTCGAGCCTGAGTTATTTGCAAAAATTGCCAGTAGATTCAATCAAGATTGATCAGTCATTTGTCATGCCTATGGTAGAAAACAATGATTCAGCTGTGATTGTACGTTCGACCATTGAACTTGGACATAATCTAGATATGGAAGTAGTGGCGGAAGGAGTGGATAGTCAGGCTGTATGGGATCTCTTGGCAACGTTGGAGTGCGATGTGGCGCAAGGATATTTGATGAGCATGCCGATGCCGGCAGAGCAATTCAGTAGTTGGGAAAGTGAATGGGAAGGGCGCTTGGCGAAAGGGAAGTTATAGTATGTTAAATGTAGTCACGAAATATAAAGGAAAACAGTCGACGGCTAGATGATTAAACCATTGTGCTATAAACGAAACCGATGTTAGCGTAAAATATGCAGCCTTTAAGTGAATCGCACAGCTCGTCTGCCAAGTGAACGATGCAGTAATGTCGTCAGCAACAGGAACTCACTGAAGTGATCTACCCCATTCGGGGTAGAGGCAGTAGGAATTCTCTGTCTTTAGGCGGAGAAGGACGTCAACGAGTATTCAACCGATCAAGCGTGCTTTCGATTACGTTCTTCAATTTATCAATAGCGCCTTGAACGGCTAGATTCAGGCTCTCTGCTTGATGAGTGACCGCGATAGGTTGGCGACCTTCCAAACGGGCTTCCATCAGGCAGCGTTTGTCATTCATGCCACCTTTGTCGCTATTTTCGTCGCTGATATGTACTTCAACTCGGGTGACGTGTTTGCTGAAACGATTCAGCGCATCCTCTATCTTGGTTCTGACTTGATCGGAAAACTCCTCGTGACCCTCAACATTATGGCCGGTATTGACTTGTATCTGCATGATTTTCTCCTGTAATTGTGGTTAATTTGAAATATCAAAGATTTAAAGTCGTTCGGGTAGGCGAGTGCGCAGCTCTTCAGGTCGGAGCGCCGTGTAGTCTTTGTCTATTTCCAGGGACAGCAGAGAGCTGAGTGGGGTGTTGAAGTTAGCGCGTAGTAGACCAAGAAACGCGGGTGCCGCTACTACTACGAGGCGTTCAAATGCATTTTCCACGCGTCCTTGCTCAAGCCGATCGGCAATTAACTTGGCGAAACGAATCTGTTCCTGTTCCTTGGGTTCGATTTCGACCGCCATAGCATGGCGGCCTTCGCCGTGGCTGTCGAAGCTGCGCCCCGCGCGATCACTGCTGAGTTCCATCTGTTTTGCGCGTGCGTGGGGATTATCAAAATTCATTAATTCGGTCAAAGATGCTGTCGGCGAGTCTGCGCTAAAGAGTGTAGCATTGCCGCTGTTCGCGGTGAGAACCCAGATCTTGGTCATAATGTTTATCCTCTAAATTTCACTCGAAAGTCAAGTATATTATGGATTTGCAAAAAATAGACATAAAATCAATTATGTTCGATTCTTGGTGCTGACACCATTGGAAACAATAATGTCACTAACGTAGACTTGATCAGGGTTTGCAGCGCCAAACTGCTCATTCAACTTGCTCTCGAACACCGACTATTTGTGATTGTCTGGTTGTTATTTTTTAAGCCAACTGTTTAGAACTGTTGGGTCAATCATTTGTGGCTGCCTGTTGCAGAGTGCGTATATCCTCCACATCATGTTAAAACCATGTTCAAATAGTGTTGCTGCCTTGATATAAGGATGAGGCATTAAGCCAGGAATTGCAGGTCCGGCTGTTATTATTCTGTCACTAAAGCTATTCATGTGACTCTCGTTGTCAGTAAAGATCAGAAATTCGTAGATCGGGCTCATTAACTTATCTCGACAATTTTTCTACAATGAATCCCGGTTCTGGATGGAGAGAGTGTCAAATGAATCAGGAGTAACGATAATGGATATAGAAGTAGGAAAACTAGAAGCGCTTAAATTTCTTACTAATACGTATGCTAAAAATGTATGGGTATCTACGGGTATACATCTTGTTGCATTAGGCTGGTTATTGTCTGTTGAACGAATACATACGCTGATAATAGAAGAAATATTCATTCAAATTGGCTTAACTTGCATTTTGTCATCACTAGAATGTTTTCGTTGGTTTGTAAACGCTTCGATTTACCGCCGAATAAGATTATTGGAAGTGGAGGTGGCTAAGAAAATTAACATAACACTTGCAAATGCATATACGGTTAAGCCTTATAGATTTATATGTAGCGAGCTCATAATTTCCTTGTTGACAGTCTTTTCCATCGTTTTTATATGGCTTTATCCGCATTTGTGAAAGAATAAAGCGGTGTTAACCGGTCAATTGGGGGCAAATGAAGTTTTTTATATGGTAAGTTAGCTGAGCAGAGTAGTTTGTAAGATTATCTGGTTTTGTCTGGCCTCGATAAATGGCCCTATACTCAAGGCGAGGAGTTATACCATGCTATTTGATAAACCATTATTGCCCGTTGATTCATTACGTGCTGCAGTTCAAGCCGCTTATCTGCTGGATGAATCCACGTGTATTAAAGCGCGTTTACATGCTGCCGCATTGCCTGTTCAAATGCGCCAACGCATCCAAGAGATCGGAACGAGTTTGTCTGAGGGTATTCGTGAGCGCTATCCACATGCGGGTAGTCTTGATGCTTTTATGCATGAATATGATTTGGCGAGTCATGAAGGAGTGATGCTGATGTGCCTTGCGGAGGCATTATTGCGCATTCCAGATGCAAAGACGGCTGATCTGTTAATCGAGGATAAGCTCTTGCAGGCGAACTGGGCCGAGCACATGGGTGCATCTGATTCCTTACTTGTTAATGCATCAACCTGGGCATTGATGTTAACCGGGCGTATTGCAAAACCGCATGATTGTGATCAACAACCCGGCTTTGAGGCCACATTACAGAGTTTAGTGACCCGAAGTGGTGAAGTCGTCGTGCGACAGGCGCTTGTGCAAGCAATGAAAATCGTTGCCCGCGAGTTTGTTATGGGGCGTACGATCGAAGAAGCACTTGCCCGGGCAGAAGAATCTGAGCAACGGGGTTATCGATATTCTTACGATATGCTGGGTGAGTCCGCACATACCCAGGCTGAAGCTGAAGATTATTTTGAATCCTATATGTATGCGATTGAAGCAATTGGAAAATATTCGGATGGTCGTGGGCCAGTTGAAGGCCCGGGTATCTCGGTGAAGTTATCGGCATTGCACCCACGCTATGAATTCTCGCAGCGTGAGCGTGTCATGGTGGAACTGGTGCCAAGATTAAAAACACTGCTGTTCAGAGCACGAGATTATGATATCGGTTTGACCATAGATGCTGAAGAAACGGAACGCCTGGATTTGTCGTTGACGCTGGTAGAGGCTGTTTTTTCCGATTCCAGACTTGCCGGGTGGGCCGGATTCGGGTTAGCTGTGCAGGCTTATCAGAAACGTGCCTTACCCGTGATTGACTGGCTGGAAGGGCTAGCCAGACGGTATGAGCGAAGATTAGCTGTGCGGCTCGTTAAGGGTGCGTATTGGGATAGGGAAATTAAACAGGCACAGGCCTTGGGCCTTCCTGGCTACCCTGTCTTTACCCGCAAAGCAGCCACAGATGTTTCGTTTGTTGCCTGTATGAAACGTTTGTTTTCCGCCTCGCATTATCTCTATCCTCAATTTGCGACCCATAATGCTCACACAGTAGCTTCTGTGCTGGCAGTCGCAGGTGATGGCCATACCGATTTTGAGTTTCAGCGTCTGCATGGCATGGGAGAGATGCTTTATGATCAGATTGTGGGCGAGAGTGATAATAAGCAGGCATGCCGCGTCTATGCGCCGGTTGGTAGTCATGAACATTTGTTACCTTATCTGGTAAGACGATTACTGGAAAACGGTGCCAATACTTCTTTTGTTAACCACGTGCTGGATAAACAACGATCGATTGCCGAGATTATCGCTGATCCTATCGCGAAAATGATGGAGCTTGAGGAAAAACCGCATCCGCATATTCCGTTGCCGCAGGATCTTTATATGCCCGATCGGGAAAATTCAAAAGGAATCGACCTGACGGATCCCATGATGTTGCAGAATTTAATGCAGGAGCTGCAATCGTTTACTTCGTTAGCACCATGGACAGCGAATCCCTTAATTAACGGTATTGTTGAGGCGGATGGTGAGGAGCGGCCAATCTATAACCCGGCGGAGCATCATGATACGGTTGGATTAGTCGTTGAAGCCAGCGTTGAGCATGTCAAGAAGGCGATTGGAATAGCACAGGAAGCCCAGCATAAATGGGACGCCACCCCTGTAGATAAACGTGCCGCCTATTTGCGGCGTGCGGCTGACTTATTCGATTCTAATCGAGCTGAATTGATGGCATTGTGTATGCGGGAAGGCGGTAAAACGGTAGATGATGCCGTTGCGGAAGTGCGTGAAGCGAGTGATTTTCTGCGTTATTATGCCATGATGGCTCGCCAGGGATTTGCACAGCCATCAATATTTCATGGTACTACCGGTGAACATAATGCCATGACATTACACGGGCGCGGTGTATTTGTCTGCATCAGTCCGTGGAATTTTCCATTAGCAATTTTTACAGGTCAGATTGGAGCGGCACTGGCTTCGGGTAATGCGGTGATTGCAAAACCGGCTGAGCAAACACCGCTGATCGCGATGCGTGCAATACAACTTCTACATGCGGGCGGTATTCCATTTGAGGTGCTGCATTTCTTGCCTGGATCAGGGAAGAGGGTGGGCACGGCGCTGGTAAGTGATGCGCGCATTGCCGGTGTAGTTTTCACAGGTTCAACCGAAACGGCACGAACAATCAATGGCGTATTAGCAAATAAACCTGGACCCATTATCCCATTAATTGCTGAAACAGGTGGCCAGAATGCCATGATTGTCGATTCTTCTGCTTTGACTGAGCAGGTAGTGCGCGATGTAATCAGTTCTGCCTTTCATAGTGCGGGACAACGCTGTTCAGCACTCCGTGTGTTGTATTTACAGGAAGAGGTGGCTGACCGCATTATAGAAATGCTGACCGGCGCAATGGCTGAATTAAACATTGGTAATCCGTGTCTGCTATCAACGGATATCGGCCCTGTTATTGACAGTGTTGCGTTGGAAAAACTGAAATGCCATTATGAAATGATGTGTCATAACGCGCAGCTGCTTTATCAATGTTCGCTTCCAGAGGGTACGGAGGAGGGGACTTTCTTTGCGCCCTGTGCCTTTGAGATCAAGGATATGAGTTTGCTGACGCACGAAGTATTTGGCCCAGTCCTACATATCATACGTTATGCTTCTCAAGAGCTGGATAACGTAATTGAAGCGATCAATAATACCGGCTATGGCCTGACGCTGGGTATTCATAGTCGTATTGATTCAAGGGTGGATTATATTCAGAAGCGGGTTAAAGTGGGTAATATCTATGTTAACCGTAACCAAATAGGAGCAATAGTTGGTGTGCAACCTTTTGGTGGTGAAGGGCTCTCAGGGACCGGTCCGAAGGCGGGCGGACCACATTATTTATATCGTTTTGTAACTGAACGAATGGTAACGATTGACACTACTGCGGCGGGAGGTAATACCACACTGGCAACGCTTTCTGATTGAGTCAATAGAGGATTTTTATAATAGTGAGGTCGGCGTATGGACGCTTATTATCAGCGATAGCATAAAATCAGCTATCAACGGAAAGGTTTATAAGAAGCAGGCGCTTTTACATTATGAGACCTTTGAAAAACCTCAATAGTTGGAAAATTAATCCTTTATAATCAATAGTAAAAAACTGCTGACGAGGGATTTTGCAAAGGTCTCATAATGGATATAGCAGCGTATTAAGAGATTTGGTATCAATAAATCGCTTACTTAGACTTTTTTAGACTTTTGAAAATCACATCTTGCAAATTGCCATAAATAGACGCTCTGACTGACAATGCCCAAAGCGTCGGATCAGCGAAAGTGACACACTTTGCGGCTTCTTCTTCTGGCATGAGAACCGCTTCGGCATCGGGAAATTGAATATCCTGTCTGATAAACCGGTGGTGTTCAGCGAAGGCATGGGGTTTGGCGTTTAGATTAATACGCCGTAGTTGATTTAAAAACCGCGGGTAATGGTTTATACCCGCAACGGCATGTAATCGTTTATTCATAAATGCGGCAGGCGCAGCGTGAGAATCTGGATTTAATAGATTGTAGAACGTGTCACTAACCAGTTTCATATTAAAAACAGGTGCCCAGCCGCGAGTATCCGCGTATCGTTTCCGTTCCTCATTGATAACCACGGCGTCCACATTGTGCAAGTATTTAAGGCTTTCCCGCAATGGTCCTGCAGGCAGGATCAGGCCATTGCCAAAGCTTGCCTCACTGTAATTTATGACTATAATTTCAAGATCACGTTGTAGGCGATGATACTGTAGCCCACCCTCATTGATCAGTACATTGCAATCGGGGTGTGCGGCTAGCAGTGCTTGCGCAACGATAACCGGGTCATGGCCTACCCATACCGGGCAGATAGCGCCGCATTGCTGCGCCAGTAACAATGATTTGCCGTTTACGACAGCCGGATCGCTGCTGGCAGTGACGGCCATGGGGGAGGCGGGAGAGTCGGTATCAGTATGACTCACAATTCCGGGTCGCATGCCTTGCGAATGTAACAGCCTGATCAGCCAAAGAATAAATGGTGTCCTACTTTCATCGTTGATGGTCATACTATCGACCACGATAACAGGTATTGGCAGACTGACAGAAGGAAATAAATCCAGCCAATAGCCTAATCTTCTTAATGATATAAATGAGTTAAACAGGAGACTTAATGGCCACAACAAAATGTGCAGTGGTGTTATGCGCTGCCAGTAAAGTTCAGATAATTTCATTGAGTACCTCTCAAAGATAACCGCAGTTTCTATTTTTATGCCCGCTGATTCTAGATTAGCAAATGAATATCTCCTGTTCGTAAAAATAATATAAGGCTCTCATCATGAGAGTCTGGTTAACTCAGGTGGCTTGTAGGTGCCTTATCTGATTCCGGATGGTCTTTCAAGTTAGCGCATATGATAATGAAGTTCTGGATGAGTGGCGATGTCTGATTGAGTATTTCCTTTTAAGACGGGTCAGTGCAATGATTCTATTTCGTTTTGCAGTTTCATTACTGGTTATTCTGCTATTATTTTTTGTTGGTCAGATATCAGCTGCGCCAGAAATGTATAAACTGGATCCAGCGCAGACACATTTACATTTTGCAGTCAGTTATCTGGGATTTTCTACTATATATGGCTGTTTTGATCAGGTTCAAGGTCGATTTTCGATTGACCGTGAAGCCAGGGCAGCATCAGTGGATGTGGCCATAAAAACGGCATCAATCAGCACTGGTCTGAAAGAACGTGACGATCATCTGCGTTCACCCGATTTTTTCAATGTGGCAGAGTTTTCTGTGGCTACTTTTAAATCTACATCAGTCAGGTTTGCTGGAGATATACCGGCTGTGATTGAAGGTAATCTTACCTTGCTCGGCATTACCCGACGATTAACCTTTACGATAACTGCTTTTGGATGCGGGATGAATTCGATAAACGGACAGATAATGTGTGGTATTGGTGCCACAGCGAATATGAAACGCTCAAGCTTTGGCATGAAGTATGCTTTGCCGATTGTGGGTGATGAAATAAAATTGATGATTGAAGCTACAGGCTATCAAGGATAGGCCGGATACTATTTAATAATCGGGCATACTTGACGGGTTATCTGAAAGTTTCTGAATAGAAAAAATAAATAAATTAAGCGTATTAGAAAGGATCGCAATGCAAACTAAACGACTACTCCTCCCTGCATTTCCATATCAAGATAGCACTGAGAAAATACGTAGTATTGCTTATACTGACTGGGGTGATCCAGATAACGCTCATGTGGTGATCTGTGTGCACGGTCTCACACGGAACTGCCGCGATTTTGACTATCTAGCGCGTGTACTAGAGAAGGATTGTCGGGTGATCTGTGTCGATGTTGTAGGGAGAGGTGAGAGTGACTGGCTCGATAATGCTGAGGACTATGATTGTTATCTGCTCTACATTGCTGATGCTGTATCGCTGGTTACTCATATTCAAGCACAGTATACGACGCCCGTTAAGCTGGATTGGGTCGGCATTTCGATGGGAGCATTAATAGGTATGATGTTGGCAGTGCAGCCGGAAATATCCATACCTGTACACAGATTGGTCATGAGCGATATTGGCCCGTTTATTCCGCTAGCAGCCTTATCCAGGTTATCTGAATACGTGGGTAAAGATATCCGCTTTAATTCTTTTGATGCATTTCTGGCCTATTTGAAAAAAATATCTGCGACATTTGGCCCGCTGACTGATGCGCAATGGCATCATCTGGCCATACACAGTATTCGCAGGTATGCGGACGGGACTCTGGGCTTCTGCTATGACCCTAAAATAGCGATCAGTTTTGAAAAACATGTTCTTGAGGATATTAATTTATGGGAGCATTGGGATAAACTCAGGAGTCCTACGCTTGTATTGCGGGGCAGCGAATCCGATATTTTGCTTGCTGAAACAGCGGCAGAAATGCAAATACGCGGTGCTAAAGCTAAAGTAGTCGAGCTGCCAGGTGTTGGCCACGCGCCCTTGCTGATGGATTGTGAACAGATCAAAATTGTAAAGGAATTCTTACTGGCACCCGAATAATTGATGATTTCTTTTTGCTGAAAAGGCCAGAAGCAAATTTGAATCAGAAAGCAACGATGCTGATTGATGCGTCTTTTAGTGAGTACAGTAAGGAAGAAGAGCGCAGTCGAATTACGAATATGTTGAATGAAAGTGGCAATAAGCGTCAAAGGATGTTATTCAGAATCAGGGGTTTAATTTGACAGCAAGGCCCAGTGCCCTGATTTTTTCAGCAAATGACTGCATCCATGCTTCGCTGACTTTTGAAAGCATGGGTGCTTCTGGCTGCATTGATGGGCGGGCAAGCCCATATAATAAAACACCTTTTACTGGTACGGCATCTTCTAATAAACGGGTAATAAATCTCAGATAAGCGTCGGATTCTTTGTCGGTCGGTGGTGTGCCATTTATTTGAAAAATACAGGTTTGTAACCAGGTTGGGCAAAGTGATGCAGCTATGCGTAAATGATTATTTACCTGCTTCAGGCTAATGTGGGTATTATTGATACGTTGTCTCCCTTCAAGCGTGATACTGTCAAGCTTGAACCAGACTTCGCCATTCAATCTGGCCATGTGATGCAGACCAGCTTGTACAGTTGCTCGATTGATCAGACTACCATTAGTGATGAGAACGAGTTTCAGGTCTTGTGGCAACTCAAACTGGCTTCTTACATGAGCGATGAGCGCAATGACCTGTTCAAATTCTTTAGCACTGGTTGGCTCGCCGTTACCGGATAACGCAATGTCGTTGATACGTCTTGCCGCCAGGGGAACGTGTTTTTGCATGAAACTGCCATGCAGCAGCTCATGTAGGAACGTCCGCAATTCCAGTTCAAGCAGGGCTAGATCGATTTTAGGTGCTGTCCCCCGCTTAAGATCGGGCACCTGACAATAAATACATCGCCAGTTACAGGCGTTATTAGGGTTGAGGTTAATGCCGACGGATACCCCCCCGGCGCGACGTGAGACTACCGGATAAACGTAGGTCATACCGACGCTATCGCGACTATGATCAGTGATATTCAATAGGTTAGAGGTGGGCTGCAATGTTACAATCTCGAGGAAATAAACCGCAATGCTACAATTGTACACATGTTAATCACTCGTAGATTGGAATTTGATGCGGGTCACCGTATTTCAACTCATAATAGCCAGTGTCGCCATTTGCATGGCCACCGTTATGTTATTGAGATTACTTTATCTGGTGAAGTGATCTGTGAAGAAGGCGTTGCCGAGCAGGGAATGGTAATGGATTTTTCAGAAGTAAAGCAGATTGCTAAAACAGCGCTGGTTGATAAATGGGATCATGCATTTTTGGTTTATTCGGGAGATATACCCGTCGTGAAATTTCTGCAGTCTCTCGAAGGCCATAAAACAGTCGTGCTGGATACACAACCCACGGCGGAAAATCTGGTGTTAGCTGCGTTTCGTATTTTGGATGAAGCTTATCAGGATAATTATGGTAATCATCTAAGATTAGAGCAAGTACGCTTGTTTGAAACTCCGAATTGCTGGGCAGATGCAATTCGTGAAAGGGGCTAACTATTTTTTAATCATTCACATTTACGTTCGCTATGTTTATCGATTCTCATTGTCACCTGGACTTTCCTGATCTCGCCAGCAAGCTTGATGAGTTGCTTTATAAAATGCAGGAGAATAAAGTTACGCATGCACTTTGTGTCAGTGTCAACCTGGAGGATTTTCCACGTGTATTGACGCTTGCGCAAAACCACCATAATCTTTTCGCATCAGTTGGCGTGCATCCTGATTATGAAAATTTAGCGGAACCAAGCGCAGAACAACTGGCCATGCTTGCTGAGCATCCCAGGGTGATTGCCATTGGTGAAACAGGACTCGATTATTTTCGCCTTAAAGGTGATCTTGAATGGCAGCGGGAGCGTTTTCGGCAACATATCCGTGCAGCACGGCGATGTAACAAGCCATTAATTATTCATACGCGTGCAGCCGCAGCAGATACATTGCGTATTATGGCAGAAGAGCATGCCGATGAAGTGGGGGGAGTGATGCACTGCTTTACCGAAAGCTGGGATGTGGCACAACAGGCAATTGCCATGAATTTTTATATCTCTTTTTCAGGTATCGTAACTTTCAAGAATGCGGTTAACCTGAAAGAAGTCGCTAGCAAGATTCAGTTGGATAGAATGCTGATAGAAACCGATTCACCCTATCTGGCACCAGTGCCGTACCGTGGCAAGCTTAATCAGCCTGCTTTTGTACGATATGTTGCGGAAGAAATCGCTAGTTTACGCGGGGTCAGTGTAGATGAAATTGCTGCGGCTACCACGAACAATTTCTTTGATTTATTTAAAATTCCTAAAAATGAAATGCTTGCTAGTTAATCGTCATGCGATCTTAATTCTGTTCCTTGTAACCATACTCTGCGCGTCCTTAAAGGTTTCTGCGGGTATTGAGGACGATTTTCTCTGGGCGGTAGAAGATAGCAATCTGACGGATGTTGCTAGTTTGCTAGCCAAAGGAGCCAATCCCGATATTTTTAATAGACAGGGCGATACGCCTCTAATGATCGCTGTTAAAACGAAGAATGACAAGCTGATGGAATTGCTTCTGAATGCAGGTGCCAAACTTGATATACGTAACCGCTATGGCGAGACAGCGATTATGTTTGCGAGTTATAACGGCCAGACCGACATGGTTAGAAAACTTTATATCAAAGGGGCAGAAATTAACCACAGTGGCTGGAATCCATTACTTTATGCTGCGACAAATGGCCATACATCAACGATTCGGCTACTTTTAAGTGGCGATGCAAAAATAAATGCAACCTCAGATAATGGCACAACCGCATTAATGATGGGGGTAAGAGGCAATCATATTGAGACTGTCAAGCTGCTCTTGGATCGTGGTGCAGATCCGGGTATTAGAAATGAATTAGGTGATAATGCTTTAGACTGGGCCGTAAAACGAGGCTATCAAGAAGTAATCGCATTATTGAAAGATCATGGCGTACAGGAATAATTGGCAAACCTGTTGAATAATGAATGATATCCAGACAATGAACAGACTGCAGAATAAAGTTGCTATCGTTACGGGTGCCTCACGCGGTATTGGTGCAGAGATTGCACGTACATTAGCGCATGCGGGTGCCCGGGTTATTGTTAACTATGTCAAGAATCAACAAGCTGCAGATGATGTGTGTGCGACTATTAGAAAGGCGGGAGGAGAATGCTTTGCAATTAAGGCAGATGTGGCTGATCCAGTTGCAGTTCGCCAGCTTTTTGATGAAACGATAGTACGTTATGGCCATGTGGACATACTGATTAATAATGCCGGTATTCTGATCTTTAAAGAAATAGCGGATATTCGCGACGATGAACTCGATCAAATAATCGATATTAATATTAAAGGCGTTTTTTATACATTGCGCGAGGCTGCTGTGCGCCTTTCGGATAAGGGGCGTATTGTCAATCTATCAAGTACCGTAACCCGGTTGATACTGCCACGATATGGGGTGTATGCAGCAACTAAAGGCGCGGTCGAACAGTTAACCCGTACTCTGGCTAGAGAAATGGGAGAAAGAGGTATTACAGTTAATACAGTTTCACCTGGGCCTGTCGATACCGCACTTTTTAGAGCGGGAAAGACTGAAGCAGATATTAAACGTATGGCGAGTATGGCAGCATTAGATCGGATTGGAACGGTGGATGATATCGCACAAATTGTTTTATTTCTGGTCAGTGAGCAGGCTGGATGGATTACGGGGCAGGATATTGGTGCCAATGGCGGTATGGCATAGGTTTGATGGTACTCATACTGACTGGGGCGGGAGATATTGATGTTGCTGCGGGTATGAATACCTGAGAATTTACAGGTGGCATGATTGCATCTAGTGTATCTTCTTGAAAAAGAGAGTCGCTGGGGAGAGTATTGAGGTATGTCGTCCAGTTGTATTGTTTTTATGTGATGCGGATATCGGCAGATTATACGACCGCGACAGATGGGGCACAGGGAAGCATGGCTGGAAATTGCATCGCAGTGAATTGAGTATTCGATGACGTTTAATATTAAAAGAAATTATTTCTACATTTAAGGATTTGCATGTTCATTGGTGTGCCTAAAGAAACCAAAACTCATGAGTATCGCGTCGGACTGACACCGGCTTCGGTACGTGAACTTGTCATGCGTGGGCACCAGGTGATGGTGCAAAAGAGAGCCGGATTTGAGATTGATCTTAGTGACGATAAATATGAAGCTGTTGGAGCTGAGATCGTGGAAACGGCGGAAGAGATATTTGCCCGCGCTGAACTGATTGTCAAAGTGAAAGAATTACAAAAATCAGAGCTGACTATGTTACGTGCAGGGCAGGTTTTATTTGCTTATTTGCATCTTGCACCTGATCCTGTGCAGGCAAAGGAGCTGATTGATTCGGATTGCGTTGCTATCGCCTACGAAACGGTTACTGGCGCGCAGGGCGGTTTGCCCCTGCTGGTGCCGATGAGTGAGGTTGCTGGTCGTATGTCGATTCAGGCAGGTGCTAACGCGCTTGAAATGAACCAGGGGGGGCGCGGTGTATTGCTTGCCGGTGTGCCAGGCGTACCGGCCGCGCGAGTCGTAATCATTGGTGGGGGCGTCGTCGGAACCAATGCCGCTCGTATGGCAATGGGTATGGAAGCGCACGTGACTGTATTGGATCAATCGCTTCGCCGTTTGCAGGAACTGGATTTACAGTTTGGTTCCAAACTGAATACAGTGTTTGCAACAATGGATGCACTAGAAGAATATGTGCCGACAGCTGACCTTGTTATCGGCGCGGTACTCACGCCCGGAGCCGCTGCGCCAAAACTGGTCAGTCGCGAGATGATGGGTGGGATGCGGCGTGGTTCTGTGCTGGTTGATGTTGCGATAGATCAGGGTGGTTGCTTTGCGACTTCACAACCGACTACGCTGGCTGATCCCATCTATACCGTTGACGGTGTGGTGCATTATTGTGTTTCAAATATGCCGGGTGCTGTTGCGCGTACCGCTACCTTTGCATTGAATAATGTCACACTGCCGTTTGTTCTGGCGCTTGCCGACAAAGGCTATAAAAAAGCATTGATGGATGATGTGCACTTACGCAATGGCCTTAATGTTTATCGTGGTCAATTGACACATGCCGCGGTCGCGTATGATCTTGGCTTACCCTATGTTGCTGCCATTGATGCACTGTAATACTCAAAACAGCTTAGATGCCTGGATAAATAACCAGCCTGACACATAACTGCATAGTGGGCAGGCTCATCATGGCAGGAAGACATAGCCGATTTATTGTATGAATCGATTTGTTGTATGAATCTGGATTTAATCCGCCACTCTTTGAGAGCGACGGATTAATATCGGATAAGTGATCTGTCGTCGTAGAACGCCGAGAAATCATAACCCGAATAGGACTTCAGACGATATCTACAATTGATATTCACTGTATTTTTATACATGGCAATCTGCATGTTAAAAAATAAGAATATTGCTCTCTTGTAGATTGTCAGGGATGCTTTTTACTGGACAACGTTTAAAGATCCAGACAGATGAATATTCTTAGGATGGAGTTGGCACCAGATAGTAAAGGCACCCGATTTATTAGCCACAAAGGTAATCGTTTTGGTTTCTCCTGCCTTCAGCACTTCCTGGATTTTATAGGCATCAATAGAGAATCCTTCACTGATAGGTGATTTGTTCTCTACCTTGATGGATACTTTGGTTCCTTTCTGAACGGTCAATGTTTCTGGTTCATTTATTACATTGAAGGCGCGAATATTCTTAACGGTTACACCTTCCACGTTGAGTTCTGGTATATCGGTATCATAGGCGTTAATAACTACCGTAAAGCTTTGTTTTTTCTGTGCAGCAGCTTCTTCTGCTTGTACGGCGCTAACTGACAATCCAAGTACCAGGCTCAAAAATATAGCTTGAGTTAATTTCATTATTACCCTCCAAAATTAAGTTTACATTTAAGCGCAAGCATTCTTAAAAGAATGCATACATAGATACAATACCTTAACTGACAAAAAAACATTTTCCAGTCCTGAGGAAAGAAAAATCTTAATTGTCTGAAGTATTATATCATTTTATATCAATACATTATAGGGTGAAAATAAGTATCCGGATTCTGGATGAGAAGCTCATCGAGACCAATATAATTGCCTGAAAATAAGGGTAATGAATTCCGATACGACACCATCGATTATTGAAGATATCTAATGGCCTACGTTATGTCGGGCGTATGAGGCAGTCAGCATTTGTGACCATTTTCAATGGTCTCTGTCTGAATGTGGTTTATTGTCTGGTTGTATTAGGGTCAGCTGTTTTTGGCATGCGCTGTTACAGCCAAGATCGCATTTTAATCCAAGGCGCGCGAGTCCGCCACAACTGCCACCCAATGGTGGCCGTCCGGTTAGGGCACCGATTGCCATAGCGAGGATCGCAACTCCGATGATAAAGAAAGAAGCGATAAAAATCATCATGAAACTTTTTATACGATTCGGCTGAAAATCCCGGCTCATATGTTCTTCAAAAACGCCATTACGGTTGATAATAAAAAGCACAGGCAGTCCCAGCTGTTCCGCAACCCGCATTCCATGATCGAGACCCAGAATCTGTAGTGCCGTAGCCCAGGCATCGGCGTACATACAGCTGTCGGTCATGACTGTCACGGAAGCCAGTTGATTCTTGAGTGGCCAGCCTGTGACCGGATCGATTGTATGAATATAGCGTTGGCCTGCGATTTCAAAGAAATTACGATAATCGCCTGAAGTGGCCAGCGCCGTATTCTCTAGTGTGAGTATTTTTTGTAAAGAACGGGTTTCCACTAGCGGTTTTTCGATTCCAATGTGCCAGGGTGCTTCTTGTGCATTATGACCTTGTACGCGTATTTCGCCTCCGATTTCAATCATATAGTGCTGGATGTCGTGGGATTGCAACAATTCAGCGACCTGGTCTACTGCGTAGCCTTTGGCAATACCGGAAAGATCAATCATTATGTCAGTGTGAGTTTTACGTATGGCGGGTAGCGTTTCATGCAGTATTAACTTATTTTGACCGGTTTGTTCACGTGCTGCCATGATTTCTGCCTCGCTGGGAATACGCCTTGGATGGATTTCAGGACCAAAGCCCCAAAGATTGACTAATGGGCCGACTGTAATGTCGAAGGCGCCTTTGCTCTTTTTGTGAACTTCAGAGGCTGCTGCAAGTACGGTGAAAAGTGAAGGTGTGACAGAAATCCAGTCTGTTGTTTTGGCACGGTTAAAACGTGACAGTTCCGAATCAGAATCATAAGTGGACATCACGTGATTAACAGCGACAAGCAATGTTTCTATCTGGTTATGCAGTGTCTCAGGTGGCACCGCTTCAAGGCTGTGTCGATACTTCACGCTGTAGCTGGTTCCCATAGTATGCCCGCTAAGATGAGACAACGTGAGTGGCGTTTCAGAAGAAACCTGATAGATGATCGCGATAAGAAGAATGATCATGGACAGGATAAGAAAGAGGCGGTGTTGTGAGAAGTATTTGGTTGGCATAAGTTAAGTGGGGGTCATATTTAACTGCCGAAGTCGTCGAACAGGATATTTTCAGGTTCAACACCTAAGTCAAGGAGCATGGCTATTACAGCTTTGCTCATCATGGGGGGGCCACATAAGTAGAATTCGCAATCCTCTGGTGAAGGATGTTTGGCTAAATATTCTTCATATAATACAGTATGAATAAAACCGGTATGGCCTTGCCAGTGATCTTCCGGCAATGCATTGGACAGAGCAACATGCCATTGGAAATTATCATTTTCTTCAGCCAATTTGTCGAAATCTTCGACATAAAACATTTCGTTTTTGGAACGTGCACCATACCAGAAAGAAATTTTGCGCCCACTTTTGATACGACACAGCTGATCCAGAATATGTGATCGCATGGGTGCCATGCCTGCGCCGCCACCAATAAAAATCATTTCGTTAGTGGTATCGCGCGCAAAAAAGTCGCCAAATGGGCCGAGAATATTGACCTGATCGCCTGGTTTGAGTGAAAAAATATAGGATGAAGCTTGTCCTGGCGGAACGCCTTCAGGCTGTGGCGGCGGTGTTGAAATGCGTACATTGAGCACGATAATACCTCGTTCTTCTGGATAATTGGCCATTGAATAGGCACGTGTGACCGTTTCTTCAACTTTAGATGTATACCGCCAGAGATTGAGGTGATCCCAGTCTTTGCGGAAACGTGTTTCAATGTCGAAATCCTTAAAGGCACAGGCATAAGGTGGGCATTCAATCTGAATATAGCCACCCGCCCGAAATTCGAGGTTCTCTCCAGCGGGCAGTTCCAATACCAGTTCTTTAATGAAGGTCGCCACATTATGATTGGAACGAACCGTACATTGCCATTGCTTGACGCCAAAAACCTCTTCAGGAACGGCGATTTTCATATCCTGCTTAACGGCCACCTGGCAAGATAAACGATAGCCTGCGCGTGCATCGCGCTTGTTGATATGGGTCGTTTCAGTGGGCAGGATAGCGCCGCCCCCTTCAAAGATTTTGACTCGGCACTGACCACAGGTACCGCTGCCACCACATGGTGAGCTTACAAAGAGCTCGGCATCGGCAAGCGCGCCGAGCAATTTTCCGCCTACGGGAACTTTGAGGGTACGTTCATTATTCACAATTAACTTGACACTGCCGCTTGCCAGCAGTACAGAACGTGCCCCCAGAATCATCAGCACTAATGCAATGACAATCGTGGTAAAAAAGAGGACGCCCAGAGTAATTTCTACCATACGTAATTTTCCGTTAGGTCATAGCCGTATACCAGCAAAAGCCATAAAACCCAATGCCATGAGACCCGCACTGATAAAGGTAATACCCAGTCCTTGCAGGCCATCAGGAATATCTGAGTATTTCAGTTTCTCGCGTACACCGGCCATTGCGGTAATGGCCAATGCCCAACCAAAACCAGAGCCAAATCCATAGGTAATACTTTCCGCAAAATTATAATCTCGCTCTACCATGAATAAAGTGCCGCCCAGAATGGCGCAGTTGACGGTGATCAGCGGTAGGAAAATGCCGAGTGCGTTATAAAGAAAAGGCACAAAGCGATCCAGGAACATTTCGAGGATTTGTACCATTGCGGCAATGACACTGATATAACTGACAAAACCCAGAAAACTGAGATCAACATCGGATAGCCCCGCCCAATCTAAGGCTCCATCGCGCAGGAAATACTGGAAGATTAGATTATTAATGGGAACCGTTAATGTTTGTACAACAATGACTGCAATACCCAACCCGAATGCGGTTTCGATTTTTTTTGAAACGGCTAGGAAGGTGCACATCCCGAGAAAGAAAGAGAGTGCCAGATTTTCTACAAAAACGGCGGTAATGAACAGATTGACGAGTGCTTCCATTAGGTAGCCTCTGAATGACGATGTGCCTCGTGGATGCGATATTCCGCTTTTTCAACCTGTGTTTTTTTCCAGGAACGCACGCCCCAGATAATAAATCCGATCAAAAAGAAAGCGCTGGGGGGTAATAGCAGGAGCCCATTAGGAACATACCAGCCGCCGTCCTTTGCCAGAGGGAAAATGATATAGCCAAGCAGGGAACCCGAACCAAACAATTCTCGGACCGTTCCGACCGTGAGTAAGATAGCACTGAATCCCAGACCGTTGCCGAGTCCATCGAGAAAACTGGGCCAGGGTGGATTCTTCATGGCAAATGCTTCGGCGCGTCCCATTACGATACAATTGGTGATAATTAAGCCAACAAATACCGAGAGCTCCTTGCTGATTTCGTAAGCAAAAGCGCGCAGGAATTGATCCACCACGATCACTAATGACGCGATAATAGTCATTTGTATAATAATCCGGATATTGGTGGGAATGTGATGGCGAATGAGGCTAATCAGGGTATTGGAACAGGCAACAACCAGCGTGAGCGCGATACCCATGGTGATTGCAGTGGATAACTTGGTTGTGACGGCCAATGCAGAGCAGATACCCAGCACTTGAAGCGTAATAGGATTGTTGTCTATTATTGGCGTAAATAGAATTTTACGAATTGCATGAGTCATGTAGTTTAACTCCTTTCTTTACGTAAACGATTCAGATAGGGACCGAAACCCTCCTTGCCCAGCCAGAAATTCAACAGGTTTTCTACGCCACGCGCAGTTAATGTTGCGCCGGCCAAGCCATCCACCTTATGTTGTGCGTCGGCACCATCCGTCTCGGTTTTGCCACGTATCGTTGAGGTTGCGCCGGCCAAGCCATTAACCTTGTATTGTGCCTGGGTGGTAGTCGTTTTGCCCCCGCCTTGAATGAGCTTGGCCTGCGGCTGCCAGTTTTCATCAAGCATAACTTTTCCCTTCCATAAAGCAAGCCATTGTGGATTGTCGATCTCTCCACCGAGTCCGGGTGTTTCGGCGTGCTGATAAAATTTTAATCCTTGCACGGTGCGCAGATCCCCTTCAAGCGCCAGAAAACCATATAAGGTGGACCATAATCCATAACCATAAACAGGCAGGATCAACGTTTTTATTTCCCCGGATGCATTATTGACCCGATAAACAGGTAAATATTCGGGTTTTCTTCTGATCTGGGCCAGATCTGCTTCCCGTTCAATCGGGATGGATAGATTGATATCTTTTGTAGCTTTTACAATATCAAAGTTTTCCGCATCATGAATATCGATTGTCTTACCGCTGCTCAGTTCCACCATATCAATATTTAGTTTCTGGTAAGCCTGGTCAATACTGATTCCGGGCGCTATTAATTCCGCAATTTCCACGATGATTCGTTTGCGCTCGGCGCTTTGATTGGCTGTTTGAATGGGTTTGAGAAGCACAGTAGTACCGGCAACGATCAGTGAACAAACCAGGCAAACACTCAATGCAACGAGTAAGGTTTTACGACTACTATTGTTGGGTGATGATGAATTAGATTTGGCCATGGCGTTTCAGTCTGCGTCGGATATTGATTTGCATCACAGCATAATCAATGAGTGGTGCAAAAATATTGGCAAATAGAATGGCGAGCATAATGCCTTCAGGAAAAGCCGGGTTACTCACACGAATCAGTATTGTCATGCATCCGATGAGAATGCCGAATATCCAGCGTCCTGCAGTAGTCATGGCAGCTGAGACTGGATCCGTTGCCATAAATACCATGCCAAAGGCAAATCCACCGAGAACAAAGTGCCAGTGCCAGGGCATAGCTGCCATCAGGTTGGTGTCGCTGCCAACCATATTGAATAGGAGGGTAGTGCCGACCATTCCCAGAAAAACACCCACTATGATGCGCCACGAAGCGACTTTGGTGTAGATGAGAAAGGCGGCGCCTATTAAACAGGCGAGCGTAGAAGTTTCACCCAAAGAACCGGGCATCAGACCGATAAAGGCATTCCACCAGTTATAACCATTGGCGCTGATGGCTTCCATGCCGCCAATAACGCCCAGGCTTAGCGGCGTTGCTGCAGAATAACCATCTATGGCGACCCATACCTGGTCACCAGAAATGTCAGCTGGATAAGCAAAATAAAGAAAAGCGCGTCCAACCAGGGCAGGATTCAAGAAATTCTTGCCCGTACCACCAAAAATCTCTTTGCCAACCACGATACCGAAACTAATACCCAGGGCGACCATCCATAATGGCATATCCGGAGGCAGGGTTAAGGCATATAACAGAGAAGTCACTAAAAAACCTTCATTGACCTCGTGCTTGCGTATGATGGCAAACAAGACTTCCCAGAAACCACCGGCTATCAGGGTAATGAAATAGATTGGTAAAAAATAGAGAAATCCATATGTCATATTGGCCAGGATGCTATCAGGGTTAAAGCCAATATCGAGTGTGTAGAGTAAGGTTGCGCGCCAGTCTGCTGGTGTTGTTCCAAGCTCGGAAAGTGCCAGATTAGCTTGATAGCCGGTATTAAACCAGCTCCATAAGATACAGGGAATGAGCGCGATGACAACGTAGCTCATCAAGCGTTTCAGATCGACTCCATCCCGAACATGAGGCGCACTTCGGGTGGGAATGGGTGAGGTATACAAGAAGGTATCAACCATCTCATATAAGGCATGGTATTTTTCGAGCCGACCGCCTTTGGCGAATGTGGGGCGTATGCGTTCAAGGAAACGCTGTATTCCGGGCATTAGCCTTCCTTTTCTATTTGTCTTAAGTTTTCTCGTAAGATAGTGCCGTAATCATGTTTGCCTACACATGTAAAAGAGCATAATGCGAGGTCTTCTTCATCCAATTCAAGACAACCCAGTTTTTGGGCCATATCAGTATCGCCAACAACCAGATAGCGTAAAAGTTGTGTAGGTAGAATATCAAGGGGCATAACTGCTTCAAAACTACCCGTGGGTATCATGGCTCGAGGGTCTCCGTTTTGACTGGTAGTGAATGCATACGTTTCGCCTCGATTGCGAAAGAAGCTCGATAACATGACATTTAATTGAGAATATTTTCTGCGGCCGGGTGCGAGCCAACCCATGAATTTTCGTTCAATCTCTTCCTTAAGTACGCATACCTGTAGATGGTGTCGTCCTAAATAAGCTGACCAATCAGCTGCACGACGACCGGACCAAACTGATCCTGAGATGATTCGGTTTTCTGCAGATTGCAGGTATTCGCCAGAAAGTAATTCGTCAAGGGAGGCGCCCAGGCGTGTTTGCAGTAACCTGGGGCGTTTAATTTGTGGGCCTCCCAGTGCGATGATACGTTGTGTCCAGAGTCGGCCGCTCACAAATAATTTACCGATTGCAATGACGTCCTGGTAGTTCAGATGCCAGACGGTTTTATGCGCGTTGACAGGCGCTATGAAGTGGATATGTGTCCCGACCAAGCCGGCTGGGTGAGGTCCCTCAAAATGGGCTAATTGCAATCGATTTAAATTATCAGGTAAAGGGAATGCCGCTTCCGGTGATTTGCATACCCATAATGAGTCGGTGGTGAGTTGTGCCAGTACACGTAAACCATGCCCAAAGGATTCCGCTTCTGCCGTAATGATCGGCGCAGGGTCGGCAGCCAGTGGATTGCTATCGATGGCTGTGACGAAAATGGCGGATGGGCGGGTATCTGGATCGGGAGTTTTACTGTAAGGACGGGTGCGCAATGCTGTCCATAAACCGGATAGCAAGAGATTTTCTATAATTTGATCTGTTGCCAGATCAGAAAGCTGATCAGGCGAATATGCGGCGAATGCTTCTTCCGCTTCAGTCTCATCCAGGCGAATGACAATGGATTGAAGTGTGCGCTGAGCGCCACGATGAATGGCAATGACCTCCCCCGCACCTGGTGCTGTAAAACAGATATCGGGCAATTTTTTGCTCTTGCATAATGTTTGCCCAAGTTTAACCACGTCTCCTTCAGCTACCAACATGGTAGGTTTTAGATCAATATAATCTGCGCCTACCATGGCAACGTGGCGTATGGCCGGGGCACGTTCCACTTGCTGTTTTGGCTTGCCGCTAATGGGCAGATCCAAGCCTTTTTGAATCTTGATAAGCATAGGGCCTCGCGTATTTTTTTACTTGTGGCGTATCTTGATCACCTATCATCGAAGAATAAAAACGTAATGTTGTCAGCTGGAACAAGTAAGCATGCTAGCGATGTCTTTCGGTTAATCAATAAATAACATCATCCATACTGATTTTCAGTATTGGCGCAAGCCAAATGAGTCCAGCCGCTATATCCTGTCTTACTCAGGTGTGTCGTAAATATAGCGCTCAAGCTGATGGATGATAAACTCATGCTGTGAAATAGTATCTTTAACCAGATCACCGATGGAAATGATTCCGATCAGCTGCTCATCGTCTAATACAGGCAGATGGCGTATCCGCATTTCAGTAATCAGTGCCATGCAATCTTCATTCGTATAATCTGGACTAACGTAAGCTACCTGCTGTGTCATAATATCCTTCACCAGAATATCCTTCATCGGTTTATTCAGCAAATAGGATTTACGAGAAAAATCCCTTTCTGTCACAATACCAATTAGCTTGCTGTTTTTCAGTACGAGCAGCGCGCCAATATTATCGGCTGCCATCAGCTGCATGGCCTCGATTATAGATTCATCCGGCCCGATACTGGCAACACCGTGTCCTTTTTCCCGCAACAATTGTTTTACAGTTTTCATAGTACTACCTCCTTTGTTGAGCTCAAAATTGCTATTCTTTTTTGATGAGTCTTTGTGTCTATAGTATAGCAACGTGGAAAGCGAATAACCTTAAATCGTATTAAATCGTATTGGGTTCTTATGGGTTATTTCTAAAAAAGACCGAGATGCGTTGAGCTGATTGTTGATTATCCGTGTGCTATAAAGGATTAATCGGAATCAATTAAATGAGTCGTTCCCATGGTATCAGAGGCATTTTCGGAGCGCAGCGGTACTGTAAACGGGATCGCTTCTGCTACAGATATGGGATTGAGTAAGGGGGAGATGGCTTGCATTATTAAAAAAAGCGATGGTTGCATTAATGAATGAAGGGTGTCTTGAAATTGGTCATATCGATAATACTTTAAGCAATCTATCTTAGTTAAGAATGACACGCAAAGCATATGGCAATCGATGACAGCATTTATTTGTTGAGACATGGTTCGGTTTTAGAAGCGGTCAATGTGAATCTGTATGTAAGTAGAGATAATCGAAATGGATCCAACCTGGTTTAATGATGTCTGTAAGCTATTGCCGGTTGAAGGAGTCGGCTGGCAACATCCCACCCGCAGGGTTGGAAAAAGCGTATTATCATTTCAATGGCAATGCCCTGGGTATCATAACTTGACTCAAGCCTTGACTCAAACCGCAGCGCTTCCGGGAAGCGGGGTGCGGTTTATGTTTTTTAATTAAACGGAGAAATAATGTATCATTTTCGCTATTCAATCATGGTCACCATTTTTTGCCTGGGGCTTGCTGCATGGTGGGGATATAGCCAGGGGGGGGTCAGTGGGATCTGGCCTGCCCTGAGTATTGCTATTATCTTAGGTATCATGGAAGTGAGTTTGTCTTTCGATAACGCAGTGGTGAATGCATCGGTTCTAAAAGAAATGGATGCTAAATGGCAGCAGCTTTTCCTGACGGTGGGAATTTTGATTGCTGTTTTTGGAATGCGTCTTGTTTTTCCTATCGTTATCGTGGCTGTAGCAACGGGTCAGGGTATGATTGAAGTTTCTCAAATGGCGATCAATCAGCCGGATGTTTATTCTGAGCACTTGCATTCCAGCCATACTGCTATTGCCGCTTTTGGCGGCACCTTCTTATTCATGGTGTTTTTGAGTTTCTTGTTTGATGAAGGTAAAGAATTGCACTGGTTAGGTGTCGTCGAAGAAAAGCTGGGTCAGCTGGGGAAAATAGAATCAATCGAAATCATTATTGCACTTCTGGTTCTTTGGGGCTTGCAGCATTACCTGCCATTAACACCGGATGATAAGATGACCTTGCTGCTCTCGGGCCTGGGGGGATTGATCATTTATGTGCTTGTTGACAGTCTTAGCAGCTTTTTTGAAACGAAGGAAGAAGGCGAGGCAATTGCAGAAACAGTAAAGCGTAATGGTCTGATGGGATTTATTTATCTGGAAATTCTGGATGCTTCTTTCTCTTTCGATGGCGTAATTGGTGCATTTGCAATTACCAGAGATGTGGTCATCATTATGCTTGGCCTGGCTATTGGTGCGATGTTTATCCGCTCTATGACCGTTTATCTGGTTAACCAGGGAACGCTGGATGAATATGTTTATCTGGAGCACGGCGCGCACTACGCCATCGGCATATTGGCACTCATCATGTTCTACTCCATTCATGCACCAGTACCTGAACTCTTCACCGGTCTTGCCGGTGTTGGCTTTATCGTTGCTGCCGTTATTTCTTCGCTTATCTACAAGAAGAAACATCCGCAATGATCAGGTGGTATAACCGGGAAGCGCTTTATCAACATTCGGATAACTTGCATCTGATGCAAGCGATGATTAAAACACAGGATTTCTCAGGCTGCTAGAGCTATATGCCACGCTCTAAACATGGCCTGTTTTGATCAGGTGCCCTGCTTTACTCTAAATAAAGCGAGGGTGCCAGGCGAGACGGGATGGGGAAATTGTGGTGCTTGAGAGGGAAAAACAGAATAATGGAAGATATGCAAGACCGAAACAATATATCCAGCGTATTTGATTCATCATATATATTGGGAAATCGTAAAGCTGTTCATTCTGCCCGCCAGCCGATGCTTGTTGCGACACATAGCCCGCCTGATGTTTTTTTAATCTGTACGCAATCCCGATATTTGTTATAACTATGGGTATTCCTAGCGATAGCTTAGTATAGTGTCTTTCTGCAAATGATTCTGGGTACGGTAATCAGATCTATTCAGAGAAATATTTTATCAAATGGCGCGTAAAACTTCGTCCTTCAGGGCGGAGATATAAGCGCACAGGCGAAGCCTGTTTAATGCGGTCTTTGCTGTTCTTGAATGTACTTGAGCGAGGACATCGCTTGTTAGCCTGTGGAGTTGAAACGTTAGTTTCGTCTAAGAAGCAGGAACCAGTAGGCAGTAGCAATACAAACCTACTCTTAACGGCTTAATAAGTCGCTAGGAATCCCCTTCGTTTAGGAAGGGGAGGATGTCAATCAACTATGGAGGCACGACAAAAGAATCTGAACAAGTGAATGGAATCGAGTAACAACGGTCACTTTCACCAAGATAAAGGTGTGATGAGTGTGTTCCGCCGGGAATATGATTGGTTGAGAACGAGTTTAGACAGAGAAACGTCTGACTTGAACCCAGGCGGGAACTATCTCGAGAAAAAATGGGTAATTGTCAGACTGTGTCTGAGCTACTACAATTTATACAAATAAATCTGAGGAGAATCTTATATGTTGTCAAATTTTTTACAACAAGCGCGTAGCAAACTGAGTGAATTAAAGAATGATGCCCTCAAATATAAATCGAAAGAGTTTTTAAATGCGGCATTAGGCGGCAGTGCGCTGGTTATTCTGGCCGATGGAAAAATTGATCCACAAGAAAAAGTAAAGATGATGGCATTTATTGAAAATCATGAAGCATTATCTATTTATGACACTTCTGAAGTGGTCAAAACATGGAAAGATTATATCGATACGCTGGAAATGGACGCCGATATCGGGAGTGCTAAGGCAATGACCGCACTGGGCAAAATTAAAGGAAAAGATGATCAGGCCCGTTTAGTGCTACGCATGGTATGTGCGATTGGCGCTGCGGATGGTGATTTTGATGCTGATGAGCGCAGAGTCGCAGCGAAAATTGCTTTAGAGCTTGGTCTGGATCCAGCCGAGTTTGATTTGAAATGATTGGAGATGAAGCTTGCATTGTTTGATTTTGATGAAACACTGATCCGGGAAAATTCCTTGAGTTATTTATTTAAGGAGACGTCTAACTTACGTTTTCTATTCCCGGCAGCGTTGTCACTGGCTTTAGATTTTGACACCTATCGTCATGGAATCAAACGAGCGATCAAGCGGCGTTTGTATAAGCGCTGTCTTGCTGGTGTGACGGAGAGTGATATTTATCAGGCGGGTAGAAATGTGGCCCATAAGCTACATCCATTAACTGAGGTTGCAGATAAACTGCATCAGCTTGCCGCACAAGATCACACGGTCTGGGTCGTGACTGCGACACCCACTCTGTTTGTTCAAGGAGTGGTTGAACAATGGGGCTGGCCTGTGGCTAAAGTAATCGGTACTGAATTGCATCTGTGTGATCAGGTCTATACCGGTGAATTTTCTGAAGAATGTCTGGCGCAAGAAAAGGTCAGGCGTATTCAAGCAATGCTGAGTCGCGACAATCTGAAATCGACCATAGAAGTTGCTTACGGCAATTTGCCTGTCGATCAGCCGATGATGTCACTGGCGAATAAAAGCTATGCAGTTGTTGGCAGAAAAATTATTACATTTCATTAAATTAGGAGAAGGATTTATGGCTGTAAACCTCAATAAAGGCGGGCGCATTAATCTTGAAAAAGAAGCTCCTGGTTTGCAAAGCGTGTTGCTGGGTCTGGGATGGGACGTAAAAAAAACTGATGGCACTGATTTTGATTTGGATGCTTCGGTCTTGATGCTGGATGCAAACGACAAGGCGATCGGTGAAGGCGGTTTTATTTTTTACAATAGCCCGACCAGCACATGCGGTTCTGTTATTCACCGGGGCGATAATCGTTCGGGTGCGGGCGATGGCGATGATGAAGTGATTACCGTTGAATTCTCAAAGATACCCGAGAATGTGATGAAAATGATGATCGCTGTTACTATTCATGATGCTGATTCGCGTAACCAGAATTTTGGTCAGGTAGACAATGCATTTATTCGTGTTGCTAATCATAAGAATAACGAAGATATTGCGCGTTATGACCTGACCGAAGATTATTCCACTGAAACGTCACTTATTTTTGGTGAACTGTATCGTAAAGATGGGGAATGGCGCTTCGCGGCGAAGGGTGATGGGTTTGCGGGCGGGTTAAGCGCCTATCTTGCAACATTTGGTATTGAATCATAATGAGTCTTTTTTTATAACATAAGGAGTGAATCATGGGCGTATCTTTACAGAAAGGCGGCAATGTTAGTTTAGAAAAGGCAGCACCCGGAATGACAAAAATCCGCGTGGGCTTGGGTTGGGATGAACGGGCAACGGATGGTTCCGAATTTGATTTGGATGCCAGTATTTTTCTGCTGAATGAGGCGGGAAAAGTCCGCAGCGACAGCGACTTCATTTTTTATAACAACCTTGCATCGCAATGTGGTTCTGTTGTTCATCAAGGTGATAATAGAACCGGTGAAGGTGACGGTGACGATGAATCGGTAAAAATTGATCTGACAAAAGTACCTGCTGATGTCAGCAAGATTTCGGCAACGGTTACGATTCATGATGCACAGGCACGGAATCAGAATTTTGGTCAAGTCGCGAATGCATTTATTCGCATCATCAATGACGAATCAAATGAAGAAGTCGCCCGTTACGACCTGTCTGAAGATTATTCTATTGAGACCGCGATGATCTTTGGCGAAATTTATCGTCATAACGGTGAATGGAAATTTAAGGCAGTGGGTCAGGGTTTTGAAGGCGGCCTGAGTGCACTGGCGTCCGGTTTTGGTATTAATATGGGTTGATTTTTAAATTAACCTCGTATGATTAAACACATTCAGGCAGGCTCCTTAGCCATTGACTGTTCTTTTGGCGCAGCCCGCCTGGATGAGTTGATTGATTTTGCCAGTCGAGAAAACCAAAAGCGCGGGTTTCTATTTGTCAGTAAGGTGCTGGGTAAGCATATTCCCGTTAAGCCTTCTGTGATGCGTGGTATTTATAACGAGCTCGCAGAACAATGTGCCATTAACCGCAATACATTGGTTATCGGGATGGCAGAAACAGCGACCGGTTTAGGTGCTGGCGTCGCGGACAGCCTTGCAAGAAACAATCCTGACTTGAGCGTGTTTTATCAACATACGACACGTCACCATCTTGCGTGTCCTGTCTGGTTTACGCTGAATGAAAGGCATTCACACGCGGTTGATCATATTGTGTATCGACCCAATGATGCCATTTATGCCGATATCCAGACCTGTAACAGGCTAATGCTTGTGGACGATGAAATGACAACAGGCAGCACTTTGTTACAGCTTGCTGAAGGTGTGCTTGCGCGTGTGCCTGCAATCAAAGAGCTGATTATTGTGACATTAGTGAGTTGGTTAAAAAAAGATCGCATGGCGGCATTTGAAGCGCTGGCTATTCCGATCAGGTTTGTACAACTCATGAAGGGCGAATTTTCATTTACTGCGAATCCGGCCTTTTCTGCCGTCCTGCCGGAAAATATCGATGATGGTCTATGCTATGCATCATCCCGTGATGATTTAGGTCGCACCGGTTTAAAAATGCCCTATGAATTAACCGCTGCTGATGGCCGTCTTGAACTTGGAGCCAGAGCCACAGCCGCCGTTGTCGTAGGTACCGGTGAGCATTTATATCAACCGTTTTTATTAGCGGAGCAGCTGGAAAAGACGGCCGATGTATTGTTTCAATCCACGACCCGCTCTCCCATTCTAAAAGGGGATGCTATCAAAACCAGGACTCGTTTTACCGTGACCGACGGTAAGTATAATTTTATCTATAATCAGCCGGAGATGCGGCAGCAGTTTATTTTATGCGAAAGTGAAAGTTTATCCCGTCAAAATGGCCTGCTGAATGGGCAACAACAAGAGATATAATGTGCCGGATATTTTGAATCAGCGTCCCCGTGGTCATATTTTTATTTTTACAGATCTGGACGATACGCTGATACAAACGCAACACAAGGTGCCTGCTAATGCGCGGACCGAGCTGGGCGCAACAGATCGCCTGGGACAACCGCTTTCTTATTTTACCCAGTCGCAGAAATTGATGCTGGATATGTTCGCTAATATCGGTGCTCAGATCATTCCTGTGACCGGACGAAATACGGAAGCCCTGAATCGTGTGGAGTACGATTTCCAGGGATTGCGGGTGGTGTCCCACGGTGCGGTGATATTAACTCGCGATAATCGTATTTGTCAGGACTGGTTAAGTGAGATTACCCCGTTATTACAGGATTGGCCTGATTTACTGACTCGTTGTAATGCTGAAGTGAATGACATTATCAAGACCCAGAAGCTGGATGCCCGCTCGCGCGTCATTATTGATCAGGATATTCCTGCTTATATATCGATTAAGGGTGAGACGGCTGATTTAGCGCAGATCCGGCAGCTTAATACGTTGGATTCGCAATTCGCCTGCCATGAAAATGGTCGTAATATCGCCCTGTTAGCACCGTATGCCAGTAAGAAGAAAGCGGTTGAATTTATAAAGAAACAGCTGGAATTAAGCGTGAATGATCTGGTTATCGGCATTGGTGATAGCTTGTCGGACCTTGCATTTATGAGTAGTTGCCAGTTTTCGATGTTGCCGAGCAACAGCCAGATTGCCAGAGAATTGATTCATGCCTGAGGCGCAGGCAGTCGCTGCTCCCAGAACAGCGCTGCTGGGCAGCTATGCGGCAAGAGATTGCCTATTCCTGCTTAAGCCAATCGTCGCTCAGTACCAGAGCATCGCTCATAAAGAACAATTGATTCAGTCGGGCCAGATGCATTATTCGGAAGTCGTGCATCAGGAAACCGCACCTAGCGCAGCGTACAGCCAGCTTTTTCTGCAAATGACCGCGCAGTATAAAACGCGTCTGGCAAACGAGATCATGCGCCTGGCGCAGCTGATTGCTGAGCAGCGCACTGGACGGATCACGCTGCTTTCATTGGCAAGGGCGGGCACTCCGATGGGTGTATTATTGCAGCGCGCCTTAACCCATTTTCTGCAACGTCAATCCACGCACTATTCAATTTCGATTATTCGTGATCGTGGTATCGATCATAATGCGCTTGATTATGTGTTAGCACAGGGTCATGCGCCTGAGAGCATTGTTTTTGTCGACGGCTGGACCGCAAAAGGCGTCATCACGCGAGAGTTGCATCAAGCGGTATCTGCGTACAATAAATCCAGAGGAGTGACGGTGCCGGCTGCATTATTTGTGGTCTCCGATATCGGTGGCACCGCCGATGTACAGGCCACCTTTGATGATTACACCATTCCCAGCGCATTAATGAATTCAACTGTATCGGGTCTGGTTTCACGTTCAATATTGAATGCGCAGGTGGGACCCGCAGACTTTCATGGTTGTGTTCAATATACTCATCTGCATCAATACGATCGCTCTAACTGGTTCGTAGATGAGGTCTTTCAAGCGATGCGGCCAGGCATCATGTCTGAAATGAGCCATGAATCCAAGGCAACAAGGCAGGCCATGACTCAATCCTTTATCGCGCATATTCAGGCGGAATATGCCGTATCTGATATCAACCGTATCAAGCCCGGCATCGCGGAGGCTACGCGCGTATTATTGCGTCGCATACCCGATCAGGTGCTTATTCGTCAGAAAGGGCATACGGATACCCGACATCTGGAGCGTCTGGCATTTGAAAAATCCGTGGCTGTAAAAGAATTTCCGGGCATGCCTTTTGGCGCATGCGCATTAATTAAAGATGTACTTTAAGAAGGATAGAGCAATGCGAGAACCTGTGAGTTATTTTGATTTGGGTGCGACGCTATACACCCCTTGTACAAATGACAAGCTATCAGCGGTGTTGAAGGCCAGCCCGGCAATGGCGCGTTCTATGGTGTTATGCCTTGAAGATGCGGTAAAAGAAAATGAGCTTGCGCTGGCCCTGACTAACCTGAAAAATGCATTGAAAACATTTTCTCCCAACAGTGGGGTTAAACGTTTTATCCGACCGAGAAATCCACTCGTGCTGGCTGAAATCCTACACTATCAGAATATCGATAAGATCGATGGGTTTGTATTGCCCAAATTTGATTTGAATACCATCAACCTATACAGGCAAGTGATTGAGGAACAGGGAAGAACACATTTCTCTTATATGCCGATACTGGAAACCGCGCAGGTTTTTGATAACAGTGCTATGGTGCGATTACGTACCTTGCTCAAACTATGGGGCAATAAAATATCCTGCTTGCGCATTGGTGGTAACGATCTGATGAATCTGCTGGGCATTAAGCGGATGAGAGGGATGACTGCCTACGAAACGCCCCTGCGCAGTATTATTGATCAGCTGGTTATTCAGTTTCGACCCGAAGGATTTGAGCTTTCTGCACCGGTGTTTGATATTACCGAAGACCTGGAAACCTTGAAACGCGAAGTGATCATGGATCTGGCTTATGGCTTTTTTGCAAAAACAGCCATTCATCCCACTCAGGTTACGGTAATAGAAAATGCTTTTGCGCAGTTTTCGGCGGGTCATCAGGCGCAAGCTGAAAAAGTACTGGATGAGGATGCATCGGCTGTCTTTACATTCAATGGGCAAATGATGGAACGGACCTGCCATCAGCGCTGGGCAACCAGAACCCGGCAATTTGCAATCCGCTACAATTAACAAAAAATCAGCTTTATCGGTGTTTGGCACATATCATCAACCAATTGTTATTTTTTTAAGGGAGTGTAACCATGGCAATATCATTGCAAAAAGGACAACGGATTAATCTGGAGAAAGATGGTGGCGGCGAGCTGTCACAAATGTGTGTGGGTGTTAACTGGGGCGCAATTGAAGGAAGAGGGCTCTTTGGTGGAAAAAAGAAGGAAGCAGTGGATCTAGATGCCAGCTGTGTCACGTTTGATGCCAATAAGCAGGCCCTTGAGATCGTTTATTTTGGTCAATTACGTGGGCAGGGTATTCATCATTCCGGTGATGACCGAACAGGCGATATGGATGGCGATGACGGCCTGGATAATGAAGTGATTGTGGTCAACCTGAATCAGGTTTCACCTGCCGTCGAGCAAATTATATTTGTATTGAATTCTTTCCAGGGGCACGACTTTAAAACGATTCCTTTCGCTTCTATCCGTCTGTATGAAGGAACCCCTTCACGCGTTGATAACGTACACGCAAAATTTGATATTGCGAATGATCCGCAGTTTGCCGGTTCTGTCTCAATGGTGCTGGGCAAGTTGTATAAAAATAACGGCAAGTGGAAATTTACGGCCATTGGAGAAACAACCCGCGACAGAGAACTTAAGAGCACTATACAGACCGTTCAAACGCAATTCCTGTAACTGTTTTTGTTATTGTGCAGCGGACTACCGGACAGTAATGTGTCCGGTAGTCCGTGTTTTGTCAATTAGCACCTGCTCTGGTTATCTTTAGGCCAGATGATCGTTTCAGATGCGTATTCTGACTGCGGTACGTTTTTGAGCAGGCATTAGTCTTTGCTGCCCTGAGTCCAGCGAAACCCCCAATTGAAAGCCTGATCCATTTCCCGATGACCGTCGAAGTAGCGATTGACGCGCACCACATCGATGGCGTTATTTTGGTTAAGGAGACGCGCGATTGCGCACATGCGTGCGTTACTGTCGCCTTCAGTCAAACGGGTTTCAATCGGTGCTTGATCGGGAATATAGAGTGAGACCACGCCATCGGTACCGTCCCAGTTTGGGGCACCTTGATAGATGAAAGCGAATATCAGTACTTCTTCAATTTCTTTCCAACAAGCGCCGTTAATATCCAGCCACTCTCCATCGGTTACGGCGCCAGTGCGATCATCGCCTTGTAATCTCACATAGGGGAAAGCATCAAACTGGCCAAAGTTCTCACCCAGTGCTTGAATGACGTATTTCCTGCCGTCTTTAGCGCGCACAAAGGCCCCCAGATCAAGATCAATGCCTTTAGATCCGCCAAACAGATTGCCGAACATACCCTTATCTTCCTTTCCTTGCTGCCAATTCAGATTAACTCTGATTTTGCCGAAATTAGCTTGCTTGGCCAAACTGATGCGTGGCTTTTCCTTGGTCAGGGATACTTTGCTCAGATTAATTGACTTTGCTGGAATCGGTATTTTGGGCGGAGTCGGGGCGGGGGCCGGCTGGTCGTCATCAACTTCCACGCCAAAGTGTTCAGCCAGTGGCTTGAGACCGCCATTAAAACCTTGCGAGATGAAGCGAAACTTCCACTCGCTATTACGGCGATACAATTCACCCAGAATCAAGGCTGCTTCCGTTCGCCCTGTCAGATCGACCACGCCTTTGACCAGAACGGTACCTGCCCGTTCGACCTGAATAGATAGCGAGCCCAATGTGGCAACCGTTTTACCTACATCGCAAACAGCCGTAAATGCCACCTTATGAATATCCTGGGACAGGGCTGGCAAATCAATATTAAACAGGCTGTCACCATCTCCTTCCGTCAGTATCACCAGGCCACCTTTACTTTGTTTTTGGCCGTAGAACACCATATCACTGTCGCCTGACACCTTGTTGTTGGCGTAAAGTAAAAAAGCGCTGATATCGGATGCGCCCGCCGATTGAATCCTGACGGTTAACGGGGATGTGGCAACCGGTGCATTACCTCCAGCAATTAAATCCATTTGTCCATTACCTTATCAATAGTTTTAAATATGTGGCCCACTTTACGTATTCTAATGACAATGAATGCGTACCCGGGTTCGTGATGTGTGTCTCTATCTAATTCATATACAAGACCGCTGCATAACTGTATTTTTGAGCTTTTCTGATTATTTATAGCATTGATAAATCAAACACCTAAAAATCTTTCCCAGCCCGAGATAAGCAGTTATGCAGCGATCTTTATACATTACGCAACCTTATTTTTAACCCAGATATTCATCAGGGGTCAAGGAATAAGGAATAGGACTCTGCTTGCCGATAATAGTGTGCGGCAGTTGATGGCGGGTGACGCCACAAACAGGATAATATTGAGTAGAATCCTGAATGTATAGCGCTGGAGTCATATTGTATGCGGGGTAGGGTTATATCTGGAAGGGATCTTTGCCTTTTTTATGTCGCCCTTACGCGCTCAACGGAAAATATGCTGGTGACTTACCATAAGGAGAGCCTATTTACGCAGCACTGCGAAAAACTGCAGCAAGCGCCTTCTCAGTTAATGCAATAGTTGTGCGTTTCCTATCGAAGTAGACCGGGCTGCGGTCTGAGTACCGCCGCAATCCCCTGGCCTTAGGCGCAGGGGAAAATATCAAGGATTGAAAGAACTAAAAATTCTAACGGCCGGGCTCGTCGGCCAACATATAGATCGCCTTCAATGCCTTCGTGGCCTT
Organism: uncultured Nitrosomonas sp.; assembly: GCA_965369175.1. Lineage (GTDB taxonomy): Bacteria > Pseudomonadota > Gammaproteobacteria > Burkholderiales > Nitrosomonadaceae > Nitrosomonas. The sequence continues at coordinate 45,671 of CBDUPR010000018.1, forward strand.
ATCTTTCAGCTCAATTTTAGAATTGGAATAATAGCCAACCTCTATATCTTCGGTCGATACGATGGAGTTGGCGATACCTCCCTTTGACATGACGCCACTAATACCGAGACTCCAGAAATGATGGTCTCGATACTTTGGGTTGTAGTTTATAGCCGTATTCCCGATTAGATAGGCATTGTACCGAATCCTGACCTTCATCACACCCCGGCTGGCAGACAGTTCAGCTAAAACAGATTGGCCAGGATCCAGCGTGACGCTCACGGCGCTATCTGAACCAACTGTGATTGATGTTGACCGCTGGCCACCTATGCCCCATGACTGGCTGTATGACATCGAAGTCGTGCCAGAGGCACCTGTCCCAAGAAACTTCACACCATATTCAAATTCCTGGCCGACTGTAAGTGTGCCACCTGTACTCCAGTTGGATGAGGTTGTGTTATTCACTGAATCCGAGATCCCCACGTTGAAGGTACCTGTCTGGCTGCTATTGTTTACAAATTCCTGAGTCTTGACGATGACCGGCTCAGATGTAATTTCAAGAATCTCTGCACTTTGAACCACCAGAACCATCTGAACCTGCGGCCAGCTATACGTCTTATAAAGATCGCCCCATGGTGTTGGGCTATGCAGATACGCATCATTAGGCTTTTTGCCAAAATAAGCATTGACGGCATCCTTGAGTTGCTTATCTCCAAGATGGAATGTCGTCCGTTCCTCGTCTGTAATAATATGTTGTACAGTTCCAGACGCGTTGACACTGGATGTTGATTTATCCTGGCCGGCGACGATACTGATGCTAATACCCATTGTTATTCTCCTTTTTATAATACGATTTCTGCTTTTTAGGCAGACCTTCAGTTTTGATTACTACCTGCTATCGTGATCTATCAATCTATGCAGGTTTATCAGATCACGACAACATGAAATTATTCTATCGATTGCATGTTAAGACAATGTGACAAATTGTCGCGCCTGAAAGAATGGGAAGTAATCCGTTAGGAATGACTTCTGTCAGCACGTAAATATCGTCGAAGGGGATGGTGTACTGCTCTGGTTATACGGGGCCTGGCCTGATCTGGCCTGTGATCATATTTTTCGATTCCGCAATGAGGTTAAACAAGCCTATTTGAATATACCGCAGTATTCTATAATCGAAAGGATTTGCATTCAGCTAATAGCGCTGGATTGCGCATCGACTATGAGCGGCAACAAAAGATTATTTAACCATGTGTCTAAATAAATGCGGACACATCAATGATTAGAGCATGTACCTGTAAGGGACGAGGCTCAAACGAATTAAGGATTCCCCAGATGGCCATTAAAAAAACGGCGCTTTATTCTTCCCTTTGGGCAAGCTGCGACGAGCTGCGTGGCGGCATGGATGCCTCTCAGTACAAGGACTATGTGCTGACCTTGTTGTTCATGAAATACGTGTCCGACAAGGCCAGAGGTAAGCTCTCTCCTATGATTGAAGTACCCGCAGGCGCTAGTTTCGATGACATGGTAGCACTGAAGGGTGACAAGGAAATCGGCGACAAGATCAACAAAATCATCAGTGCGTTGGTGGAAGAAAATAACCTCAAGGACGTGGCCAACTTCAACGATGAAGACAAGCTGGGTCGGGGCAAAGAGATAATCGATCGCCTGTCCAAGCTGGTGGGTATTTTCGAAGGCATTGATCTATCGGGCAACCGGGCCGATGGCGATGATCTGCTGGGCGATGCCTACGAATACCTGATGCGCCATTTTGCTACCGAGTCCGGCAAGAGCAAGGGCGCAGTTATTTTATTCCACGGCGTGCTGTTTCACGACAACGCCGAGGCCCGTATTCGTGAAAGCCTGATCAAACAGGGCTACATCATAGGTATTATCGGCCAGCCCGCCAGCTCAAGCAGAGTATGATGTAGCACGGAAAAACACGCTTAATGAGAGGAGAACACATGATTGACCATCAGGATACCGAGCTTGATGAGGAGTTAATTTCTCCTGACGCTGAAGAGAAATCGGATTTCCTAGATCCGGTGATGCATCCGTTCAACCCAGCTGATATAGATATCGTAGCTGGGCCAATGTCCTTGGATACGTTAATTAAACGGATTCGATATAACGAAATTGATATGCATACGGATTTTCAGCGCCATGCTGAACTGTGGGATAACCGTAAAATGAGTCGATTAATCGAATCAATTTTAATTCGGTTTCCACTTCCTGCATTCTATTTCGATGCATCCGAAGATGAAAACTGGTTGATTGTGGATGGACTTCAGAGATTATCGACGATACGTAAATTTGTGATTGATGAAAAATTACGCCTAAGCGGTCTGGAATTTTTAACAGATCTAAATGGTAAAAACTTTGAGCAACTTCACCGACAATATCAGAGACGAATTGAAGAATGTCCTGTTACTGTTTATACGATCCGACCAGGCACCCCCGATGATGTCAAGTATTCAGTTTTTCGCCGAATTAATACCGGCGGTCTAATGCTTAACAATCAAGAGATTCGCAACGCGCTAGCTAAACCCAGAGATCGTGAATTGCTGGAAGAACTGGCAAGTTTAGATTATTCCAAAGCCATGTTGGGAGATCTTTCAAAACGCATGAAAGATCAGGAGCTGGTTCTTCGCTTTTGGGCATTTTATCGCTTTAAGTATCTCGATCCTCAAAATAAGAAGGAAATCGCCTCTTTTTTAGATAAGGCAATGGAAGAAATCAAGAAAGGCGATAATGATTATAGGGTAGATTTTAAAAGTAAGTACTCAACAGCTATTGAGCGTTGTTATCAATTGTTGGGTAAATCAGGGTTTGAGAAAGATCCTTCATCGAATTCACGTAAACGTTCTAAAAACTCAACTTTATTTGAGGTATGGATGGTTAATCTGGTCAAGTTAGAGGAGCTGGAGTTTCAGAATCTATTGAGTAAGCAAGATATTTTTCAAGAGAAAGCCCGGGCTTTGTTAAAGGATAGTGAGTTCTTTACTGTAATTACATACTCTACACAGAGAAAAGAGCACGTAGAAACACGCTATAGAAAGGTTGAGAGGCTGATTGCCGAGGTGTTAAATGATTGAACTTGTCAATATCAAAAACTTTAAAACCTTGCTGAATGCAAGCTTCCCTCTTGGCTCGTTAAACTTGTTTTCTGGTTTAAATGGTATGGGTAAGTCGACTCTGGTGCAGAGTTTATTGTTACTACGCCAATCTCATGAACGCAATACGCTAAAAAGTAAAGGGTTGCTGTTAAATGGTGATTACGTCAATCTGGGCACAGGTAAAGACGCTTTGTCGAGCTTTAGCGAGGAGGAAGAAATAATTTTTACGATTAAATGGGAGGAATTGGATGAAATTGCTAAGTTTGAGTTTAATTATCAGCATGACTCTGATTTACTTCCCCTGCGAAAGATTAATGTTGATAGTAAGTTAGACTCCTTGAGTTTATTTAATTCCAATTTTCAATATTTGAGTGCAGAGAGACTAGGGCCGCAAAGTCATCATCAATTATCAGAATTTCATATTCGTGATCTGAAATCTATGGGTCAGCATGGTGAGTATACGGTTCACTTTATCGCAGTGAATGGGGCAAAGGATCTTGAAATACAAGCCCTGCAACATCCTAAAGCGGTTTCAGATACCTTGTTGGCTAACATTGAAGCGTGGATGTCGGATATCACGCCCGGCCTGAAGATTAGAGCTATTGCTCGCCCAGAATTTAATTCTGCAAGTCTGAGCTACGCATTCAATCAAGGGAAAGAAACTACCGAGGAATTTAAACCACAAAACGTTGGTTTCGGCCTGAGCTACGTACTACCGGTTGTGACTAGTATTTTGAGCGCGTCACAAGGAGACTTGTTGATTATTGAGAATCCAGAATCTCATTTACATCCTGCTGGGCAATCCCTCATGGGGAGGTTGTGTGCAATAGCTGCTAAAAATGGAGTGCAGCTGTTAGTCGAGTCTCACTCTGACCATTTCTTGAATGGCATTCGGGTGGCGGTAAAGCAAAAGGTTGTCGATGCCAGGAATATAAAAGTCTTCTTTCTTCAACGAGACATTCATAACTCAATTCATGCTTCTGAAGTGATGCACCCGAACATTGATGATCAGGGTCGTATTGATTGTTGGCCTGATGGCTTTTTTGATCAATGGGACAAGGAACTGGATCAACTTCTATGAGCAATGGAATTTTGCTGAACCATCACTCTTTGCCATTTGAAAGTGAAGCGGATGCAGATAACGGATTATTGGTATTTTTTAACTTATTAAAGCACTGTCGAAAGGCTGGTTTAAAGATTCTACTGGTTGATGAGGATCAGGATAAATCCTTAATGAGTCTGGAACTGGCAGAAGGCTACTTTGTTCGAACTTGGTTTGCTTCTGCCAGTAAAAACTCTGAACTAATCGATTGGTGCCGATTTCTTCGATCAGTTGAAACTAAGCAGCCCTTATTTGAAACAGTTGGCCTTCAGAATGTTGACGACGTAGTTGAAGTTGGTTTGCTGGGTGAGTCAACGGGTATGGGCGTTCTCTTGGCTGCATTTTATTTCGGAACTTTTCTAACCAGCTTTTCTGCATTAGATAGATGGCTCAAGCCTCATATAAGTGTTTGGATTTTAGATCTGACGGAGAAGTCCGATGATCCCACAGAAAAAGAGGATTTGCTATTAAACCTGTTTGACGATGATAGTTTGGCAATCCACGGGGATGAGCTGAAGCGGAGACGCAATAATTTGATCAATTCAGCTAGAGATATTTGGGTGCAAAGAAGTGAGTTGTTTCCAAATTTGAGTTTGCTTTCAAATCAGATAGGCACTTCTTTGAAAAGCTGGTCTGCTCGGCAGGATGTTTTGCTAAAGGCACGGGATTCCCTTAATGTTCTAGAGTTGTTTTGTGCTAAGTGGAAAAGCGGAGAGTACGTGGATTATCGTCATGAATATCTGAGAAACCTGGGTCTTGCTGCTGAAATTACAGGTGAATCGGCAAGCATAAGCAACGATCCTAAGAAGAAAAAAGAACGTATGTTCTGGTTGGATGATGGGCGCGAAGTCTATTGTGAAAATCATGTAAAGCTTCCCGGTGGTTACCGCCTTCATTTTTATCCAGATACATCGGTAAAGCGTATTTATGTGGCTTATCTTGGGCCTCATTTGACTTTATGATTAAGGAATGATCATGAGTATGCTCTGAAGTGGTACCGCAAAACTGGACAAATTGTTAAGCTCTGATATGAGATAA
>CBDUPR010000019.1:0-50852 GCA_965369175.1 uncultured Nitrosomonas sp.
TATGCGCTTATATCTCCGCCCTGAAGGACGAAGTTTTACGCGCTATTTGATAAATAAGATTGTCTCGAAATAGTGTTTTTGGTTATTTTGAGACAACTCCTTATAATCAATTGCGATATAATTTTGTATATCCGTCACAGTGACAAATTCAATTCATTTGAATTATTCCATCTTTTTGACCGGCATCGTCGTTTTTTGGTAGGTGATATAGCTCTCGGAAGTATATGATGAGGTGGCTCATAGTGCTTCGAGTGATTTCGAACGATAGAGTGATCAGATAGAGATAAAGGTGGCATCAATATACTTTTATTTATGACAGTAACAAGGATTGTACTCAATCATAGATAGGCAGGTCTGTTAGCTGTGGCTATATGACCAGCCTCACAAGATTTTGTATTTATCTTCAAATGATGCCGGGATTTTTATTTAAAATTCGAATAATTGGTGTGTTTATGCGGTATCTTATAGCGATACTTTGGAGAATTTTTTGATCCCACTATTATAAGTGCTGAACTATCAATCACTAAGTAAATAAGAACATTATCTTAGACTATTTTATGTATATCTCTAGTAAAGCGGTCGAGTAATTACTGGAATAGGTTTTTAAAGAACTAGATATCTATCATATCAATTAATGAAGCTTCTTTAACTGATGACCAGTCATTTGCAACCTGTTCTCATTATATTGGCGACTGCAGTGTTAGCCGTCGTCATCTTTCGCCTGGTGCGTTTGCCACCCGTGTTGGGGTATCTGCTCGCAGGTGTTGTCATCGGTCCACATGCATTGGGCTGGATATCAGAAACAGAAGAAACCCGCCATTTAGCAGAATTTGGTGTGGTATTTCTAATGTTTAATATTGGTCTTGAGTTTAGTCTGCCTAAACTGGTGACTATGAAGCGTATTGTGTTTTGTTTTGGCACATCGCAGGTTGTTTTATCCATTTTGTTTGTTATGGCAGTGGCTTGGATGTTAGAGCTGGATTGGCGCACAGGATTGATTCTGGGTGGTGCTCTGGCAATGTCTTCTACTGCCATAGTTAGTAAAATGCTGGCAGAACGCTTGGAACTTAATTCGCTTCATGGCAGGCAAATTATTGGTGTGTTGCTGTTTCAGGATTTAGCTGTAGTTCCGCTTCTGATTATGATTCCGGCATTAGCCAGCACCGCAGGCGACGGTGATAGTTATATTACAATGTTTATCATTGCCTTGGTTAAGGCATTTGCTGCGCTTGCATTTATTTTATTTTTTGGGCAAAAGTTGATGCGTCCATGGTTTCACCTGGTGGCGCGTCAGAAATCATCTGAGTTATTTGTATTAAATGTGCTGCTGATAACCTTAGGGCTTGCCTGGCTGACTGAATTATCTGGGTTGTCACCCGTTCTAGGAGCATTTCTGGCTGGTATGTTGATTTCTGAAACTGAGTATCGTTATCAAGTTGAAGATGACATCAAGCCTTTCCGAGATATTTTCCTGGGTCTGTTTTTTATAACCATCGGTATGTTGTTAGACACGCAAGTCGTGGTGCAGAGTTTTCTGTGGATAGTATGCATTCTTTTAGCGCTCATTATATTGAAAGTAGTGTTGTTTGCAGGCTTATCACGTTTATTCGGCGCCGATTCTGGGGTCGCTGCAAGAACGGGTATGAGTCTGGCGCAAGGTGGCGAATTCGGATTCGTATTATTGGCTCAAGCAGGTGTATTTGGATTGATTGATAATACGATTCTGCAGCCGGTATTAGCCGCAATGGTATTGTCAATGTTTGTTGCCCCATTTATTATTGAACATAATGAGCAGATGGTGCGGTATTTCTATCAGTCCGAATGGATGCATCGAGCGATGCAAATTACAACAATTGCTGCCCAGACTATGGCGGAGCAAGACCATGTGATTATTTGTGGTTATGGACGTAGTGGACAAAATGTATCCAGGCTGCTAGAAAAGGAATCAATCTCATTTATTGCATTAGATCTGGATCCACAGCGTATCTATGAAGCAACGAGTGCGGGTGAATCAGTAGTATATGGTGATGCCGCTCGCCGAGAGGTTTTAATTGCGGCTGGGTTAATGCGTGCCAGGGTTCTAGTGATAAGTTATGCTGACACTATTTCAGCATTAAAGATTCTGAACCATGTTCAAACACTACGGCCAGAATTGGCCGTAGTAATCAGAACACGTGATGATTCCGATATTGATTTACTCAAAGAATCAGGCGCGACGGAAGTAGTTGCAGAAATAATGGAGGGGAGCCTAATGCTTGCATCGCATGCATTGATGCTTCTGGATATTCCAACCGGGCGTATCTTGCGGCGTATGCGCGAAACTCGTGTGCAGCGTTATAGCCTATTTCGAGGTTTCTTTTATGGTGCGACAGACGACATAGAAGAGGGTAACGAAAAATTACTGCCACGCTTACTTACGGTAATTATTGTGCCAGGTGCTGCTGCTATTAATAGAACATTAGGAGATCTCGATCTGGCTGAGTTTTCAGTAGAAGTTACGGCGGTAAGAAGACGCAATATCCGTGGGCTACTACCCACTGCTGAGACCCGACTGGAAATGGGAGATGTCGTTGTGCTGAGGGGAATACAGGAAAATCTGGCTGCTGCTGAAGTGAGATTGATGCAAGGATAAGGTATGAGCGTTGCTCTGAATGAAGAATCTCATCAAAAGCAAAATGACTGTTCTGGTTTGCCGTCTCGAACGATTTTTACATGAAACCATACGATTATGTCATGTATAAAAGCCTGAATACAGGCGTGCTTGCCGGTTTCTGGATATGTTGATGTTGAGATAGCACCATTCGTTTCTTCCACTGCTCATGAACAATTGACTTCACTGCCTGCCTTCATCATGTTCTCTTCTTGCTGGAGTCTCCACATGTGTGCATATGTGCCGTTTTTCGCCAATAATTGATGGTGATTACCCCGCTCAATAATATGACCCTGATCCATAACCAGAATCTGGTCTGCATCTACGATAGTGGAAAGACGATGAGCGATGGTTAAAGTAGTGCGATTGGAAGCAATCCGCTTTAATTCTGCTTGTATCATTTTTTCTGATTTCGAATCTAATGCTGAGGTCGCTTCGTCAAAAATAAAGATATAAGGGTTTTTCAGAATAGCGCGTGCAATCGCAATACGCTGTTTTTCTCCCCCTGATAGCTTCAGGCCACGCTCTCCGACTATAGTCTGATATTTGTTTGGTAGGCTCTCTATAAAATCGTGAATATATGCTGATCTGGCAGCACTCAATATTTCTTCATGGCTTGCGTCAGGCCGTCCGTAAGCAATATTGTAATAGATACTTTCGTTAAATAAGACAGTATCCTGTGGGACTATACCGATGGCCGCCCGTAAGCTTGCTTGAGTAACATTACGAATATCCTGCTGATTGATTGAAATAGTGCCCGCTTGCACGTCATAGAAGCGAAATAATAGACGGGGTAGGGTCGACTTGCCTGAGCCGCTATGGCCAACAATGGCGATATTTCTTCCGGCGGGGATGTCGAAACTGATACCAAATAATATTTGGCGATTTAGATCGTAACTAAATTCTACATTGTTAAAGGATATGGTCGCGTTCTCGGGATTCAATGTTTCTGCTCCAGGTTTATCTTCGATTTCCGCATTCTCTGTCAACAGATTAAACATTTTTTCCATATCGGCCAAAGAATGTTTGATTTCACGATAAACAAATCCAAGAAAGTGCAAAGGTATATAAAGTTGGAGCATAAATGCATTGATGAGTACTAGATCGCCGAGTGTCATGGTTCCTGTTACCACTTCGTCAGCCGCAAGTAACATTAAGAGTGTTATGCCAACTGCGATAATAATACTTTGTCCTGTATTGAGAGCCGCCAGCGAAGTCTGATTGCGGATTGCAGCCGTTTCCCATGTTTTTAAATGTTCATCGTAACGCTGGGCTTCCCATAATTCACTGCCAAAATATTTGACCGTTTCATAATTCAATAAACTATCAATTGCGCGTGTATTAGCTTTCGAGTCCATATCATTCATAGTACGGCGGAAAATCATGCGCCATTCGGTAACAATGAGTGTTAAGGCTATATACGCCAGCAAGGTAAACATGACAATAATAGAATATAAAATATCATAGCTAGACAGTAGTATTATCATGATTAGGCTGATTTCCAACAGGGTGGGCAGAATGTTGAACAGCATAAAATTCATAAGAAATGATATGCCTCGTGAACCCCGTTCTATGTCACGCGATACCCCGCCAGTTTGTCGTTCCAAATGGAATCGTAATGAAAGCGAATGCAAGTGAGTAAATATCTTAATAGCTATACGCCGAATAGCCCGTTGTGTAACTTTAGCAAAAACTGCATCACGTAGTTCCCCGAATAAGGTGCTGCATAAACGCAATACGCCGTAGCTTATTAATAAGAAAACAGGTAGAGCCAGCATGGCACGCGGTTGATCAAGTGCGTCAATAATTTCTTTTAAAATCAGTGGAACTGAGACATTTGCCAGCTTGGCTAGCGTGAGCAGAGCTAGTGCCAATGCAACTCGCCCCTTGAATTCCCATAGATAAGGCAGTAAGGTACGAATAGTTTGCAAATCACTACGATGACGTGTTGGTTGTTCCAGACGTGTGGAATGCATATATTTATTTTTGTAGAAATTTCATAACAAACTTTAATATAATTCGATATGGAAATTACTTGCTATCGGGACAGTGAAATAAGCCGTGAATCACGTTATTTGCCTGCTGTTACTTATAATCTTGCAATTACTTTGCTTGCACGTTGTGCTACCGGACACTTGTTTGTTCCTATTCGCAGCATGCAGTATCTGGCTATTCTGGATGCGGAAGAATTTGTATTTGTGGACGGCGAGCGCAAATGCTGGATTGATATCGCTTGGTGTCATTTTCAGTCTCAAGGGCGTACGGCACTTGACCAGCCGGTTGCTTATGATGCCATTTATTACCGTGAGGATCAGGCAGTAATTATGGCTCGTTTACAAAGGGAATTCCCTGCTGCATTACAGGTATTGGCAAAAAAGACAGTACTCGAAGGTCCAGCGAGAATAATCAAGTTCCCGCCATTGAGATCTTAGCAAAAATGTTGCGATTCTATTTCTGGTGATTAAGAAGGAGGAGAGAGTAGGTTTTCCGATTAATCAACCTTTACTCATTATCCCCCAGCTCGGCATCCCATCCTTCTCTTTTGGCTTTATCAATAGCTTGTGTATAGATTTGCGCATGCCGCTGTTGTAATTCATCTGGTAAACGGCTGGGTAAATGGGCATAGGGTTCCCAGGCAACAAACACCTGTTCGTACAGTTTTTGCATTTGAGCGATATTCCAGCCTGTGCATGTCTCGGATTCAGGTAGAATATTAAACACCCAGGCATCACGTACTATACGTCCCACGGGAGTAAGCCCACCATTTTCATCTTGATTGATTCCGACATAAAATTTTGTGGTCATAGTTTAACTTTTAGAAAATACTGACTATTCCTGATGATGCGTTCGTCTTTGCTTACGGAATGTCTATTAATCATGGAAAAAAATATAATTTATTATAAAGAATTTTCTTTATAGTAATACGCATATCGCGGTATACAAACGGGGCAGTATTTGATTATTTTTGCATCATTATGGACTAATAATAGTCTATATCAAAAAAGGAGATAGATTTATCGATTCAATTGTAATGCATTCTGAGTAAAAATGTTGAGAACATAAATATAGTGATCTGTTATTTACCGGATTTCAACATATTAAGCAGTCATTATTTTTTCTGTGCCGTTGTTGTTTGCGGTGCAAAGCGTTGTAATACGTGGTTTATCATGCCTTTGGCGAGTTCTTCCTGATCAAAGAAGATGGTGCCGATATTATCTTTTCTCAGAAGCTCTGAAATATCTTCGCTTTCAGTGCGCAGCACAATCTCTATATCCGGATTCAATGTATGAGCAATTTCAAGCATTTTGCGTATGCTAAGAAGATCTGGCACTGTGATAATGAGCATTGCAGCATCGACGATATGTGCCTGAATCAGAACTGAAGGTTCAGCTGCATTGCCTGATACAGCAGCAATACCCTGTTTACGAAGATCTTCTACCGACTCTCTGTTTTGTTCCGCAACGACATAGGGAATGCTTCTTTCATTCAGGGCGGTTGCGATACATTGCCCGACTCGGCCATAACCTACCAGTATAACCTGCCCTTCAAGATACTTGCGCTCCGTATTCATTGGTAATTCAGCAAATGGATCATCGCGTCGTTCCAGGTGGCGTGCCAGTTTCGAGTGCTTGAGCACCCAGCGATTGATTGGTGAGATGACTGCAAATGCCAACGGGTTAAAAGCGATCGAGATCAATGAGCCAGCAAGCACCAGGCTTAACCCTTCGGCAGGCATTAAGCCGAGAGATAAACCAAGTCCAGCCAGAATAAAAGAGAATTCACCGATCTGGCCCAGGCTGGCTGCTACAGTCAAGGCGGTATTCAAAGGATAGCGAAGAGCGAGTACCAGCAACATGGCTGCGATCGACTTGCCGACAATGATAATAGCAACAACACCTAATACATGTACGGGTTCTTCAATCAAGATGGCCGGATCGAATAACATCCCTACAGAAACAAAAAATAGTACTGCGAATGCATCGCGCAGCGGTAGAGATTCTTCAGCGGCACGATGACTGAATTCAGATTCCCGCATGACCATTCCCGCAAAAAAAGCACCTAATGCAAACGACACATTGAATAGTGCATATGCGCCATAAGCAATTCCGATCGCAGATGCGACGATTAATAAAGTAAATAATTCCCGCGAGCCAGTACGTGCGACCTGCCATAACAGCCAAGGTAATATACGACGACCAGCGATCAGCATTAAGGCAATAAAGGCCGAAACCTGAAGTAGCGTCCACCCGACCGTGCGCCATAGTGGAATGGCTTCACTGATGGGTGTAACTGGATTGTGGAGTATTCCCCCAAGCGATGGGAGTAACACAAGAACCAGAACTGTTACCAGATCTTCTACAACCAGCCAGCCCACCGCGATACGCCCATTCATCGTTTCTAGAATAGCGTGAGACTCGAGTGCCTTGAGCAATACCACAGTACTGGCGCAGGATAATGATAAGCCAAAAACCAGCCCGGCGCCAAAATTCCAGCCCCACCATGAGGCCATACTCATACCTAGAATAGTTGCTACTGCCATTTGTACGATTGCGCCAGGTAACGCAATCCGTTTAACCGCTAGCAGGTCATCCAGGGAAAAATGAAGCCCAACGCCAAACATTAGCAACATAACGCCGATTTCTGCCAGCTGAGAGGCAATTCCGATATCTGCTACAAATCCTGGTGTTTCTGGGCCGAGCACAATTCCAGCGAATAGATAGCCAATCAGTGCTGGGATCTTAAATCGTTCAGCAATGAAGCCAAATATCAAAGCGAGGCCAAAACCAGCCGCGATCGTGGTGATCAGGGTTACGTTATGTTCCATTCAAATCCTATTCAAACTCCATTCAAATTTAATTCACTATCATTATTATAACGTTAATGACAGAACGTCCTTTTATTGATTGCTTGCTTTTTTGATGTATAAGATAGAATGGTGTTTTACTTTGTCTTGCATAAAGGATGGAGATTCGAGTACTTTCTATCCGGAAGGTGTTCGATTGAGGAGTATGTAAGCAGAGAAGAGCTATCGGGTGTGAAGCTATTGGTTATGATCGTGCTACCTTGATTTATAATCAGACGATGTCTGTTTTTTAATTTTGGATACTTGCCATTAGATAGGTATTGAATACGATTGTTGCTATCTAATGGCAAAGTGAATGAGGTTAGCGAGTCAGCCCAGTATAGAGTATGGGTAATTTCTCTGGTAGTCTTTCCACATGATCTACCACCAGATAATTGCGCGCACCAAAGATACGCGAAACATACTGGTCAGCGCGCGGGTCAAGGCTCATGCAATAGCTAACAATACCAATGCGAGCAGCTTCCTCTACTGCTTTTTTGGTATCGTAGCGCAAATATTGAGGATCCCGTACATCGATATCTGCGGGCTCGCCATCGGTGATCACCAGCATCAGCTTCTTGGCAGATTTTTGTAATTTGAGATAGTGACTGGCGTGACGCATGGCTGCACCCATGCGAGTGGAGAGTTGTCCCGTCATTCCCGCGAGTCGCCCTTTAGGTATTTCATTGTAAGGCTGATCGAAATCCTTATAACGATAATATTCTACATCATGTCGACCATCTGAACAGAAACCATGAATTGCAAATGAATCACCAATCTTATCGATAGCATCAGCCAGTAACACGGTCGCCTGGCGTGTTAAATCCAATACTGAAAAATCCTGTCCGGCAACTTTTTCATTGGTTGATTCAGACAGGTCGAGCAGGACCAGAACGGAAATATCACGGGTTTTTCTCACTGACCGCATCATGATGCGTGGATCTGGTTGCATACCCATCCGCATGTCAATAATGGAGCGAATAGCCGCATTGATATCAATTTCATCACCATCTTCGAGCTTGCGTATGCGACGCACACCTTGTGGCTGCATGGCATCAAGCAGGAATTTCATGCGGGCAATTTCACGTTTATATTGCTTGGCAATATCGTCGATACAGTGAATATCGCCCAGTTTGGCCCGTTTTTCCTGGACTGTTGTCCATGCAGGACGTTCAAGCTGAATCTGATAGTCCCACTCGGAGTAGTGATAGGGCGATGAGACAGGCTCTTTACCTTCTAATTCATTGTAAGAAACACCCATGTCTTCATAGGGAAAAAATTCTGTTTCCATGACCCAGATTTCCTGGGCATCGTCTCCAGCATTTTCAACTTCCACTGCATTCGCAAATTCCATGACGCTGACATGCTTGCGAATTTGCTTGGGTGCATCATAACCGGCGGCTAATGCCTTATTGAAATCAAACTCAACAAATTCCCAAAAATAACGATTGTCATCCAGATAAGGCGCGGTCAGTTGATCAGTACGTGGATTAAAGGAAAGCCCCTTATCTTTAATGCGATGCGCAAGCTGAACACCAATTTCCCATGATATATGATGGCTATGGAGTTTGTCCTGTGCCTGTGCAAAAAGGTGTCGGCCTTCAACAACCCAGTTATCTGTATCTTGATAAGCTGGATCTAATAATGCCCGAGCCAGGCGATTCAAGTAATCACCAACACTGGTTGCCATTTCCGGGGTGGCAGTATGCAGTGTCGACCAGGTTTTGCGTAGACCTGGAAAGCGGCGAATTGAAAGTGCTTCAATGCGTGCATCTTCTATGACAGCAATAACCGCCATTTGCAGAGGGTTGAGTCCTTCAGCAGAGATGGGTTCCTTTGTTTCTACTAGATGTGCTGCTGCATGAGCGGCGGCTGCGCGATAAATTTCGCTGGCTTCTACATCGGCATAGCTATCATAAGCATCTGGCAGATGTATGAAATAATTTTCAATATATGGCTTGTAACCCTCGCGCGTTTCGAAATCACCTGATGTTGGCTTCATAAAAAAATCACGGGCCCATAACGCGCGCATATACATATTAATACGGCGTTGTACATCGACAAATAAAGTGCCTTTACGTTCTTTTTGTAAAATAGCCAGGGATTCTTTGGATTGCAAGCCGAAATACTTAAACTGTTCCTCATAATCGGTACGATGTGCGTGTGCTCCCCACATTGCCCAGCGGCGTAATCCACCCAAAGTAAGCTGCCCGAATAGCACATCTAATTTGTCAAGCATTGGGCGTACGCCACGTGGCGCCTGTGCTATCAGCGTATTCAGAAATTGCAGATAATTCTGGAATAACTGTGCATCTCCTAACCGCTGAGCGGCTGTCGGTGCAGTGGCTAGAACCAGTTCGATGACTGAACCTGAAGTTCTTGAAGCCAGAGACAAGGCTGCTGTGGCGAGATCAGCAACAACGTCTTCACCAACCTCCTTGGCTACTTGCGGCGCTTCGTCGATCCAGGCATCCACCAGGCTACGTCCACGTCCAAGGTTCTGCAGTGCAGATGCACCTTTTAAATAGTTATCCAGGCCACGGGGAGAAAAAATCTTAGTCGCATCTGGCCAGATATTATTTAATAATGTGATCGATTCAGGCTCCAGATCTTCTAGTAATTCCTTGTAGTCACTCAGATTAATACTCATGTTGTATCCACCTATTTACACAAAATCCACCAGCTGGTGAGAATCAGTTATTGCTGTTTTTTTAATGTAATGGTTAATTAAAAAAAAGTGGTTACAGCGGCATCCAGTGCATCTCGCATATCAGGATCATCAGTAATCGGTCGAACCAGCGCAACTCGACAAGCAGCATGTGCATCAATATTTTTGACAATCAGGCTTCCTGCGTAAATCAGCATGCGGGTAGAAATCCCTTCATCCAGCCCATGTCCTTTCAAATTGCGTGCCCGCTCAGCTATTGAAACCAATTTTTCTGCAATATCCAGTGATACGCCCGTTTCATGTGCGACAATCTCACTTTCTGTATCATGCTCTGGATAATTGAAATCAAGGCCGCCAAACCGTTGTTTAGTAGATTGTTTGAGATCTTTCATCAGGCTTTGATATCCCGGGTTATAAGAAATGACAATCTGGAAATCAGCGTGCGCATGAAGGAGCTCGCCTTTTTTCTCCAGCGGCAATACACGTCGGTTATCAGTTAATGGGTGAATAACTACAGTGGTATCTTGTCGCGCTTCCACAATTTCATCCAGATAACAGATTGCACCATAACGGGCAGCAATGGCTAACGGGCCATCTTGCCAGTATGTTCCTTTTGCATCGAGTAAAAAACGACCGACCAGATCGGATGCTGTCATGTCTTCGTTACAGGCGACAGTAATAAGCGGTTTTTTTAATTTCCAGGCCATGTGCTCGACAAACCGAGTTTTTCCGCAACCGGTCGGGCCCTTAAGCATCATGGGCATACGCACAGAATAGGCAGCCTCATACAGTTCCACTTCGTCAGCAATTGGAAGGTAGTAAGGTTCTGTAGTAATACGGTACTGATCAATGATCTCGCTCATGATGAACTCCTGTTTAACTCTCTAGAATGCATATATTTAGGTTAAAAAAAACCCCCGACCCTTACGGGTAATGGGGGCTTCGGGTAGTAAGTAAAGCCCGGCTACTGCTTAAACGGTCTTGCCACGGTAGATCACCATAGCTGCGCCTTGAGATTGATTGAAATTATTGTAACCAATCAAGCGTACATGATTGTTTGGATTAGCCTTATGACAGGCGGCCGCTTCTGTCAATACGCGATCTACATCGGTCTCGCCAAACATGGGTAATTTCCACATATACCAGTAAGAATCCATCAGGTATTCTGGCTCGGTATGCTCAATCGCGGGATTCCAGCCTTTACTGATCAGATATTCTACCTGTTTCTTGATTTCATCATCAGTCATTGCAGGCAGGTAAGAAAAGGTTTCAAACTTGCGACTTGCTGGATCACTGACACGCGATTTGTAATCGATTACTTCACTCATTAATTTACTCCTTGAATTCAGTTACAAGGGAAGAAAAAGCCATATTAGAGCCGTTTCTTCCACTTACCTTTTTGTTGCTTATTTGTGAGCTACGTCTAATTTATCAACAGTATCAAATTCGAACTTGATCTCTTTCCATGTTTCCATGGCAATCTTCAGTTCAGGACTGCTTTTAGCCGCTTTAGTCAGAATATCCTTGCCTTCCTTCTCAATTTCCACGCCACGATTACGTGCTTCTACGCAGGCTTCCAAAGCTACCCGATTAGCTGCTGCACCCGCAGCATTACCCCATGGATGACCCAATGTGCCGCCACCAAACTGCAGGCAGGCATCGTCACCAAAAATGGCAACTAGGGCAGGCATGTGCCATACGTGGATACCACCAGAAGCGACTGGAAATACGCCCGGCATGGAACCCCAATCCTGGTTGAAAAATAAACCACGATTACGATCTTCTTTAATGTATTTGTCGCGCATGGTATCGATCCAGCCCAGGGTGGCTTCGCGATCACCTTCCAATTTGCCAACCACAGTACCAGAATGGAGGTGATCTCCACCTGATAGACGCAATACTTTAGTCAGCACGCGGAAATGAATACCATGATGTGGGTTGCGATCCAGCACGGCGTGCATGGCGCGATGGATGTGTAATAACATACCGTTATTACGACACCAATTGGCCAGTCCCGTATTAGCAGTTAAGCCACCGGTCAAATAATCATGCATGATGATCGGTGCGCCTAATTCCTTCGCAAACTCAGCACGCTTGTACATTTCTTCTGGAGTCGGTGCGGTCACGTTAAGGTAATGGCCTTTACGTTCACCTGTTTCGCGCTCAGCCTTCTGACAGGCTTCCACTACGAATTCAAAACGATCACGCCAACGCATAAATGGCTGGCTATTTATGTTTTCATCATCCTTGGTTAAATCTAAACCACCGCGCAGGCATTCATACACAGCCCGGCCATAGTTCTTGGCAGACAAGCCTAGTTTAGGCTTAATGGTACATCCTAGCAGGGCCCGGCCATATTTATTCAAACGATCACGTTCAACCTGAATACCGGCAGGAGGACCACCACAGGTTTTCACATAGGCAATCGGGAACCGCACATCTTCCAGACGTAATGCACGCAGAGCCTTAAAGCCAAACACATTACCGACCAGTGAGGTTAATACGTTAACTACTGAACCTTCTTCAAACAGGTCAATTGGGTAAGCCACAAAAGCGTAGAAACAGGTGTCATCACCGGGTACGTCTTCAATCCGATAAGCGCGTCCTTTATAGTACTCCAGATCGGTCAATAGATCAGTCCATACCGTGGTCCAAGTGCCGGTGGAAGATTCTGCCGCAACTGCGGCAGCCACTTCTTCACGTGGTACACCAGGTTGTGGGGTGATTTTAAAGCATGCCAGTAGATCGGTATCCAACGGTGTGTACTCCGGGGTCCAGTAAGTCTGGCGATACTCTTTTACACCTGCGTTATATGTCTTTGCCATAATATTTTCTCCAGTTACAGTTAAATTCCACTCAGTCTACCAGTTATGCAGAAAGAAGACAGGAAACAAAGATGGAAAACAGCGTTACAAATATGAAAAGATGGAAAACAGTGTTACAAACATGACTACTTGATGCATGGACATACACTATAATGATAAATATCTATAAGAACAAATCAATAATTCTAATAACTATGATAAGTATTTCCTTATAATGATGTTGTGATTATCGACTTATGTTGCACTTTACATTACGACAATTGAGAGTATTTGAATCTGTTGCGCGTCATCTGAGTTATTCTCGTGCTGCTGAAGAATTATATCTGACTCAACCAGCTGTTTCCATGCAAATCAAACAGTTAGAAGAAAATATTGGGTTGCCCTTATTTGAACAAATGGGGAAGCGAATATATCTGACTGAGCCTGGGCGCGAGCTTTATCATTACAGCCGTGAAATTTTTCAACAACTGGCGGATATGGAAGTTGCTTTGAGTGAACTAAAAGGATTGGAGCGTGGCCGACTTAATATTTCGGTGGTTAGCACTGCGAATTATTTTGCACCACACCTGTTGGCAAAATTCTGTCAACGTTATAGCGGTATTACCGTTAGCCTACATGTATCGAATCGCGAAACGGTATTGAAACAATTGGCGGATAATCTAACGGATCTTGCCATCATGGGGCAACCGCCGGAAAATTTAGATATTATTAGCGAATCATTTATGGAAAACCCGCTAGTTGTCATTGCGCCTCCGAATCATCCGCTTTGCGAGGCTCGCCAGATCCCGGTAAAAAGGTTGGAGCAAGAGATTTTCCTGGTGCGTGAGCCGGGTTCCGGAACACGAAGCGCTATGGAGCGTTTCTTTGACGCGCATAAAATCAAGATTAACAGGGGAATGGAGACAGACACCACGGAGGCTATTAAGCAAGCCGTACAAGCGGGTATGGGGCTTGGTATTATGTCATTACATACGGCTGAGCTGGAGCTTGAAACAAAACGTTTGCAAGTATTAGATGTGCAGGGATTTCCAATTATACGCCATTGGCATATCGTGAATCGTAGGAATAAACGCCTTTCAAATGTCGCGCAGGTATTTAAGGAATTCCTGCTTATAGAAGCGCCTGGATTAATGCCTAAAACGGTGCTTTGACTATCGGTTTATAACTTCCTGCCATGCAGTTACGGCGCTTTCAAAATCATTAATTGGAATTTTGATTACACTACCGGTATCTTCTGGATAATCTGCTTCGATCTCAATATGGTTAGGAAACAGACGAAGACAATAAGCATTGCCAATTCTTTCCCATGAAGGAATCTGTCCAGAGCGGACTGCTTTTATTTTCTGCAATAGTTCTTCTACTCCTTTAGGGCTTTTTTGTATGTCAATGGTAAGATAAGCTGTTATAAGCTCGTGGGAAGGGTTATTCTGTAGTTGTTCTTTTCGTTTAACCATCTGATTTTCAGTCGTAAATTGGGAATGCCGTATTGATTCTGTCATCCTTAAGGCGCGCGAAACCGATCGTAAAAGATTGATTATTAATACTGCAGAATTGTATTGAATTTCCCTCGGTGATGGGTGGTTTATTTTGCCCACACGTTAACCAATCTGGAGAACCCGAGGGACAATGGGAGTCGGAATATGCAGATGCATAGGAAATTGAATTAAGCACCTGTTCAATTGAACAGCGATCGGGAAACATGGAAGAGAATTTATTTCTGTTGAGAGAGTGTTGATAAGACCATCTACCAGTATAGACACCTGCAGCATTAGGGGAGTCCTGGATTGTGAAATATGCAATAGTTGAAGGATTCAATCCATTCGGTCGCGAATGAAAACCTTTTGGACGATTTTTTCTCCATTCGCCACAAAAAATATGTTTCTGATTGATCTGTAAGCCATTATGCAGTGTTACCCAGCGAGGCAATGTCGAACAATTTATTTCGGCTTGTACGGTTAATGGAAGCAGAAAAAGTATAAGCAGGACTAATGGAGCGATTCTTTTGACTGGGATGGTGTACATGATTTTTATATATAAAAAATGGATAAACATGCGCTGGATTAATGAAGCTTGTACACATGTATTTTTATCATATTTAATGATGGCATGTCTGAATGCCTTTGAGTGCGCGCAAATGGACCTGTCCGGAATGCGGATCAATCCATGATCGAGACATCAATGCAGCGCGTAATGTTTTGGCCGCTGGACTGGCGGTGTCAGTCCTTGGAGAATCTGTAAGTCCTGTTTGCATTTAGGTGCGTCCGGGTTGGATTCGTTGGATTAGGAATCTTCTTCGTTTACGGAGGGGAGCAGTCAAATGGACTCAATTCTATTTGGCTATGTACTTGTTTTTTTAAAGTACGATTCTTACTTACTATAAATTATAGCTGGTTAGCTATTACTAATATCGGGTATTACATGTCTTCGCTTAAACAATCGCTTCCCAGAATTGGTTTTGTTTCACTTGGCTGTCCTAAGGCACTGGTTGATTCTGAACGAATTCTTACTCAATTACGTGTCGAGGGATATGGCATTTCCCCCACTTACGAGAACGCTGATCTGGTCATAATCAATACCTGCGGATTCATTGATAGTGCTGTGGAGGAATCACTGGATGCAATCGGTGAAGCACTGGCTGAAAACGGCAAGGTTATTGTCACGGGTTGTCTTGGTGCGAAAGGTGATGGTGAGGTGGTTAAAAAAGCGCACCCACAGGTATTGGCCGTTACAGGCCCGCATGCTCTGCCAGAAGTGATGGCTGCTGTGCATCAGCATTTACCTCAACCACACGATCCTTATACTAGTTTAATTCCACCTCAAGGCATTCGGTTAACGCCAAAACACTATGCTTATGTAAAGATTTCTGAAGGTTGTAACCATCGCTGTACCTTTTGTATCATTCCAAGTATGCGGGGTGATCTGGTTAGTCGCCCCATTGGCGAAGTGATGCAAGAAGCAGAGAATCTGGTTCAGGCGGGTGTTAAAGAATTGCTTATCATTTCACAAGATACCAGTGCTTATGGTGTCGATATTAAATATCGTACTGGTTTTTGGCAAGGCAGACCGCTAAAGACGCGTTTAACTGAGTTAACGCAAGCGCTATCTACACTGGGAGTGTGGGTAAGGCTGCACTATGTTTATCCATATCCGCATGTCGATGAAATCATCCCATTAATGGCAGAAGGTAAAATATTGCCTTATCTTGATGTGCCGTTCCAACATGCTAGCCCACGTATTTTAAAAGCAATGAAGCGCCCGGCAAGTGTTGAAAACAATTTAGCGCGTATCCAGAGTTGGCGACAAATATGCCCGGATATCACGTTGCGTAGTACTTTTATTGTTGGTTTTCCGGGTGAGACTGAAGCAGAATTTGAACTGCTGCTACAGTTCTTGCAGGAGGCGCAGCTGGATCGTGTGGGTTGTTTTACTTATTCGCCCGTTGAAGGTGCAACGGCCAATGCTTTACCTGATCCTCTTCCAGAAGATATCAAAGAAGAGCGTCGTGCTCGTTTTATGGCAATACAGGAAGAGATTAGTAGTCAGCGGCTTACCCGCAGAATAGGTCAGCGAATGACTGTACTGGTCGATGACGTCCAGGATAATCAGGTGGTTGCTCGTAGTGCTGCTGATGCACCAGAAATTGATGGTCTGGTGTATATGGCTGATGCCCCTCATTTAAAATCCGGCGACTTTGTGGAAGTCGAAATTATTGCTTCCGATGCGCATGATTTGCAGGCCAAATTAGTTGAAACAGCCGTCTTGGGGTAAGGGCAGTGAACGTGATGGTGGCATCTGATGCAACGACGCTGGGATATTTTCTGCACGGTTATTGATAACTATGGCGATATCGGAGTTAGCTGGCGGCTTGCGCGTCAGCTGGCATGCGAGCACCAATTCATAGTCAGGTTATGGGTAGATGATCTGGCCAGTTTTGCGCGCATTGCACCAGACATTAATCCGGTCATGGCGGAACAGCGAATTCAAGATGTTGAGATACGCCTCTGGCCGCAACAATTTATTGGGCTTAAGCCTGCAGAGGTTGTAATTGAAGCGTTTGGTTGCAAATTACCTGATGCCTATATAATAGCAATGGGACAGCAGCACCCGGTATGGATTAATCTAGAATATCTCAGCGCTGAGAATTGGGTAGCGCACTATCATGGTTTGCCATCCCCTCATCCTCGTTTACCTTTAGTCAAATATTTTTTTTTCCCGGGATTCGTGCGGGATACAGGTGGGTTATTACGGGAGAGAAAACTATTATCTACACACAATGCATTTGATGAAGCTGCGCAATCTGTGTTTTGGCAACGGCTGGGTATTCCGGCACGTAGAGAAAAGGAACTGCGTATTACCTTGTTTTGTTATGATTTTGCGCCACTGGAAGAATTGATTATAGCGTGGGCTTATTCAACCGTTCCTGTTTATGTGCTGATACCACAGGGATCCGTTGCTGAAAAGGTGACAGCATATATTGATGCTGAATCTTCTGGGATAAGAGGGGTGCTGCAATTGGGTCAGTTATCTGTGCAGTGCATCCCGTTTTTAGAACAGACTGACTATGACCGGTTATTGTGGTCGTGCGATTTTAATTTCGTGAGGGGCGAAGATTCATTTGTTCGTGCCCAGTGGGCAAGAAAACCATTTGTCTGGCACATTTATCCGCAATCAGAGAATACACATTGGACAAAGTTAGAGGCTTTTCTTAATCTTTATACAGCCAACATGCTACCAGAGGTCGCAGGTGTGGTGCGCGCACTGTGGTATAGCTGGAATGGACGCGGTCAAATTAATGATACTTGGCTTGCCTTTGTCGCTCATCAGGTCGCATTACAACAATATAATCAGGCCTGGTCTGAGCAGCTGTGTTGCCAAAATGATCTGGCATCCAATCTAGTGTCGTTTGCTGAAAATCGGATATAATTTGCAACCCATAAGGAGTGAGGGAATTGCTGTTTTTAAGCGACCACCTGACTGCGAACAATTTAATTTTAGGATGAAATATGAAAACCGCAATGGAGCTACGCTCAGGTAATGTTGTCATGATCGGTAATGATCCGATGGTAGTACAGAAGAGCGAGTTCACTAAATCAGGACGTAATGCATCCGTAGTTAAGATGAAGCTAAAAAGCCTGTTTTCTGAAACGGTTACTGAGTCCGTTTATAGAGCAGATGAAAAATTTGACATCGTGGTATTAGATCGTCAAGACTGCACATACAGTTATTATGCCGACCCGTTATATGTGTTTATGGACGTAGATTATAATCAAATAGAAGTAGAAGCAAGTAACATGCCTGATGTATTGAACTATTTGATTGATGGCATGGAAGATGTTTGCCAAGTGACCTTTTATGAGGATAAAGCCATTTCAGTTGAATTGCCATCCACTATTGTTCGTGAGGTAGCGTATACGGAGCCTGCTGTACGCGGAGATACTACTGGAAAAATCATGAAACCGGCCCGTTTGAAAGGCACCGATTTTGAGATTCAGGTTGCTGCTTTCGTTGAAATTGGTGATAAGATTGAAATTGATACACGTACCAATGAGTTTAAGAAGCGGGTCTAGTGTATCTACACGTAATTAGAAGAAGAAAAATCGCTGTTAGTTGCCCTTGGTTTTGAGACTTTTGTGATTATTCTGTTTTTTGGTTTACTGATCTTTTTTAAATGAATCGTTGCGTATTGTAACTATATGTTTTATATTAATTAATTAAAATATGCCATTGCAAGTATAAAGCAGATTTATTACAATGACTGCAACAGTGTTGCATAAGTATTTTCTATGTCTATCAATTTTCAAAGAGCAGCTGAAAAAATAATCCGACACAGTGGTGATCGAACAACAGTGGGCAGGGTTGGTATTCTTGCTATTTTATTAGGTGAAAAGCAGGCGATTACGCATCGTGAAATTGAAGTGCGGCTAATTGGGAAGCGACGATTAAATCGGGTCACGCTTTATCGTGTGCTTGAATGGCTAACAGAAAGGGGCTTGGTACATAAAATAATCAGTGCTGATAGGGTATGGCGATTTAGGGCAAATGAGGATATACACTTACATCAGCATGCTCACTTTGAATGCACGCGCTGTACAAAGGTAATTTGTCTTGATGATTCTCCTGCTAGACAGGGTTGGTCATTGCCAACCGGTTATCGACTTCAGGAGGTTGAATTGACAGTTAAAGGCCTGTGTTCCCAATGCGTCTAAAATACTTAGATAGACATAAAAAACTAAAATAATTAACAGTATCGCTACGATTTTAATCCTTCATGATGCGTAAGAGCTTAATTTTTGCTTTGATATTAGCGCTACTGTTCCTGCCGATTTTCTTGATGGCACATGTGTTTACGCATTATGCTCAAACTGAGATAGCGGGCGTTATTCAAGTCGACAGTAATCATGATGAACGTAATATCAATACTGATATTGATGAAATCTGTCTTGATTGTTTTGCCTCGATAGCTCTGAATATTCTTCTTATCACGGTATTGTTGTTCCTGCTTATTCAGTTAGCCAGCCAGTTATTAGCACAACTAAGGATTGAGTATGGTATTCAGCAGGAACCTTCTCTTTATTATTCGCGTGCACCCCCGGTTAGAAGTTCTTGGGTATTATTTCTAACTAACTGTAATGGATAGAATTCTGCATTAGATAAGCGGCTATTGCACCGTCTTATCGCTCATTGTCTTATGTTCATTCTGTATGCATTTTCATCTGATTTTATGCAACTCTGTTGCATAAAATCTATTAATGTGTTGATAGGGATTGCGTGAAATATTTAAATTATGATTTCTGTGAGGTTAAAACTCAGGATATAAATAGACGTTATAAACTAGCGATGTTTGTTTGTTGTTTTTCATTGTTCGAAATATCGTATATTTATGCTCAGGGTACAGATAACACGACCAATTTGCCCGATGTTACGGTGACGGCATCACCCTTCGAAGATCGTAGTGCGCTTGAAATGACTCAACCTATAACTGTTTTACAAGGTGATAATTTACGCCGCAAACGTGAAGTAAGTCTGGGCGATACTCTATCAAATGAACTGGGTGTGACGTCGAGTTCGTTCGGGCCAGGTGCTGGTCGTCCTATTATTCGTGCTTTGGATGGTCCACGTATTCAAATCCTGGAAAATGGGGTTGGTGGATTGGATGTGTCCTCTCTCAGTCCAGATCATGCTGTTACAGTAGAAACGCTGAATGCGGCACAAATTGAAATTTTGCGTGGCCCAGCAGTATTGCTTTATGGTGGGGGTGCAGCAGGTGGTGTAGTCAATGTTGTAACCAATCGTATCCCAAATCGTTTATTCAGTTCACCTACTGGGAACTTTGAAATACGTGGTAATACAGCAACGGAAGAACGAACAGGTGCTTTTAATGCAAACAGCAGTATTGGCCAGATGTCCTGGAGTTTTGGCGCATTCAAACGTAAAACGGGTGATTATAGCATTCCAGGCCGTGCAGAAATTCATAATCCCGATAGCGAGAAGAATGTAGTCAGAAATAGCGCGGTTGATTCACAAGGCGGGTCAATTGGCGGATCCTTTGTTGGGGAACGCGGATTCTTTGGCGGATCGATTTCTGGAATGGAAAGTATATACGGTATTCCTGGTCCTGATGGCGCCAGTATTGACTTGAAACAGGTTCGCTATGGTCTGGCAGGTGAATTGGATAAGCCAATTATAGGGTTAGATAAACTCAAGATTCGCATGGGATATAACGATTATAGACACAATGAACTTGAGAGTGATGGTGAAGTCAGCACGCGTTATACGAACCGAGAACTTGATAATCGGATTGAGTTTATACATACCCCGATTGCGAACTGGAAAGGACTTTTCGGTATGCAGCTGCAAGATCGGAACTTTTCTGCCCTGGGAGAAGAAGCGATAGTACCTGTGACAAAGTCGCGCTCGACGGGACTATTCCTGCTTGAAGAACATAATCTGGATCGCCTACGGCTGGAATTTGGTGGGCGATTCGAACATGCCTCTCGAAACCCACAGAATAATGTGGATCCATCACGGACATTTAATCTTTTTAGTGGTTCTGTAGGCGCACTATGGACACTGATGGATAACTATGGACTGGGTTTTACCGTTACACGAGGGCAACGTGCACCGGCTATAGAAGAATTATATGTGAACGGAGCGCATCATGGTACGGCTACATTTCAAATCGGTAATGATGCCTTGGCTAAGGAAACCTCCCATAATTTTGACCTTTCCTTGAGGAAGACGGCTGGAATGATTCAATGGAAGGTGAATGCTTTTTATAATCGATTTAATAATTATATCTTTCTGAGTAATCTGGATGTTAATGGTGATGGTGTGGCGGATCGTGTTAATGAGGAGGGTGAGTTAGATCTGGGTGGCGAATTTCAGGCACAGGATATTACCCAGACGGGAGCAACATTTTATGGAGCAGAAGCAGAAGTATTGTTTACATTAAAACCGGATAGTGTTGATTTGCGCCTGTTTACAGATTACGTACGCGGTAAGTTGGATAAAAATGGTAATGTCCCTCGCACAACACCACTGCGTTTTGGATTAGAGCTCAATCATAGAGTTGGCCCCTGGTCAACTAATCTGAACACAATACATGTATTGCGTCAGAGTCAGCATGCAGAACTTGAAACCAGCACATCTGGCTATACGTTAATGAACTTTGAAGCGAGCTATCGTATTAAGGAAACCAAATCAAATGGTATCAGATTGTTTTTACAAGGCAGAAATTTGTTAGATGAAGAAATACGTATTCATACTTCCTTCTTGAAGAATTTTTCTCCGCAGCCAGGGCGAGCGCTTGTGGCAGGTTTGAGAGGTGATTTTTAGTTTGCAATGTGACATTGGCGGGCACGGGGCTCCCCTGTGCCGATCTCGTAATCGCCTGGTGACCGATGGCAGATTGGATGTTTTCCTGGGCTTTTGTCAACGAGCAGATACAATCACACCCTTTAATGATTAAGGGTGCGCCAGAGACAGTGATTGATGCGACACTGACCGGATATGAGAGATATCGAATTTATAGCCCAAAAAAAACAGAATGCCACCAAAAAAAATAGCGAAATGATCATAACAAGAAAATAATTAACTTGCTACGACTCGAATGTCAGGTTCTATTGCCTTTAGCATATGCTCGATTCCTCTGAGAGTACCTGAAATTGAGCTGGGGCAGGTACCGCAAGCGCCCTGGTAGTGTATTCTAAGAACATCTCCCTCCAGTCCGAGCACATGGAGATCGCCGCCATCATTTTGCAGATAAGGCCGCACTTCTTCATCAAGCAATACGTTTATTTTTTCAAGGCGTTGCTGATCCTCAGGGCTTAATCCAGCCATGACAGTATTAGCTGCAGCTACTGTGGCCTTAGATTGTTCGGTTGCAGCTGGCGCAGCGCGGATAGGATCAGCGACTTCGCGAGCCAGATCCTGCCAATTGGCTTCTCCATCTTGCGTGATGGTGATCCAATGATCAACATAAAATACATTGGTAACATGATCAATATCAAACAATGCTGATGCAAGTGGATCATCTTTTGCATCTTCAGCATTATCGTACGAATACGTTATTCCCCAAGTCAAAGGTTCTTTGAGAATAAATTTTAAGGCATTTTTATTAGGCGTTCCCTCAATATCAGCTATTTTTGGCATTTACTTATATTCACTCCAATATCTTATAAAATTGACCGATAGTTTTATCAAATAAGTCCTTACATAAATAAGGATAAAAATCATGGCATGATATATTCAAGCACTATCTGGAGTAGTCTGTAGCGAACTATCATCTGTCTCGGTTGAAATGCTGGTCATTGAATTGAGAGCAGCATGTAATGTATGCCACGGCAAAATTGCACATTTGACACGTGTAGGCAGGTCTTGTATACCCGAGAACACAGTAAGCCGTCCGAGATGATTAGGACGGTCTAGGGCAAGTTTTCCCATCGCCATCTCACGAAATTCCTGAATTAAGGTTTCGGCATCCGCACGTGATTTTCCCTTTACAGCAGTTGTCATCATGGAAGCAGACGCTTTACATATCGCGCAGGATTCGCCCTGGAATGTGATGAGGTTTATTTGCTCTCCCTCCAGCTTTAATGCGATATCGAGACGATCACCACATAGCGGGTTATGCCCGACTGCATGGTGACTAGCATGGTCTAGCGTTCCGTAGTTGCGTGGCTTTCTATTGTGGTCGAGAATGACCTCCTGATAAAGTGATTTTGTATTCATTTTATGAGAAAAATTTTTGTACAGTGCGAATGCTTGCTATCAAGGCATCGATCTCTGTTTTATTATTGAAGAATGCAAATGAAGCACGAGATGTTGCGGGTATCTTGAAACGTTGCATGACGGGTTGTGTACAATGATGTCCGGTGCGAATAGCAATGCCATCTTGATCTAACAGCGTACCTATATCATGCGGATGAACGCCATCGATTACAAATGATAGAATAGCTGTTTTAGATGAAGCTGTTCCGATAATGCGCACACCCGGTAAATCGTTTATCCGCTCAGTTGCGTAGTTAAGCAGGTCAGTTTCATGTGAGTAGATCGTATCCATTCCAATGGTGGATAAATAATCAATGGCAGCACCAAATCCAATTGCTGCAGCAATGGGAGGGGTGCCAGCTTCAAACTTATGTGGAATGGTGTTGTAGGTGGTTTTCTCAAATGTTACAGATGAAATCATATCACCACCTCCCTTAAAAGGCTGCATAGCTTCAAGCAATGCAGCTTTGCCATATAAGATGCCAACGCCTGTGGGTCCACACAGTTTATGAGCGGAAAAAGTATAAAAATCGCAATCAAGATCTTGAACATCTACTTGCATATGCGGTGCTGCCTGTGCACCATCAACTAATACGGGTATCTCATGCTGATGCGCAAAAGCAATCATTTGTTTAACCGGGTTGATTGTGCCTAGTGCATTAGATACATGTATTAAGCTGACAAATTTAGTACGCTCATTAAAAAGTTTCTCATATTCATCGATGAGAAGCTCGCCTGCATCATTGATCGGTACAACCCGAATTTTAGCGCCGACTTCTTCTGCTAACATCTGCCATGGAACAATATTTGAGTGATGCTCTAGCATCGTCAAAATAATTTCATCGCCTGCCTTGATAAATTTTCGCCCGTAGCCGTGCATAACGAGATTGATTGCATCAGTGGTGCCACTCGTAAAGATGACTTCTCTGCTCTCACGTGCATTGATAAAGTGTTGTAGCTTACAACGTGCGCCTTCAAATTCCGAAGTGGCTACTTCTGATAAGTAATATACGCCACGATTTATATTGGCATGCTGTGCTGTCTGATAATAGGCTAATCGATCAATTATGGTTTGTGGCATCTGGCCAGAGGCAGCACTATCGAAATAGATCAATGGCTTACCATTGATTTTAAGCTTAAGAATCGGGAAATCCGCACGAATCTTTTCTAGGTCGTAGGTAGAGATAGTTTGTTGTTCCAATTCGGCATCAATAATTTTCATAACTTAGAACTCTGTGTTTGTTCTAGTACGGTTTGCTCAAGCTGATTCCTAAGTGATGCGATAGATATACGGTCAATAATTTCTGCACCAAAAGCATAGGTCAATAAATTACGCGCAGCAATTTCGGATAGCCCGCGGCTTTTCAAATAAAAGATTTCTTCATTATCAAGCTGGCCAACAGTCGCGCCATGTGCACATTTCACATCGTCAGCAAAAATTTCAAGCTGTGGCTTAGTATCAACGTGTGCCTTTCTTGTTAACAATAAATTACGGCTAGATTGAGAAGAATTAGTGCGTTGTGCATTGGGATGCACCATAATTCTACCATTAAAGACAGCGTGAGCAGCACCATCAACAATGCATTTATGTAGCTGGCGACTAGTGCCATGAGGTTTCAAATGGTCAATATCGGTATGCGTATCTGCGAGCTGCTGATCTGCAATCAATGCTAGTCCATCAATTGCACAAGTACTGGCTTCATCCGTTAGACGTACATTCAGATTGTGGCGTGAAATACGTGCACCAAGGGTGATATTGACTGACTGATAGTGGCTTGTATGCGCCAATGATACAGCGGCGTTTGCAAAGTGGAAGGCCTGGTTACTATCACGTTGAACCCGGATATGATTCACTTGAGCCCTGGCTGCAAGGCTAATCTCGGTGACTGTATTCGTAACATAGGTGGATTCTTGCAGTGCAACATAGTCTTCAATAATCGTAGCATTGCTGCCGGTTTCACCAATCACTAGACAGCGTGAGTAACTTGTGACTTCCTTTTGAGTTGCTATGAATAGCAGATGTACAGGAGTGGTTACTGATGTATTCTGTGGAATAATTATTACTGCACCATCAAGCAAAAATGCTGTGTTGAATGCAGCAAACACATTGTCCTGAAATTCGACATATTGCCCAAGATGCGCAGCGATGATGTCCGCATGAGTCAGCGCGATTTCTGATAAATTCCCAGCAATTATATTAGATTTATCCGGAACATTGGATAATTCTGGCGCATAATGACCATCTATGAATACAAGCCGCGTTGTCGCTTCTTCAAGATAAAAAGATTCGATATCAGCAGGTTGCAGCTGAGAAGTCATCTGCGCTGATTGGAATGGCAATTTAATGAGCGGTGAAATATCAGTAAAGCGCCACTCCTCATCACGCGTTGTAGGCATTCTTAGCATACCAACGCGATCAATTGCTTGGGATCGCAGTTGATTTAACCAAGGAAGAGGGCCTGTTGACAATTCAGGTAATGTCTTAAGTAGGCTTTTGAGATAGCCACTGCTGACAGTTTCATTCATACGGCTGCTCCCACGGTAGTCTCACGCTCAGCATTAAGCCAGTCATAACCGCGTGCTTCAAGCTCCAATGCAAGCTCTTTTCCGCCGGTCCTGACGATGCGACCTGAAACCATAACGTGTACATAATCAGGTACGATATAATCAAGCAAACGCTGATAATGCGTGACCAGTATCGTTGCATTATCCTTATTTGTAATTTGATTAACGCCATTTGCAACAATTTTTAAGGCATCAATATCGAGCCCCGAATCGGTTTCATCAAGAATATTCAGCCGTGGTTCCAATAAGGCCATTTGTAAAATTTCATTACGTTTTTTCTCTCCACCAGAAAAGCCTTCATTGACACTGCGATCCAGGAAATCTGGATTCATGTCCAGTAGTTTCATTTTCTCACGTACAAAGTCATCAAACTCGAGCGGGTCAAGTTCATCTTTACCGCGGTGTACCTGTAAGGTATTGTATGCGAGTCTTAGAAACTGGTTATTCGCTACTCCGGGTATTTCAATTGGATATTGAAATGCGAGAAAAACACCCGCCCGTGCACGCTCTTCAGGCGCAAGTTCAAATAAATTATTATCTTCGAATTGAACACTTCCCCCAGTAACTTCATAAGCGGAGTGACCAGCAAGTACTTTGGCGAGAGTGCTTTTTCCTGAGCCATTTAATCCCATAATTGCATGTATTTCACCACTTCTTACTGTAAGGTCAATTCCCTTTAGAATCTCAATACCATTTACAGTCGCACGCAAGCCCTGCACATTAAGAATTGTTTTGCTGTTCTGATTAATCATCCGACACTTCCCTCTAACTTGAAACTAAGAAGCTTAGTCGCTTCAACTGCAAATTCCATAGGTAGCTGTTGAAACACATCCTTACAGAATCCATTAATAATCATTGACACAGCTTCTTCAGCATCAATTCCACGTTGCGCAAAATAAAATAGCTGATCTTCCCCTATTTTAGATGTTGAGGCTTCATGTTCAACTTTAGCGCTATTATTCCGCACCTGGATATATGGGAAAGTATGGGCGCCACATTGATCACCTATTAACATTGAATCACACTGTGAATAATTACGGGCACCATCTGCTGTGGGCGCAATTCTAACGAGTCCGCGATAGCTGCTATTAGAATGCCCCGCTGAAATGCCTTTACTGACGATAGTGCTGCGTGTATTTTTTCCGAGATGAATCATTTTGGTGCCGGTGTCCGCTTGTTGATAATTATTGGTGACAGCGACCGAATAAAATTCACCAACCGAGTTATCTCCACGTAATATACAGGATGGATATTTCCAGGTAATCGCGGCACCGGTTTCAACTTGAGTCCACGAAATACGCGAGTTAACACCTTTGGCCAAACCACGTTTAGTAACAAAATTATAGATACCGCCGATACCATGTTCATCACCTGCGTACCAGTTTTGTACTGTTGAGTACTTAATATCTGCATTATCGAGCGCAATCAGCTCAACAACGGCTGCATGTAACTGGTTGCTATCAAACCTGGGGGCAGTGCAACCCTCCAGATAAGAAATAGATGCTCCATCTTCAGCAATAATCAGCGTACGTTCAAATTGGCCGGATTCTTCTGTATTAATACGAAAATAGGTTGATAAATCCATTGGGCATTTAACACCTTTTGGAATAAAGCAGAATGAGCCATCTGTAAATACGGCTGAGTTTAAAGCAGCGTAATAATTATCACCTACGGGCACTACAGAACCCAGGTATTTTTTTACAAGCTCAGGATGCTCCTGTACAGCCTCTGAAATGGAACAGAAAATAATGCCCACTTCAGAGAGCTTTTCTTTGTAAGTAGTGGCGACGGATACACTATCAAAAATTACGTCAACAGCAACCCCCGCTAGTGCAGCGCGCTCGTGCATGGGCACCCCAAGTTTCTCAAACGTGCGCAGTAATTCTGGATCGACTTCATCCATACTGGCCAGTTTTTTCTTTGGCTTAGGTGCTGAATAGTAACTGATAGCTTGAAAATCAATTTTTGGGTAATTAACGTTCTGCCAATGAGGCTCAGCCATGGTGAGCCATTTCTTATAAGCTTGAAGCCTAAACGCAAGAAGCCATTCGGGCTCTTTCTTTTTTGCTGAGATCAACCGGATCGTGTCTTCATTAAGTCCTTTGGGTGCAACATCGGATTCAATTTTAGTGACAAAACCATGCTTATACGGCTGGTTAACTAGATTCTGTAATACTGCACTCATTTGGTTTATTCCTCTGATTTTTTCGGCATCTTTATTGATTGGAAGCAAGAATTTTACCTGCTGCTAATCAGGATGTCGGGACATAAGAAATAAAAATACATTGAATTATTGTGATTATTCTGTATTTTTTAAGCTTTATTAAGCTTTAATTAGGTCTTCTTTCAAGCTAAAGCTTTCACCACAGCCACACGCGCTATCAACATTAGGATTGTTTAATTTGAACGAACTATTCAACCCCTCCTTGATAAAATCGATGCTTGAGCCATTAAAAAATGGTAAGTCAATCATATCAATAACGACATTTGCATTATAGGATTCAAACACCCGGTCATTAGCCAGAAACTCATCGGCATAATCAAACGTATAAGCAAAGCCAGAGCAGCCTACTTTTTTAATACTAATTCGTAAAGCCAAACCTTTACCCCGTTTTTTGAGTTGTTGAAGTATTTGCTTTGCGGCACTTTCAGTTAATGTAACTACCATATCTTGATTCCATTCGTTATTCACAATTATAAATGATTAACTTAATAAATATTGTGACTCATTAAATTCTCTTTTGGCCATTTAATATTTATGTTCTCAATATAAATAGACACGGATCGCTACAAATTGTTCTTCCCGGCTGTTTTTATATTGGAAAGGCTAAGAATTCTGATAATTGTGTAATCGATAAAACCTGGACTAAAGAAACATCCATTTATGCAGCGGTAGTTTCATGCATGGTTTTTCGGATATCAAATAATGGCGAGGCTTTCTTATCTTGCTGAATTGATTGGTTATCAACAAGTTGTTTGAGTGTGACCGCGCCTAGGTAATCAAAAATGAGCTCATTCAATTTTGCCCAAAGATCATGAGTCATGCATTTGCTGTCATTATGACAGTTCTCTTTTCCGCCACATTGTGTGGCATCAATTGGCTCATCAACAGCAAGAATGATGTCAGCTATTGAAACCTCTTCGAGTTCCTTAGCAAGGCAATAGCCACCTCCTGGCCCGCGCACGCTATCCACCAATTCAGACTGGCGCAATTTCGCAAACAATTGTTCAAGGTAGGATAATGAAATTTTTTGTCGTTGGCTGATGTCCGCAAGTGTTATTGGATTATTGCTTTGTTGCATTGCTAAGTCTAACAGTGCTGTGACCGCGAATCGCCCTTTCGTTGTTAACCTCATGAATAACTCCTTTGATAAATCGGGTGGTATTGGTTGTTAAAAATTAGGTTCAAAAAGATAATACCCGATAGATTTAGTCAACTATACAATACCCGATAAATTTAGTCAACTATATTGCCAGAGTTATTTTAATCACTTGATTATTAAAATATAATTACTAATTGGCAGGGATAAATAAGCATATATTTTTGTCAGGTTGCAAAGCGAAAGCGAGCGAAAATAGGAATAGTTTCTTATTCAGCGAAAAATCAATGATTATAACTAAGCATGATTTGCATAAAGCGATTACATCAAAATTATACTCATTTGATTTTAAATATAAGTCCTCGAGGATAAAATGAGTCTTTTATGAGTCTCTTAGTAGTTAAGTTTCGATAAACAGGCTTATGGCCAGTTTGCTGATAGAGTGGGGATGTAATAGTAATAATAAAAAAATGAGAGAGGCAGCCTGGTGATAACCAGAGTAAAAATTAGTCATCATCAGGTTGCCTCATCTCAATATGACGAATATTTAGCCTTGGCTATTTTCTACTTTTAATCCTTTTGATAAAAAAAGCTTGTTAATTAACAACAGGATTAATAAGCCAACCAACAGACCAAGGGCTGTCATTCCTGAAATAAATGAATTAGTAGCGAGGAAGTCAGTAATCTGTTTTGCTATTGAATTTTTATCTTCCTGATCATTTACTTGTGGTAAATCCGGCGTCTCATAAATATCTGTAAGATTATAAGGTGTTAGCCCGGGTATACTGGGTAAATCCTCTCCTCCTTTCCCAACAACCAGCTGTGCTTTCATGCCTTTTTCCATATGCTGGGATATATCGCAGTGTACGAGATAAGTTTCATCAGTAGCGGGCACAATAATTGTTCCAGAAATTGTTTTGGGTCCGGTAACCTCAAGGTGAAACATGCCGTATTTATATAGGTACCTTGGAAGCCCGTGCATCATAAATTGATGGCGAACTTCATCTTCGTTAATAAAATGCCAGGTCACTTTTGCGCAAGGCTTGACATGCCATTCTTGATTATCAAAGGCAAAAGCAGTACCAGGGAAATCTTTGGCATATTTTCTCCCTGCGCGCACTGTGATTTCGATTTCCTCAGAGATACTATTACAGCTGCTGGGTAATTTATCAAAATTTTGCCCCATAATCATACCGCCCTCATGATCCATAATATGGTCATCATCTGCATGGTGGTGGTGATCACCATGATGAGCAGTATGACCTTCCCCAGTTTCGTGTTTTCCATGTTTACCGGGAGGATCAGCCATCATATGATCATCACCGTGTAGCATGTCGCCATGGTCACTATGGTCATCATGGTCCATAGTGTGATCATGCTGGGTCATATCATGGTGTTCGTGGTTTTCCATATCATGATCACTGTGATCGACAGGTTCTGTCTGATCTTCTGCATGGATAAAGGGACTAAAAAATAGTAAACCTGCCAGTGAGATAGCAATATATTTAATCATTATTCGTACTTCCTTTTGAACCTTTGAGGCGAGAAGTCATGTGCAGAATGGCTTGCTTCATTTGTTGTCTCTTGGTGATTAACAAATAAACAGCAATGCTTAGCAGAAGCCCGTATAAAAAGTTGAGCATTTCCGTGCGCGTAATAGTATCGATTACCGTTTGTCCAGCAGGTATGCCTAAGGTGCCTGTGTCATCGAGGTCTTCCCAATCGGATATTTTTCTCTGATGAAATTCCTTGGTAAAATATTTATTTAACCCAATACCAAGTCCTTGCGGTATACCCATTTCGTTGAGATATGATCGATAGGCAACTAGACTCGTATTTCCTCCGGGATTGGCGCCATCAGTGGTAATTGCTTTTTCCCTGTGATCATGAAACAACCAGAGACCTTCACCATAACTATGCAATCCATCAATGGTGGTATTTAAGGTGAGATCAATGCGCTGAGCTGGTGCAAGGTCATAAACATCACGTTGAATCTGAGCTACGGGATTATGTTCGATTCCGTCGTAATGAGTTATGGTTGCCTTGTGTCCATGCGTGTGTAGTGCCAGTAATTCACCAGTACTATTTAATACGCGCAGTTTTATTTTTTGGTTGGGCTCAACCGGTATGATTGATTCCCGCAGAGTATAAGGATACGACAGGCCATTCAGTGTAAAGTAATCCTCGGTTGAATCAGTTATGTCGTATTTAAGATTCATATCTTGTGCAATCAAACGAGGGTCGTTGTATTTCTGAATGATTTCATGGAGTTCCTTGTCCATTGCATGATAGTGCAGGTCGTATTCCTGGTCAAACTGCTCTGCGATGGCTACAGAAGGGTGTCGAACTTGCCCGCCACCAATATTTAGGGTTTGAACCCAGTTATTGGGTCGGTTTTCTTCGACGATGATCATGCCGACCAAGCCCATGGCCAGATGCGTATGGGTTTGGACATGGCAATGGTAAAACATGGTGCCAGTCTGGCGTGGCTGAAATTCATAGATGCGTCTTTCGCCTGGCATTAAGAACATTTCACTGGTTTCTGCTACACCATCATTACCCTTATACACATGGTGTGAGAACGGATGGTCAACGCCGTGCAAGTGTATGGTGTGTGGAAGATAATGCGTGTTTTCTAGCACAATCTGAACAATATCCCCCTGTTCAACACGGATTACCGGTGCAGGTAAACGCAATAGAGATTGAGCTTTAATACTTTCAAAATTTTCGGTTGACATTCCGCTGGTTTTGGGAGCAAAAACCCAAGCGCCGGGCTGTACACCTGGTGCAATATCAAAAGTTGGGATCACTCCTTCGAAATCAGGTGATCGACCGTTTAATTCGATGACTTCAAGCTTGATAACAATACGATCCGGATCCCCATCTCCATCCAAATCATCCGTTTTTATAACGGCATCTGGGGAAAGGCCTGTTTGCATGAGTGTAGCCATGGAAATGTTATTGGTTCCTTTGACGGCTGCTGCAATCCACGCCGGATTATCTGGACTACAGAGGCGCGATTCCCGAATTTTAACACCGTCTATCTCTTGTGCTTCTCGCCAGGAAGCGGGTATTTTGGGATCGCAAACTGGTTCATAATTCAAAGCCGCAGGATCAACCTTTACAGATGGGGGCAACTTTAATGATGCCTCTGCGGTAACGGTGGAAGATATACCGTATAAAATTAATACGGCGATAAAAGAATGAATAGGCATTTCAACGTACCTTTTTAGTTTATATAATTCAAATTTAAGCGTTACTGTTTCAGTAAACGCATTATTTCTCAATTGCAATTCATGCCGGTTTTTAATAAATAATGAATCATCTCTCTATCAATTAAAACCTCAGAATACACCTTGTTTGATTGTGGATTATCCGATTGGTTCAGACTGGTAAGTGGTTATAAAATAATGCATTTATTTATTGTAAATTTGGCTGAACCCTACCGTGTGTAATAAAACAAAGAGATAACATTGTTTTTATTTGAGATGGAACTTGAGTTCTTGTAAAGGCCCTAAAGCCCTTATCTTCTTATTATACAGAACCCCAAAGCAGCGTATATGAGTTCATTTTATTCATTTGGCTAGAGATGAAAGTACTTTCAATTAAGAAAACGCATGAAGTGAGATTTGTTTTGCAGCCGTTCATCCAACTTGTGATTATGAATCAAGGTATATTCAAGCTCAGTAATTTATACGAGGTGGTGAAGATAAAATTCAGCTTTTCTTAACGGCATTGTTCAAAAGATAAGCTTAAAGATAAAATGAGTGCTCGCTGTGGATTTAACGTGAGAGTGAGAGAGTGTAAATCCGTGCATTCAAACAAACAGATTACTTCTCGCGATATTGCTTAATATTATATAGATCATGCTTATACAAAGACTCACTGCAATCTGATTCAGATTAATAAAACGGTCGGTAGTTTAGACTGGATACTTTGGCGCAAGCGAGTCAATTTCAAGCCTTATTAAAAGAATCGTTTTATAGTCAATGTTTGGCTAAAGAATGGGTCAGTGATTTATCCATTCATAAATAAAATGATTCATCAGGAAACAAGTAATTATTCAGTTGGGGTATAGATGGAGATGGCGATTTTTAGATTCAAGGTTATAGTTGGTCATTTGCCGGCAAATATTGGTTTCATGATTGCCATTATATTAATAACGGGGTTTATGCTGACCGCTTGTGGTAGCCGTGAGCCTGCATCCGGAAATACTTCCGCAGATGAAACCATATCCGTTACAGTGCTTCAAATGCAATCAACCAATGTTCCCATCAGTATTGAAACAGTGGCGCAGGTTGAGGGAGCAAAGGAAACTGAGATTCGTCCCCGTGTAGGCGGTATTTTACTGAAATGGCTTTACACAGAAGGTGCGCCAGTGAAAGCAGGGGAGCCTTTGTTTTTAATTGATCCAGAGCCTTTTCAGAATAATTTAGCAGAAACACGCGCACAATTATTGGAGCAAGAGGCTCGTGTCAGACAAGCTGAACGCGAAGAAAATCGTCAGCGTAGACTGGTGGCTGAGAACTTTGTGAGTCAAAGTGTATATGATATTGCAGCGGCTAATCATGCGGTCGCGAAAGCTGCTTTACAATCGGCAAAAGTGCGTGTGCGGCAAGCTAAGCTGGATCTTTCCTATACAACGGTTATCGCACCTGTAAATGGCATTTCAGGTCGGTTTCTATTTTCTGAAGGCACGCTAGTAGCAGCTAACACCAGTTTGCTAACGACGATTACTCAGCTATCACCAGTATGGATACGCTTTAGTTTTTCTGATAATGAATTGGCCCGTTTTGGTGGTCGTTTGAGTGAGCAAAGTGTGCAGCAGGTCAGTGTCATCTTGCCTGATGGCTCAGAATATCAGAAAAAGGGGCAAATAAACTTTGCTGCGAGTCAGATTGATCCACTATTAGGCACACAACAACTTCGTGCTACATTCGAGAATACTGATCAACGCTTATTGCCTGGCCAGTTTGTACGTGTTCGAGTGATCGCCGGAGAATCCAGAGATGTTTTTATTGTGCCGCAAATTGCTGTACTAACCTCTGAATTGGGCAAATATGTTTATGTAGTCAATGAAAAGAATGAAGCAACGGAGCGTCCAATCGTGGTCGGCAATTGGATAGATAAGAACTGGGTTGTTCTGGAAGGATTGCATGCGGGGGATAAAGTCATTGTTGATAACATTATCAAATTAAATTCCGGCAAGGTTGTGATTCCTCATGTGCGCGACATGTCCTTTATTCAGCCATCCGCCTGATTTAAAGCTATTATTAAATAACCGTAACGAGTCGTTGAAGTGACCCAATTTTTTATTACGCGACCTATTTTTGCATCGGTTTTATCAATTGTAATCGTGTTGGCTGGTTTAGCTGCAGCTATGCAACTGCCCATTGCACAATATCCTCAAATTACACCACCCACCGTCTTTGTAACGGCAACTTTTCCCGGTGCCAGCGCAGAGACTTTGATAAAGACAGTTGCAGCACCTATCGAAGAAAAATTAAGTGGAGTTGAAGGTTTACTGTATTTTAGTTCCACCGCTGATTCCAGTGGCAGTATGACGATAACGATTACCTTTGAGATTGGTACAGATATTGATCGTGCAACGTTCAATGTAAGCAATGAAGTGAATACGGCGCTAGCCCGTCTACCGGATGAAGTGAGGCGTACCGGGGTTGTCGTACAGAAGCGTTCGAATGACTTGTTGCTGGTCTTTGCGGTAACATCGAAGGATGAGAGACATACCCCACTTTTTATAAGTAATTATATTACTAATAATATTCTGGATGAGCTAAGGCGTGCCCCGGGTGTAGGTGAAGCAAGAGTATTTGGCGCACAAGACTATGCTATGCGTATCTGGTTGCGACCTGATCGTATGGCGCATTTAGGTATTACCACTAGCGATATTGCGGCTGCGATTCGGGCACAAAATACACAATATGCGGTCGGTAAAATTGGCCAGGAACCTGCATTGGCGGATCAACAACTGGTTTATACAGTGACAGCAAAAGGACGATTGCCGGAACCTGAACAGTTTGGAAATATTATTCTGCGTGCTGATGGCCCAGG
Organism: uncultured Nitrosomonas sp.; assembly: GCA_965369175.1. Lineage (GTDB taxonomy): Bacteria > Pseudomonadota > Gammaproteobacteria > Burkholderiales > Nitrosomonadaceae > Nitrosomonas. Next base: position 35,213 of record CBDUPR010000019.1, read on the forward strand.
CGGAGTATTGCATCTTAAGGATGTGGCTCGTATCGAGCTCGGTGCGCAGGATTACAATATTCGTACTGTATTGAATGGTGAGCCGGGTGTTGGTATTGGTGTTTTTTTGCGTACAGGCGCTAACGCACTAGATACCGCTGAAGCCATTAAGTCTAAAATGCATGAACTGAAGCAAGGTTTCCCTGAGGGTATTCAATATGTACTTCCTTATGATACCAGTGATTTCGTCAAGGCCTCAATTCGAGAAGTAATTAAGACATTAGGCGAAGCCATGATACTGGTTATCCTGGTGGTCTATCTTTTTTTGCAAAGCTGGCGTGCGACATTAATCCCGATTATTGCTGTGCCTATTTCCCTCATTGGCACATTTGCCGGTTTATGGATATTGAATTATTCGATTAATACCATGACATTATTTGCTATGGTGCTCTCTATCGGTATTGTGGTGGATGATGCTATTGTGGTATTGGAAAATGTTGAACGGTTAATTTCTCAGGAAAAGTTATCACCAATTAATGCTGCAATTAAAGCAATGCAGCAGGTGTCGAGTGCAGTGGTTGCCATGACTTTGGTACTGGTTGCAGTATTTATTCCGGTTGCTTTTCTGGGAGGGATTGCTGGGGAACTATACCGGCAATTTGCGGTGACTGTGGCTGTTGCTGGCGTTATTTCCGGGGTTGTTGCATTAACGCTTTCTCCTACACTTTGCGCCATGTTGCTGCAGTCAACACACAATAATGCCCGATTTTTCCAGCAATTTAATCGAATCTTTGATCGTATCCGTAACTTCTATGTCAGTACGGTTAGATATTCTCTTTATCATTCACTGATTAGTTTGCTGGTATTTATGATGGTTGTTGGTGGTGTGATTTATCTATTGAAAATAATCCCTGGAAGTTTTGTGCCGCCGGAAGATCAGGGGTATGTAATTACTGCCGTTATATTGCCTGATAATGCAACGCTTGCTCGAACAATCCAAACCACAGATTCTATTCGTGCAGAGATGGCAAAAGATCCTGCCGTGGCTTTTCATTTCGCACTTAATGGATTGGATTTCATTGGAGGTGGAAATAAAACAAATGTATCAACAATGTTTGTGCGTATGACAGATTGGTCTGAGCGATCAGCAACCGCGGATGATATTGTGGACAAGCTATTTGATATAGGTTCACAGCAATCCGATGGCTTGGCGCTTGCTTTTAATCCGCCTGCTATTCGTGGATTAGGCAGTACAGGCGGATTCGAAGCCTATATACAAAGCCGGACCAGTTCTGATCCACGCCAGTTATCTGATGTAGTGAATAATCTGATGGACAAGTTGGAACAAGAGCCACTGCTGGCGTCCGTGAATACTTTCTTTAGGCCAACTGTACCTCAGCTTTTTGTTGAGGTTGATGAAGCGAAAGCAATTGCTCAAGGAGTTGCCATTGCAGATATTTATGCTACTTTGCAAAGTACAATGGGTTCGTTCTATGTCAATGATTTTAATCGATCGGGCCGGACGTATCGTGTGCAATTACAATCTGAAGCTGCATATCGCATGAAACCGGAGGATTTAGGGAAAGTTTATGTACGTGCTCACTCATCAGGTCTGATGATCCCACTATCTGCCCTGAGTAAAGTAAGGCATGAAGTGGGTGCGGAGCAACTGGAACGCTTTAATGGTTTATTATCAGCAAGAATAATGGGGCGAGGTGCTACTGGAGTCAGTTCAGGCGATACAATTGAATTGGTAGAGAAGATTGCGGCTCAAACACTGCCGGATGGTTATCAAATTGCCTGGACGGGTACTGCCTTTCAGGAAAAACAAACGGGCTCCGCAGCATTTTTTGCATTTAGTCTCGCCATCATTATGGTGTTCTTGATTCTTGCTGCCCAATTCGAGACATGGGCGCTACCTTTAGCGGTCATCATGGCCGTGCCCTTTGCAATTGCGGGTGCATTAATGGCTGTATTATTGCGGGATATGCCAAATGATATTTACTTCCAGATTGGAATGGTAACGTTGATCGCTTTGGCGGCCAAGAATGCCATTTTACTGGTTGAATTTGCCAGTCAAAAAATGAAAGAAGGTATCGATATTAAACAAGCTGCGATTCAGTCTGCACAATTACGTTTTCGACCTATTGTCATGACTTCCATGGCTTTTATATTAGGCGTGATCCCTTTGGTGATCGCCACCGGGGCGGGTTCTGCTGCCCGGCAATCAATGGGTACCGGCGTATTTGGTGGCATGATTATGGCGGCATTTATTGCAACTGTGTTCGTTCCATTATTTTTCTCTTGGTTTGTTGGCAAACATATGCCAGAGTAATCGCATGTGCTGGTGCAAAAGCAAGCAGGATTAACTTCAATCCAGAGATTTTTGATATGGTTGGATGCAAAAGAATGTGGTGTTAGTGATGGCCTATTGAATCAATGGAATAATAATTAATTATTCGTAATTTTAAGGGCATAGCGAAAATAATCAAACCATTGTCTTTTGTATCTGCGCGTGAAACAGTATTTCCGCTACAATTGCGTACATGAAACTGACCAAGACGACAATGACCAAGGCCTATCGTGCCGCGAAAATGAAAAGTGGTAATATTTTTCTGGTGGGTATGATGGGAGCGGGAAAAACAACGATTGGCAGATCTCTAGCCAATTATATGGGGAAACGATTTATTGACTCGGATTATGAGATTCAGGAACGCACTGGGGTCAAAATACCGGTAATTTTTGAGATTGAAGGAGAAGCCGGGTTTCGAAAACGTGAAACTGAAGTATTACGCGAGCTTGTGAGGCAGGATAACATTATCTTGGCGACGGGTGGTGGAGCGGTGCTGAGCTGGGAAAACCGTGAATTACTGAAACGTTACGGTACTGTAATTTATTTACGAGCATCTGTTATCGACCTACACCGGCGCACTCGTCACGATAAAAATAGACCATTGCTTCAGACTCAGAACTTGCGTGGTAAATTAACCGAGCTGTATGAACAACGGGATTCGCTTTATCGTGAAACGGCTCACTTAACGATTGATAGTGGTAAACAAGGTGTACGTAATTTAGTACAAAAACTCATGCATAAGCTTGTTACTTTTAATTCTTCTAAATGCATTAACAATAAAAACACGATGCAGACTATTACAGTAGATCTTACTTCATCTTCAGAACAGCGTAGTTATCCAATTTATATCGGTAGTGGTATTTTAGAACGAGCAGAATTAATTTTGCCTCATTTGCCACAGAAACGTGTTGCTATCGTGAGTAATACTACCGTAGCACCACTGTATCTGGAAAAATTGCGTATAGCGCTGGAAAATCATGGTGTAACCTGTGTGCCGGTTATTTTGCCTGATGGTGAAGAATACAAGGATTGGAAAACCTTAAATACGATTTTCGATACTTTATTAAGACATCATTGTGAGCGAAACACTACAATTCTAGCATTGGGCGGGGGTGTTGTCGGTGATCTAACAGGGTTTGCTGCAGCAACTTATTTACGCGGCGTTCCATTTATTCAAATTCCTACCACATTATTAGCACAGGTGGATTCATCTGTTGGGGGTAAAACCGGAATTAATCATCCGCTTGGTAAAAATATGATCGGTGCCTTTTATCAGCCCCGCATGGTTATGGCTGATAGCGTAACATTGAATACTTTGTCTGATCGGGAATTGCGAGCAGGTATTGCTGAAATTATCAAGTATGGTTTAATTCGAGATCCCGTTTTTTTTGACTGGCTTGAACAAAATATGATGCGTTTACTTGCACGTGATCCCGCCATTTTGAACGAAGCAATTCGTCGTAGTTGTGAAAATAAGGCTCAAATTGTTGCTACAGATGAAAGAGAAAACGGGGTGCGTGCGCTGCTCAATCTCGGACACACTTTTGGACATGCGATTGAAAATGGCATGGGTTATGGTGTTTGGCTGCACGGAGAAGCAGTGGCAGCGGGAATAGTGTTGGCAGCCGAGTTATCACGGCGTATGAAACTCATAAGTGAGGCAGATGTTGTGCGTATACGCAAGATTTTTTCTCAGGCCGGGCTTCCGACACATGCGCCAAAACTTACGCCTGAAAATTATTTACAGCTCATGACTCTGGACAAAAAGGTTGACGCAGGTAGAACACGCTTTATTTTGCTAAACCGTATTGGTGAAGCGGTTATGCGTGCTGATGTTCCACGGGCAGTATTATTTGAAACATTATCGGATTGTGCAACGGCATGAATAACTTAGCACCTTACGCAGTTTCATCAATTAATACACGTGGTCGGCGCATTGCTGAGGCGCCACCTATCGGGCGGAGTGAATTTCAGCGCGATCGTGACCGGATTATTCATTCTGCCGCATTCCGCCGTCTTGAATACAAGACTCAGGTTTTTGTCAATCATGAAGGTGATTTGTTTCGCACACGTCTGACGCATAGTCTGGAAGTTGCACAAATTGGCCGTTCTATTGCCAGAAATCTGAGTCTGAATGAAGACTTGGTAGAAGCAATTACACTTGCTCATGATCTAGGACATACGCCCTTTGGTCATGCTGGTCAGGATGCATTAAATGACTGTATGAAAGATTATGGTGGTTTCGAACATAATTTACAGTCTTTGCGCGTAGTGGATGTACTGGAAGATCGTTATGCTGCATTCGATGGTTTAAACCTTTGTTTTGAAACCCGCGAAGGTATACTCAAGCATGCGGCCAAAAAAACCGCACGTAAAATGGGTGAGGTCGGTGAGCGTTTTGTGCTCAATCAAAGGCCATCGCTGGAGGCACAATTAGCTAATCTGGCTGATGAAATTGCTTATAATAATCATGATGTTGATGATGGTCTTCGTTCTGGTTTGATTACGCAGACACAACTAGAAGAAGTTGCTATCTTTTCTCGTCATTTGGAGCAGGTGAAAAAACAGTATCCTGCCCTTTCAGGACGGCGTCTGACGCATGAGACTGTGCGGAATATGATTAATACGCTGGTTATTGATTTAACCAAACAGAGTATGGACAACATAAAGCATGCCCAGGTAAAGAGCCTTTCCGCTGTACATTTGGCACCACAATTGATTGGTTTCAGTGATAAAGTAAAAAAAGAGCAGCAGGAGTTAAAGAGATTTCTGCGTGATAATCTTTATCAACATTATCGGGTGGTGCGTATGGGTAATAAAGCGCGCCACACGATAGAAAAGCTATTTGATATCTTTACTGCTAATATCCAGCTTCTTCCTCCGAAATATCAAAATAAATTTCATCTGGACGAACATCAGGCAATAGCTGATTATATCGCCGGTATGACTGATCGTTATGCGATCAAGGAGTATCAGCGATTATTTACTATCGAAGAAAATTGAGCCGAGAAATGACCTTTGTTTTTAAAATCCTAAGCATGGGTTGTGCTGGATCTTGGATTTTAAAAAAGAGGCTTTTGCAAAAGTCTCAAAGAATATATCTGTCGGAGGTTGTTTTGGAACATCTTAAAATTAGACTTATTATATAGGTGTATAGGTGGTTGATTATTAATCGAGATATTTAAAAATATTATTTTAGGACGACTCCATATGTTACAGGTAATGTACGTAAAGGCTAATCACTGATAAGATTGCTAATTGAGGAAAAGTTAACAGAGAAAAGCAGAATAAGTCTGTATCTGCTGTAATGTTTAAAAAAACCTTTTCCAGAAAATTCTATGAGTTGATAGGCTTTTTAATGACTAAACCAAAAAACGATACTTTATTACGTGCATTATTGAGGCAACCTGTTGAGTACACACCCGTTTGGCTAATGCGTCAAGCCGGGCGGTACTTATCTGAATATAATGAGACCCGCGCCCGTGCCGGTAACTTTCTTGCGTTATGCAAAAACCCTAATTTTGCAACCGAAGTGACGATGCAACCCTTAGCACGATTCCCACTGGATGCAGCGATATTGTTTTCGGATATCCTGACCATTCCTGATGCGATGGGATTAGGATTGTATTTTGCCGAAGGTGAAGGACCAATGTTCGAGCGGCCTTTGCGTGAAGAATGGGAGATCCGTTCACTGGCAGTACCCGATCCTGATACACATTTGCGTTATGTGATGGATGCTGTTTCACAGATTCGTAGGACGCTAGATAACCAGGTCCCATTAATTGGCTTTTCAGGTAGTCCTTTTACACTTGCTTGTTACATGGTGGAAGGCCGTGGTGGTACTGATTTTCGTATAATTAAGACGATGTTATACCAGCGACCTGAGTTGCTGCATCATATTCTTGAGATTAATGCTCAAGCAGTTACTACCTATCTCAACGCACAGATTGAAGCAGGCGCGCAAGCAGTCATGATTTTTGATACCTGGGGCGGAGCACTTTCACATGCTGCTTACCAGGAATTTTCGTTGCGTTATATAAAGCAGATTATGGCGGGATTAAAGCGAGAGCATGATGGCGCGCGTATTCCTAGTGTTGTTTTTACTAAGGGTGGTGGGTTATGGCTAGAAAGCATTGCCAATAGTGGTTGTGATGCAGTTGGGCTTGATTGGACTATCGATATTGGTGAAGCACGTCGTCGTGTGGGTGATAAAGTTGCTTTGCAAGGCAATCTTGATCCTTCGATATTATTTGCAGAACCGACTATCATTGCTGCAGAAGTTGAGAAAATTTTGGTTAGTTTTGGTCATGGTAATGGTCATGTTTTTAATCTTGGACATGGTATTTCGCAATTTACACCACCTGAAAACGCCGCAGCTTTGGTTGAAGCAGTCCATACATTGAGTCGTAAGTTTCATTAACAACTGGTTTTGTCTTTTATTTTTGTGGTTTTGTTGCGGTAGGGTGGTTGCGTGCACATTCTGATTATTGAAGATGATTTGGCTATTGCTGCTAATTTGTATGATTTTTTGGAATCACGAGGTCATAGCGCTGATGCTGCGGCTAATGGTATAGCAGGGCTTCATCTTGCGGTTACACAGCGTTTTGATGGTATTTTGCTTGACCTAGGGTTGCCGGGGATGAACGGTATTAATTTGTGCCGAAAGCTTCGACAGGAATCGCAGATTGATACACCAATACTCATGTTGACTGCGCGCGATACACTGGAAGATAAACTAGCAGGTTTCGAACATGGTGCGGATGATTACCTAGTCAAGCCATTTGCACTGAAAGAAGTTGAAGCGCGTCTTCTTGCTATGCATAAACGTTATAGTGGAAGAGTTGCCAGCCGTAGACTGGAAGTCGATAGTTTATCATTTGATCCAAAAACGTTATCAATTCGCTTTGCTGATAAGGATGTTAAGCTGCCGCCCAAATGTATTCGCCTGCTTGCGCTGATGATGAGTGAACCCGGTCGAGTTTTCAGTCGGAAGGAATTAGAATTGGAGGCTTGGGAGGGTATACAAGAAACCAGCGATACATTACGCAGTCATATGCATGTTTTACGACGTGCGTTAATGCGAGCGGGTGGCTACGATCCGATTGAAACAGTCCATGGCCTTGGTTATTGTTTGACTTCTCGTGTTCAAGCTTAAGATTGAACGCGGTCTTCGTTTACGTGTTGCGCTAACACTGGCAGCATTCTGCATTTTTATTGTCGGAACGCTGGGTATTAGTCTCTATTTTGCTTCTGATAATTTTGAGGCAGCACATATTGAGCAAGTCGTCAAAATAGAGATGGACCATCTCGTTCAGCGCTACCGGAAACATTCCGACTTTATTCCACAGATTGGTTCTCACCTCAGAAGTTATGTTGTCCGTAATATGGATGAAGAGCTTCGCCTTCCTGCTTACTTGCGAGGGCTTAATGCTCGGTATCATAGAATTTATCATGATGCTGAGGATATTCATGTCCTGGTACGGTCTGTTGATGATGTAAAATTCTTTGTTGCTTATCGGATTGCACTTCATAATCAGCGGCTAAATGAACTGAGATTTCTAATTCTATTTTCTCTGTTTGCGGTAGTTGCCATTGCATTCACGGTGGGTTATCTGCTAGCCGGATTGCTGGTTAAACAGGTCACGGATCTTGCCGAACGAGTAAAGCTACTTGCGCCTGGTGATATAAAAGGAAAAGCTTTGACGCGTCCAGAGATGGACGAGGAGGTGGCACATCTGGCACGTGCGCTAGATGACTATCAGAGTCGTATCAAGCGATTGCTTCAGAGAGAACAAGAATTCACAGCCAATGTCAGTCACGAGCTACGTACACCGATCACCACTATTCTAACAAGCTGTGAGTTGTTGCTCGCCGAACGCGATTTGCCGGATAAGGTGCGTTATCGCGTTAACATGGTTGAAGCGGCAGCAACGCGAATGGGTGAGCAGTTACAGGCTTTATTATTTTTAGCGCGTGAGCAGGCGTTAGGTACTCTTGAATCCGTTGAGCTAACCGAATGCATCTATGACGCAGCCGATCCTCTTTGTACCGAGATTTATCGAAAGAAACTTGTTTTTGAAGTCACCATTGCACCAGAAGTTGTTCTTGTATTAAACCGACAAGCTTTATATACCGTCCTTGTGAATCTATTGCGTAATGCGGTGCAATATACAGAAAATGGCTTTGTTCGAGTAGAGTCCGAAGGGTCGCGTTTATCAATTTCTGATTCGGGTATTGGTATTGAGCCCGCATTTCTGCCATTACTTTATGAACGATTCTTCCGTGGATCGGCGCTGGGAGAAGGCTTGGGTATTGGACTGGTTATCGTCAAACGTATTTGTGAATACTATGGCTGGATAATTGAAGTTGAAAGCGTACCAGGACATGGCTCTACCTTCCACATTACATTCCCCTGATTTTTTATCTCCATTCTCATTGTGTTGTAGTCTTCACGAATTTTTCACAATCGCTGTGATAGGATTTACTTGACTTTAATGTAATTCTTATCATTTATATCGGGAGGGTTATCATTTATGAACAACACAATGGCAGCTAATGATCCAATAAGAATTCTCCACTTAACCCTAAAGTTGTCAGTACTTTCCTGTAAACATTGATGGTGTTTATGCCCGTAATATTTGCTTCTTACCTCTTTTACTGTCTTCAACAAGCAATCGCTTGTCGCTGTTCAGGACGTCGAATTTAGACTAAAACCAACAGGTTTCTTGAGCGGATTGGTAACGAAGTAGAAGCAGGCATTGCAACAGTTGAATCAGTTCAGGATAAAAGTTGCTAATAAGAAGAATCAATAGTGTACTTAAGCAATTTCGAACAGTAACTTATTCTATCCTTAGGAATATTGTTTGTATTAAGAGGGTTATATTTAATGAAAACAGAAAATTTATCTTTTGACGAACATCAGGTGCTTCATGACCTGAATCATTACTTGCCTATGCAAGCACCGTTAAAGAATTTTATTCACCACAATACCTTGCATGCATTTCAAAATGACATGAAATTTTTTGATGCTTTGCGGACTGCAAAAAAAATGTGGGGTTATTTTACAACATTAGAATTGAATGAATATCGGGACTTGTATCGATCCAAGCGCATTCGCAAGGATATCCTGGAAAGGACAATTACAGAAAGAAAAGGTGCAGGATCTATTGATGAATGGATGCAGAAGTTATTAAATGAGCAATATGATACTTCTGTTTCAGCCAGAGTCGGTGAGCTTAGAAAAAACTGGAAGAAATACTATCCGATTGATCTAGATCAAATGGTGCATGGACTTCTTTTCAGGATACTCTGTCATTATCTTGATCAAGGAATATCAGTCTGGCCTTTTCCTATTGGAAATAAAGACTTTCTTTCCTGTATTAAGGAAATGGAAGAAAAAAGCTTTACAAGCTTCTTTAAAACAAAAAGAGCCCGTAATCTCCTTATTAGTGGAGACTGTAAAATTGAAGACCTGCTAAAAATCGTGGTAGGTGATGAAACACTTTACAAGCAGTATCTATTTGATCAGCAATTTGCACATCCAGGCTGGTCGGGTATGGTGTCTTCTGTTCAGCTGGACCCAGACTCTCTTTTAAATAAGAAAAAAATATCGATACATGATCTGGTTGTTCTAGAACTCTTGATGGAAATCGATGCACTGGATTCACATTTTGGGGAGAGCTGGCAACCGCTTGGTGCTGTTTTGGAAAACAGACCTGTCGATCTTTTTTCGGAAGTGCCACAGACAGAACTCGATGAAGTTATTGAGATTTTGCACGAAGCCTTTGAATGGTCATATTATGACCAGGTACTGGTTGGCATTGCATTGCAGGATAAAAACTGGGAAAAGAAAGTAGCGAATAAATCATTTCAAACATTTTTTTGCATCGATGATCGACTGACTTCATTTCGTCGCTATCTTGAGCAGAATGATCCAAATTGTGAAACATTTACAACCGCGGGTTTTTTTAATGTTGAATTATATTATAAGCCTGAGCATGGAAACTTTGCTACAAAATGTTGCCCTGCACCGGTATTCCCCAAGTATCTGGTTAAAGAAGTAGGCAGTCAGCTCAAAATGAAAAAGGATGTGGTTTTTCATAAACATACGCATTCTCTTTTCCAAGGTTGGTTAATCTCCCAAACCGTTGGTTTTTTCACAGCGATTAAGCTGGCTTTTGATATTTTCAGACCTACAGCGATGCCTGCTATGGCCTCATCCTTTTTACACGTGGATAGCAATGCAAAACTGACTGTTGAAAATCAGGATCCTTCCGATATAGAAGATGGCCTGCAGGTAGGATTTACTATCAAAGAAATGACTCAGCGCGTACAAGGTGTTTTGACAAGTACGGGGCTGACGGGTAGCGGTAAAGGCGCTTCTTTTGCGCCTATTGTATATATGATTGGACATGGTGCCAGTAGCGTTAATAATACACATTATACAGCCTATGATTGCGGTGCTTGTGGTGGTAGACCGGGCTCAGTCAATGCAAGATCATTCTGTACTATGGCGAATCATCCGGAAGTCAGAGCAGCATTGGCTAAGAATGGAATTAAAATTCCGGACGAAACGCAGTTTCTCCCAGGTCTCCATGATACGACACGCGATGAGGTTTATTTTTATGATGAGCATATTCTTACTCCTGAGAATGCAGCTAATCATAAGAAAAATATTCCTGTTTTTATTGAATCACTCGATATGCATGCAAAAGAAAGATCGAGAAGATTGGTATCGATCAATACCAAAGCGAGTGCTAAAGAAATTCATAATGAGGTACGCAGGAGATCTGTTTCTCTGTTTGAACCACGTCCTGAACTCAATCATGCTACGAATGCGGTCAGTATTATTGGAAGACGGAGTTTAACTGAGAAATTATTCTTGGATCGGCGGGCATCTACCAGTTCCTATGATTACAGAACTGATCCGGATGGGAAGTATCTAGGAGTCTCCATGGGGCCTATTGGACCGGTTATGGGTGGAATTGATCTCGAATATTTTTTCTCGCGAACAGATAATCATAGAATGGGCGCAGGAACGAAATTAGCTTATAACGTTATGGGACTCAACGGAGTTGCCAATGGTAGTGATGGTGATTTGAGAACAGGCCTGCCGTATCAGATGATTGAGGTACATGATCCCGTTCGTCTTTTAGTGATCGTTGAACATTATCCGAAGGTGCTCTTAAGGGTGCTCAAAGAGGCTGCGGCAAATTTCTCATTTTATGAGAATGAATGGGTTATTTTGGTTGCTGTTCACCCAGAAACAGGCGATCTTCATTTGTATAAAGGGAATGGAAATTTCACAATCTATAACCCATTATTGAAAGAGCTTGAAACCATATCGGATCTTGACAAGCTCATGGAGTCTGCAAAGAAAGCGAAACATACCTATGTAGTCGAAGCAACGGAAGAAAACTTGCCTGTGTACTTAATTGATACTGATAATAATAAGGCTGAAAAATGAATCCATTACTCGTACCTATATTTGAGTCTTTAATACTTATCCCATTAATTGGCTTTGTTCTTAGTTTATTCATACCTAAAATAGAAGAAGGCGTGATTTCTTGGATTGCTTATTTAACAGTTGGTTTGCACATGATTGTTACCTGGTTATTCCTGGTGCTTTGGGTGATTGAAGGCCAACCGGTTCTGGAGTTAATTGAATATACGCTTTATGACACAGCGAATTATGTATTCAATATCGCTTTCTATTTCGATATTATCACGGCTATTTTTCTTTTCCTGGGTAGTTTCTTATCATTTCTAGTAACGGTTTATTCTAGATGGTATTTACATCGTGAAAGCGGCTATAAGCGCTTTTTCAACACAATACTTTTTTTCTATATCGGTTATAACCTTGTAATTCTTTCCGGAAACTTTGAGACACTCTTTATTGGATGGGAAATTTTTGGAATTTGTTCATTTTTGTTGATTGGATACTATAGAGAGAGATTCTTACCCGTCAAAAATGCGTTAAAAATTTTCACGGTATTTCGTATTGCGGATATGGGTTTGATTGTTACTATCTGGTTAAGTCATCACTTATGGCATGAGAATATTACTTTTTCGAAACTATCTGATAGTGACCTGATAGTTTCACACCTTGAGAACTATACTACAGTCGGTCTGATTATATCGTTGATGCTGGTGTTGACTGCCGCTGTTAAATCGGCACAGATTCCATTCACATCCTGGGTGCCACGCGCGATGGAGGGGCCTACACCTTCCAGTGCAATTTTTTATGGTTCGCTTGCTGTTCATTTGGGCGCCTTTCTTTTATTGAGAACCTATCCATTCTGGGAACACCAAGTCGAAATAGTTGGATTACTGGTTGTCATAGGGTTAACGACAAGTATTATTGCCACGTTAATATCACGCGTTCAATCATCAATTAAAACACAAATTGCTTACTCATCAGCAGCTCAGATTGGCCTGATCTTTATTGAAATCGCACTTGGCTTTCATACGCTTGCCTTCGTTCATATTATAGGAAATGCTTTTTTACGGACTTATCAGCTCTTAGTATCGCCCTCGATCGTTACCTATCTGATACGCGATCAGTTCTTTAATTTTGTTCCGATCGAATACTCTGATAAAGATTCAGCCTTTAAACGGATTAAATACTCAATTTATTTGCTGAGTGTCAAAGAGTTCAATCTGGATTCTTTCATATATATCATTTTGTGGAATCCTATGAAGTGGATCGGCAGAAAGCTGAATTTTGTATCAGAAGGCATTGCTGGCAATTTTGTGACTATCAGTTATATCGTAGGCGTGCTGTGGTTATTAATTGCTAAAGATCTAATACCACACGCGGTATATGATTATTTCCCTGCAATTTTCGCATTTATTGGGCTACTGCTATTACTCAGATCATTCACTGAAAGAAAAAGCGCGAAATTTAGCTGGACGCTTGTCGTTGTCAATCATTTGTGGATTGCTCTAGCGATATCATTTTATCCCGAGGTAGATGTCATCGAAGTTGTTATCTATCTAAGCGGTGTGATATTTACAGGCATTCTGGGATATGCCTGTTTGGATAGACTCACAGCATTGGAACAGAAAATTGACTGGAATGATTATCAGGGGCATGTTTATGAGCACCCTTTTTTGGCATTAGTTTTCCTGTTTGCGTGTCTGGGCTTAATGGGGTTCCCCGTTACGCCAACCTTCTTAGGAATTGATCTGATGTTTACACATATTCATACAGATCAGGTTGATTTAGCAATTATTCTCGCAATTGATTTCATATTAATTGGCCTCTCGTTGGTGCGGATGTATTCACGTATTTTCCTTGGGCCTCATGTGAAAGACTACCATTCTATCCCGTATAAAAGCTCTTGATGGAGTACGCGTTTTGTAAACTTTCTTAATCTAAAGGAGATACATAGAATTATGAATAATTCTACGCAACAAGAAATACCTAAAGATGGTTTAATCGGACTTAAGGAAAACTTTAAATACGATGCAGTAGCAGGCTTCCTTGTTTTCTTGTTGGCATTACCATTGAGCCTTGGCATTGCTAAAGCAGGAGAGTTTCCACCAGCAATGGGGGTACTCAGTGCGATGATTGGTGGTTTGTTTACTGCGTTTTTTGCGGGTTCTCAGCTTACAATCAAGGGACCTGCTGCCGGTCTGATTACGATTTGTGCCGGTTGTGTCATCGAGTTGGGTGGTGGCATGGAGGGGTGGCGTCTTGCATTAGGCGTAATGGTCGTTGCTGGTGCGCTTCAAGTTGTCCTGGGTTTGTTAAAAGCCGGTTCATTGAGTGATTTTTTCCCACACTCAGCTGTCCACGGTATGCTTGCGGCCATCGGGGTGATTATCATATCCAAGCAATTTCATATTATGTTGGGAATTGATCCCGCTGATCTGTCTGGAATGAATCCCGTTGCACTATATGCTGAAGTTCCCAATTCTATTGTGAATGCAAACGGAGTGATTGCAGCGATTGGTCTTGCTTGTCTAGCCGTTATGTTTATCTGGCCGCAAATAAAAGGATTGCTTGCAAAGATCCCTGCACCCATGGTCGTATTATTAATAGCTATTCCTGCTGCAATTTTCTTGGATTTTAAAGGAACACAGCCTGGACATATTTTAGTCGCTGTTGGTGATTTCTGGGAAATGGTTGGTTTTAATCCTGACTTCTCTGCCATCAGTACATTTGTATTCTGGAAATACGTGTTCATGTTTCTCATTGTGGGTAGTTTAGAATCATTACTGACAGTTAAGGCGATAGATAACCTTGATCCTTGGAAACGGCAGTCAAATTATAATAAGGATCTGATTGGATTGGGCGCAGGGAATACACTGGCTGCTGTATTAGGTGGATCGCCAACGATATCAGAGGTGGCGCGTAGCTCAGCAAACGTTGATTTTGGTGCACGTACACGTTGGGCTAATTTCTTTCATGGCTTTTTCCTTTTCATAGCCATGCTGTTGATGATTCCCGTAATTGAGCTGATTCCTAATGCTGCTTTGGCTGCTTTACTGGTTTATGTGGGTTATCGTCTTGCTTCGCCACATGTGTTTTTTAAGACCTATAAGATTGGTAGCGAGCAACTAACAATTTTTCTGGTAACAATTGCGGTAACAGTAGCAACTGATTTACTCGTCGGTATTGCTTCAGGTATTTTGACGAAGTTTGTTTTTCATATTGTAAACGGCGCCGCGTTGAGTAATCTTTTCAAAGCACGTTACAAGTTGAATGAAAGTGAAGGAAAATATCACCTGGCCTTTCATGATGCGGTTATATTTTCTAATCTGATCGGATTTAAGAAAGCGTTCAAACAGATTCAGCCTGGGAAAACAGCGGTGTTAGATTTTAGTCAGGCTCATCTTGTTGACCATACCTTCATGGAGTTTCTGAATCATTTTGAATCTGAATATACTAATGGGGGCGGAACGGTTGAAGTGAAAGGCTTTGAGCGATTCCAACCTTTTTCAAGCCATCCGTTGTCAGGGAGGAAGGCACCGAAAGTGAAGAAAGAATTTCTCAAGACATCCATTGTCAGCGAGGAAAGCGCTAAAGGTGAAAAAGACATAATAGTATAAGTCGGATCACGTAAAAAGGAGATGCCAGTATCTGGCATCTCCTTTTTTATTTTTAAATTACAGCTGATGGATACTGGGAGACCTTTGAGAAACTTCAGCAGTTGAAAAATTAACCCTGTGTAATCAATATAGCAGAAACTTCTGGCAAGGACTTTTGCAAAAGCCTCATGCCGTCTACCGTGCAAAGGTCTCTCTTTATGAGACCTTTGCAAAACTCAGTTTCTAAAATAAAGTCCACAAACACGGTCGTTA
>CBDUPR010000020.1:0-43207 GCA_965369175.1 uncultured Nitrosomonas sp.
AAGAAGGTAATCGTTACATCAATAGTATTGCTGGCGCGGTTATACCGGTATTTACTAAGCTTTAATCTAAGCTCGGCATAAAAAACCGGTACGCCGCTGTCGTAAGACAGACAGAGGTGTGCCGGTTTTTTTATAAGTAACGTAATATCACGAATTCAGAGTGCCGCACAAAATCCAGAAATGGAATAATAAAGACGGAGGGGGCATAAGCAAGCCTTATCTGTTTGAAGGCGCTCACCAGACAGGAGGGTTTGTCGTGGTTAGGCAAATAATACAGGTAAGTATTGCAGCCTTTATTCTGGCTACGACGCTATATGCAGGTACAGCTTTGGCACATGGAAAGGTTGCCATAGAAGAGGATAGCTGTATGCGTCGGATCGGCGAGAATATGATACATTTTAGCGCTTACCAGCCGCAAAATGATATAGGTGGCCATTATTGTACCGATATTCCACATGCGGGGGACACGGTGCTTGTGGTGGATCTGATCGATCCGGCACTGCGGGATATGCCGATAGGAATGAAAGTAATCAAAGGGAATAATGCAGCTGATGGTGAAACAATAATCAATATACAGCCAGATTATTTTAAGGATGGCGTAATTAATACAGAGAGCACACTAGAACAGGGAGAACATCTGGTTATTGTGACGGCAGAAGGCGTGCCTCCGCTGAACTATCAATATCAGTTACGGGTAGAAATGATCAATTATGCAGATGTGTTTCGTGCTGCGATTGGGCCGGTAATTGGATTGCTGCTGATGATTGTGCTTGGCTATAAGCTCGTGAAGTCAAAGCGACTGAAAAGCTGGCTGGCTTCCCGCCGTTCAAAAATAAATGAGCAGTCTGACGACTTATGAAACAAGATTATTATGACCCATCATAATTTATACAGGAATACTCTCGCATGTTTTTGCAATTAAATTTAATAAAACAAACTCTAGTATCAGTATTACTTGCAGCAAGTATGATGTTTTCTGCGCAAGTGCAGGCACACGGCGGATTGGCTCTGGCTGAGGATCTCTGTATCCTCACAGTTGGGCCTTATACCATGCATTTCACTGGTTATCAGCCATTAACTCAAGAAGAAGAATTCTGTGAAGATATTCCGGAGGTTGGTAAAACCGTTGTGGCACTGGACTACATCAATGATGAGTTACGCCCATTGACCACGGAAGTGCGTATTATTCGCGATACAGGCTCAGAAGAGAATCTGGATGAGATTACCGTCTATCATCTGCCGCCAAAGGTTTACCCTAGTGCATCCATTGCGGTGGAGCATGTTTTTCCAGAGAAAGGTAAATTTGTGGGCTTGGTTACGGTTACGGGTGGTGCGGAAGAGTATGTGTCCCGTTTTCCATTTTCGGTTGGTGAAGGAAGACCAACAAGTTGGGTGACGATTATTCTGCCTGTTGTGATTATTGTGGCAGCTGGCGCTTTTTTCTTTTCCCGACGTCGTAAAGTTGAAACAACAGGTGCTGCTTAAAGCGTTTTTTTGATGTTGAGATGAGATTACTGGAGATGGCCGGATTGAACTCATTTTGATTAAAACTGTCTAATTGTAGATATAGAATTTCTCATAAAGCGTGAGCTATCGAGGAGGAGTAATAATGAATCTTAAACCACTCATAATTCCCGTAATGAAGCGGATAATTATTATGTCGGGCATCATATTGATGCCGACATGGCTGTTACATGTCAATCCAGTATGGGCACATGCGGCATTAGTTAAATCGGAGCCGCCAAAACGTGCCGCGCTTTCTGTGCCGCCGACTCAAGTACAGTTATGGTTTAACGAAGAAATTGAAGGAAATTATTCATCAATTTCAGTATTGGGTGCAGATAAAAAACCAATTACCAGTACAAATGCAGAGTCCGTACCGGATGATTTGAGATCCGTTGTATTATCCTTACCGGAAATGAAGGCAGGAAGGTATACCGTAGAGTATCGTGTTTTATCTGTGGACGGTCATGTGGTTGAATCAGCTTATGATTTTAGTGTGAAAAATTAAGTATAAGGAAATGATAGATGTGATTGAAGTAGCTACCCATTGGTTTCAGCTGGCAGCTAATTTAACGCTGTTGGGTAGCTGCGTTTTTCTTGCAATGACTGAGAGTAGTCAGTCTGTTTTCAAGAGACCATGGATTAATAGATTAGAAGCATTATTTCCTTGGTTAGCATTGAGTATGATAGCTGGACTGGTCGTTATTCTGGCGATCACAGCAGGGCAGGCGACCGGAAATGCTGCCAATATATGGCGTCCAGAGGTCTGGATTGGCTTTTTGGAAAATACCCGTGTAGGCCATGTCTGGATCGGACGGGCAGTGTCAGCGATAATGTTATTAGGTGCTGTCTTATATCTTCGATACGCTGCCAGGTCACGCTGGCATTATGTGTTTTGTGCTGTCATTGCCACTTTTCCGTTAATAGCGGGATCACTCACTAGTCATTCTGCGGCAGAAGAATTATCCTTGTTGTCCATTCTGCCTTATGCACTACATATCATTCTGGCAGGCGTTTGGCTTGGTGCATTACCCGCATTCTTACTGTTGTTATTTACTTATGTAAAGGCAGAAAGGAATGAGCACACAAAGAATGTCGATGTGCAGACTTTACAGCGATTTTCATTGGTAGCTTTGCCTGCGATGCTACTTATCATTGCATCGGGCATTTTTGTTGCAGATAAGGTTTTTGATGGAAACTATGCGGCCTTATTCGCGACACCATATGGCTGGCTACTTAATATAAAATTAGCTTTATTGGCAATTATTCTTGTAATTGCTGCATATGTGCGCTCAAGTTGCTTGCCAATGTTTACTCAGGCTGATAGCCCATCGGTTATCAATGCTAGTGCTAAAGCCATGAGAAAATGGGTGTGTATTGAATTTGTCATCGCCTTGGTACTGTTACTATTGGCGACAATTATTGCTAATACAACGCCCGCTAAATATGCACCTATTGAGGAATGGCCCTATCCCTTTCGATTTTCAATAGAGACTACTTGGAATGATACTCGTGTAATTATTCAGGTTTGGATTGGGATTGCAATCCTGGTCTTGGCTGGTGGTGCTGTATGGCTGGGAAAATCACAGAAATGGAAATTGAGACGTTTAATTATTGTTCCGTTTTCCTTAATGATTATGGGTTTTTCTGTAGCGTTACCTCCTTTAGCTATTGAAGCCTACCCAGAGACTTATCGTAGAACACCTATTCCTTTTGATGCGGTTTCAATTGCGAATGGCGCTGAGCTTTATGCGCAATACTGTGTTAATTGTCATGGGCCACAGGGGAAAGGTAATGGTATTCAGTCCAGAACGTTGTCTACGGTTCCCACTGATATGCTCACGGAACCGCATACTGAAGAACATACTGCGGGTGATTTTTTTCATTGGATCAGCTTCGGGATTAATGATACCGAGATGCCGGGATATGCGGATGAGTTGTCGGAAGATGATCGTTGGGATCTGGTAAATTTTATTCATGCTTTATCACGTGGTTATCAGGCGAGAATCCTGACACCGGAGGTGGTCCCAAATAGACCTTATATGGTGCCCCCCGGTTTTTTTTATACTGCAGAGGATGGCAGCAGCGGTATTCTGGCAGATTTTAGAAAACAGAAATCAGTGTTGCTTGTTATATTTTCATGGCCAGAATCACTAGATAGACTGAAACAGCTCGCGCAAATCTACAATGTATTAGATGATCAAAATACGGTAGTGCTGGCTGTTCCCAAAGGAGATCTTGATGCGGAAACAATTAAAAATATTGCGACTGATATCCCTTTTCCAATTGTGACGGAAGGCGCATCGGAAATTGCACACAGCTATGCCTTATCTCGACGAACACTTGGCCGTCCGGATATACTGGGAGCGGGAGTGATTCCTGACCATATGGAGTTTCTGATAGATCGTTATGGCTATTTGCGCGCGCGCTGGATTCCACCAACAGAAAACACATTGGGTTGGGATGATACTGACTTATTGATAAAGCAGGTTAGTTTGTTTAATCGGGAAGGGTCGATACTGCCGCCGCCAGATGAATATGTCAATTAGTACTATTTGAATCCACTGTTTCCATCTATTTTTATACTAAAAATGAATAAATTATTGATACTAATATTAGGTATTGTGTTGTTGATTTTTCACCCAATGAGTACGTTTGCTGAAGAAGTACAGAAGACGGGCGCATTACATGGTGGACAGCTTCGTAAAGCAGGACCCTACTATTTGGAACTTGTTGCCAAGCACAAGGAAATTGTACTTTACGTAACAGATCATGCGGGTAATGAGGTCGGCACTGAAAACGGAACAGGAAAAGTAAGCATTCAATCTGGAAAAAATGAGCATAAAATAACGCTTGAATTGGAGCCCGTATTCAATAATATTTTGCGGGGAGAGGGTGAGTTTTTGATAAAGCCTGATACAGCGGTTATTGCTTTTATTAAACTCCCGGAGCAGGAAGCTTATACGGCGAGATTTACACCGCTTAATTCAAATCGTGCAAAAGACAAAGCAGATATGAGTAGGCATCATCATGATGACCATGACCATGACCATGACCATTGATGCACATCACTCTATGGATCATGAATCCAAATAGCCGTCATTTCTAATAAAATTCCGGATATTATCAATTGTGAGCTGCATTTCACTATTTCTTCGCGGAACACATCAATATTCGTCACACATATTGAAGTATACCGAATAAGTTATTGAGCATATGGCCAGTGGCTATAGATGAAGTGAAAGAGTTTTGAAGTTGATAAGGATGAATGCGTATTGAGCTGTTCGCTGGTCGCGCATTTGATCGAAAGCGGTAGAATTCACGACAGCTACTATGATCAGGGATGTGACAGAACGGCTTTCTTCTGCTGCTGTACGACGCACGAGGCCTCAATAGAACGGGAGTTAACAGGTTGCTGTCGATGTAGATCCCGGATTAACGGTTTTGTTATCCTGGTAACTGGAGGCAGGATCGCTGTACCCAGCGTGCTATAAAAATGAAATCGAACTCGTCGGGTTGCAACGGAAATGGTAAGAAAAGTGAAGCGGTTCTGCTAATAGACGCAAAGCTAAACTCGTAACAGGTCAACATGCAAAAAACATTGTCTATAGAGATCGATTAATGATGTTACCTGGCAGGGTTAGCTCTTGGAAATGATGTGGATCCTGTTTGTATTTAAGTGTGCCCGGGTTGCGCACTGGGCTGGTAAGTCTTTTCCTTTTTGACGGAGGCAGTCAAATTAAAACTGCGGCAAGCAGAACGGCTACCTCTGTTATTTCAACTAGCGCACCTGCAGTATCGCCTGTTGTTCCACCTATGCGATGTAGCATGCTGGCCCGTACGAACAGAAAAACAATAGCCGCTGTCATAATCAGAGCTAAGCTACTAGCAGGATAAATAAATAAAATGGATATGATAGTTGTGATGATCACTATGATGCTCAGGCTACGTGGCTGATGACGTGCCAGTGCAGAGCCTAATCCATGTGAACGGACGTAGGGGGTGGTCAATAACAATAATGGTAATAGCGTTCTGCCGAGTATGACAGCAATGAATAGTACAATGGATGCATCATTCATGAATAGTGCATGCAGTGTTGCGAGCTTGAGTTGTAAGACCAATAGAATTGCAATCACACCGAACGGTCCACAGTTGGGATCTTTCATAATAGTCAGGGTCTTATCCCGATCATCCATGCCGCCGATCCAGGCATCGGCACTATCCGCCAAACCATCGAGATGCAAGCCTCCGGTTAGTATTACCCATAAAGTGACGAGTAGTGCGGCTGCGACAAATGGAGGTGTATCGCTGAGTAACCAGCTGGATGCGACCAATAATGCCCCAATGAGTAAGCCAACTAATGGATAATAGAGCAGGGAACGTCCCATATCATGTTCATTGGGT
Organism: uncultured Nitrosomonas sp.; assembly: GCA_965369175.1. Taxonomy (GTDB): domain Bacteria; phylum Pseudomonadota; class Gammaproteobacteria; order Burkholderiales; family Nitrosomonadaceae; genus Nitrosomonas. The sequence goes on from CBDUPR010000020.1 coordinate 5,908, forward strand.
TGTGATTTTAGCCGTACCGGTAAGCGTGTGAGAAATTGTAGTGCAATAAGAAAAGGTTGAATCATACCGATATGTCGGTAACTGGCATGGAATGATGGCGGCTCTGTCCGTCTTTGACGCGAATACGTCGCATAGCGGCATGTTCTATCTCAAGCTCAAGTAGTCGTTCGATGGGGTGTTGCAAGATATGACAAAGTAAAGTGCGTATCACCCCACCGTGTGTGATCAATAAAATTTTTTTGCCGGCGTATTGATCTATTATATGATGCCAGGCACATAAAACACGCGTGTTGAAATCGCTCAGACGCTCCGCATTGGGAGGCGTGAATTGCATGGGATTCTGCCAGAAACGGGTTAATGCAGCGGCATCTGTTTGCATTAATTCGGCTGCAGAATGGCCTTCCCATTGACCAAAGTGTAATTCCTGAACACGCGCATCCTCTATCAAAGGTATGGTATAACGCTGCGCCAGCGCCTGAGCAAATTGGGCACAGCGGATCAAGGGTGAGGTAATAATGTGATCCCAGCCGGGTGAATTTTTTTCAACCGTATTCCACATCTGCAACCAGCCATGTTCGTTCAACGGCGTATCAGTGCTGCCTAGAAAGACGTGACCTCCTTGTGTTTCTCCATGGCGCATCAGATCGATAATCGTTGTTGTTTTCACTTTATTTCAGTTTTTCCGGAAACCTGTGCTTCAGAAAAAGTTGCCATTTCATTATGTAACGTACAGGCCATACGTAACAAAGGCAGTGTGATCGCAGCACCGCTACCTTCACCAAGACGAAGACCCAGGCTATAAAGTGGTTTGGCATTAAGCCTGTCAAGGATTAAGCTATGGCCGGGCTCAGCCGAAGTATGTGAAAATAATAACCAATTCTTCATTCCAGGATGCGATTGTTCAGCAGCTAATGCTGCAACAGAGCTAATAAAGCCATCGATCAACACGGGTATTCCTAATTGGGCGCAACGGAGGTATGCGCCAGTTAAAGCTGCGATTTCAAACCCACCAACACGACGCAGTGCTTCCAGAGGAGAGGTGATATGGCTGCTGTGCAGGTCCAGTGCGCGCTGAATGATCGCTGTTTTATGTGCGATACCGTGTGTGTCAAGGCCAGTGCCTGGACCCACAAGCAAGGCGGCTTCAGTGTCAAGCAGAATGCAGGCTAGGGCAGTAGCCGCCGTGGTGTTGGCAATGCCCATTTCACCGCCAATGAATAGCTGTGTGTTCGCGGAATGGGCGCGTTCAATAGCATGGCGGCCAGCCTGTAGTGCTTGAGTCAGCTGATCTATGGTCATTGCAGGCTCATGAATAAAATTAGCCGTACCAGGACCCAGTCGGTAATCGCTTACGTTATGAAACACTCCGACATCTTGTGCTGTTCCCATATTGATTACCTCAAGTTGCGCACCCAGGATTTGAGCCAGGACGCTAATCGCGGCCCCACCATTGGCAAAATTCCTGATCATTTCGCAGGTGACTGCTTGTGGAAATGCAGATACCCCCTCGGCTGCAACACCATGATCTCCCGCAAATATGGTAATCTGAATACGCTCTACGCCGGGTCGGAGGGTGCCTTGAAGCGAGGCAAGATGAATGGCGATATCCTCAAGTTGGCCCAGTGAGCCTGACGGTTTGGTGAGCTGTGCCTGGCGTGCTTGAGCAGCTTGCCGGGCCTTGGCATCGGGAATGGCGAAGGGTTCATTTAGCCAATCGATTGCAGTTGTTTCATTCATAGGAATGCTCTTTTAATATGTGTGGCAGACCGGCAACGGTTAGAATAACCTGTTCGCAGCACTGTGCCAGATCCTGATGTAATCGACCGGCTTCATCACAATAGCGGCGGCTTAGTTCTCCCATTGGGGTGATACCCATATTCGTTTCGTTGCTGACTAGAATAATTCGGCCTGTTAATGTGGGTATCGTTGAGAGCAAGGCCTCGCGTTCGTATAAAAATTGTGATGCATCCTGGGCTGTTAATAGATTCGTTAGCCAGAGTGTTAGACAATCGACGAGAATACATCGCTCTTTGGTAGCTTGCTGATACAGTACCGAAGCGAGCTGTAATGGTTCTTCAATTACAACCCAATTATCGGGACGCCGTACACGATGTAATGCAATACGCTTGTGCATTTCTTCGTCAAGTGCAGTGGCGGTAGCAATATAAGTGACAGGCAGTTGACTTTCGATTGCCAATCGTTCGGCCAGGCGGCTTTTGCCAGAACGGACACCACCAAGAATGAGGGTTTTTTTATTCATCCTGCGGACACCCTGTTTAGATTAAGCAGCCGATATAATTGGTTAATATCAAGGTGCTGACTGATGCTGTCGGCTAATCGATTCATAGTTGTTTCACGTATTGCATGATAATCGAGCGATTGTATATTGCCATCCAATCCGGCCCAACTCAGTAGCGCATTGCAGGCTGCTGTCGATTCAAATAATCCGTGCAGATACGTGCCCAGAATGAGTCCATCCTGACTGATTGCGCCATCAGATTTGTGGTCGAAATAAACAGCGGGTTCATAGAATGAATCATAGGTAGTGATTCCGGCGTGAATTTCATAGCCCGTCATCGCTGCACCGTTAAATGCGAGCGTACCTTGTACATTGCGTAGTAATTTGTCAGGCGCTAGCCTGGTAATCATGTCAAAAAATGAAAATCCGACACGGTCAGCTGTTTTTCCTTCGAGACCAGTGGGGTCATATATCTGTTTTCCGAGCATCTGGAAACCGCCACAGATGCCCATTAGCTTTCCACCGTAGCGCAGGTGTCGCCGAATAGCCGTTTCCCAGCCTTGCTGGCATAGCCAATCCAGATCAGCGCAGACACTTTTTGAACCTGGCAAGATAATCAAATCGGCTGGCGGAATTGTTTCGCCGGGGCCGATAAATTTCAGATTGACTTGCGGATGCAGGCGCAGCGGATCAAAGTCGGTATGATTACTGATGCGTGGCAAGGCAGGCACAATAATATGCATCAGCGCTTCTGCCGGATTGAGGTCAGGATTATAAGTAGCCGGCAGTGCGTCTTCTGCTTCCAGATGTAGTCCTTGTAAATAAGGCAGGACGCCCAGAACCGGCTTGCCGGTATGTTGTTCCAGCCAGTCCAGACCGGGTTTGAGTAATGCGATGTCGCCCCGGAACCGATTAATGACAAAGCCTTTTATTCGAGCTTGCTCGCTGTCACTTAATAGGGCCAGTGTGCCAATCAGATGCGCAAATACGCCCCCTCGATCAATATCAGCGATAAGAATAACCGGGCAATCGATTGCCTCCGCAAAGCCCATATTGGCAATATCATTAGCGCGCAGATTAATTTCAGCCGGAGAACCTGCCCCTTCTACAATAATCCTGTCGTAGTTTGCCGCGAGACGTGTATGAGACTCAAGTACGGCTTTTAGTGCGATAGTTTTGTAATCATGGTAACTGCGTGCATTCATATTGCCGATTGCATGACCATGAATAATAACCTGTGCACTTGAATCAGTATTGGGTTTTAGTAGCACAGGATTCATGTCGGTATGTGGTGCCAGGCCGCAAGCGAATGCCTGTATCGCTTGAGCTCGGCCAATCTCTCCGCCATCTACGCTGACCGCGCTGTTTAATGCCATATTCTGTGGTTTGAAGGGTGCCACACGTACATTCTGTCGGGCTAGCCAGCGGCACAAGGCGGTTACCAGTAAACTTTTGCCAGCATCTGAAGTGGTGCCCTGGACCATGAGTGTTTGGGCATTCATGTATTCATGCCGGCTATATTCATGTTCGCGAGTGCTCTATCTAATCGCTGCCAGTCAGTTTCCGTTCTTGGCAAGCCAAAGCGCAGGCTAGAGGGGTGTTTGAAACAGCGAGTTAGAATGCCCTGATGTGCCAGTTTGTCGTGAATAGATTGCGCATCTGGTGATTGCACCCATTGAAATAGGGCGCAGCCACCATCCGGGGAGAGATGATGCTGGACAAGCAATGTTTGTAATCGCCGGCTTTGTTGAATCAGATACTGACGGGTCGTTTTCTGCCAGGTTTTGTCCTGCAGTGCTTGGCTGGCAACCCAGCGTGCAGGTGTGCTGATTGTCCAGGGGCCGAGTAAGGCGTTGAGTTGTGCTAGCAGCTCAGTCTGCGCGCATACAAAACCAACCCGTGCACCCGCCAGTCCAAAGAACTTACCTAATGAACGTAATACAATGAGACCTGGAGAAGTGGTTTGCGACACGATACTGTGCTCAGGTGTGGCATCAATGAATGCCTCATCTACCACCAGCCAGCCGCCGCGACGGGCAAGGTGTGCGTGCCAGGCAAGTATTGTTTCCACCGGAAAAGTATCACCTGTAGGATTATTGGGATGAATAATGACCAGCACATCGGTCGCGGCCAGGGTGCTCTCAATTTGTTGTGGTGTAACCGCTGACACACTATGATTCGCGCGTTGCCAGGCATGTGCATGCTCGGCATAGCCTGGATTGAGTACATTAACGCGTGATGGTTTGCGCAATTGTGGTAATGCCTGAATGGCTGCCTGTGATCCGGCAACGGGTAAGATTGAATCAGTACCATAGTAATAGCCCGCAATGGTGTTTAATTCATCCTCATCTTCCGGCAGTCGTGCCCAAATGGATGCTGGCATGGTCTTAACCGGCCATCCATCAGGGTTAATGCCGGTGGATAAATCCAACCAGTCTTCAAGTGGAATTGCGTAGCGTACAGCGGCCGTTCGCAGGCGGCCACCGTGATGCAATATCCCTTGTTGATCAGGCTGTAATAATAAATTTGACAAGCCATTCTCCTGTACACAAAACAAATAACCAGAGTAAAAGTGAGCGTTTGATTAATCCCAGTGCGCGATCGATATCACCGGGTTCGGGTATGCGCCCTGTCCCTAACATTGGGCGGAATTCGAGCGCACCGTGATAGTAAGCGGGGCCACCTAATGATATTCCAAGACTGCCCGCGCCTGCAGCCATCACAGGTCCGGCATTAGGGCTTTTCCACGTGGCACCTTGGGTCTGCCAGCAGATAAAAGCGCTGCGCATCTCTCCAGTCAACGCATAACTGAGAGCAGTCAGTCGTGCTGGTATCAAGTTCAATAAATCATCAAAGCGTGCAGCAGCCCAGCCAAAATGGCGGTAACGGGTATTGCGGTAGCCCCACATGGCATCCAATGTGTTGACCAGACGATAAATAAGAGCCCCCGGTGCGCCTGCGACCGCAAACCAGAATAAGACGCCAAAAATAGCATCATTGCCATTTTCTAATACAGATTCAATGGTTCCCTGAGTTATCGCGGTATGATCGAGCGTAGTTGTATCACGGCTGAGAATTAAGCTCACTTGATGGCGTGCTGCGTTCAGATCGTCTGCCAGTAATGCCGTTTGTACTCTTTTGGCGTGGATACTGAGACTATGCCAGCCGATGGCGAGATAAAGAATGAGCACATCAATTATAAAATGCCCGGGAAGCCGGTGTATCCATGTGACGAGCAGAGTAAAGGGGATCAACAGTAGCAATAAAGCGAGTAGGCCGCGTACAGTTGAATCAAGATAAAGATGCTGCTCTATGATGCGCGTAAGATCACCGAATCCAACCAGCGGATGGAAGCGGCGTGGTTCGCCTAGCCATGCATCCAGTACCAGTGCTATGCAAATAGCCAGGGTTATTGTCATCATAAAACGAATCGATTGCCTATGTTGATGATTGCGTGCAACCCCAGGTATTATGAAATAATAAATCCTGTAAGGGGTGTGCTTGCGCCCAGTTTTCACGGATCAACATGGGTGCGGGATAAAAGGCTTCCACATGTCCGAGGCACAAAATAGCAATCGGTTTACTGCCGGCGGGCATCATCAGCAACTGGGCAAGTTGTACGGGATCAAACAAAGAAACCCAGCCCATTCCCAGTCCTTCGGCCCGTGCTGCCAGCCAGAGATTTTGAATGGCGCAGGCGACGGAAGCCAGATCCATCTCAGGTAAGGTGCGTCTGCCAAAAATATGCTGTTCACGTTTGTCGCTCAATGCCGCAACCAGTAGCTCACCGCATTCCCGGATACCTTCTATCTTAAGGCGCATAAATTCGTCACCTCGTTCAGCTAATGCGGCAGCGGTCTGGATCCGCTCCTCTTCTACCAATGTGGTAATGGCTGTGCGTAGACCGGGCTCAGTAATACGTATAAATCGCCAGGGCTGCATTAGACCGACACTGGGGGCATGATGGGCTGCTTCCAGAATACGATTGAGTGTAGCCGGATCAATCGGGTCGGGTCGGAAGTGGCGCATATCACGTCGCTCCTTAATGACACGGTAAACGGCTGCACGTGCAGATTTGCTAAAACGATGATTATTCTTCATGGTAAAAATAATCCTGCGGCTACGGTTGGGTTTGATGGCAGATACCAGTGGATATATGAGGCAGTCAATTTGTTCTTGCAAAATAGCGGCTCTGATCGGAGTTCTTTTCTTGTTGGTCGAGTCAGTGCGGAACATTCAGCCGATATTTCTAATCGAGAATAATGGAAGGTATGACCCCGTAGTTCCCCGTTTGGGAATGAGGCAGAATGAAGACCCAGATTAACCAGACGGGTTTGCATGATCGCCTGACCCTGAAGAATACCCACCATGTTTGCTATTTGTCCTTTGCTATTTGTGAGTGTGGTCAGTAAATAAGACATGCCGCCACATTCAGCAACCATCGGCTTGCCGGCCGCGTGATGATCACGAATTGCATGGTGCATGGCGGTGTTATCCTGCAGTGCCTGCAGATGCAACTCAGGATAGCCACTCGGTAAATAGAGACTATCAACTTCCGGCAACAGGGTGTCTGCAAGTGGAGAGAAGAACATCAGTTCTGCTCCCATTGCCCGCAATAAATCCAGATTGGCATGGTAAATAAAAGAAAAGGCTTTATCCCGGGCTATTGCAATGCGTATGTTCTTAAGTGTTTGTGGAATCAGCGCGGGTTGAGTGAAAGCAATATCAGGCGGAGTAAAGCCCACAGCTGGGGGTAAGGTACTCAGTGGTGTTTGCGCAAGGTGCTCTGCAAGCGCATTCAAGCGCTGATCGATATCGTCAATTTCATTTGCTTGAACCAGTCCTAGATGACGGCTGGGTAATGGAAATTGCTCATTGCGTGATAATGCGCCGAGCCATGACAGGTTTGATGGCAGACTTTCTTTCACCATCGCAATATGTGCGGGGCTTGCGACCTGATTAGCAAATACACCGAAAACAGTGAGTCCGGCCTGATAGCTTGCTAATCCGTGTGCGACAGCACCCCATGTCTGAGCCATGGCGGTGGCATCAATAACGGCTACTACCGGAATGTTAAACAGGATGGCGAGATCGGCACTAGAGGGCTGTCCGTCATAAAGACCCATAACGCCTTCAATCAAGATCAGGTCCGCCTGAGTGGCCGCCTGATATAAAAGCTGTTGGCAATGCGACTGGCCGCCCATCCATAAATCCAGTTGATAGACTGGATTGCCGGATGCGCGTTCCAGTATCATTGGGTCCAGAAAATCCGGCCCCGTTTTAAAAACATGCACCCGTCGACCCTGATTACGATGTAGCCTTGCCAGCGCAGCGGTGATTGTTGTTTTGCCCTGCCCGGAAGCGGGGGCAGCTATTAACAGGGCAGGGCAATACTTCACAAATCAATTCCTTTCTGCGCTGTGATCCCTGCTCTAAAAGCGTGCTTGCTGTCTTGCATTTCGGTTACGGTATCGGCTGCTTCACACAGTGCTTCAGGAGCGGCGCGCCCGGTAATCACGACATGTTGCATAGGTGGGCGATTTTTCAGGTCATCTAGTATGGTCGTTAAATCCAGCCAGCCAAACTTAAGCGGATAAGTCAGTTCATCGAGCACAACGAGATGCAGAGATGGGTCCTGTAACATTGTCCGAACGATCGCCCAGCCGCGTTGCGCTGTTTCGATATCACGTGCCAGGTTTTGTGTTTCCCAGGTGAATCCTTCACCCAGAACATGCCAGGTTACGCCATCCTGACGTCGGAAAAAGGCTTCTTCGCCGGTATCCGAACGACCTTTAATAAATTGTGCGACGCCAGCCTGCATGCCATGACCCAAGGCACGGGCAACCATACCAAAGGCAGAGCTGGATTTACCTTTGCCATTGCCCGTCAGTACCAGCAGTAATCCCTGCTCTTTATCTGCACGTGCAATGGCTTTATCCACCACTTCCTTTTTACGCTGCATGCGATGGCGGTGGCGTTGCTCACGATCAGGTTTGTCCATGTCGTTACCCGGCCGTGGTTTTGTGTGGGTTGAATTGATGATGTATTAATGTGCATGCGGTATGTATAGCGACAACAATGCCAATATAAAATAGGAATGACTCGATATAAAGCGGGAAGTATGCGATCAGACGTTGCCCGAATTCAATCAGAGTGGTCTCTTCAAAGCGCCCGGAAAAGAAATAGAATCCGCCACTGGAAAATAGTTCGCAGAAGGTTAAACCTGCCACAATACTGAGTGAAAAGGGGATGAGTGTACGCCACTCCATTTGATGTTGATTTGCATACCAGCGTCCAGCCAGCCAGAGTGAACTGTAAGCGGGCAACAGAAAGATATAGGCCGGCGTGAGACAAAAGCCACTAGTGCCGCCCCAGGTGTAAGCAGCAAAGTCCAGCCACCAGCTTAATGCAAAAAATATGAATAATGATCCGACCGGACGAAGATACACGCCAGCCAGAAAGAATATGACCCATGAAGCGCCTGGCAGGCTATGCAGTGAAGCGAAATGATGGCCGCGCGTGATAATCATGAGCAGTGCCAGCATGAGGCCAATAGTAATCTGATTTCGGGTAGATAATGTGAGCATAGGTAACTCCTTGATTGATTGGGTAAATTAATAACATGGGGAAGCCAGGAATATCGGCTACTTTCAAAAAGCAGGGATACGTTGGTGATTGCTTATAGCCGGATTTGTACATATTATTGTTCCATTGTAGCGCTATACGGATTCAATAATTTATTTCCTAATACAAAGATGCTGTGTACGACAATTGCAATACCAATATAGAATAAGAATGACTCAAAGAAAAGTGGAAAGTATCTCATTAATCTCTCAGCAAATTCAACGAAGGTTTTTTCTTCAAAGCGGCCAGAAAAGAAATAGAATCCGCCACTGGAAAATATTTTACAAATCATCGTGCCGATTACCAGACTAAACGATAATGGCAGCAACGTTCGCCAGTCAAATTGATATTGACTTGCATACCAGCGTCCGGCCAGCCACAACGAGCTGTAAGCGGGCAGCAGAAAAAAATAGGCGGGCGTTAGACAGGAACCGCTCGCGCTACCTCCATAATAAGCCGTAAAATCCAGAATCCAGGTCAGTGCAAAGAGTCCCGGTAATGGCCAGGATGAGCGAAGATAAACACCGGCCAGAAAGAATGCGGCCCAAGAGGCACTTGGCAGGTTATGCAGCCAATTGAAATGATGACCCCGTGTGATGATGATCAGTAAGATGAGTGCAAAACCACACATCATTTGATTCCGCGTAGACAATGCTAACATATTATGTTCCTTTATAAAGGGCTAGGGTTGATATCGTAGTGTTGCGAAAAAATTTCGGCCGGGTTGATTAAAGAATGCAGCTGTTTCATAATGCTTATCGAATAGATTCTCCAGGCGCCCTTGTATGCGCCAGTTCTGATTAAAAGCATACTCAACGCGCAGATCCAGTTTGACATAGCTTTCAAGCTTGCGTGTGTTTGCCAGATCGTCATAGCGCTCGCCTTCTACAAGCAGCATCCCACCCAGCATAAACTTGCCAATCGCGCGATGAGCATCAAAGCGAATGGATTCCTGGGCACGTCGTGGTAATGTATTGCCGTTGTTCGCACCGGATGCACGGTTCTCAGGATTCAGTAAAGTGAGATTGGCATTGAGATGCCAGCCCTTGATCTGTGTATTCAATACGCCTTCCAGGCCACGAATGCGCGCCTGATCGATATTGGCAGGCGCACGGGTGCTGGCATCAAAAGCAATTAAGTCATCGATGTGGGTTTCATAGACATGAAGTGACCAATTTCCCCAGTCAGTCTGACCATTGGTGCCTAACTCGTAACTACGCGATTCTTCAGGTTGAAGATGGGCATTTCCAAAGTTTGGAAAGTAAAGTTCATTAAAGGTGGGTGCCTTGTAAGCGCTGCCAAAACTGGCAGTTAAGCGTAATCTTTCATTCAGTGCATATCCCCAGGCGGCCCCGCCGGTTACACGGCTGCCGAATTGTTCATTATCATCGTGACGCAAGGATAACTGCAGGTCATGTGCTGCCAGCGATGCCTGATGTTGTGCAAAAACACCAAAATTGTTGCGTGAGGTGATCGCAAAATCTTCAGTACTGTTAATCTGATCGTTCTGATAGTCAAAACCCAGTGTTAACAGTTGAGCCTGGGTAAAGGCAATGTCATTTAGCAGGGAAACGGTATCACGTTGCGTATTGAACCGGCTTTTAAAGGTGTTCTCGAGGGCATCACGAAAGAAATTATCCGAATCCTCGCGACTACGACCGGCAGTTATACTGATTCGCCAGATATCGATCGGAGAGTAGCGCGCAGTGCCTCCCAATACTTGCTGGATGATTTCCGAATTATTAACAAAGGTGCCATCAAATTCAGTTTTTCCATCCGAATGTAGAAAATTGGTTTCAATATCCAGTCCATTTTCAAATCGATAGCCTGCGCGCAGGCTGCCGGCTATATTACGATAACCATCCCGATCAGGTTGTTCGTCCGTGAAACAGCCGGCACCACCCGGCGAAGGTTTGCCGGTACAGGAGTTAAACCCCCGGGTAGTCATACCACTCGCATTAAGGTTAAACCAGCCAGGCCCATTGCCGCCGGAAAGCCCCACTGAGCCATTAAAAGTTTGATAACTGCCGCCACCAAAACTCAAATTTGGTTTGAGACCGCGGCCACCCTTACGGGTAAATATCTGGATCACACCTCCAATCGCTTCCGAGCCATACAGACTTGAGCGTGGTCCGCGCACAATTTCGATACGTTCAATTTGATCAATGGGTATATTCTGAAATGAAGTTGTACCCGATGTGGCTGACCCAATTTTAATTCCGTCAATCAGGACCAGCACATGATCAGATTCGGTGCCGCGCATATTGATAGACGTTGCTTTGCCCATGCCCCCATTATTGATGACATTGACGCCGGGTACTCCTCGTAATAAATCCTGAATGGAGCGTGCTTGCTGGCGCTCAATATCCTTGCGTGAAATAACGGTCATTGCAGCCAGTGCTTCATTGGCGGTCTGGGTTGTTCGTGTCGCCGTAACCGTAATCGGTTTTTCCTGGCGATCCATGTTTTCAGCGAATAAAGCAGTGGCTGTGCTCAGCCATAGCATAGCTATTGCCGACAGGCGGCATTTTTGCATTGTGTTTTTCCTCCGCGCACACCCGCGCGATAATCAGGTTGAAAGTGACGTTTTGCGGAGGCGCGTCGGAACCAGCAGATAGGGTTTCCTTGGTTGGAGATATCAACCAGTTTGCATGTGCCGTGCATTGCCCGCCGCAATACTGTACTGTAGTATGGCTTCAGGCCGGTCTCCGGACTCATGAGTGGGGTTGTTCCCGGATTTGTGCCTTCCCGTGTCAAAGACACAGTGGCATAATACAAATCCTTAGCTCATTCACCGTTGCGGGGGCAGTGCTGGAATGACCCTGATTAATGCCAGAGTGCACCAGCTTCCCGTTTCATCCTTGAAGCATAAGCCAAAAGGACACCTGAAACAGATGCGCAAACTACAGAAACAGTTACGGTATGTCAAGTCATCCTGAAAATGGGATGTGCCGAATGCATTGTCGAAAATCAATCCTGGATCCATATGAACCCACGATTGATTCTTGGAAATGGCGGTTTGATTTTTGTGACGACCCGGTGAAAAAAGGAGCGATGTCATGACTAAAGTTCTGGTTCTTTATTACAACATGCACAGCCGCGTTGAAACCATGGCGGACAGGAAACCGCGGTAACCTTCTCTTACAGTCTCTTGTTTCATCAAGGCATGATTGTTGTTGGTGTGTCCTATTGTCGGCATTGTTGAATACTGAATATGAAAGTAATTACGGGTGGTGCACCTTATGATGCGAGCACATTAGTCGATGCAGATGGCCATGCCAGCCATCCGAGAATAGATGGATAATCAGACCGTTACAAGGTGATCATGTGGCGAAGATTGCACAGAGAATAGCAGCATGATGCATGATGGATTGTTTGCAGCCGCTTAGGTTGCACAGGTAATAAGCCAGTATTTATGAATCAATTGTATCAGCTCTTTGTCAGCTGTCTTAAAGGGAGAAAGCGGGCAATATGATTTTTACATTGAAAAATCCGGGGCTGTAAATAAATGACTTTGTCTTGTAAACACAGTCAGAGAATTAAAAAGTATGCGAAATAGATTAATCTGGGGAAATAGTTAAATGGTACATTTTATTGCGATCCTGTTTTCTTTTATGGCATGCGTGGCAAATGCTGCTGGGGTTACATCGGTTGAAGTGCCTGATACGATGGCTGAGCGTGTTAAGGCGTGTACGATTTGTCATGGTGATGAAGACAGAGTAAGCCAGGATATCTACTACCCTCGAATAGCGGGTAAACCACAGGGATATCTTTTTAATCAATTACGTAATTTTAGAGACGGTCGACGTTACTACGAACCCATGGCCATGTTGCTAGAAAACATGTCAGATGAATATATGTTGGAAATAGCCCGTTATTTTGCCTCTCTACAGTTACCTTATCCGCCCCCGGAACAAATCAGCATGGAACCTGCGGAGGTTAAATTGGCAGAAGATCTTATTCATTCTGGGGATTCAAAGCGGGATATTCCTGCCTGTCGTGCCTGTCATGGTCATACGTTGATGGGGCGCGAGCCTTTTATCCCAGGCTTGCTGGGTTTATCTCGCGCTTATATTACGGCTCAGCTTGGAGGATGGCGTAATGGTGGATTGATGCGAGGACAGGTGGCAGATTGTATGTCGGAAATTGCTAAACGATTGACTGATGCGGAAACCAATGTCCTGGCAAAATGGTTAGCTACTCAGCCGGTCTCAGGGAAATCGGACTCAGCTGATGGGCTTTCACCTGATTTGATGCATCGTTGCGGCAGCCTTGTTATGGAAAATGGAGGTGCAATAAAATGAAGCGCTTGATTATTGCGTCTGTGACGAGAGACTGGTCGTTTGTTATCTTATTTCTTATAGGAACCTTTTTAATACTGCCGCTGGCCCCAAAGCCTGTAATAGCCGATACATTGACTGAAGAATTCAGCTCCGCTGATCCTGAACTACAGCGAGAACGCGGCGCTTATCTTGCGCGTGTCGGGAATTGTATGGGGTGTCATACGGCTAAAGACAGTCCGCCATTTGCGGGCGGACGTCGATTGTCTACCTCATTTGGAGTTTTTGTTACTCCCAATATTACGCCTGATAAGAAAACGGGACTCGGTGACTGGGATCAAGATGATTTCTGGCAAGCTCTCCATGAGGGTAAGTCACGCGATGGCCGGCTTCTCTATCCCGCCTTTCCATATACCGAATATACCAAAGTAACGCGGCAGGATGCCGATGCAATTTTTGCTTATTTGCAGTCGTTGCAACCGATCTCTCAATTGAATCCGCCGAGTGATATTCATTTTCCGTATGACTTTAGACCACTGCTGTATATCTGGCGTGCATTATATTTCAAGGAAGGAGTCTATGAACCAGACAAATCTAAAGATAAAGAATGGAATCGTGGCGCTTACCTGGTACAAGGATTGGGTCACTGCAACGCATGTCACACTTCCCGTAATTTGCTAGGAGGCAGTCAGGATGAGAGTCTGACAGGGGGACAGATCATGGGGGCGAATTGGTATGCGCCATCGCTGACTTCACGTCTGGAAGCAGGCAGCCATGACTGGTCAATTGAAGAGATTACTGAATTGCTTGCAACCGGCATATCAAGGCAAGCGGCACTTTCGGGACCCATGGGAACGGTTACGCGACAAAGCCTTCAATACCTGTCGCAGCGAGATATTCGTGCAATGGCTGTCTATCTTAAATCTCTTGCAGAAAATAAGGCGCATGGCATGTCTGCTATCAATACGCAGATCATACCGGAAGATTTTCGAATGTATCTGCAGCAAGGCGGTAAACTGTATGAACGGCACTGTCAGGATTGTCATGGCGCTTCCGGAGAAGGTGTGTCTAATATTTATCCACCACTGGCAGGTAACCGAAATGTGACGATGGCCTCCCCGCTGAATACGATTCGTATCGTTTTGAATGGCGGCTATCCCCCTGTCACGGCAGGAAATCCACGACCCTATGGAATGCCCCCCTTTCAACAAATCTTTCATGATGGGGAAATTGCACAAATAGTTTCTTATATCAGGAATGCATGGGGCAATCGCGCTAGTCTGGTTACACCGATTGATGTTGACCGAAGTAAAGGCGATGGTCATTAAGAAAGAAGGGGTAGTGCAGTTTGTTGTATCTTTTTAACAGGGTTGAGCTGTGCTGATATGAATCCATGGAATGTGCTTGTGAGCAAGTCCCGTTGCCTGCTCATACGCAAGTAAGGTTGCTTGGATATGTGCTGAAATTCGAGTTGAATTTGATTGTGGCCTGGGTTTGTTGTTGCTAAGATCAAGCCGATATGATGAATAATGATCGAAAAAGGAGTGGTTATGAAAAAACGGAATTATTTCGAATTTGGTATGGTTGCTCTGATCCTGATTACGATGGGCTGTGCGTCAAATGGAGGGGGTAATGATATTCTGGGATCGGTGGACAGAGGCCTGGCTTCGGTTGAGCAGACAGCGCAGGCAGGGCGACAGATCGTTACATCGGGAGCAACCGGTATAACTACAGGACAAGTTGGCTTGACCGATATTCTTACACGGCAGCTGGGTATTTCGCAACAGCAGGCTCTGGGCGGAGCGGGTGCGATTTTTCAGGTGGCTCAGGCAAGTATGACTCCACAGGCTTTTTCAGCATTATCTCAATCCTTACCAGGAATGAATGCGATGCTGAGTGCTGCGCCCGTCATGCGGAGTCCAATTCCAGGCTTGAATGAGCATGTTTCCTCAATGATTGGTGGTGCTGGTACTACCTTAAATAGCGCAGCTTCTCTAGCGGCCTCATTTCAGCAGCTCAATCTTGCACCAGAGATGGTGGGTCAGTTTATTCCGATTATGACAGATTATGTGCGTAATACCAGTGGACAGGTAACGGCGGACCTGTTGCGTTCTGCCTTGATCGTGCGTTAGACAGGCGTAGGATACGGGAATCTATAAAAAATAACGAGGCTGGCCGATTATCGCACGATGAGTGGCAGTGCGGCAGCAGGAAAAGGAAACGGCTAGCCCCGTTGATTTCAGACCATGCCAGCAGGTGAGTGTGTTCTGTAATGGATATTGTTTCACTAAAGATGCCGATCCATGATGATCCGTCTGGATTAGACCAGTGTTCATTCTTCTACCTGAATTTGGTTGCTTCGTACTTGCGCCAGGCGTGATTTGATGTTTTCTTGGCTATTTTTTGCTAATAGAAATCTGCAATGTGTCTGCCAGTCCCTTTCCATAAGCGGGATGAGCTTTCATGCAATGACTGATATGGTGAGACCTTTGCAAAATCCCAATGGTTGAAAATTAACCCTTATAATCAATAGTAGAAAAATTCTGACGAAGGTTTTTGCAAAAGTCTCGAATAGTGTGTATTTTTCTTGAGTTGTTTGTGTTTGGTCTGTAGTCGTTTTCTTTTGCATCACTAATGAATCTGCCCGTGCAGAAAGATATTCTTGATCATATGCCATTATGGGTGCTGTTGCCATTTATTCTACGGGCATTATTTGTAATCAGGGTATTCACCAGTTTGACATTGCAGCTCTCGTTAACCAGGCCGCCGCCGCCGGAGCCTTGAAAGGGTGCCTCGCCGCTGATCGTGATATTAGATATATTAATTTCATGGTTGCTGTGAGTACAACTGACTACGATTGTTGGGGGAGGCGGATCCGAGTTGACTGATGGTCCACGATCAATGATCGTTATACCTGACCCGGCACCCCTGAGGGTTAGGTTTTTATTTTCAATGGTGACAGGGCCGATGAATATGCCCTGCTGTATCTGGATGATTTCTCCATCTGATGCGTCTGTGACGGCATCTTGAATGTCTGTATAGTCACAACCACTCTTGCAGACAGTAAGTTCTGCGTGAGCAGTATGCCCTCCTAGAAGGCCGGAGGCTAACAATATGCAGAACACACACGTACCGACGTATCGATTTGTGGAAATATTCATGGGATGCCTTCAATGATTAGAAATGATGGAACAAGTAGAGATCTTTGCAAAACCCCAATAGTTGAAGAGTTAATCCTTCATAATCAATGGTCGGAAACTTCTGGCAAGGACTTTCGCAAAAGTCTCAGGTAGCGTAAATGGTCTCAAGTAGCGTAAACGCTATCATGTTAGTGATTATTCAGCGAAAATAGAATAAGTAAAATCCTTATTTTGGATCGCTGCGGCCAGATTTCTATAAAGTTATGAAGTGATCTTTTGATTCAAAGTCAATCTATTGACAAGTAACCTGACTTGCAGTACCTTTATTTTCAATGAAAAAGAGTCCTTGTTTTTTTCTGGACTTTTTTACATGTTTAGTAATTCCTTTTAAATGCAAATATAGGAGATTAAGAACTATGAAATATTCTCTCTTCTTTACAGTCATTTTGGTATTATTTTTAGCGGGATGTGGCGAACCCAAACCAGGCCAATATCCTCCCAGTCAGGATATTCTGAGTGATCGTGATAAGGCGAACGAGGAAGATAGTACGAATAAAAAGTACTAACTGACTTAAAGGCAATCAGGATAATAATAGACCGCTCCCTTAGGGGGCGGAAGTAGCTGAGGAGTTCCAGTCAGTTTAATTTTAGAAATTCTCATCTCTCCCTCCAAAAAAATCCCCGAAATTCCCTGTATTTTAAGATTCCCGATTTGCCCGATATACTGATTATTCAAGCTGATATGATGGGGTAAAGCGCAGCCAGGTCTGCCTGATTGATCTTGATAAATATTGCGATACTGAATAGGCTGTTGTTATTGAGTTAAAACAGGTAATGATTTGTGTTTTTACTTTAGCAGCACATCCGTCACTGACCGCTTCTTTCATTGATGTTAACACGCTGAGCACACATGGATATTTCTATTTCCCTATATGTATTCAGCGTTGCTTCTTTAGCAACCAAGAAGCAGGTTATTCATGTTTGTCCCTGCTTCTTATTGAATGCCTGTGCCAGTTCCCTGTTTAAATCGGTTGGGCACCTTTGGCAGGTGGCGTTTCCTTCTTTGGTTTCTTTGCTTCTTTGTTTTTTCGCTGTTGTCCTTTAGCCACGATTATTCTCCTTGTTTCATTGTATGTACATAGTACATAGTAATCTGTTTGAATCGATGCTGTATGTTTATTTTGTGTTGGGGCACGGCTTAAGTCAATGTCGGAATCGTCGCTGCGTTAATTCTCTCAAAATTACTTGCGTTGGTTTAAATAACGCCAGTGATGGGAAGATCATCTGGATATGGCTCCTTGTGCCGAATAGGTGTTGTATTGCATCAATAGTGCTAGTGGACAGAGATAAGCAATGAAACGCACTCCGTTGCTCTGTTTTGCTTTTCAAAATGACCTCCAGAGAGAGAAATAGAAATGAATAAGCAATTTGCTTAGGAAGAAATAATCAATATGCTTATATTTTTCATTGTGCTGGTATGTGAACATTAAAATAATTTTGATGCTAGGGAGCTAGCCAATTGATTGGATTGGCAACGAATTGTGAACTAGATGAATTGTATGATCAGTTTTTATATTCTGTTATAAATTGTTGACGATTGGAATCGGTTACTAGAATTTTCAACTATGACTGTACTGACGGTTTTAGCTAGCAAACGTTGATCCATGGATTTATTCAGAATTTCCTAGAACCAGGATTCTCCTGAATTTAAAATTAGACCGATAATCCCTAAAGCTCGATTAGGAAAATGTTGAAAATCGGGTTAATACCGATTCTGAGCAGTTCTTGTTGATTTGTGCATCTCAGTCATATTGAGATGAGATGGGTGCTTTTATCAAATGGCGCGTAAAACTTCGTCCTTCAGGGCGGAGATATAAGCGCACAGGCGAAGCCTGTTTAATGCGGTCTTTGCTGTTCTTGAATGTACTTGAGCGAGGACATCGCTTGTTAGCCTGTGGAGTTGAAACGTTAGTTTCGTCTAAGAAGCAGGAACCAGTAGGCAGTAGCAATACAAACCTACTCTTAACGGCTTAATAAGTCGCTAGGAATCCCCTTCGTTTAGGAAGGGGAGGATGTCAAAAGTATGGGTTGTATCAAGGAAAAAGATAGCTGCTAAGTTTAATCAAGTCCATATACACTCATTTTATGAGGTAATAGTGATGAGTAAAATTGATGAATTGGATCATGATGTTGTAATTAGAGCTAATGATCATGGTGGTGAAGATAAAGATGGACAGCAGGGTGGTCAACACGGCATCGAACATCAGGCTGGTGAACACGAAGTTGAGCATGGCATCGAACACTTGTTTCGTGAAAAGCTTGAACATCAACCTGGTAAGGAGCATGATTTCTTTTCCATTCATGCTGCTGGTAAATTCATTATTCCTGACTTCAATGAATTACATGATTTGATAATTTTTAAAGCAGAAACGGGTGTTCATAACATGGAAGACTTACTGGCAGGTATATCCGAGATTAGAGATACGCTTGAAGGTGTTAAGGTTTCCTTTCACGATGATAATGAATCATCGATCACCTTGGTTGGATTGAAACAGGATGATCTGTCGACAGATATGGTTGGGTTTTCTGATACCGGCTTCTAGTTTTGGGTGCGGCGGTTCTGATAAACAGTTCACTCATTTTCTCAGGAGCCGCCGGAAGAACGATCAACGCAGAGCATTATTCTAGAATTGTATGAGATAAAGCAAGGTGTGATTCTCATGTCGCTTTGTAGATAACGGCAAATGATACAGTACCCATAGAATTCGAAGATGAGTTGAGATGCCTGGATGTGCATGAGAGAACTAATCGGGAAGGCTCGGTAGGAGATAATAAATGAGCCGAGAAAGAGGCGGGTTTAAATGATGGCCGAATGATTTCGGCATCATTAAAGTATGGTGAATGGAATAAATAGGTGGGGCCCAGCTGAAATCGTTTTTCCGACGATTATTCCGACGATTAAGCTGGGCTGTTTGGGTTCAAGTCTGACTGCAGGATTGGTCTGGTAGATTAAGTGGTTTGTTGGATGCCAGCGAGTAACCAGGTGGCCGTATTATCCTTTAGGTTTTTTTGAACATGCCAGATTTCATCAAATGCTTCAGGTAAAGCGTCGGGTGCTTCTCGCATCTGGCCAGTAAAACGTACGCTTGCAACAGCTAATTCATCTGCAGTTTCAATATCCAGTAAATCTGCATCAATTGAAATAATTTCTGTTTTTTGTATCTTATTTGTGCGTTCATTGATCTGCATGCTGATTTCAGCAAGCATTTCAGGGGTTGTATATTCGCGAATATCATTGATATCGCCAGTATCATGCGCTGCTTGTAAACGAATGAATGATATTTTTGCTTGGCGCAGGAAAGGTTCTACCTGAAAATCAGCTGGAATATTTCCGGAATGATGTGTGTGAGTCGATGTGTGCATTAATGGCTTTTTAGTGAGTGCTGCCACTGATGCGGAAGAGGGGGGTGGTGGCATGATGCCGTTTTTGCTGGGGTCAGTATTTGTATTTAAACCAGAAAATTGCATGGGACGTGTGGGTGATTCCTTATGTGGTTTGCGCATCATGCGTATGATAAAGAAGATAGCCGCTATCAGGACAACCAGTATCACGATATCCATCATATTCATGCCTTCAAAAGCGCCACCCATAAAGAGCGCGGCCAGTAATCCTCCCGCGGCTAAACCTGCAAGTGGTCCTGCCCATTTGCTCAGTCCACTCGCCGGTGGCGTAGCCGCAGGTGTAGCGGCCGGCGCTTGTTTTGGATTGGCAGTCGCCTGTTGATTAACGGATTCACGTTGTTTTCCAATATTTTTGCCGCCACCCATGCGCTTTGCCTCTACATCAAAAGCAGTCATTCCAAAGCTAAACATGACTAGAGTCAGAAGGGTGAATATTTTCTTCATGCTTGCCTCACAAGGTATTGTTAAGACAGGAAGTATAGCATTTCTACTTTATTCCGGGCGGAGATTGGATAGCGCGCTGTTTCCTGCTGGAGGAATTCAATCGGGTCCGATATTGAGTGGCTAATGGCGTTGTCAGCGAAGCAGGATTAACCTGGGGATGGCGTTGATGTTGCTCCACAGGATTGCATTCTGGTTAAATTGTTGCCCAATCGTCTGGGCGGTGTCTAAGTCCAGTCCAAGTGCAAGCCAGCTCTTTTCCACTGGCCAGGTGCCGGATGGGTCGATACCCATACCTTCAATAATTTGCTTGGGGTGCTGAAATAATAGTTGTTGATGGAGCTGTGTATGTGCTATTAAATTGTCTTTCATGGATCGGAGTTGGCTAAATGGATTGTATGCGCTGATAAAGGCTGCGCAGGCGGTATTGGTTGCGATGAGTAATTGCAATAATGGTTCAGAGTACTGATCAATGCGTAGAATAATCCTATCAAAGCCAGTGCCAATCTGGTAATGCGTCGTATAGTAATTTGCAATGAGGTCGGGTGATATATCAGACAATATGCCGTTATCTCTCTCGAAAGATTGGGTTTGCTATTATTTTCAATAGCAAACCCAGAATTTGCCAGGCCATATACTAGTTACAGGCCTTTGGTACATAAAGTGAGGTCTTTGCAAAACACTAATAACTGAAAAATTAATCTTTTATAATCAATACTCGAAAACTTCTGGCGAGGGTTTTTGCAAAAATCTCAAAGCAATTAACGCAATACTAAGAATCGGCAGGTTGTAGGACTGAATGGACCATACGCAGCCCTCAACAATCGGCTCTTTAAATTCAACCTGGCGACAGTGAGCAAAATATATTGCTTCTAATGGTGATGATCGCCATTATCGTGATGATGACCATTATTTTCATTCTGCTGATCGGTATTGGAATTAACAAGTAACCGATATTGCTCAGTTGTCATGCCGTGTATTGCTAAAATAAAAGCAGTCATGGCCCAGATATCATCATCCTGATGACTGAGCCCCCAGGCAGGCATTCCCGTCATTTTCAAGCCATTCTTAATAACCCAGAAGTAGGCCCTGGCGCGTTCTGTTATTGTTTCCTGATTGGTTATTTGTTCTCGCAAATAGAATACCGGTGGCTGTGGATAAAGGCCCAATGCGAGTTCCGTGGGTTCCTGGCCTGGCTGTGAATGGCAGCCGGCACACATATCAAGATAGTGTTCGGCTCCTCTGAGAATCAGGGCAGGATCGTCCAATGATGGGACTACCACCTTTTCTGCACGCGCCTTAATTGAACTATCACGTACCCATTCGATTATGTCTTCTGTGATAGCCCAGTGTTTATCAGTTGCAGCCATATTATAGGCACCCGAATTCAGCACAGTAATGCCAATGGCTAAAAATATTAATAATGTTACGATTATTAGTTTCATTTTATACCCCATTATCATGTGAATAATTCAAAATAATGTTGTAGCAAATTCATAGTCACAATATCATATTGCTTTGTATCCCGGAATTAATTTTAGTTTAAAGAATAGAAATTTTTGATCGCGTGATTAATTAGAATATGCCACCAAATTGACGAAGCTAGGTAAAGATATCCTATGCTTAGTATTCTGATCTGGTCGAATTGAAATGGAAATGATACCTAAAGCGTTTTATTAAATATGACATAAACCGATTCATCCGCGATTTTGTTTCAAGGTTCGTGCGCCGGGTGAGCATGATAATGGGATAATGGACTGATCCTGTTAGGTCGCTGGATCATTTTTTATTGCATCTTTAACTGCGTTCTGGTTAAGATGTGGGGCGAACATTTCTATAAAATCAAAGGTGTACCCGCGAAGATAACTATTCCGACTGATACCGATACGTGTGGTGCTGGGTTCGAATAGGTGGCTTGCATCCATAGATCTCAACTGTTTATCACGCGCGGAATCAAAGGCCATTCTGGCCAGTATCCCTATCCCGAGCCCTAATTCCACATAGGTTTTTATAACATCTGCATCTATCGCGGTAAGCACCACGTTGGGTGTGAGTCCTTTAGCTTCAAATGCCTGATTTACCTTTGAGCGACCCGTGAAGGCATGATCATAAGTAATGATGGGGTATAGACTGATGGCCTCAAGCGTCAACTCTTTTAATTTGAGTAATGGATGTCTGGCAGGCGCGATTACACAACGATTCCACTGATAGCACGGCAACATGACCAGTTCATGAAAGAGTTCAATACCTTCAGTTGCAATGGCAATATCTGCCTCGCCTGAAGTGACCAGTGCGGATATCTGGGTTGGGCTGCCTTGACGCAGGATTAGCTTTACCCTTGGATAGCGTGCTGTAAAACGCTGGATAACAGGCGGTAACGCGTATCGTGCCTGCGTATGCGTGGTGGCAATAGTTAGCGTGCCATTCGCCTCATGAATAAACTCCTGCCCCACCTTTTTAAGGTTTTCTGCGTCACGGAGTATTCTTTCGGCAATCTTAATAATCATCTGTCCGGGCTGTGTGATCTGAACGATACGTTTGCCATTGCGTATAAAAATATCGACTCCCAGCTCATCTTCAAGTTGATGGATCTGTTTGCTGACCCCGGGTTGTGACGTGTGGAGTTTTTTAGCTGCTTTGGATAAGTTGAGACCCTGATAAGCAATTTCACATAAAAAACGGAGTTGCTGTAGTTTCATGATGTTTACCTAATAATTTTTAATTATAATAATCTAACATAATATTATTTTGTATTATATATCGGAATTGCTAATATGCTCACTTCCAAGAATAAGGCAAACAGGAAAACATATGGAATGGGGGTACACCCTGTCAGGCCTGCTGGTTGGATTTATAGTGGGTGTTACCGGGGTAGGCGGGGGATCTCTGATGACGCCATTATTGATCATGCTGTTTGGTATTTCGCCAGCGACAGCGGTAGGAACAGATTTGCTCTACGCTGCTCTAACTAAAGCCGGTGGTGCATGGGTGCATGGCCGCCGTGGCACCGTACATTGGAAGCTGGTTGGACGATTGGCAATGGGAAGTTTACCGGCCGCATTGATTACCATACTCAGCCTAAATGCATTGAGTGTTGATAATCAGGTGTTTTCCGGCCTGATCACCAGTACTTTGGGTGTGGCGTTGATTTTCACTGCGCTGGCGTTATTGTTCCGTCAGCAATTGACGCGTATCGGACGATCACACCTGGGATTTTTGATAGAATGGCGTGATCGCCATTTGACGTTCGCAACGCTGATGACCGGCGCGATACTGGGTGTCCTGGTGACGATTTCATCAGTGGGTGCCGGCGCATTGGGTATGGTTGTGTTGTTTATGCTATATCCACGCCTGCCTGCTGTAACCCTGGTTGGCAGTGATATCGCGCACGCTGTGCCACTGACCCTGCTGGCAGGCTTGGGCCATGTTTTTATGGGTACGGTAGATTTTGGCTTGCTGGGCAGTTTGTTGCTGGGATCTCTGCCGGGGATATATTTAGGCAGTCATGTCGGTGGACGAATTCCGGACCAGGTGCTGAGACCAATTTTAGCCACTATTCTTATCCTTATCGGTATTAAGCTCATTACCTGATCATGAGGTGACGGATCCAGTGAAATGCGATAGTTTGTGTAAGATGCATGGCAGCGTCATACCGGTTGTTTATATAATAAGCCGACCGGATAAAAAATGGCAGCCTGTGTTTACTATCCGAATTTCTTGTTGATACGATCCCGCTGCCTTTCACATACAAATGTGAAAGGTAGACCCCAGTAAATGACCATGGGACAATGGCTGTCATGGTTATATCGATTTTGGGATGCATGAGCTGTGCTGAGGGCAGACTGTATCGCTTGTTGCCCTGATCATAACTGATGCTGGATATTGTGTTTGTTTTATACGATTGGAACCAATAATATATCAGGTAATCAGATCTTGTGAATTTCTAGAAAACAATAACCCGGTATGGTCAAGCAGGCGTGTTTTATTACGGGTTTGCAAGCTGATAAAACTAATTATTCTGAGGCAGTTCGTCCGTTGAAAAAAATAATGAGCCCGGCTTTGGTTGCTTATTAAATTGCAGGTATTACCAGGGATGACCGCCGGGCTGCTTAAGTTAGGTGAGTCGATGTATTTTGATGCGATTGCCACGGATCCCGATCAAGCAGGAGAAGGGGTGTTAAAGAGACTGACCGGCTTTCTGAGGTTGCCCCGGTTATAGTGGATAAAGATAGCCTTTATTTCATCGTGTAAAATAGTAAGGGAATTTGAACGACAATTTAGCTAATGAGTGAATTACAACCAAAAATCGACGAAGTGGTTACCCTTCTGACAGATGTCGTGAACACTGACAGCCCTGTAGCTTTTGCTAATAGCATGGGAGCAGAGGACATGGTGCTGACGGATATTATTGATCGATATAAACTCGAAATAGAGATGTTTAGTCTCGATACGGGCCGTCTACCACAAGAGACTTATGATTTGATGCAAATAGTGCGTGAGCGGTATAGTGTACCGTTACATATTTATTTCCCAAATGATAAGAAAATTGAAGCATATGTCGCGGAACATGGCGTGAATGGTTTTTATGAGAGCGTGGATTTGCGTAAGGGTTGTTGTTATATACGCAAAGTAGAGCCGTTGCGCCGTGCTCTAGCGGGTAAACGTGCCTGGATTACGGGTATACGTCGCGAACAAGCGCCAACGCGACGTGACCTGAGTCTCTCAGAATATGATCTGGACAATCAAATGAAAAAGCTGAATCCATTACTTGAATGGTCTCATGCAGAGGTGTGGGCGTATCTTAAACAGTATGACGTGCCCTATAACAAGCTGCATGACCGTTTTTATCCAAGTATTGGTTGTGCACCTTGCACCCGTGCGGTTACTCCAGGTGAAGATATTCGTTCTGGTCGTTGGTGGTGGGAGACGCCTGAGAACAAGGAATGCGGCTTGCATGTAGGTAAGATTACCCCATCAAAATAGGTTGGAGTAGTGATTAATTCGATTCTGAGCATTGAATCCGTTTAGTGACTCCTCTGTCGGTTATTTGTATTTTTAAAAGTTGAGAGAAAAGAATGAGCAACCATCCCTTCACCCATCTGGATATGCTGGAAAGTGAGGCCATTCATATTATGCGAGAGGTGGCAGCGGAATGTGCCAATCCAGTTCTGTTATTTTCTGGTGGTAAGGATTCAGTTGTGCTGCTGCGGCTGGCCGAAAAAGCTTTTCGACCAGGCCGCTTTCCATTTCCACTGATGCACATTGATACGGAGCATAATTTCCCTGAAGTTATTGAGTTTCGTGATCGTCGCGCTAAACAGCTGGGTGAACGCCTGATTGTGCGTAGTATGGAAGAATCAATTAAGCAAGGTAGAGTGGTATTGCGCTCAGAAAATCAAAGTCGCAATGCATTTCAATCCGTAACACTGTTAGACGCGATCGCTGAATTCGGTTTTGACGCTTGTATCGGTGGTGCACGCCGTGATGAAGAAAAAGCGCGTGCAAAAGAGCGTATTTTTTCTTTTCGTGATGAATTTGGTCAATGGGACCCAAAGAATCAGCGCCCAGAACTCTGGGATATTTATAATACGCGCACCCATCCGGGAGAAAATATTCGTGTTTTTCCCATTAGTAACTGGACCGAGCTGGATGTCTGGGAATATATTGCCCGTGAAAAGCTCGAGGTGCCTCATATCTACTTTGCGCATTTGCGAACAGTAATTCGACGTGGTGCGAGCCTGTTGCCAGTGTGTCATTTGGTGCAACCCGGGGAAGGCGAACGTGTAGAAGAAACCATGGTACGTTTCCGTACAGTGGGCGATATGAGTTGTACTTGTCCAGTAGAGTCAACAGCGACCAATATCGAAGAAATTATTGCTGAAACCGCCATGACTCGTATCACCGAACGTGGCGCAACGCGCATGGATGATCAAACGTCGGATGCTTCCATGGAGTTACGCAAGAAGGAAGGTTATTTCTAGCATCAGCCTGCTTGTCAAGACAACACTGATTGAAAAAACACCGTATTCAGTCAGTTCAGCTACTTTCTTTGTTTATCCGGTAAGCTTGTTTTTATATTTTTGCGGTGATACGAATTTCCAAAAGGTTTTTAAATGTCGGCAATTGAAAATATTTCGTTAGATCAAACTGAGCTGTTGCGTTTTATTACCGCGGGTAGCGTAGATGATGGTAAGAGCACTTTAATTGGGCGTTTGCTGCATGACTCAAAATCTATTTTCGAGGATCAATTAAGCTCTATCACGAATACGACACGTAAGCGTGGCATGGAAGGTGTGGACTTATCCCTGCTCACAGATGGGTTGCAAGCCGAGCGCGAGCAAGGGATTACAATTGATGTGGCTTATCGTTATTTTGCTACACCCAAGCGTAAATTTATTATTGCGGATACGCCTGGTCATGAACAATATACACGTAATATGGTTACGGGCGCTTCAACGGCGAATCTGGCGATTATCTTAATTGACGCGCGTAAAGGTGTCTTAACCCAGTCGCGCCGTCATGCTTATTTGGCCAGTCTGGTAGGCATTCCACATTTGGTTGTAGCAGTCAATAAGATGGATCTGGTCGACTATTCTCAAGAGGTATTCGATCGCATCTGTAAGGATTTTGCTGCTTTTGCGAAGAGACTCAATCTGCACAATATCGAATACATCCCCATGTCAGCATTGCACGGGGATATGGTAGTCGAACGGGGTGACAAACTTTCATGGTATAGCAACAGAACATTGCTGGACTTACTGGAAAATGTTTCCATTGATCACGATATTAACCTGGATGATTTTCGCTTCCCGGTACAGTGGGTATGTCGACCACAGACCAAAGAGTTACATGACTTTCGGGGTTACATGGGGCGTATTGAATCCGGCTCGATACGAACCGGCGATGCTGTAACCATACTGCCATCTGGCCTGACATCACGCATTAAGGAAATTGTAACGTATGAGGGTTTTATTGATCATGCGGTTGCGCCACGATCAGTCACCCTGACGACAGAAGATCATCTGGATATTTCCCGAGGAGATCTCGTGGCAAAGACAGATAAGCTGCCGCGGGTTACCAAAGAATTCGATGCGATGCTGTGCTGGCTCTCAGATCAGCCACTGGATCTCAAGCGTAAGTATCTAATTAAACATACGACGCGGATGGCTAAAGCCGTCATTAATCGAATTGATTATCGAGTTGATGTCAATACGCTGGATCAGGAGGTAGTCGATACGCTCAAAATGAACGATATTGCTCGGGTAGGGTTTAAGGTACAGCAGCCGCTCATGTGTGATGACTATGCACATAATCACGCTACCGGCAGCTTTATCATGATTGATGAAGCCAGCAATAATACGGTTGCTGCGGGCATGATTTCGCTAGCGGAAGCGGAAGCGGAAGCGGAAGCGGAAGCGTAAGGCTGAATGATTAATTATGCGTCTGGTGCGTCCTTAGCTGAATGGCGAATCTGAGATGCGAATATGCCGCCTTGTTTGCCTGTGAATCTGGTGCCGAATATACACTCGTCCAATGAATGCGATCCTGTCGTCGCGTATCAATCAGGACTGCTGAGAGTCGATTCAGAATAAAACGGCCTCATTTCTAATAATCTGCCTGTTGGATTTATAAAATATTATTTATTGATTATGACAAATTTGGACTTAACGTCTTGCTCGACGCCAGAAACCGAAACAGTTTCACTGATTCTTAAGTTTGGTTTGACTATTGCTGACCTGTATTGCCGTGATGGCTTGGTGAAGCTTGATCAGGCATTTCTCGATTTTCTTGAGGAGGGTAATGCGGCTTTATATACCCAATTGTGTCATGCACGCGCCCATCCAGATAGCTTGCAGGGTAAAGATGAGTCTGCGCTATTAATTGAAGTGGCGCCCTGGCTGGAAGATTTTGTTGCCAGGCTATTTGATATTGAAGCTGAAGTTCAGGCGCTGGCCGCAAGGCACCATGAGCTGGCACCGCTTTATTTCTGTAAACGACAATTCGTACAGCGTCGAGCAAAGAGCAAGGTCAGCGAGGCCACTTTACTGGAAATAGATGGTATTGCATTAGAGCAGGCACTGGTAGATGAATTTGGTGTACCTTTTTCCGAGTTGGTTTTTGCCACCAAAGTTACTGAGTGGCTGGAAAATGAGGCGGAGAATGAGGCGCGTTTGCAGATGGCGCTGTATTATGCGGCCTGGGCATTAAGAACTCAGGCGGGCCAGCAACATAGCCAGGACGGGATTTTATTCAAGATTCCGGCCAAGCTGGATTTTCAGCATCTATTATCATTGGATACGGATCATTCGGCAGGATATCCTGTTCATCGGCTTGGGCATCTGCGGCAACGTGAGGGCTTTACACTGACCGATCCGGGAACGGATCTGGCAGGTGCGCTGGATGAGGCAAATTATTGTATCTGGTGTCATGAGCAAGGAAAGGACTCCTGTTCAAAAGGGCTATTGGAAAAATCAAAGTCACCGGATGCCCCGCCTGGGTTCAAGAAAAGCGAATTGGGTGCGTTGCTTGCCGGTTGCCCGCTAGAGGAACGCATCTCCGAATTCCACAAGCTTAAATCGGAAGGTGTGGCTGTTGGCAGTCTGGCGATGATTGTACTGGATAACCCCATGTGTGCCGGAACCGGTCATCGTATCTGCAATGACTGCATGAAGTCGTGTATCTATCAAAAGCAAGAGCCTGTGGATATTCCCCAGGCAGAAACACGCACGCTCAAGGATGTATTGGCATTACCCTGGGGTTTTGAGATTTACAGTTTACTGACCCGCTGGAATCCGCTGAATTTGCACCGACCTGTACCGAAACCGGCAACGGGCCGCAAGGTGCTGGTTGTCGGGATGGGGCCGGCAGGATACACGCTGGCACATCATTTAATGAATGAAGGCCATACGGTGGTGGGAGTCGATGGGTTAAAAATTGAACCATTGGCAGCGGATATGACGGGTGTGAATCAGCTGGGCGAACGTGTGCCATTTAAGGCCATTCGGGATGCGAGTGGGCTGGAAGAGAAGCTGGATGAGCGGATTCCAAATGGTTTTGGTGGTGTGGCTGAATACGGCATCACGGTGCGATGGAATAAAAACTTCCTGAAACTGATCCGGTTATTGCTGGAACGACGCCCGGAATTCGCGCTTTTTGGAGGTGTTCGGTTTGGCGGTACATTGGCCGTGGATGATGCTTTTGCTATGGGATTTGACCACATCGCTCTGGCGGCGGGGGCAGGCCGTCCCACTGTTTTGCATTTGCCCAATGGGTTGGCTCGCGGCGTACGCGCGGCATCTGATTTTCTGATGGCATTGCAGTTAACGGGAGCAGCGCAGCGTGATTCTATTGCCAATATGCAGTTACGCCTACCTGTGGTTGTCATTGGCGGTGGTCTGACAGCGATTGATACAGCAACCGAAGCATTGGCTTATTATCCGGGGCAGGTAGATAAATTTCTTCAGCGTTATGAAATATTGGCGGCAGTCCAGGGTGAGGCCACGATTCGGAATACATGGAATGCAGAAGAACAGGAAATCGCGGACGAGTTTCTCAGCCATGCACGCGCCATTCGTGCTGAGCGCAGAGCGGCCGAACAGGAAGCCCGCGCACCCCGCATACTGGCATTGCTGCAATCCTGGGGAGGGGCCACCATTGCTTATCGGAAGCGATTGGTCGACAGCCCTTCTTATACGCTCAATCACGAAGAAGTAGAAAAAGCCCTGGAAGAAGGCATCTGGTTTGCAGAAGGCCTAACGCCAACGCAGGTGCATATTGACCAGTGGGAACACGTCAGATCGGTACAGTTTGCGGTACAAAAATTAGATGAAACAGGGCAATGGCAGAAAACAGGTGAAACTGAATTGCGTGCGCGGGCATTACTCGTTGCCGCCGGTACGCAGCCAAACACCGTGCTTGCAAGAGAAGATGCCGTCACATTTCAACTGAATGGCCGTTATTTTGCGGCTTGTGATGAAGAAGGCAACCTGGTTGACCCGCCACACGGAAATCCGAAGCCAGAAACAGCAATGGTGTTGCTGAGTCGTTACAAAAATGGCCAGGATGGACGTTTTATCAGTTTCTTTGGTGACCTGCATCCCTCTTATTCGGGTAATGTGGTTAAAGCCATGTCCAGCGCCAAGCAAGGCTATCCGGTGGTCAGCCGGGTACTGGGTTGCGTGGCACCGGCCTCCGATTTGTCCACTGCGCAGTTTTTTGCAGACATGAATCAGCAATTGCGCCCCACCGTACAAAAGGTAGAAAGGCTGGCGCCCAATATTATTGAAGTGGTCGTGCATGCGCCGATGGCAGCGGCGCGTTTCCGCCCGGGCCAGTTTTATCGTTTCCAGAATTACGCCACTCTTGCGATGATGGCCAGTGGAACCAGACTGGCGATGGAAGGCATTGCGCTTACGGGCGCGTCAGTTGATATTTCTCGTGGATTAATATCGTTGATCGCTTTAGAAATGGGTGGGTCTGCTGATTTATGTACCATGCTGTCACCCGGTGACCCGGTCGTGCTGATGGGACCAACGGGTACGCCTACCGAGATTTTGGCGGGTGAAACGGTGATACTGGTTGGCGGTGGCTTAGGTAATGCAGTGTTGTTTTCTATTGGCGCAGCTGCCCGTGCGGCGGGATCAAAAGTATTGTATTTTGCCGGCTATAAAAAACGGATTGACCGTTATAAAGTGGCTGAAATTGAAGCTGCGGCCGATACAGTGGTGTGGTGCTGTGATGAATCTCCGGGCTTTGAGCCGACCCGGCCTGGCGATAAGCGTTTCGTGGGTAATATTGTGGAAGCCATGATTGCTTATGGCAGCGGCGCATTGGGTGCCCAGTCTATTTTGTTATCAGAAGCGGATCGTATTATCGCGATTGGCTCTGATCGCATGATGGCGGCCGTTGGTGCCGCCCGTCACAGCCAGCTGAAATCGTACCTGAAAGCAGACCACTTTGCCATTGGCTCGATTAACTCTCCCATGCAATGCATGATGAAAGAAATCTGCGCACAATGCCTGCAACCACATCAAGATCCGAAAACGGGAGAGGTGACCTATGTATTCTCCTGTTTTAATCAGGATCAACCGCTGGATCAGGTTGATTTCTCTGGTCTATCGTCTCGTTTGCGTCAGAACAGTGTGCAGGAAAAACTGACCAGTCGATGGATCAGTCATTGCTTGAAGAATATGAATCACACTCGGCCATAACCAGTCGTGTTGAACAAATCAAGTTAGTGTTTTACGGACAGAGGAACAGGATATCTGGGTTGGCCATTTTGTTGTGAAGTGATACCGCAAAACTAGACAAGTTGCTAAGCTCTGATATGAGACAAGTGGAGAGACATAATTATGAGCAAGAAACGCATGTAATATTCAATCATAAAATTACCCACCTGGCCTAAAGTCGGATTGACGAGTTGCTACCGTTGCCATCTGAATTTATTGAAGTACTGAGGAAAAAGAATTGGTAGAGATAGATGGTGGCGCTGGATGCTGACGTTCTATCCGAAGATCGCTTGGCTCATTCGATAGCGTCAGGCTGGTGCTCAGCGGATATATTGACGCTCGGGCTACGTTTTATTGTGCTCATTGCCTTGAGATAGGCGATGATTTCTTTTGTGACTTTCGCTCTATTGGGGATTTCTTGTGCAAGTCCTGGCATTAGCGTGTTGTATCGGATACTTGATGGATTCTCTATCCAACGTATCAAATATTCAGGTTTGATGTATTCGACCACACTCGTCGGATAATTGAGTTCAAATGCCTTGCCACCGCCTTCACCATTGATCATGTGGCATGCCAAGCAATATTTACGAAAATGCAAGAAGCCATGCCGTGCTTCTTCGGATGCCTTGGTCGGCGGGAAAAGGTTTGGAAAGCGGGTTGCAAATGTTGTGAGTTCGATACTTTTCACTTGGTAAGGCATGTCAGACGCGCCATTTTCAAGCAATACTTTTGATTTGATGTTGTCCCAGATTAAGTAGAGTGGCCCAAGTTGTACTATCTCATTATTTTGTAGTATGTTGGTCATCGTAAATGACGAGTCGTCGTCGTGTGCAAAGGCGAAATAGGCGTCATAGGAGAGAAATTTTGCTACCGGAATGCTTG
Source organism: uncultured Nitrosomonas sp. (assembly GCA_965369175.1). GTDB lineage: Bacteria > Pseudomonadota > Gammaproteobacteria > Burkholderiales > Nitrosomonadaceae > Nitrosomonas. Next base: position 38,204 of record CBDUPR010000020.1, read on the forward strand.
CTTGATATCCGTCCATGGAAATGAATACGATTTCTTCTGTTGTTTTCCACTTTTTGCCAAATATTTTGTCAAAAAGTGCTCGTGCAGAATAAGCCTTGTAAGTGCGCTCTTTTTTCTCGTGAATTTCGAAAATTGTGATCGTCACTGCTGGAACAATAGTTATAATCTCGCCGCGAGTCAGAGCCTTGACGATTTTATTTTCGTCTTTGAATTCAATGCCGATGTCGTTTTGTGAAAAGACTGGTGCAGGTAAACATAGGGCGATGCAAATTGCGGCGAGAGTTTGCAAAATTCTCCGGAAATTTTTTGACTTTTGATTGCTCATGATAGAGCTATAGTCAAATCCGGTATATGGAGGATCAAGCGGCCACCTGTTTTTGATCTTCATTTTGTTTAATGCCATTAACGAATTTAACGCCGAAAACGACATCTGCTAACAATTTGTAGCCTCTTAATCGAAACCATTTCTTCTGTGTCGTTTCCATAAGTTTGCACATAAGGGTCGTGTCTTGCACTAATGTAAGTAACAATTGAATATATAGAGAAGGAACGGCATGGATGTTTCATCGCAAGGCATGACATTTTTTTAAAAGGGAACCCTTTTGATGGGACTTCCCTATTCACGAGTCCTGGTTCGAGCGGCAATTAGTAAGGGTGTTGTGCATATACGCAGTACCCTTATTACTCCGCTTTCTCTTTTAGTTGTTTTCCCTCGTTCTCCAATATTTTCCTTTCGTCTTCTAGTGCAGCAAAGGCTTTTTTAAGCTTTTCTTTATTAATGGAATCCAAGTCGGCATCTAAACGTTCTTGCAGATCAATTTTCTTTTGATCCCAATTATCTTTTCTTTCTTCCCAACTATTAATCTCCCCAAGTAACTCACCCCCATCCTCTTTGAGTTTGCTTAAGACATTACTAATGTTATCTAGTGCCCCATCATACTTACCATCTCCATATTTCTGATATTCCGATTTTAAAAGACCGGCACCAGCGCCTACAACTTCAGCACCTTTACTGAAAATTTCTTGTGCTTGCTCCTTTTCCTCTGCAGTACCAAAAATATAGTTGTAGCCTAAAAGACCAATAACCAAAAAAAATGTGGTTGTGATAATAAATCGAATCATTGTAATTACACGCTATATAATGTTTTTTAATAATTCTGTATTGGTTTTTGTAAATTCCAGCAAAGCTAGGTCATTCATATCAGGATTCCTTGCCTTGATCTGGTCTAACCAGCCTCGGCCAACGGTCATGTATTTAGAAATATTCAGGTGGTGTGAGAGTTATAGTCAAACCTGATGTATGGAAGATCAAGCGGCTACTTGTTCTTGATCTCTATTTTGTTTAATGTCGTTAACGAATTTAACGCCAAAAACGACATCGGCTAACAATTTGTAGCGTCTCAATCGAAACCATTTCTTCTGCGCCGTTTTCATAAATTTGAATGCCATAGCCAGCGTTGTTGTTCGACTTCCACCGTTTTTTGTTTTAGCTGTTCTCAGCCTAACGGTTGCAAAAACTGACTCAATCGGACTGATAACTCTGATATATTACCAGTTTTCTGCGGGATAATCGTAGAAAGCCAGCATTTTACGCGCACCTTCTCGAAGTACTTCCCGGAGTAGATCATTTTTCTCTGGTTTGTTCCGTTTAAAAATATTACTATTTGTCATGCGGCGTTTTCCTTTTTATTGGTTGACCTGCCCGGATCTTTATCAACGGGTTACACCGCTTTTTCCTCTGCTGTCATATACCAGCAATGATCATACCTCGGTCGCCATTTTGATTAATGTAAACAACAACTGAAAATATAGAGAAGGAGCAGCATGGATGTTGTATCGCAAGACCGGACATCTTTTTTGTGTCCTTAACAACACCAAATAGTGCAGGAGAAATATTCAATCATGGCCCTGATTAAAAACTGTTTTTATAAATAATCTGAGTAGCTGCTTACTTTTCTACATTTAACATACACTGATTCGAGCTCACCCTTAACAAATATAGAATATGTATTTATTACAATCAATCGAGATATTTTTATTGATGTTTGTGGCTCCGGCTTTGAGTATCTGGCCAAGTCTTATTGCTAAGACAAAAACAGCGTTCTCAATTCCTATTCTCAGTGTTCTGATCATTGGTGTTATCCAGTACTTCCTTTCACAATTCGGCTATTTTAATTATTCCGTAGTGATGAGTTTGTCGTGTTTGTTCGTAGTGGTAGCAGTGATTCGGGTCTATAGTTTAAGGCTTGTTCTTCAAGGAAACTGGAATCAATATGCCTTTTATGCTTATCTATTTGGCTTGCTTATATGGATTATTTTTGCAGCTGATCTTGGCACAACAGCGTTTGATACAAATGATGAAATCTATAGTTGGAATATGTGGGCGATTCAGCATTACCAGGGGCAGCCTATTGATTTGAACTATACTGCGGCATATTATCCGCAGCTGTTTTCTGTCATCATTGCTTATAGCTACGCACTGCTTGGTGGTATTGAATATCATCTACCAATTCGCGTTATGCTTGGCATGTTACCTGGCATATTATTTCTTGCAATTGTTTTTGCCGGACATTCATTAAGTGCTGCTCGTCTTGTGGGAGCAAGCCTCTTATTTCTAGTCATGGTATTAGCCCAAGGTTTGAAAGGTGTGTTGAACGAAGGTTTGGCGGATCCTTTGATGGCAACTGCCTTCGTATTGTCGGTTTATTTTTTTATCCAGTGTTATAGAACCTACGATATACGCTTATTGGTTTTATCGACTATCTGTGCTCTAGTTGCAGCTTATACCAAACAACCAGGTTTACTTTGGGCGGGTTTGTTATTGCCGCTATTTATCAGTTATTACATCTTTAAAGGTCGTTTTGAAAAGTCAGCTTGGGTATTAGGAGCGATATCGTTTTTGGTTACTGCGTTCTGGTTGGTTTTTATTGCTCCGGAGTTTCATCAGAACCAGGGGGTAATTCTGCCTTCTCAAGGTAATCGTGAAATATTAGAACAGTTGTTGTATGGGTTTGAGCGTTTCTTCATCAAAAAGCCGCTTGTTTTATTATTACTCATACTGACCTTCTTGATCGCTTTCAAGCACAGACAGCAAGGTATTTATCTGTTATTAGTTTTTTTTGTTGTAGTCCCTTATATACTGCTCTGGGTTTTATTTGGTGCTTATAACTATCGTCTTGGTCTACACGTCATCATGCTGATGATGCTCATTGTTTGTAGCGAATCTTTATTTTCATCAATATTTATCCAACGCATTAGTGATTTCTTTGAAAGGAAAACTTTAAAACTGATTCGTATTGAATGGTTCGTGATGTTATTCGTTTTACTTACGGTAAGTATTGCGATGATTTCCGCAAATAAAAATATGAGCAAATATTATCATGGGTTATTCAATCCTAATCATGGCGCTGAAACTGCGATAGCAAAATATTATGGCGCCGATGCACCCAAACTATTTATGGATATTCTGCATAACCCGGAAGAAAAGCAACTCTGGTTTGCAAGTAATTATACTTATGGATTGTTTTATGGTTATCAGCCCACATTCCGCCCCATTTATACTCAAGAATTACCATATACAAGAACGACGTTACTTACGGAAATCGAGCAATATAAAATTAAATATTTATTTGATACTTCACCAAAATATGCATTTGGCCCTGCATCTGAGATTCTAAAACAAATGGTAGAACATGACTGTGCATATCTTTTTGAAATAGTCGCATCACCTATCAACGATAAAGGATATGTGGTCTATCTAGTGAGACAAGATGCCGAGTTGTTTCAGCGCTGCAAACAATCACTATGAATCATAAAAAACTACAAGGCGTCGGTATTTTAATCCCTGCCTACAATCCTAATCAAAAATTAAAGGACATAGTAAGTGATCATATTGATCAAGGATTTTCACGAATTGTTATTGTCAATGATGGATCAGATGCAGAGACTAGCCAGGTAATTTTTTCGGAAATAGCTCAAAATCCCGAGGTTATTGTGCTTACTCATACCCGGAATCTCGGAAAAGGAGAGGCACTTAAGACAGGTTTTAGATATTATCTTGAAGAGGCTGCTACTAGCCTGGTCGTAACTGTAGATGCAGATGGCCAACATTTGGCGCAAGACGTAGAACTTATTGCAAGCACAGGATTGGATCACCCTGATAGCTTAGTTTTAGGTGTACGGAAATTTGGTGAAGATGTACCTTTAAGAAGCAAGCTTGGTAACCAAATCACTAGAGTTGTCTTGGGCGTCACTAAAGGATTATGGCTAAAAGATACCCAAACCGGATTACGGTCTTATCCTGTAAAATTACTTCAAAAGCTTATTGAAATCCAATCAAGCCGTTATGAATACGAGTTTGAAACCCTACTTGTATTTCAAGAACAAGGCGTCGACATCATCGAAAGAACCATTACTACTGTTTATATTGATAATAATATTGAATCTCACTTTCGTCCCTTAATCGACTCATGTCGTATCTATTTTGTTTTTCTGCGTTATTTATTTATTTCTCTTGCGTCATTTGTGCTTGATATTGTGATATTTTTTATTGCAATGCAGTTTACCAATTCAATTTTGTATAGCACTTATCTTGCGCGTAGCATTTCGGCAATTTTTAACTTTGCCATGAATAAATATACAGTCTTTAAGATTACAGGTCTTCAAAGCTTAAGAAAAGAAATTGCCGGCTACAGTCTACTTGTCTTAGTCATTGCTACCATTTCCGGTGCAAGCGTTAGCCTGGTATATAAGATCGTCGACAGTAATCTTTTATGGATTAAGATCATCGTGGATATATTGTTGTTCTTCCTGGCTTGTTATGTGCAGAGAAGGTTCATTTTTTCACATAAAGAAACAGCTTGAGATAACCCCTTGCTGACGCCGGTTTCAACCATGCACAATGGTATTTTAAGTTATCAGCATGGATGGCGAGGGCTGCTACTATGACCATATTTTTGTTGAACGATTATGGCGTACAGTCAAATACGAACACCTATATACTCG
>CBDUPR010000021.1:0-42980 GCA_965369175.1 uncultured Nitrosomonas sp.
GCTTAATAAGTCGCTAGGAATCCCCTTCGTTTAGGAAGGGGAGGATGTCAATGTTGAACCAGTTTTGGCGGCGTGTACCCCTGTGGCATGAGTACCCACATTTTGCCTTTTTGTTTCATTTTTCCTGCCTGTTTTCCGGCTTCTGAGCCGAAACCCCAGAAAAAATCGGCGCGTACTCCACCCTTGATCGCGCTACCGGTATCCTGTGCCATCATTAAGCGATGTAATTGCTTATTAGAATTTGGCCAGGTTGTGGCAAGAAATGTGGGGGCGCCTTGAGGTACGGCGCGTGGATCGATAGCGAGGCTTCTGCCGGCTGTCAATGGCACGCCCAATGCGCCCAGTGGGCCCGATAGATCGGCGGGTAGCTCACGAAAGAATACAAAACGTGGGTTTTGTTGCAGTAATTCGGCCAGTTTGTCCGGATTTTGTTGTCCCCACTGTTTGATGCCTTGCATGGAAGCTTTTTCCAAGGGTAATTCGCCTCGTTGAACCAGTAATTTTCCAATAGAATTGTAAGGATGGCCATTTTGCTCGGCATATCCAATTTTAAGGGTTTCACCATTCTCCAGTGCGATACGACCAGATCCTTGTATTTGAAGGAAAAACAGTTCGATCTCATCATCTACCCACAGCAGTTCATGGCCCTGTAATTTTTCAGGATTATTCATAATTTCGGCACGACTGTAGTAAGGGACTATTTTACGTTCTTGTAATCGTCCGCGTAGCTTTAAACCTTTGAGTTCAGGATATATTTCCCCTAATTCAACAATCAGGAGGCTATCTGGTGTAGCATAGAGCGGGTAACGATAGCGCGCAGATGGTTTACGACTGCCTTGCAATAAAGGCTCATAGTAACCAGTGACCAGCCCATCATCACTGCCATCTGCATTAATAACCTGGTGTGGAACAAAGTGTGTTTCAAAGAAACGTCTCACCATTGTGCTGTTTGGTTGTTTCATTGAAACCGCGGTTGTACAGGCTTTTTTCCACAATATTTGTTTGTTTAAAGCAACACAGCTTTGCAAAAATGCTGGCCATGCGGGTAAGAAATCATCTTTCTCCCAACCTGTCAGCGCAGACCATGTTGTTGCTTTAAGGGTCGATACCGTTGGTGATCCGGTCGATGGTGAAATGACAGATGCGGGTGACTTATCTGGCATGACAGTGGGTGTAACGGTATCGGTAGAGCAGGCATTGAGTAATGTGAGTAAAAACATCACAGGAAAACTAAATTGGTTTTTCATCAAATTTTAGCTAGAGTAATATCCTAGAATTTATTAACTATATAACGATCTTAGAATATGTGGGTAATCGCAATTGAAGCAGTTTTAGCCTTGGGGTTATTTATTTTTATTATGTGGTGGACTATGTTTTCGGGTAAAAAAAAGGATGATGATGACAAGAAAGACTGATGGCTGTTTTTTATCGATCTATATTAAATAATAGAGTATGGCTTAACTGTCTGAGCGATGGGTAAATTGTATTCAGTTGTTTGATTATACCGGGTTTTCGATATCAATGAATTGATGATGGATATCAAATTTCTGGGCAATGTGTTCTCCGAGTGCTTGTACTCCATAACGTTCAGTAGCGTGATGTCCGGCCGAGATAAATGCTACGCCTGATTCTCGTGCGATATGTACTGTCTGCTCAGAGATTTCACCGGTAATAAACACCTCTATTCCGCGTTGAGCTGCTTCTTCGAAGTAGCTTTGAGCGGCACCGGTACACCAGGCAATGTGTTGAACCGGTTTGTCCTGATCACCGATGATCATGGGATCACGCAGTAGAGTCCGGGATATATTTTCCCCTAATTCTCGTAGTGTCGAGGGTTGCGTTAATTTTCCTTGTACAGCGATATCCTGTTCACCAAAACGAGCTGTCTCAATCAGACCTAATTTGTGAGCCAGTTGTGTGTTATTGCCTAGCTCTGGATGGGCATCCAGAGGCAAATGATAAGCAAACAGATTTAGATTGTGTGCCATTAGCAGAGCAATGCGATGATGTTTTATGCCGACCAGTCGCTCGACTTCTCCACGCCAGAAATAACCATGATGAACGAGTATGGCGTCAGCATTGGCTGCTACAGCGGCTTGCAGGAGATCAAGTGAGGCTGTGACACCACTAATTATTTTATGAATTTTGTCGCGCCCTTCCACTTGCAGCCCATTTGGGGAATAATCACGGAAACGGGAAATCTCTAGTAACTGATTCAGGTAATTCTCAAGTTCATTTCGATGCATGAATGTGTCTCCCAGTTATTACACTATATAACACGATAGTGGTTATTTTAATCTTTAGTACTACTTTTTAATATGCGCAGACTCTGGATAATTTTTGCACAAACCGTAACGATACTTTTAGCTATATTTTTTGTCGTTTCTACATTGCGTCCGGAATTGTTACCGTGGAGTCCTCGGGGAACATTAGTCACTATTAAAGAAGCGGTTCCTGCTACGAGCCCCTTGCGACCCGATAGCTTTTATGATGCTGCAAAGATGGCCATGCCATCCGTGGTGAATATTTTCACCAGCAAAGAGGTGACGGAGTCTTCCCATCCATTATTGAATGATCCCATGTTTCAGCGATTTTTTGGGGATCGTTTTGAGTCGAGACCAAAACGATCAACCAGTCTGGGTTCTGGAGTTATTGTCAGCCCAGAAGGCTACATCCTCACAAATCACCACGTGGTAGAAGCTGCAGATGAAGTTGAAATTGCACTGTTAGATGGTAGAAAAGCCCGCGCCCGAGTTATCGGTTCAGATCCCGAAACGGATGTTGCTGTGCTAAAAATAAACTTGAAGGATTTGCCGGCGATAACCTTTGGTCAGTCTGATCAAGCCAAAGTTGGTGATATTGTACTCGCGGTGGGCAATCCTTTTGGTGTGGGGCAAACGGTGACGATGGGAATTATCGGTGCGTTGGGGCGATCTCAGGTGGGAATCAGTACTTTTGAAAATTTTATTCAAACCGATGCTGCGATTAATCCTGGTAATTCTGGAGGAGCACTGACTGATACATCGGGTAACCTGATTGGTATTAATACGGCTATTTATTCTCGCACGGGGGGATCTCTGGGAATTGGGTTTGCCATCCCTGTGCACATCGCTCAACAAATAATGGAGCAGATTATTCAATCGGGCAGTGTAACGCGTGGTTGGCTGGGTGTCAGTATGCAGGATATGACACAAGAGTTAGCTGAATCTTTCAAGTTGGCAAATCCTACGGGCGCTTTGATAGCAGGGGTGCTTAAGGATGGCCCTGCAGATCAGGCAGGAGTTAAGCCCGGGGATATTCTTATCGCTGTGGAAGATAAAGCGGTGAAGAATTCTGCTGATTTGTTAAATTTAGTTGCGGCACTTTTACCCGGCGAGACTATTTCACTCACGATTATACGGAATAAGAAGGAAACGCCCATTCAAGTGAAGGTGGGTAAGCGCCCCAAGCAGTTATAATCACCGTTATAATAAATCGATTCCATTTCGAAGGCTCCGATATGTAACAGTATGGTGTATCAGGAAATAGATGTCGCTGTTCCTGGATACACTTGTCTGCTCTGCTCTGCTTTATCTGAATTCTTTTTAAGATATTTACGCACGCTCAGATAGACAATTAATAGAAATTACGCTTATGACCATTATGCCTTCATCTGCTGGACTTCCTTCTATCCTTGGTCGCTGGTTTAGTGTCAATATTCTTGCGCTAGGACGTGAAATGCGGCTTTCTTACTTGCCGCCCCTTATGGTTTATGCTGCCGCAGGCATTTCTGGCTTGACGAGCATTGTCGGTACTTTTTACGTCAAGGAAAGATTGGGCCTTTCGGCAGAATTTTTAGCAGCACTCGGATTCTGGATGATGCTGCCATGGGCTTTAAAAATGCCGCTGGGCCACCTGGTGGATCTGGTATGGCGATGGAAAAGCTTGCTTGTATATGCAGGCGCAGGGTTGATCGCGTTAAGCTTATTAATCATGATTGGGTTGCTTGGCTATACAGATGCAATGCTGGGTGTTGCATCTGTAGAAACCTGGTATGTGACAGCGGCATTGCTGGCACCCATTGGTTATGTGCTTCAGGATGTTGTTGCAGATGCTATGACTGTCGAAGCAGTGCCACGAGTTGATGCAAGCGGTCAAAAACTGAGTGCGGATAAACGTAAATTAATGCACGTCACGATGCAGACACTGGGACGTGTTGCTATCATTAGCGGTGGTATTCTGGTTTCGGTAGCCAATGTTTTCTTACTACGCGATGCAGGGATGTTGCCAGAAGCTGAAAAGGCTGCTGTTTATTTGCTGGTTTATGAATTGGCTTTGATTATTCCGCTGGTTTCAATTTTAGGAGTTGTTTTTGCTGCTTATTTACACCGGCGCGATATGAAGCATTTTATTACACAAGGGCATAGTCGTGAGGAAGCGTTAGCATTGCTGGGATTGCATATCGATGCACCATCGGTGAACTGGTGGATTCTAGGTGGTGGATTGGCTTTTACAATCCTGTCATTGGGTATTGGCCTAAGCCGTATAGCGGGAGGAGAGGAAATTATATTTCTGATATCCATGACTATTGTGTTGTTTCTGATGTGGCAACTTACCGGAGAGCTGGATTCTGATGCACGTGATGTATTGGTTGGAACCGCCTTGCTCATATTTGTATTTCGTGCGATACCGAGTCCTGGTGCTGGTTCGACCTGGTGGATGATTGATGATTTAGGCTTTGATCAGCAATTTCTTGCGATTTTGTCATTGCTTGGTGCAACCTTGACGTTGCTCGGTATGTTTATTTTTCGTCGTTTTATGGCAGAACGTTCCATTGCTTATATTATCGGCTTTCTTACCGTGGCCGGTACCATACTTTCTCTGCCGATCGTGGGTATGTATTTTGGTTTACATGAATGGACTGCTTCATTAACCGGAGGCATTATAGATGCTCGTTTTATTGCGCTGATTGATACTGCACTGGAATCACCACTGGGTCAGATTGCAATGATTCCAATGCTGGCATGGATTGCCAATTCGGCACCAGAGAAATTGAAAGCGACCTTTTTTGCAGTGATGGCATCATTTACTAATCTGGCCTTATCAGCCTCGCAGCTGGGTACTAAGTATATCAACCAGTTTTTTGTCATTACGCGTGAGGTAAAAGATCCCGTTACGGGTCAGATTACAGTTCCAGCGGATTATAGCCAGCTTGGGAATTTATTGATTACCGTGACGATCATTGGTTTTGTATTGCCTTTATTATCTATTCTGTTTATTAAACATACTCGTTTTCGTAATGCATGATTCAAGTTACATTTAGTCGGCTGTTAGCTTATTTGATATTTCAAATTTTCTAACACTATTTGTTAAATTCAGCTCAATTGATTCTGAAAAGTACCGATATCACTCTCTGTCTTTGTATATAACTTCTCAGTTATAACTATATGTAAAGGCATTATTTTTATAAAAGCTAAATAAAAAAGGAGAGATTGTGAAGAAACTACTTTTGATTATGCTCTTGTCATTTGGATTTACGGGTGCTGTTTATGCGGCAGTTGATATTAATACGGCTACCCAATCTGAGCTGGAAACGCTTCAGGGAATTGGCCCTGCTAAAGCTAAGGCTATTATAGAATATCGTGAAAAGAATGGGTTGTTCGAATCTGAAAGCGATCTGGTTAAAGTAAGTGGTATTGGTTCTGGTATCATCAAGCGGCTTGGAGAAAATATTACCGTTGGTGATAATACGATATCGAAAACGGAAGAGAATGTTGCTGCACAGTAGAAGAATATAAAGCAGTCGTTTAATTCCGATAACATAAAAAAACCCTGGATTTTATCCGGGGTTTTTTTATGTTATCGGGGTAATTAATATGAAAGGGATAATGAGCCGAGACGTCCAATCTCAAATTTCTGCTTTATGTCTATCTTTATGTGGAATGACTCTGGAATAATGTTTCAGAGATATTAAATTTTAATAATTAGAAATCTGAAAAATGAGGCAGTAGTATTTTGCGGTCATTTTGCCATATGCTGTGCTGCGATTCCGATTGCATGTGCGATAATCTGAGACTGCTAGTTATGAATTGTATAAACCATGTACAAGACGATTGAAAACTTTGTAGGTAATACGCCTTTGGTGAGACTCAAACGTCTCCCTGGTAAAACCAGTAATATTATTCTTGCCAAGCTTGAAGGGAACAATCCAGCCGGATCAGTAAAGGATCGCCCGGCGCTGTCAATGATTTTACATGCACAGCAGCGCGGCGTTATCAAGCCTGGTGATACACTCATTGAGGCTACCAGTGGCAATACGGGTATTGCTCTAGCGATGACAGCGGCAATGATGGGCTATCATATGACGCTGATTATGCCAGAGAATTTGAGTATAGAGCGGCGGCAATCTATGCGAGCATATGGAGCAGAGATTATACTGACGCCAAGCGATGGGGGTATGGAGCGCGCGCGCGATATTGCCGAGAATTTATGCAATGAAGGAAAGGGAATTATCCTGGACCAATTCTCAAATTCAGATAACCCTTTAGCGCATTATGAGGGGACTGCGCCTGAAATCTGGCGGGATACCGCAGGAAAGATAACCCATTTTATAAGTAGCATGGGAACAACAGGAACCATTATGGGATGTGCCCGGTTTTTTAAAGAACAGAATGCGGCTATTCAGATTGTTGGTGTACAACCAGAGGAAGGGGCACAGATTCCAGGTATCCGTAAATGGTCACCAGCTTATTTGCCCAAGATATATCACGCTGAGCGAGTGGATAATATTATGTTGGTGTCTCAAGCTGAAGCGGAGGAATTAACTCGGCGATTGGCGCGCGAAGAAGGAATTTTTGCCGGGATCTCGTCTGGTGGTGCGCTGGCCGCAGCGCTTAAGATTTCCGCTCATGTAGAAAAGGCTGTGATTGTCTTTATAGTGTGTGATCGTGGTGATCGTTATCTTTCTACAGGAGTTTTCCCTGCCTGAATAAAATAAACCATATGAGATAGAAATCATATGATTTTTATGCAATATCTTGCAGGAATAATGCTGACCAAGCATTTGTCTGGATTGGTAATACGAGATCTGCTTGCTGCCATAGCACTCATGGTATTGTTGTCCAGTTCTTCTGTTTACGCGGCGTATCCCGAACTTACATTTACGCTTGATGATGTACACAGTCCTGCACTGAGTGCAAAGATGATTCGAGTACATCTTTCCGGTCCACAACTATCTCGGCTGGAAGTTCGTATTGGTAAGGTAATGATACAAGGGAAAGCCTGGCATAATTTGACTCTTTCCTGTCATCAGTTTCACCTAACCAGCCACCTTATTGATTGTACCCGTGGAAAATTATATTTATCCGATTTGGTTGCATTATCAACTGCTTTCCGATTTATTCCGCAAGAAAACACGATAGAAATTGATATTAATCCTGTCGTAAATGAACATTGGCGGTTTTCTATGCGTTGGGATGAGCGTATCTGGCGCAGCTCATTAACTATTGTTAATGGCCAATCTCAATATATTGCACGATGGCTTCCGAATAAAGAGATTTTGCCTGCCTTGAGTGAGGGAAGAATAAATGGAGCGGTGACGCTACATGGGAATGGGCAGGGTTTAAATAAAATTTTATTAGATTTGTCCGTAAACGCGCTTGTCTTTAGTGATCGCTCCGGGTTGCATGCAGGTGAGAATGTGAGCATGGCAATGACTGTAATAGCGACACGCACTGCTCGAAATAAACAATGGGAATGGCAAAGTGATATTAACTGGCTAGGTGGCGAAATATTCTGGCAGCCAATTTATCTTATAGGTAATGGGCAGCGTCTAAGCTTGAATGGCACTGTGGATGAAAAAAATGTTCAGATACACAAAGGAAAGCTTATATTTGAAGATATAGGTCAATTTGATTTTTCGGGTGTCATGGTGCGATCTGACAATAGGCTGGGCGATTTTGAGTTGCGCACAGACAATCTGGAATTATCAAATTTGTTTGATCAGATATTGAAGCCTTTTCTAGAAAACACCGTCTTTTCAGAGATGGAAGTATCGGGCCACGGTGGTCTTGATTGGCGTTATCGTGATGGTCAAAGCGAATCATTAATTCTAGATTTTAAGAATGCTTCAGTAATAGATAAACGGGCGCGATTTTCATTTGAAAAAATAAATGCACATATCCCGTGGAAGCGGGAAAGTATGACAACCGCAGATATCAGTATTCTGAGTGGCGAAATATTACGTATACCATTGGGTAGTGTGCACGTCCCGCTAAAAATTAATAATTTGAATTTCAGTTTATCGGAACTTGTTTTACCTGTGCTCGATGGTGCATTGAAACTGGAAGAATTCAGTGCTTCGTATCGGGATCATGGCTGGCAATGGCAATTTAGCGGCGAACTTTTTCCTGTGTCGATGGAGAAACTAACAGCAGCACTGCAAATCCAGAAAATGCACGGTACGTTATCGGGAGTAATTCCATGGGTTAATTATGACGGGGCAATGATTGCTGTTGATGGCACGTTATTATTTAATGTTTTCGACGGAACCATGGTGGCAAAGAATCTAATATTACTCGAACCGCTAGGTCTTACTCCACATCTTAAAGTAGACTTGGAAATGCGTAATTTGGATCTTGACCTATTAACACGAACGTTCTCATTTGGAAGCATGCAGGGACGTATTGATATGGACATGCATAATCTTGAGCTGGCTAGCTGGCGGCCTACAAAGTTCGATGCAAATTTACTGAGTAGTCCTGGGACTTATCCACGCCGAATCAGTCAAGCCGCAATACAAAATATCTCTGCATTGGGTGGAATGAGGGCAACAGCTATCATTCAGCGTAGTTTTCTGCGATTTTTTAAAGAGTTTGGTTACTCAAAAATAGGATGGCGTTGTTCATTACGCAATAATGTTTGCCGTATGGGTGGAATCGAATCTGAATCAGATGGTTATGTCATCGTGAAAGGTGGTGGTGTGCCAGCCATTACTGTGATGGGCTATAATCAGGATGTAAGTTGGCGCGAGTTGGTTAACCGTTTAAAACGAGTTACTCAGGGAAATGAACCCATTATTCAATAGAGTACAAGATGAAGAGTAATTTTTTCTGTATCAGTTTGTTGACATTGATTGGCTTGATTTTGTCAGCGTGTGTCACCATTAATATCTATTTTCCTGCTGCTGCCGCTGAAAAGGCAGCTGACAGAATTATTGAAGAAGTGTGGCAACTGGAAGGCTCGGAGGCTGTGCGAGAAACAGATAAAGTCGTACCTTAAAATTCTTGATTAAATTATTACATTATTGAGGTGACAACATTGAGTAACCCAATTTTTCGTTTGTTAGTATGGATGATATTATTTTTAGCGCCGCCTGTTTTAAGTTACGCGGCCGCAAATATTGAGATTAATACTCCGGCTATTACCAGTCTTAAACAGAGTATGCAGAACCGACATAATCAGTTAGCAGCATATTATAGCAGTGGTGCGGTCGGCCTTACCCGAGATGGACTGATAGCAATGCATGACGCTAATGCGGTGCCATTAGCAACAAGGCAGTTAGTAAATTCCTTGATTGCAGCAGAGAACCAGGACAGAAATGCACTTTATCGTGAGATTGCTCGTGCTAATAATCATCCCGAATGGGAGAGTGATATCCGTGCTACCTTTAGTCAGCGCTGGATTAAACTAGCCAGGCCAGGATGGTGGTACCAGACGGCAAACGGTTCCTGGGTAAAACACAGGTGAATTCCTAACGTTGAGAAAGATGAGATTCCAGCTTATGAAGACGCCGGTTATTTTATATATGAATTGTTGTGCAAGGAGGCTATGCCAGCCTCCTTTTTTAAATCAATTTTTAATCTCGTTCACCCGAGAATGCAAGCAATAACTGCAATAAGCTAATGAATAAATTATAGATGCTAAGATAAATACCCAATGTCGCCATGACGTAATTGGTTTCTCCGCCATTAACGATTCGACTGACATCAAACAGAATAAAGCCGGAGAACAGTAATACAGCAACTGCTGAGATGGCAAGAGAGAGGGCGGGTATAGCAAAGAACAGATTGGCTAATGATGCAATTACTATGAGCACAAGTCCTACCATAAGGAAGTTGCGCATAAAACCAAAATCTTTCTTTGTTACGGTCGCAATCGTTGCAAGCGTAAAGAAAATTACACCAGTTCCAGCCGCAGCAATGCCTATCAGTTGTGCGCCATTTTTAAAGTGCAAGGCATATTGCAGCATGGGGCCGAGCCACCAGCCTGCCACAAAAGTGAATGCAAAAAGTAACACGATACCCCAAATGCTATTACGTGTTGCGCTGACGGCAAACATCAAACCGATCATAACAGCTAGCATTACCAAGGATCCGATGATCGGAGATTGAGCGAGAAATGAGAAATTCATATTGGTCCCAATGACCGCACCAACAACGGTTGGAATCATGGTCAAACCTAACATCCAATAAGTATTACGTAATACTTTATTACGTTCAGCGCCAAACTTCTCTGTTTGCGTTGCAGATGTATATCGTAGATTAGATTGCATATAAACCCCCTTGTACCTAAAAATATAACGCATTAGACTACCTATATTTTTTAAAAGTTGCAATTGCATTTTTAATCTAAAATCAAATAAATGTCTTGGTTATTTAGGTTGGAAATATGTTCTTAGAAGATAAGATCATGCTCGATTTCTGTGCTGTTGTCTTCGGTTCGGATCGTAGCGGAATAACTGGCCAGATGCGGCATCCTTTTGGATGCTATTGTCGTCAGGGTCTCTCTCAGCAAAAGGGCTCTTGGCGGGATTTCTGTTAGATAGATTAGCGTGTTGTGTAGATTTTGGAATCTGTGGTTTTTTCATTCGTGAAATGGAGGGGGAGAATCGTTTGCCTGTTGCCTGCAATATCTTATCCATTAAATTATTTTGATCCATGGAAACAAACTTTTGATGAGTGACTGCATTATATTAGGAATTCTTTGAAGATCTTTTATCCATATGACCCGATACCAGAACGCATGCGCCTGATTATGGCTGGTTCGGATTCTGTTTGTACATCAATCAATCATAATAAATTTATGTGTATTGATAGAGTGATTAATCGCTAAATCAGACTGGCCGCAATAAATAAATTGTTGTGAGTAAGCAATCGCATTCCATTTTGCTGATAGGGGTATATTTGAAATCGAAAACACGCTAATACCACTATTCCAAACAGGGGATATTGCTATAAAAATCATCAATTTCCCTTGTGAGAGTGATTGAGTCATGCTAAAATTTCGGCTCTAATTATTAGAGTATAGAAGTTACCAATAATTAAAAAATATAAGTTGTAAATATATAGGAAGTTCGGCCAAGTAGAAGTAATTATCGTCAATCATGATATGGTTATTTTTATATAAGATATGATTTCAACATATGGACTGTTTCACAAGCTGATTGAGTGATAATAATTGTTCAGATTTGTATGGGTATAGTTCGTATTCGGAATCGGTAAAATTAGTAATCACTGTGGGGGAAATATGAGCAGTAAATCAGCAGTAGCCCTAGCGGGGGTTTCCGCTCTCGCTTTTTACTCGAGTATGGCGGTCGGGTCTAAATATAATTTACCTGAGCCGCAAAGTGTTATCGCTCAAGATATATACGATCAACATATGGTGTTATTGTGGGTTTGTTTGATTATTTTTGTTGGTGTATTTGGTGTGATGTTTTATTCCATACTTAAGCACCGCAAGTCTTTAGGTTATAAGGCTGCAAACTTCCATCACAGCACAACGGTTGAGGTGATCTGGACAGTGATTCCTTGTGTCATTCTTCTTGCAATGGCTTGGCCGGCAACCAAAACAGTTCTTGCTATGAAGGACACTTCAAGTCCAGATATTACGATCAAGGCGACAGGCTACCAATGGATGTGGGGTTATGATTACTTGCAGGGCGAAGGTGAGGGAATCAGCTTCTATAGCAAGCTAACCACGCCTCAAGCGCAGATAGAAAACAAGGAGCCTAAAGGCGAAAATTACTTATTAGAAGTGGATAATCATGTAGTGGTACCTGTAGGTAAAAAAATACGGGTAATTATTACAGCGAATGATGTGCTTCATGCATGGTGGGTACCTGCGTTTGGAATTAAGCAGGATGCGATCCCTGGTTTTATTCGAGATGGCTGGTTTACAGCTAATAATCCCGGTATTTACCGTGGGCAGTGTGCTGAATTGTGTGGTAAGGATCATGGATTCATGCCGATCGTGGTAGAGGTTATGGAGGCCGAAGACTATGCTCAATGGGTAGGTGAACAATTGAAAAAATCAGCTGCAGTGGATGATGAATCAATTGCGACTGAAGCCAATAAAGTTTAAGCCTTGTCAGGCGTTAGATTTTTCTCTATGCATAGCGTGCAGCATGGAATAAGCGTCTTGCTTTCAAGCGTTAACGAATTCGGAAATAAGTAATAAGGAGATTAATATGGCAGCAGTACATGGTGACGTACATGGTCACGGACATGATGACCATCATCCTGGTGGCATAATGCGCTGGGTAACAACAACCAACCATAAAGACATCGGTACGATGTATCTGTGGTTTAGCTTTACTATGTTTTTGATTGGCGGATTTTTGGCAATGGGTATTCGGGCTGAATTGTTTCAGCCTGGTATACAGATACTGGAACCGGAGCTGTTTAATCAGTTTACAACATTACATGGATTGATAATGGTCTTTGGTGCCATTATGCCGGCCTTCGTTGGCTTTGCAAACTGGCAAGTACCACTGATGATTGGTGCACCGGATATGGCCTTTGCCCGGATGAACAACTGGAGCTTCTGGCTGTTACCAGTAGCTGCTGCTTTGTTGCTGACTTCATTTCTGGTGCCTGGTGGTGCGGCTGCGGGTGGTTGGACGTTTTACCCACCTCTGTCTGCTCAAGGTGGTCTCGGTGTTGATATGATGATTTTTGCAATTCATATTTTGGGGGCTTCCTCAATTATGGGTTCTATTAATATTATTACAACCATATTGAATATGCGTGCACCGGGCATGACATTAATGAAAATGCCGATGTTTGTTTGGACATGGTTGATTACTGCGTACCTGTTGGTTCTGGTCATGCCGGTTCTGGCTGGAGCGGTAACAATGTTGTTGACCGATCGTCATTTCGGTACCAGCTTTTTTAATGCTGCCGGCGGCGGGGATCCTGTTTTATTTCAACATGTCTTCTGGTTTTTTGGTCATCCAGAGGTCTATATTATGATTCTGCCTGCGTTTGGTATTGTCTCTGAGATTATTCCAACATTTTCTCGTAAACCATTGTTTGGCTATTCTTCAATGGTATACGCGACGGCATCAATTGCAATATTATCTTGCTTTGTTTGGGCGCATCACATGTTTACGGCAGGTATGCCAGCAGTAGGACAGTTATTCTTCATGTACGCAACAATGTTGATCGCTGTACCTACAGGTGTGAAGGTGTTTAACTGGACAGCTACCATGTGGCGCGGTTCTATGACGTTTGAAACGCCGATGCTGTTCTCGATAGGATTTGTCTTTCTATTCGTAATTGGTGGATTCAGTGGTGTGATCTGCGCGATCGTTCCTATAGATATCCAGGTTCAGGATACCTATTATGTGATTGCACATTTTCATTATGTATTGGTGTCTGGTGCATTGTTTGCATTGTTTGCCGGTGCTTATTACTGGATACCTAAATGGACTGGGCATATGTATGATGAAACACTGGGTAAATGGCACTTCTGGTTATCCATGTTCTTCTTTAACTTAACCTTCTTTGTACAGCATTTTCTAGGTTTGGCGGGCATGCCTCGCAGAATTCCTGATTATGCGATACAGTTTGCTGATTTTAATATGATTTCGAGTATTGGTGCGTTTGGGTTTGGTTTAACTCAGCTTCTTTTCCTCTACGTTATGATTAAATGTATTCGTAGTAAAGAAAAAGCCCCGGAAATGCCATGGGATGGCGCAACAACGCTGGAGTGGACTGCATTGCCTACCCCTGCTCCATATCATAGTTTTGAGACTCCCCCTGTCGTTAAATAGACAGAAAGAGAAAAGCGTATGTCACATGATGATACAGATCTGAAGCGAAAAAAGGTTAGAACAGCGATCTATCTGTTCATAACGGTTGTTGTAACTTATTTGGTGGTTATTTTAAAGCAATGGTAAATAGTAAATCGAAGGCGAATGTCACTATGTTGAAAAAGTTGTTGGTTTTCACATTGGTTATGTTCGGGTTTGGTTTTGCACTCGTACCATTTTACGAGAAATTTTGTGAAGTGACCGGAATTAATAATTTACTTCAGGCGGACATACCGGGGAAGGAAACCCAGGTGGATACCAGTCGCTGGTTAACGGTTGAATTTGATGCCAATGTGAGAGGTCTTCCTTGGCAGTTCAAACCATTACAATCCAGTATGCGTATTCATCCGGGTGAGCCGGTAGATGTGATGTATGAAATCACAAATACCTCAAATCGAGAGATTAATGGACAAGCGATACCCAGTTATAGCCCGCAATTGCTAGAGAGACATCTGAGGAAATTTGAGTGTTTTTGTTTCACAAAGCAAACGCTCAAGCCAAATGAAACCAGACAAATGCCTGTGCAATTTATTATTGAGCCAGGTTTGCCGGCTGATATGCATACAGTAACGATTTCGTATACCTTTTTTGAGCTGCCTGGTAGCAGTAATGCTATGAATAGTAATTAAGGAGACGGTTTTGAATAAATATACTGAGAAACGGCAATCAACTGGAACGGTGTTTCAAATAGCTAAAGCAGTCATGTGGGGGTTTATGGGAATACGTAGAAAGAGTGATCTTGAATTTGATGCCGAAACACTTAGGCCTGCACAGGTGATCATCGGTGGTCTGATAGGGGGAGCTCTTTTTGTGACGGGTGTATTGCTTCTGGTTAAGTTGGTTGTAAGTTAAAAATTGAATAAATCATATGTAGGAGGATGAGAATGAGTCAGGAATCTGGTCACTATTACGTACCGTCTCCGTCGGGATGGCCTATCGTTGGATCTACAGCCATATTTTTTATGGGATTTGGCGCAGCATTAACTATGAATAAGATGGAGCTTGGCTATGGGTTGTTAGCCTTTGGTTTTGCCATTCTTATTTATATGCTCTTTGGTTGGTTTGGTGTGGTGGCACGCGAAAGCGAAAGCGGAAAATATGGCGGCGATGTCGATAAATCATTCCGCTGGGGCATGAGTTGGTTTATTTTTTCTGAGGTCATGTTTTTTGCTTCATTTTTTGGCGCGCTGTTTTATATGCGTGTGCTGTCGGTGCCTTGGCTTGCGGAAGAAAGTCAAATGCTTGCTCCAATCTGGTCTGCTTATGAAGGTGGATGGCCTACATCGGGACCTGGTAAAACTGATCCATTTACTCCAATGGGTGCATGGGGTCTGCCAGCTATCAACACCTTATTGTTGCTTACTTCGGGCGTGACTTGTACATTGGCGCATTGGGCGTTAAAAGAAAATAGACGCAGCGCACTGAAGATGTGGTTGTTGGCAACCATATTCCTGGGTGTGTTATTTCTATGCTTGCAAGGATATGAGTATGTGCATGCATATAATGATCTTAATCTTAAAATGACGTCAGGCGCATACGGATCTTCATTTTTTATGCTGACGGGTTTTCATGGATTCCATGTGACACTAGGCACAATCATGCTGATAGTAATATTTTTCCGTTCAGCTGCGGGGCATTTTACACCTGAAAATCATTTTGGATTTGAAGGCGTTGCATGGTACTGGCACTTTGTTGACGTTGTCTGGCTCGGACTGTTTATATTTGTATATTTACTATAAATAGCCGGTAGTACTGATTCTGAAAATGTGAATTCCAGCTTTTATATATCGTTCCTAACTTATGACAGTTATTTTATAAAAGCTTGGAATTCTCTGATGGCACGTAGTAAACAGGATAATAATGAGATCTGAGTGTTCCCCATTAATTAATAAACCAATTGTTTCGCACTGACACGATATTATCGTGAATAGACAGAAAGATAATATGTAAATGCTATGTGTAAAAAACAATGACTATACTGGGATACAACATTAAGCCAAAGTTATGGTCGGTTATTGTTACCATGATATTTGTTGTCTTGTTTATTCAGCTTGGGAATTGGCAGTTATCTCGTGCTGACGAGAAAAAAATGCGGCAAGAACAATTGGATCAGCTATCTAAGGAACCGATAGTTACACTTCCTGACACACTCGTCAAACTAAAGGATTTTCAATACCGTATGGTAGAGGTACGTGGCGAATACGTTCCAAAGCATACAATTTTTCTAGACAATAAAACGTTTAAAGGGGTGGCTGGTTATCATGTGCTTACTCCAATTAGATTAGTTGATAGCTCCATACATGTATTGATTAATAGAGGCTGGATAGCTACAGGTCCGGATCGAAGCCAGTTGCCTGAGCTACCTGTGGTGGAGGGAGAAGTCGCTGTTACAGGAATTGTTGTTTCCCCAATACAAAGAATGCTGAAGCTATCTGAGCCGGTTGGAAGAGATGTAGTATGGGGAAATTTTGACTTAGAGCGGTACGAAGAAATTACTGGACTTGTTTTGCAACCAGTTTTGGTGTTGCAGAAAAATGAGTCAGAAGATGGTTTAGTTCGTCAATGGGAAAAACCGGGCTCAGGATCTGATAGAAATTTAGGTTATGCAGTCCAATGGTTTTCTTTGGCGGGGACAATAATCGTTATTTTTTTGGTGTTGAATGTCAAACGAAGTCGTTCAGAAAACAAACAGGCGTAAGTTATTAATATTGATATTGTTAATGTGCGCGCCTGTCGTGATTTCATACCTATTGTATTTTTTTGAATTTCGGCCAGGAAGTATTAATTATGGAGAACTGATAGCGGTTAATAAATTATCAGGCTCAGGTGTTAACCAGAAAGATAATACGATATTTAGAATGCGTGATTTGCGTGGTAAATGGATAATGATGACAGTGGATTCAGGAAATTGTGATGAGGCTTGTCAAACGAAACTTTACCACATGCGTCAGGTTCGCCTGGTTCAGAATAAGGAGAAGCATCGTGTTGAACGTCTTTGGCTCATCGATGATGATATTTCTCCTGAGACAGAATTGGCTGAAAAATATGAAGGCACATTTTTTATTAACACAAAAGATAGTGATTTGCTTGATGCCATTCCGCCGAGAGAGTTACAAAGAAAATATATTTATCTGATTGACCCATTGGGAAATTTAATGATGCGTTATCCTGAAGGTGCCGATCCGACAAAGATGGGCAAGGATATTAAGCGACTGCTACATGTATCGCAACTAGAACATTGAAGCTTTTTAGCAAAGTTTTTATATGGCTGGAAATGAGTAGTCAGGATTTTTATATTGTAATTTTATCAAATGGCGCGTAAAACTTCGTTCTTCAGAGCGGAGATATAAGCGCACAGGCGAAGCCTGTTTAATGCGGTCTTTGCTGTTCTTGAATGTACTTGAGCGAGGACATCGCTTGTTAGCCTGTGGAGTTGAAACGTTAGTTTCGTCTAAGAAGCAGGAACCAGTAGGCAGTAGCAATACAAACCTACTCTTAACGGCTTAATAAGTCGCTAGGAATCCCCTTCGTTTAGGAAGGGGAGGATGTCAAAAGATTGTACAAAATGGATATTGGGGAAATTTCAATATCCTGATTAAGGCATAAAAGAGAATAGTTAGTCACGTTCTATTACATGATGAATTGAGTATTCGATTCGTAATAAAATTGGAGATGAGTGAAATGGCAACGAGTATAGCATGGCAGACGACGGCATCGCGGATACAGCAATTCTATCGGTTGACGAAACCACGGGTTGTGTCACTGATTGTGTTTACGGCATTTATCGGTATGTTTCTTGCTGTTCCGGGTGCAGTTCCGTTAGATGCGTTAATATTCGGTACATTAGGGATTGCTTTAGTGGCAGGTGCAGCAGCTGCCTTGAATTGCTTAGTGGAATATAAATTTGATGCGGTTATGGCACGTACACGTGGTAGACCGTTACCACAGGGACAAGTCAGCACACTAGAAACGTTGTTTTTTTTAGGTTTGGTTGGCGGCTCAGGCTTGTTTATACTTCATCAATGGGTGAATCCGCTAACCATGTGGCTGACACTGGCAACGTTTGTCGGCTATGCGATCATTTATACCATTATTCTAAAACCCTTAACACCTCAGAATATTGTCATTGGTGGTGCATCAGGTGCCATGCCTCCTGTATTGGGCTGGACAGCGGTTACAGGCGAGATTACAGCCGATGCTTTACTTCTGTTTCTGATAATCTTCGCATGGACTCCGCCTCATTTCTGGGCGCTCGCACTCTATCGCAAGAAAGAGTATGCAGAGATTGGTATGCCGATGCTTCCGGTTACACACGGTGATCAATTTACACGGTTACACGTTTTACTGTACACCGTAATATTGTGTATTGTGACTGTACTACCATATATCACACAAATGAGTGGCCTGATTTATTTAGCCAGCGCTGTAATTTTAGATGCTGTCTTTATGTACTATGCGATAGAAATTTATCGTAATTATAGCGATCAGTTGGCACGAAAAGCCTTTCGCTTTTCGATTTTATATTTAGCATTACTATTTGTTGCGTTATTAATTGATCATTATTTTTATTTCTAAATAATTGGGTGGAATGCGATCAAGCGATTATGACGCTGTAAATAAATCGCCGCATTCCGCCATTCTTTCTACGGACGAGAGCTTATGGGGGTATCGAGCGATAGTATCCAGGCAACAAACGCTACTCGGGATGTGGGTTATACCGTAAACGAGATACCTTTGAATGTGCGTGAATGGACTTGTCCAGAATGCGGATCAATCCATGATGGAGATATCAACACAACACGTAATGTTTTGGCCGCCGGACTGCTCGATGTCAGCCCTTGAAGAATCTGTCAGTCCTGTTTGCATTTAGGTGCGTCCGGTTTGGATTCGTTGAATTGGGGATCCCCTTCGTTTACGGAGGGGAGCAAGTCAAGGAAATAATTTTCCAGGATTCAGAATATTATTGGGATCAAATAACCGCTTAATCTGTTTCATTAGATTCAATGTAACAGGGTCAATTTCTTTATGGATATAAGCCCGCTTTTCACTACCAATTCCGTGTTCGCCGGATAATGTGCCTTTCAGTTTTATCGTAAGATCAAAAATTTCGTTTAAACATTCTTCGGCTCTGCTTACTTCCTCCGGATCGTCTGGATTAATTAATAAATTGACGTGAATATTGCCGTTGCCGGCATGACCAAAGTTAACATTAGCGAGTTGATATCGATCACTGAGTTGAGTGAGTCCATCCAATAATTCCGGAAGCGAACTAATGGGCACAACGATATCTTCATTTATCTTTTTTGGCGCAATATCGCGAAGCAGTGGTGATAAAGCCTTGCGTGTTTTCCACAGATGAGCGGTGTCGCGGGTGTTCTCTGCCTGTAGCAAGCCATCCGTATGGCAAGCGTCCATTACTGTAGCAATGAGATTTGGAATATCATGGGATGAGCCATCAACCTCGATTATAAGCATGGCACGGGAATGTGCGGGTAACATGTTAGGAAAGCGTCCTTGTATCAGTGCTAACGAACCGGCATCCATAAATTCAAGTGCGCTGGGAATTTGAGATAGTGACATGATTTTAACTATTGCTGCAGCACAGCTTGCAATATCACGATAATGAGCCGTAATACCGGCGATAGCATCAGGCAGTGAGGTTAATTTGAGAGTGGCTTCTGTAATGACCGCAAGTGTTCCCTCTGACCCAATGAGCAAACGAGTAAGATCATAACCGACTACACCTTTAGTCGTATAACAGCCCGTTTTGATAATATCGCCTGCTCCTGTGACCGCTTTTAATCCTAATACATGATCACGTGTTGTGCCATACTTCACAGCGTGAGGACCACCTGCTGAAGTGGCAATGTTTCCACCGAGACTACAGTACATCGCACTGGAAGGATCTGGTGGCCAGAAAAAACCATGCGGCTTGGCTGCGTCCTGAATAGATTGATTTGTTACGCCCGGTTCCGCGACAATGACCCGGTTGGCCGGATCAACCGTGATGATATTCATCATCCGCTCAAGCGATAATGCGATACCGCCCAGTTCAGGTAAACTTCCCCCGGCTGTGCCTGTGCCTCGACCTCGTGGAATAAGCGGGATGTTATGTTGATTACAAAGCAGTATTGCTGTTTGTATTTCGGTGGAGGTCAGTGGGAAAATAACCGCGTCAGGTGGGTAGATTTTTCGGCTGTTGTCATAAGCATATGTGTAGCAGTCAACTGGATCAGTATACAGTCGATCGGTAGGAAATACTGCTTGAAGAGATGAGAGAAGTTTGGGTGGCAGCATCTTGATTGAAGATTAATAAATAATAAAGATAATGAAAGCAAGCGATGATTGATATTAAATCGTATACGGTATTAATTTAAATATTCAAATACTTTAACGACTTTGAGTACACCTGTTGTAGAACTGGCAATTTCTGCGGCACTTTCGGCTTCCTGTCGTTGAACTCTTCCGAGTAAATAAACGGCCCCATTTTCAGTGACTACTTTAATATGGTTAATCTGAAACTTTTGGGCACTTAGGAATCGGGCCTTAATCTTGGATGTGATCAAAGCATCATTACTGCGCGAAGCTAATGAGCTTTTACCGGAAATGCTAATCTCATTGACAATATTGCGTACATTCTCGATGCTCATAACTAATTTCTCTACCTGCTGTTTCATTGTTTCATTGGGCGCTTCTCCCGTTAACAATACAATGCGATTAAAACTGGTGATATTAATATGGACGTTATCTCCTAGTTGTTGATTAATGCGTCGGGCACTCTTTAACTCAATAGATTCGTCTTCTATAAATATGCCGCCGCTACGTCGATCCTCGGATATAACAGCGCCAGTACTGGCGCCGACGCCAACGCCGATTGCGACGAGCGGTACACAGCCAATCAGAACGGGACTGAATAAGACAATAAGAAATAAATAATTTATATTCGGATTTTTCATTTATGATGCTCTCGAGAATGGGTCAATTTTACGTTTGATAATACAGTAAAATGGCGGGCTATCGCATATCGGCCAGTTTAGATGCCTGAATAAGTGAAATCAAAAAATAAGGCTTATGTGGTAGGCTGATAATAAACCCGTTAGGTTATTTGTGAATTAAAGATGCTGATAATTAGAAAAATTCTGATAGTAGACGATTCGGCAACAGAACGACATATACTATCTAATATCCTGACCAGAAATGGCTATCAGATAGGCGTTGCTGGCAGTGGGGAAGAGGGTGTGGCAAAAACCAGGGAAATGATGCCGGATCTTATTTTGATGGATGTCGTCATGCCCGGGCTAAACGGATTTCAAGCAACTCGAATAATTGCAAGAGATAGAATGACTCAACATATCCCGATTATTATCTGTACCACTAAAGGCCAGGAAACTGATAAGATCTGGGGATTGCGACAGGGTGCCAGGGACTATATCATTAAACCTGTTGTTGTTGAGGAACTATTGCAGAAAATAGTAAAGCTGAACTAAGACATGGTTGAACCAATAAGCATGAGGGCATATCAGCTAGCCCTTTCTGAGCAGTTAAAGAATGCAACGGTAGCTGCACCTACTACCACTATGCTGGGGGTGGCCTTGGGGGAAGATCGTTGGCTGATACATATGAATGAGGTAAATGAAGTATTACAAATGCCGAGGCTCATGCCGGTATCGTTGACGCAACCTTGGTTTTTGGGTATGGCTAATGTACGTGGGAATCTATACGGTATTACTGATTTGCGCGTATATTACGGCGGCATGCCTGCTCCGTTAAGTTTGAAGATGCGTATATTGCTGGTTTCACCTCGTTTTGGTATTAATAGTGGATTATTGGTCAGTAGCATGTTAGGTATTAGAAGTTTATCTGATTTTGAATTGATAGCAGATATGGGTGGCGAGGATCGCACAGGCATGGCTGGTTATTATAGGGACAAGACAGGACGGATCTGGTGCGAATTGAGTCTGCAGGCATTGATGAAGGACAAAAAATTCCTACAGGTTGCCGTATAAATAATGAAAGGTTTCTTATCTGAATCTGTCAGGAAGAAGCAATCCAAGAAATGTTGTTTGACCGTAGAAACAAACCATTAATTGTTTAATAAAGACATGTTGACTCTCCCTTCCAGCGGAAAAGATAAAGCCAAAATTTTGGCTGAGGCGTTGCCTTATATCCAGCGTTTTCATGGTAAGACCATTGTGATTAAATATGGTGGTAATGCCATGGTTGAAAAACACCTTAAGCAAGGATTTGCCCGGGATGTGGTGCTGCTAAAACTGGTTGGAATGAATCCCGTGATTATCCACGGTGGTGGCCCACAGATTGATGACATGTTGAAGCGAGTAGGAAAGCAGGGTGAATTCATTCAAGGTATGCGTGTTACTGATGCGGAAACAATGGATGTGGTCGAGATGGTGCTGGGAGGCTTGGTTAACAAAGAGATTGTTAATCTCATCAATAGCCACGGCGGCCTGGCGGTCGGTTTGACGGGTAAAGATGGTGCTTTTATTCGTGCAAAGAAATTGCTGATGGAAGATAGCCAGAAAGCGGGCGAATGGCTTAATATTGGTCAGGTGGGCGAGATTGAGCGTATTGATCCCTCATTAATTACACTACTTGATACACAAAATTTTATTCCAGTCATTGCGCCTATTGGAGTCGGTGAAAACGGTGAGTCGTACAATATTAATGCGGACCTGGTTGCAGGAAAATTAGCTGAAATTTTACACGCAGAGAAATTGATTCTACTGACAAATACGCCCGGTGTCTTGGATAAGAACGGAAATTTATTGACTGGATTGACGGCAGAAAGGGTGGATGAGTTATTTGCGGACGGCACAATCTCTGGCGGGATGTTACCCAAGATTGGATCTGCGTTGGATGCCGTGAAAAAAGGAGTGAAGTCCTGCCATATCATTGATGGACGGGTTGAGCATGCTTTGCTGCTGGAAATATTAACAGACCAGGGTGTCGGTACTCTAATCCGGGAAAAGTAAATGAAGCAGCCAATGTTTATTCTGAAATAAGGCAAATAGCCGATTCAGTCTATTTATATTTTTTCTCTAATGCGCTCAATATACCGCGCAGGATGCACACTTCTTCTTTTTCTAATCGAGCGCGTGCGTACAAACGACGTATGCGTTGCATTAATCGCCTGGGTTTTTCCGGGTCAAGAAAATCGCTTGCAATCATGGCTCGTTCCAGGTGATGGTAGAACAATTCAACTTCGTTGAAACTGGCTGGGGTGCCGGGTACCTGTGGGGGGTGCTCGATTCCGAGCAGTGCCATACGTAATTCGTATGTCATGACCTGTACTGCGCTCGCAAGATTGAGAGAGGAATAATCAGGGTTAGTCGGGATATGTACAATGATTTGACATTTATTGACCTCTGCTGTGGTAAGACCAGAAGTTTCCGCGCCGAAAACCAAGGCAACCGGGTGTTTCTGAGCATAATTTAATAGTTCTTGCGCGCCTTGGCGTGAATTGAACGCGGCATGAGAAAGCCCACGCGGACGCGCTGTCATCGCGGCTGCCAGTACTGTATTATCCAAGGCTTGATCTAAATGAGTACAGATTGTGATCCTGCTCAGTATATCGCGTGCATTAACTGCTCGGATTTCCGCTTCTTTATCAGGAAATTGCTTAGGATTTATGAGATAAAGTGAAGTCAGGCCCATTGTTTTCATGGCGCGCGCGGTTGCCCCGATGTTGCCGGGATGGCTCGTGTGGCTGAGTACGATGCGGACATTCTCAAGCGGAGAGGAAGGATTCATATTAAAATTATAACTTTATCTAATCTAACCTAGAATCTAAAAAATGCACCCAATGCTTAACACAGCGGTAAAAGCCGCGCGCCGTGCTGGCAATATTATCAATCAGGCATCAAAGAATCTTGATTTGCTGCATGTCTCAAAAAAGTCACACAGTGATTTTGTCAGTGAGGTAGATGGTGCAGCGGAGGATGCTATTATCAAGATCCTGCTGGATGCTTATCCAAATCACTCCATTTTAGCAGAAGAGAGCGGCGCACGAGGCGACTTAAGTCAATCAGAATATCAGTGGATTATCGATCCGCTCGATGGCACCACCAATTTTTTGCACGGTTTTCCTCAGTATGCCGTGTCCATTGCATTGACACACAAAGGTATTTTGAATCAGGCCGTCATCTATAATCCGACGAATAATGAATTGTTTGTCGCCAGTCGTGGGCATGGTGCATATCTGAATAATCACCGGTTGCGAGTAAGTAAGCGTACTCGACTAGCTGATTGTTTGCTGGGCACTGGTTTCCCATTTAGAGAATTTTCTCATCTGGATGCCTATCTTGCCATGTTCAAGGATCTGATCCCCAGAACGGTCGGAATTCGTCGCCCAGGTTCTGCCGCATTGGATTTGGCTTATGTCGCTGCTGGCCGCTATGATGGTTTCTGGGAAATCGGATTGTCGCCTTGGGATATTGCGGCAGGTTGCTTATTAATTACTGAAGCAGGTGGACTGGTCGGGGATCTGCAGGGTAATGATACACAGATTCAAAGTGGCCAGATTGTGGCAGGTAACCCTAAGATTTTTGCGCAGCTACTACAGGTTATTGCGCCCCACTTGACTGATGCGTTAATCGAGGCACAGAAACCAGCTGCCACGTAATACTTGATAGCTGGTTTCTGCTACTTATTTGCCAGGGGGCGTTAGCTCTATGACAGGTGGAGAGCGCTTATCCTCATTTGACTCCACGTGTGATTCAGGTTCTTCCAAAGGAGGCAGGTCTTCTAGTGAAGATAAGCTGAGATCATTAAGGAAACACGGTGTTGTTGCGTATAGTGCAGGTTTGCCCGGAATATTGCGGTGTCCGATGATATCAACCCAGCCACGTGTCATGAGTGTTTTGAGTATGGATCTGGAAACACTGACTCCCCGTATTTTCTCAATGTCCCCTCTTGTAACTGGTTGACGATAAACAATAATAGCCAGTGTTTCTAATACTGCGCGCGAATAACGCGGAGGAGAAGAAGATCCGAGTCGATCAAGATATTGCTGCATTTCTGTTTTGGTTTGGAAGCGCCACCCGCCCGCTACGTTGACTAATTCAATCCCACTTTCTGTCCATTTTTCACGTAATTCTTCCAGTAACTGATGAATGATTTTTGCATCCAATGTATTATTAAATAATTTTTTCAGTTCGGCTAATGGCAATGGTTCGTGCATCGTCAGTAATGCGGCTTCCAGGATTCGTTTTATTTCTACCGAGGTGAGCGAGTCAGCCTGATTTGGTGATATCAATTGATTTAACATAAATGATTCCAAAAACTTCGGATTGTGTTATTTCTACCAATGCTTCCTTAGCAAGCTCGAGTAAAGCAAGAAAGGTGACGACGGCTTCTGCTGTATTGACAGCTGGGCTGAATAATTCATGAAATGCTACCTGCGTATGTTCATGCAAGCGACGTAAGATCCGGCTCATATAGGTACGAACTGACAGTGCTTCACGATTAATTTGATGATGACGATTGATTTTTGCACGCGCCATCAATGTGATCCAGGCATTCTGTAAATCATTAATATCGATATGAGGGAGTTGTACAACGGATTCCGACTTAATCCATACTTGGACGGCTGAGAAATCACGTTCGATTTGAGGCAATTCATTCAGTCGCAATGCTGCCAGTTTTATTTTTTCGTATTCGAGTAAACGCCTGACCAGATCTGCTCGAGGATCCCTTTCATCTTCTGCTTTAGTAACAGGATTAGGTAATAGCATGCGTGATTTGATTTCAATTAGGAGCGCTGTCATGAGCAGATATTCTGCAGCCAGTTCCAATTGATTAATCCGCATGATCTCAACATAGGCCATATATTGCCGGGTGAGCTCGGCCATAGGTATATCTAGAATTTCTAAATTATGTTTGCGAATGAGATAGAGTAGTAAATCCAGCGGACCCTGAAAAGTATCGAGAAATACCTTCAGCGCATCAGGCGGGATATACAAATCTTGCGGGATTTCCATTAACGGTTCGCCACAGATCTTTGCGACAGGAAGCTTTTCAGCCGAATCAACCGACAGATTCATGGGTTCACACTGGAGAATAAAAATTTTCCGGATTTCTGGTTTTGCTTGAGGGATCGATATCAGGAATAACTTAATCCCATCGCCTCTCTGACATCGCGCATGGTTTCTTCCGCAAGTTTATTCGCTTTTTCACAACCAACAGCAATGATGTTTCGTACCAGAGTAGGATCTTCTTCATACATTCTGGCGCGTTCATGCATCGGTCTCTGCTCTGCCAGAATGGCATCAATAACTGGCTGCTTGCATTCCAGGCAGCCGATTCCGGCACTTTTACATCCCTGCTGGACCCACTCCTTGACCTGATCGTCAGAATAAACTAAATGAAATTGCCATACGGGACATTTGGCCGGATCGCCTGGATCACTCCGTCGAACTCGAGCCGGATCGGTCGGCATTGTTCGTATCTTTTTATTAATACTGGCCGGATCCTCGCGTAAGCTAATGGTGTTATCATAGGACTTGGACATTTTTTTACCATCCAGTCCAGGCATTCTGGAAGCGGGTGTCAGCATGGTTTCAGGTTCGGCAAGGATCATTTTTCCGCCGCCTTCGAGATAACCAAATAACCGTTCCAGATCACCCATATTCAGGTTTTGTTGTTCATCAAGCAATGACTTTGCAGCGGCTAATGCGCCTTCATCACCTTGTTCCTGATAACGGTTACGTAATTCGCTATACAATCTGGATTTTTTAGAGCCAAGTTTTTTTATCGCTAGCTCCGCTTTGTCTTCAAATCCTGCTTCCTTGCCATATAGATGATTAAAGCGGCGTGCAATATTACGTGTAAACTCAAGATGTGGGATCTGATCTTCACCTACCGGTACACGATTAGCGCGATAGGCGAGTATATCAGCGCTTTGTAGCAGCGGATAGCCAAGAAACCCATACGTCGTTAAATCTTTTTCAGTGAGTTTTTCTTGTTGATCTTTGTAGGTGGGGACACGTTCCAGCCAGCCAAGCGGTGTTATCATGGACAGTAATGTGTATAGTTCGGCATGTGCCGGTACCTTTGATTGAATAAACAAGATCGCTTGAGAAGGATCCACGCCGGCAGCAAGCCAGTCTATTACCATGTTCCAGACACTTTGCTCAATGACCTCCGGCGTATCGTAATGTGTGGTCAGTGCATGCCAATCGGCGACAAAAAACAGGCATTCATATTGTTTTTGTAATGCTACCCAATTTTTTAATACACCATGGTAGTGCCCTAAGTGGAGATTGCCAGTAGGACGCATACCGGATAAAACGCGATCAGCAAACATATTACCTGTCCTAAATAAAGACGTTGTTAGATATATAACCCGAAAATAGAGACCATGATCAGTTTGATTGTTGTGATAACAGGCCAGATAATGGCACCGAGCACTCCGCTAAATAGCAGTAACAGTAAGATCATAAAGCCATAAGGTTCGATTCTGGAAAATTGATAAGCTATGCGGTGGGGCAATAAGCTGACAGCCATGCGGCCACCATCTAGCGGCGGCAACGGCAGTAAATTGAGCACCATCAGTATGACATTAATTTCGATACCGGCTTTACCCATTAATATCATGGGAGCAGCAAAGCTGGTGTCAGACATTATCAGACCGAGTTTGATAATAAAAGCCCAGAAGAAGGTCATAACCAGATTTGCGCACGGTCCGGCGGCTGCGACCCAAAGCATATCGCGCTTGGGCTGGCGCAAGTTACCAAAGTTAATCGGTACGGGTTTAGCCCAGCCAAATAGAAAGCCCGCTCCAACGGTGAGCTTACTCAGAATAAATAAGGTTAGGGGGACAACAACGGTTCCAATTGGATCAACATGCTTGATGGGATTCAGGCTAATACGTCCCGCATTATATGCCGTAAGATCACCAAAGTATTTGGCTACATAACCGTGCGCGGCTTCATGCAGAGTAATGGCAAAAATGACGGGTAATGCATAAATTGCAATACCTTGAATGATACTATCCATGATCGATTCCAAATGGGACAAGACTACCCTTACCTGCACGTATGAGTTCGGGCACGTCGCCAGTTAAGTCGATAACGCTGGTCATTTCTATACCGCAAGAGCCGGCATCCATAATGAGTTCAACCTGATGTTCCATACGATCCCGAATTTCCTGCGAGTCATTAAGCGGGAAAGTATCGTCTGGTAATATGAGCGTAGAGCTGAGTAAGGGTTCGTTTAGTTCAGCCAGTAATGCTTGTACTACAGGATGATCAGGGACGCGTATTCCGATGGTATAACGCTTGGGATGCTGTAGGCGGCGTGGCACCTCACGGCTGGCCTGAAGTATAAAGGTATAGCTGCCCGGTGTATTGGCTTTAAGTAGGCGATATTGACGATTATCTACTTTGGCATAGTGTGAGATTTCGGCCAAATCTCTGCATACCAACGTGAAGTGGTGCTTCTCGTCTACCTGTCGGATTGCGCGTATGCGCGTCATGGCGTTTTTATTTCCAACTTGACAGCCCAGCGCATAGCAGGAATCTGTCGGGTAAATGATGACGCCCTCATTGCGCAGAATAGTGACTGCCTGCCGTATTAAACGCGAATGTGGATTATGTGAATGAATAGAAAAGAATTGAGCCACGGGAACACCGTTACCTAATTTTAAGTTGATATTGAATTACAGCATGAGTCGGTTTGAGAGCAATCCTGTTCAATTGATGGCTTGCCAGTCATGCCATATTGGAGTACAACCGGCCGGTAACTCGGGTAATTGGCCGAGATCATAATAACTTTCATCGGGTCCATGAAAATCCGAGCCGCATGATGCCAGAAAGCCCATACGCTGTGCATGCTGCGCAAATAATAACACTTGCTCTGGCGTGTGGCTGGCCGTAATCACCTCAATTGCGGCCCCACCCAGGTTACGAAATTCATGTAATAATTCGTTGAGTACGTTTTTCCCCAGTTTATAGCGTGCTGGATGGGCAATGACAGCCGTGCCACCACTATCAGCGATCCAGCTAACGGCTTCGCTTAACAAAGTCCACTGATGTGAAACATAGCCTGGTTTGCCTTCTACTAGATATTTCTTAAATACAGATTTGACGTCTTTAGCATGGCCTTGTTCGACTAAAAAGCGGGCAAAATGAGTGCGACCAATGAGCCGTCTTTCACCTGCATACTTGTATGCCCCCTCCAGACTGCCATGAATGCCAACTTTATCAAGCTGCCTTGCGATGCCTATGGCGCGGTCTGTTCGACCGTCACGAATAGATGTCAGCCCCTGTTCTAGAGGCGGATATTTGGGATCAATACCCAGACCTACAATATGCAGGGTCCGACCGCGCCAACTGACAGAAATCTCTACCCCATTAATAAATAGAATATTTTTTGTGGCGGCGACACGGCGCGCCTCATCCAGCCCTGCGATATCATCGTGATCAGTAAGCGCAAGTATATTTACGCCCCGCATAGCCGCGCGTTCCACCAGCTGAGTCGGCGTCAATTGACCATCGGAAATGGTAGAGTGACAATGTAGATCAATGTTGAGCATGCAGTCAATAATTCACGTGATGCGTATAAAAACACATCATAACAAATAAGTAGTGTGAATAAAAATCATTGGACTGAATAATGGAAGCGATATACTTAAAAATCGGCGGCTGTCAGGTTTGAAGTGGTTAAATAAATTGGCCGATATGCTATATTGATTCTCAGTCTGTAGGCAAAACGTTATCCGTAAGGAATGGGTATGAATAAACAGTCAACTATCTGGCAGCATTTTGCTGCTGCACCGCATCGCAGCTTATTTTTGGTTGGGGCGTTACAGGGAGTCGCGACACTGTTCTGGTGGGTGTTTGATCTGGCGGGGCGATATGGTGTTATCGCTATTGCACCATCGTGGAGTGTGGCACCTATATGGGCGCATGCTTTTCTGATGATATACGGCTTTTTCCCTTTCTTTATTTTTGGCTTTTTGTTTACGACTTATCCGAATTGGATGAATGGTGAAAAGATCAGGCCTCGTTATTTTCTTATGACCTGCCTGTTAATGACCATAGGTGTTGTACTGTTTTATTTGGGTTTAATAGCCGGCAAATCGTTTGTAGTAGCCGGCGTAGCAGTCATGTTGGCAGGCTGGAGTGTGGCTACTTACGCTTTGTTGCACGTATTGATTCATGCACAGGCCGAGGATAAACGTCATGCAGTGGTGACCAGTATTGCATTTTTGTTGGGCTGGTTAGGTATGGCTGCCTATTTAAACTGGTTATTAACGGAGAACTGGCTGATGCTGGATTTCTCCCGGAATGCGGGCATCTGGTTTTTCTTGTTACCCATTGTATTGACGGTATCACATCGAATGATTCCATTTTTTTCGAGTCGGGTATTAGAAAATTATGTATTGGTCAGGCCATACTGGATACTTTGGCTCATGCTTTTCTGTACGGTGATGCATGGATTATTACAGCTGTGGGGACTATTTCCCTATCTTTGGTTGGTTGATTTTCCGTTGGCTGTTTGCGCGTTATACCTGTCATTTGTTTGGGGATTTTTGCGCAGCTTTCGTGTCAGCTTACTGGCCGTATTACATATTTCATTTGCCTGGCTAGGTTTATCGATGCTTTTATTTAGTACGCAGAGTTGGGTACTCCTGATCACGGGAGGGGAATGGATGTTGTTTGGGTTCGCTCCGTTACATGCGCTGGTTATCGGATATTTTGCGAGCATGGTGTTGGGTATGGCTTCACGTGTTACGTTGGGTCATTCGGGGCGACCATTGGTATTGGATAGTTTTACCTGGCTATTATTTATCGGCTTTCAAACGACGGCTTTCTTTAGGATATTAGCCGATATGGTACCTGCTGCGACGCAGATGACAGGGATGCTGTATTTGCTGGCAGGATTAATCTGGCTGGCCTGTTTTATAATCTGGGCCATACGTTATGTGCCAATTTACTGGCAACCGAGAATTGATGGGAAGCCGGGCTAGATAAAGGGTAAAATAAGGGGTGTTTTTAACGTATGTGTATCCTTGGTTACAAACGCAGTGCCTCCTGTTGAGCACCGAGTAAGCTGATTTGGGTATTGGTAATGACATGTACCGGAATCTTATTCATCATTATGGAAAACCGGCCTTTATCTCGGAATGCACGCATAAATCTGCCGTTGCGTAAGGGGCCAATGATGCTGGGTGCAATGCCACCTGCAATATAGACGCCATTACGACACAATCCGGCTAAGGCCAGATTGCCTGCGTAAGCACCGTAGATTTCATTGAACAAATCCAGTGTTTGAATGGCGATTGGATGTTTTTGCTTAAGCGCCAGAGCAGTAATTATTGGCGCGTCACCTTCATTAAGGGTGATCTTTGGTAATCGGGGTTCCTCCTGGAGGCCCGTTTGCAGAAAATTAAAAATATATGTCAGGCCCGATCCTGAAAGGATACGCTCAATGGATACATGGCCAAATTTTTTCTGTAGATATTCGAATAATCCAAATTGCAATCGATTAACGGGTGCAAAATCAACATGTCCTGCCTCGGTAGACAGTGACACATAATGTCCGCTCTGCCAGGTCAGCCATGCTACACCCATGCCTGTACCTGCACCGAGTACGACACGCATCGCTTGTGCTTCTGCTTTTCCTGTCTGCAATGTTACCAGGTCGCTACTGGATAATATGTCTACGGCCAGCGCGGCTGCTTCAAAATCATTAATGAGTTTTACTTTAGTGATAGAACAGGCTGTGGCAATATCTTTAGCATGGATGCGCCAGGGCAGGTTGGTTAATTTTGCTTGTTGTGCGATTACCGGTCCTGCTACCGCAAAGCAGGCGGTGGTTGAATGGCCGGTTATTCCGTTTGCCTCGATCGTGCCCAAAAAATCTTTGAGCATAATGAGAAAAGAATGATAGGCCGCGCTGTCGTACCGTCGTTCCAGGTATTGTTGTATTTTTCCATTGTGTAAGATGGCGGCTCCTAATAGCGTTTTGGTACCGCCAATGTCACCATAAATAAGCCGGCTACTCATTGTGTTCCATTATCTTGCAGTGACAGGACGTGGCTGGTGCAGGCCAGGATGCATTGATGATGATCTGATGAGAATGATGCACAATGCCAGATTCATCGGTATAGTCATAACCTAGAATAGATTTTAGGGCAAGCGATAACTTCATTTTAATATCCTAAGGGCAGGACATGCCCCGCTCGCTTGCCAAGTGAACGACGCAGTAATATCGTCAGCAACAGGAACTCAGCGAAGTCATCTATCCCGTTCCGGGGTAGGGGCAGCAGGAATGCCCTGTCTTTGGGCAGGGGAGGATGTCAAAGCGCCATAACAGTTTGAGTGCCTCTGCTAGCCATAAGATTTTATGCAAATCGCGAGAGTAAATGATACGCTATTCCCCTTGTGATATCTTTATATTAATTAATGTGTTGTGATTGTTGTGTCAATTTTTGTCATAACCAGTTATATACTTTTAATAAAGAGATGAATGTGCTGTAGTGAAATGTACAATGATAACTGTAAAAATTAAAGCTGGCGTGTCTGGAGAAAAGCGTTGTTTTTCATCATCTTATTAAGAAATAATGATGATGGAATCCCTATCGCTATATAGCAAACAAAATAAAGGAAGTCTGATGTCAAATTGGTTTAAGGATAATGCGCTGTCTATTGGACATACCCCCCTGGTTCGGCTGAATCGTATTACTGATGGTGCGCCGGGGATTGTGTTGGGAAAAATCGAAGGCCGTAATCCTGCGTATTCAGTTAAATGTCGCATTGGTGTTGCGATGATTGATGATGCAGAACGCAGGGGATTGCTGGGACCCGGAAAAGAATTGGTGGAAGCAACGAGTGGTAATACTGGAATAGCCCTGGCCTTTGTTGCGGCTGCGCGAGGGTTGCCATTGACTTTAACCATGCCGGAAACAATGAGCCTGGAGCGACGGAAAATTCTGATGGCTTTTGGTGCCAGGTTGGTGTTGACAGAAGGTGCGCATGGTATGAATGGTGCATTGGCAAAAGCCGATGAAATTGTTGCTTCAGACCCGGACCGGTATGTATTGCTCCAGCAGTTTAAGAATCCGGCCAATCCAGCGATTCATGAGCAGACAACTGGTCAGGAGATTTGGAACGATACGGATGGTGCTATTGATATTCTGGTTTCAGGTGTGGGCACCGGTGGCACTATCACGGGCGTTTCTCGTTATATCAAGAAAACCCAGGGTAAGGCGATTTTGTCGGTTGCTGTTGAACCGACTGGAAGCCCTGTTTTGACACAACAGCGTGCTGGACAACCATTAACACCCGGTCCGCATAAGATTCAAGGAATTGGTGCCGGTTTCGTGCCGGATACTTTAGATCTTTCGCTGGTAGACGAAATTGAGCAGGTAAGTAATGAAGATGCGATCTGCTACGCACGTCGCCTGGCACGCGAAGAAGGCATTCTTTCTGGTATTTCATGTGGTGCTGCTGTGGCGGTAGCGGTGCGTTATGCGCAACGGGCAGAATATGCAGGCAAGAATATCGTGGTCATTCTGCCAGACTCAGGAGAGCGTTATCTGAGCAGTATTCTGTTTGACGGCATGTTTGATGCACATAACCTGGTTGCATGAATGTGGCGAATACTAAAAGAATAGGTGACCTTTTGCTAAGGAGTACGCATTTAGAAGTGGATAATATTGTCGTTAAGTTGCGCGCATTACGTGTTGCTTCGCTGGAAAGCCGGCAGCGACATGACAGACCCCCAAAGCTACCCTCGCGGCGGATACTAATGGGTGTTGCTGAAGGTTTAAGTGCGGCTTTATTTCCGAATCGCCTGGGTTCATCTGAGCTTGCTGATGAAGGCGTGGATCATTATGTCGGGCATACTTTAAACATGACACTGCGTGAACTCATGGTGCAGATCCAGCATGAGTTACATTATAACTCAGGTTTAGCTGTGCTCAGTAATGAAGATCGTGAGCGATCTGTTGCGATTACGAAGGCATTTGCCAGACGTTTACCTGACATATATACCCTGCTGGAAAGTGATATTGTCGCAGCTTATGAAGGCGACCCCGCTGCACGCAATGTTGATGAAGTCCTGGTTTGCTATCCAGGAATCATGGCGATTACCCATTACCGACTTGCACATGAATTACATTGTCTGGGCGTGCCATTAATTGCACGCATGATATCTGAAATTGCGCATTCGATTACCGGTATAGAAATTCATCCAGGCGCACAAATTGCGGGTAGTTTTTTTATCGACCATGGTACAGGGGTAGTCATTGGTGAAACCGCCATTATTGGCCAGAACGTTAGAGTGTATCAAGCGGTAACCTTAGGGGCTAAGCGTTTTCCGGTAGACGAAAGTGGTACCTTGGTAAAAGGTAATTTACGTCATCCTATAGTCGAAGATGACGTTGTGATTTATGCCGGTGCAACCATATTGGGACGCATTACTATTGGACGTGGTTCAACGATTGGCGGTAATGTCTGGCTGACACGCAGCGTGCCGCCTGGCAGTAATATTACTCAGGCACAAATGCGTCATGAGATGTTCGAAGGCGGCGCTGGCATCTAGCTTAGGGTGAAATTGAGCGGCGGGATAAATATTAACAGGTTTTATTTTTTCCGCAGGAGAATAGAAAGGAAGCGTGGAATAACTAATTTTAGAGGTCACATATGACAATGACAAAAACGGTACTGACACTGGATGACGCAAAGCGTATTGCGGCTGGTGCAGAAACAGAGGCCAATCACAATAATTGGCCCGTCGTCATCGCTATCGTTGATGACGGAGGGCATCTGCTTTATTTCCAACGTTTTGATAATACTCAGTTTGGTAGTATTGAAGTTGCAATCGAAAAAGCACGCGCCGCAATTGCCTTTCGTCGCCCCACTAAAATATGGGAAGACAATATTGCGGCAGGGAGTCTGCGTTATCTGGGTTTACCAGGATCGCTGCCAATTGAAGGTGGTTTGCCCATCGTAACAGACGGAAAATTTATCGGCGCAATTGGTGTGAGTGGAGTCAGGTCGCATCAGGATGCACAGATTGCGCAAGCGGGTATAGAAACGTGGGTATCTGGTAGCTGATTTTCTGGTAATACTGATTGTTGTTTTACCCGCCCCTGTACGACACCTTAATAGATAGAATACGCATAATATTCATAGTATAACCATCATTACGATTATTGTATTATTCCGGATAATAGTTGTTAAAAATTAGACTGCTAATACGGTAGGATTAATCTTTTTCCTGCGCACGCATACTATTTGAGATCTTATCTGATGTTGGAATTTTGCGATAGGAGCCAGATAGAAAATTGAGCGCAGATGATTCTGTACGATTAAAGAATATTCAGATAAATAGCTAAAGTTTTCGCAGCAGAATTTGAATCCCGCCAATATTATTTAGGTATTTAATAATGTCATAAAATCAAATGTATTTTTATTTTCTGCATGTATTGCAGGTATGCCGGATATAGCTAAAGCATGGAGCTTGTGTGATAGACGATGATTATGATCATAACGCTGGTTTTTCAGCAAATGGCATCAGCAAAGTTGTCTAAGGCAAAGGGGA
The DNA here is from genome assembly GCA_965369175.1 of uncultured Nitrosomonas sp. Taxonomy (GTDB): domain Bacteria; phylum Pseudomonadota; class Gammaproteobacteria; order Burkholderiales; family Nitrosomonadaceae; genus Nitrosomonas. The sequence goes on from CBDUPR010000021.1 coordinate 35,639, forward strand.
GATTGATCGATTGAAAGCCTATTATTTTTTATTGCTTTTATTCTGTCGGACCAGTTCCTTTCCGGGATTTTTAATGACTTAATTGTAGAGGAATATAGTAAGTATGAAACCAAAAATTATCATATCCGAAATAGATTTTGAGAGACTCGAAGGATTATTGAGTTCTTTTTCCGAGAATTCATTTCCTGGAAAAGCGGAATTGGAGGCAGAGCTGGGACGTGCGGAGCTTGTTGATTCGAAAGATGTACCGCCCACTGTTGTTACCATGAACTCTACCGTGAAATTTAAGGTTTCATCCTCGAATGAGGAATTTTGTTTCACCTTGGTCTATCCTAAAGATGTTGATGCGAGTGGTAAAACAATATCGGTTTTTGCGCCAGTTGGTAGCGCACTCCTGGGTTTATCACAGGGAGCTGAAATTGAGTGGCCTAAACCGGGTGGGGGTACGCTGAAGGTTAAGATTGAGGAAGTGATTTATCAACCAGAACGATCAGGCGAATATCACCGCTGAAGTGTATCCATATCGGTTTGAATGTGCTTAACCGTGATCAGCCACCATGCTGATATCTGTGGATATTGAGAATAAACGGATAATTTCAGGCAATCGTATCTGCTGAAGTTATCCGGAATAGTCGATGATTTTTTTCGTTACCGGTGAAATTAACCTGCCTGCTGTTTTTCTTCAGACAAGGACTCAACGAAGTAAAAATAAAAATAAAAATAAATTGATTTTTACGGATGTTTTCCTGCTTGTTTAATTAAAACTTAATTTAGCAAGGCGAGATAGTGTGTTCGCTCTGAAATAATTTCTGGAAAGTGCGCATGGATATTCTGTCCATAAGCATAATGATCTATGAGGAGATAGACTGATTAATCTGCACGTCCGCCCTGATTAAAAATGGGTGTGTTGTAAAATTCGGATGCGCGAATATTCAGATCCCGTTGTGGAAAAGGAATTTTAATATTATTTGCTTTAAAGGCACGTCGGATTCGCCGATGTATATCATCGGTTACCGGGAGTCTGTCGTCCATGTCACGCACAAACACGCGTAGTGTAAAATCCAGTGAACTTTCACCAAAACCGATAAAAAATACGGATGGTTCCGGGTCTCCCAATACCAATGGCGATTCCTCAATAACCTGCTTGAAAATACGCAGCGCTAGTTCCTCATCAGACCCATAAGCGATCCTGACAGGAATGACCACTCGCGTTACCGGATCAGTCAAGGTCCAGTTGATGAGCTTGTCCGTGATAAAAATCTTATTAGGCACTACCAGCTCCCTCTGGTCCCAGTCGGTGAGGGTTGTTGCACGAATCTGAATACGGCTCACTTTGCCGGTAACATCTCCAACTGTTACGGTATCACCCACCCGGATAGGTCGTTCGAATAATAAAATGATTCCGGATACCATGTTGGCGAAAATTTCCTGCAAGCCAAAACCCAGACCTACACTGATGGCAGCAACGAGCCATTGTACTTCAGACCATCTCCCTCCCAGCTCATTTACGACCGCAATGAAAGTAATCGTAATGACCGCGTAGCGGGTCAGATGAATAAACGCATAACGACTGCCGGAAGTCATGCTGTATCTGCCAACAAAGAATAAATCGATGAGACTGGGGAAGTTATTAACAAAAATCAGCGTCAAGACTAGATAAAGCAGGCAGAAGAATACATTGACCAACGTAATGGGTTGCAGTGTTTCCTGTCCATCTATTACGGCAATATGCTGCCACAACACGACTTGGTCGAAAATTGAGAAGGCGGGCATGATGTCACGTAAAACCAGCCAGCAGCCCATAACCAGGATAGCAATGGTCATGGCGCCGAGTAACTTTTCGCTTTGCTCATTAATTTTGGGGATATCCAATAAGAGCTCTTCTTCCGGATTAATCGTGCTGGTACCAGTCTTGGTTTCTGCCTGCTCCTGTAATTTGCGTTTTTGCCGGGCATTTTGTAACGCCAATTGTCGGTTAGCCAGTACCAACCAACGCAGGCCAATTTCATGTAACAACACAGTAAAAAATATTAACCGGAGTAAAATTACCAGCTTATGCTGCAACTCTAGTGCGCTCTGGTAATAGCCTGCAATAGCAAAACCAATGATGATGAGTGGAGCCAATACCAGGATGGCATACCAGATATAGCGTAAACGATATATCCAGCTATTTGGATTTTCCTGATAAAAATCTTTCCCCAATCCTGTGAGAGGATGAGCGAAACGATGGAATAAGTATGCGAGAACCAGTAAGGCAATGATTAATGCTGTTCTGCCTAATGTATAACTGTGTTCGGAGTAAGTTCCGTCTGCAAACATGCCGATTAAAAACATAGCAGGGACGATAACGAAACGTATCCATTGTAATTGTCCGCGTAATAACTGGATGCTGTGTTCTTGCCAGCCAAATAGAATTTGTACAAATCCATTCGGTCTAAATAATCGGTAGAAGAATTGGATAATCAGGAATGGAATGGCCGCCATTAACATACCATCTGCTACCGCGTGGCTGAAGTCTGCTGCCTGTGTATTGAGGAGTAATAGCCATCCTGGCCAGATCAGTAGCATAAACAGCGGTAATACTAATAAGAAAATATAACCCAAGCCATAAAAGGTAAATTCGAAGCGATCGGCATAGGGTTTATTCGCTTTCTCCAATAATTTTTTTAAATGGGCGTTGATTGCTTGTTTGAACCATAGTTGTGAAGAAATGAGAATAAAACCCAGGAATGCGAGTAGCGGGCTGACAGAGATACTATCTTTGATATCGATTACCAGCCGATGCCAGTGTGACGGATTGCTAAGCCATAGGATGGATTCGAGGATTTCCAGTACATAGTGTTTATCAATGACAGGCGCACTGGGCACCCATAATAAGCGTTCATTAAGATAATGATTGAATTTTTCCCCCAATTCAACGAGTTGCTGTAGGGAATAATTGATATCGTCGAGAGTTCTGGAATAGGTTGCGTAGACTGAAGTGAGTTTTAGAACCAGTTCTTTTTCATTGTTGAGTAATGTACGTAATTCATCACTCACCTCTAATTTCTCGGCTGCATCAAGATGATTCGAAACATACGATGCCATTCTGGCCGAAACAGCCTGATCGATATCAACTAAAATCCTTTTTTCTTCATCCAGTTGGAATTGTTCCAGGCTGGCTAAAGCAATCTCTTCCTGAATATTATCGAATAAATGTTGATTATTTTTAGTCAAAGGCAAGTTACGACGTTGTTCGCGTAACAAGTTACCCAGGGAGGGGCTGAGTCCAGCTAAATTAATTTTCTGCTCGGCGCTTTGAAAATCTTTTTCCAATTGTTTATAACGGGCATCAATTCTGTTCTTCTGATCAAGATACTGCTCTAGCTTCTTATTAATTTCCTGTAATAACTGGTTATATCGAATATTTTTTCGGGCGGTTTTTTGTATAACAGGATGTTTTCCAGCTGTTTCTCTTTGTGCTTGAATTAGAATTGCCTGTTCTTTTTCAATTTCTTGTTGCCGTTGCTCAATTAGAAAACCATCGACTTGTTTGACCAAATTGGATCGCTGTTTACTTTGTAAATTCAGCAGCTGTAATTCAAGCTTCTTGGCTTCCAGGCTGAGTGGATAAGCGATATTCTCCAGTTCGAGCTTGTTCAAAGTCACAGTCAGTTTGTCGGCGCGGCTATCCAATTGTGCCTGACGTGCATTAATTTCTTGCTTACTGAGTGCCAGCTTGCTCAGCGCAACCTGCTCTTGCTGAATATTGGCTTGCATCGTTTTAGCTTCGGCGATTTGTTCTCTGATTTGCTGTGGTCGTTTGAGTTGCTCGTCGATCTGAACTTCCAGCCGGTTAATAGAAGACTTGAGCTCATTTAAATTGGATTTATCAATAATCAGGCGTTGTTCCAGATCATCATTGGGATCTAGTGAAAAATTATCTTCTAGCTCGGTTTTAAATTGTTCTTCTGTTTCGTGGATTCGTTTTTCCAATTGCTTGATTTCAATTGGCAGATTCTTTAGCTGACTCTGTATGACCTGAATCTGCTGTTCTAGTATTAATTGTTCTTCGAGATTGGTCTCGGTAGCATGGTAGGCATTCAGGATTCGCTGTTTCAGTGTTTCTTCAAGATTGGACTTTTTATTAATGGCCTCAATCTTGTCGCGAATGATTGCCAGGGATGCCTCTGTTTGTTTTGCATGTTCTGTTTGTGCTGTCTGATTAGTTGGCTTGGCAACCGGTTTGGCAACTTGAGCAAACAATGGGCAGGTTGGTAAAAAAAGAAATAACAAAAAACCGATTACCCAACGTGCTACAGCATTCATATCAAATAATTCATGTAATTTAGAATGGGGCAGAATAACTGATATTGCTAAATTAATCTGCCAATAGGTTAATACAGTATTTAAGATAACGGATTTTTCATTATCTATAGGAATTCTATTATGAGTGTTATCTTTTCGAAAGGACATGATTTGCAGCAGCGGACAGATAAAGTAATGCGGAGTCGATCGGCTGATAAATCGGGATTGCCACCAGGTTCATTAATACATATCGGCGAAAAACATGCTGCTGAATGCAGTATCTCGATCGTTCAGTATAGTACAGATAGGCTGATAAAACACGATATCCGTACTATAGGGGCGCTCCGGCAGTTACAAAATAAGGCTCTGATTACCTGGGTTAATGTTGATGGGCTAAGTGACACGAGTGTCATCGAAGAAATCGGTCAGGAATTAAACATTCATCCCCTGGTACTGGAAGATATTCTCAGCACTCATCAGCGCCCGAAATTAGAAGAATACGAGCATTACCTTTACTTGGTGATTAAAGGGATCAGCGTAGATCGTCAGAGCCACTTTCATTTACGGTACGAGCAAATTAGTATTTTGCTGCTGGCAAATTATGTGGTGACTTTTAAGGAAAAGGCAGATGATACCTTTAAACCCATTTACACTCATCTGCAAAATGGGAAAGGTCGTTTACGACAATTTGGCAGTGATTATCTGGCTTACGTCATACTTGATACGATTGTTGATGAATATTTCGTGGTGGAAGATAGCCTGGATGAAATAATCGATACATTAGAAGATAATTTGTTACTCAATGCGAATACAAGCATATTACAGGATGTTCAGCAGCTTCGCCGTGAGCTGATTACCATGAAACGCAGTATTTCTCCGCTGCGTGACCTGCTGGCAATAATCCAGCGTACAGATACCGCATTGCTGCAGGAAAAAACCTTGCGTTATTACGGCGATGTTTATGACCATGTGCTACGGGTCACGGACTCTCTGGATTCCTATCGGGAAAGAATTGCAGCCATGCAGGATATTTATCTCTCCAGTATGAGTAATAAAATGAATGAAACCATGAAAATTTTGACTATATTCGCATCGATTTTCATTCCGCTGACTTTCATCACAGGGATTTATGGCATGAATTTTGAATACATGCCGGAATTAAAATGGCACTGGGGCTACCCGTTTCTATGGGTGCTGTTTATCTTTATCAGTGTTGGTTTGTTGATTGTTTTTAGAAGAAAAAAATGGCTTTAACCAATAACTGCTAAGAACCTGTTCAGAGTCTCCGAGTTATGAGAAGATTGGGAGATGAGAAGAGGTTATCCAAGTGATATCAAGCTGGAGCAATTCGAGCTTATCAGGCCTTTGCTGGAGAGTGCCCGAAAAAAGACAGCGCCACGTCAGATAGATCTGTACGAGGTATTCCGGGTTCTGTCGGATTAGGCGAGATCATCGATACCTTCGTGTAGACTGTTGCCATCGAAAAAATGGTGAGGCTAATGCTGGTTGTAAAAGGAATGCGATTTCCGATTGATGAGATCAATGCCAGCAAGCAGAGACCCATGGTAGTTTGTCAGGTCAAATATCTCAATAATATTGTGGAGCAAGACCATCGAGCAGTGAAGCGAGTGACGAAACCAATGCTCGGATTCGAATCTTTTCAATCAGCTAAAAACATCTTGGCTGGCATGGAACTAATGCACATGATTCGCAAAGACCAGATGATGATGGAAAGAGCTGACAAGTTGTCTTTTGCTGAGCAATTCTATGCATTAGCAAGATAATTGCGTATTAACCCAACTGTGCATCAGATAGGGTTAACCAGATGTCAGCTTTTTTTGTTAATGCGACAGAACCCTAGAGATTTTTGCAAAAGCCCTCGCCGAAAGTTTATTGGGGTTTTGCAAAGGTCTCGCATACATTGTTACCTTCTACAGCACCGAACGCCTGCATTCAATATTGAGCCCGTCATATCTGAACGAAAAATGGCAGAAAAAGAACCTATGGTGGCGTCCGAAATTACTTGACCACTACAAACATCCTTCTAATAATATCGAGTTTAATGTAGTTTTTTCTGGTCAATGCTAGAGCAAAGGGTTTTAGGAGATAAGATGCATATTTGGGTCGATGCGGATGCATGTCCAGTAGTGATTAAAAATGTTTTATTTCGGGCAGCGCAACGCTGGAAACGGCCTTTAACGTTGGTGGCGAATCAGATGTTGTATACACCACCTTCGCTCTTGATTAGGGCGGTTCAAGTACCCCGTGGCTTTGATGTGGCGGATGATTACATTGTACTGCACGCGAGTGTTGGTGATTTGGTGGTTACGGGCGATATTCCACTGGCAGCACAGTTAGTTGATAAAGAAGCCTTCGTGCTCAGTCCTCGAGGAGAGCTTTTCAGTGTAGATAACATACGTGAACGATTATCGATGCGCGATATGATGGAAGAATTACGTAGCGCAGGGGTGGAAACGGGCGGACCCGCAGTGTTTAATCAATCGGATCAGCGCGAGTTTGCCAATGCATTGGATCGTTTGATGATGAAACTGAGTCAAACAGCTTCTTAGGTCATTATCAAAGCATAAATTTTGGCTAATGGCTAAAATTATATAGTTAAATAAGAGAGTTAAAGTAAATTCCAAAGTATTCATTGTCTGAAGTGGCCTCCTTTAACTAGACAACCTGAAGATAACTTAAGCTCTAACATGGCTGGTTAATCAAGCTCAGGCAGCTTGAGGAATTGCATACTTCTGATAGTAAACTTCATCTGGTGTTAGATCATCAAGACTTTGATGAAAACGTTCCTGATTGTACCAGTTGAACCAAACATTTAAGCTTTTTCTTACCTCCTTTAGATTGTTGAATTCCCGAGTATATAAATGTTCGTATTTGACTGTACGCCATAGTCGTTCAACAAAAATATTGTCATAGTAGCAACCCTTGCCATCCATGCTGATCTGTATGCCATTGATTTTTAGTATTGATGTAAATGTCTCACTGGTAAACTGCACACCCTGATCACTATTCATGATTTTCGGACAGCCATGATCCT
>CBDUPR010000022.1:0-41863 GCA_965369175.1 uncultured Nitrosomonas sp.
TATTAAGCAATATATTGAACAACAGCAAAGACCGCATTAAACAGGCTTCGCCTGTACGCTTATATCTCCGCCCTGAAGGACGAAGTTTTACGCGCTATTTGATAAATTTCGGATTTGAAATTAGCCTATTATCGACGTGACTCAATCAAAATATCCTATCAACAATCCATTCTACGTATCTGGTTCAGTTTCTCTTGCCAATTTCTACTCTCATTGCACTCTTTTTCTAATATTTCTGGTTTATGAATGATTTCAGACTCGGTCAACGCTGGATATGCGATGCGGATTTACAGCTAGGTTTAGGGACTATTCAAGCTGTTGAAAACCGAACCGTCACACTTCTCTTTACGGCGACAGGAGAAACACGTTCTTACGCGAGACAATCAGCACCATTAACACGTGTTATTTTTTCAGTGGGCGATACGCTGACCAGTCATGAGGGCTGGACATTAGAAGTTGAGTCAGTGATACAACAGGATGGATTATTTATCTATTCCGGAACAACCCCGGATGGAAACAGACTCAGACTTGCTGAAACACAACTGGCTCAGTTCATGCAATTTAACCAACCTGCTGAACGGTTATTTAATGGACAGATTGATAGAGACCAATGGTTCCGGATACGCTACCAAACACTGCTGGAGCGAAACCGACTAGCCAATACCCCGTTGCATGGCTTAATCGGTTCCCGCACCGACCTGATTCCCCATCAATTATATATTGCTCATGAAGTTGCACAGCGATACGCGCCGCGCGTATTACTGGCTGATGAAGTTGGCCTGGGGAAGACTATTGAGGCCGGCCTGATTCTACATCAACAGTTATTGACTGAGCGTATCAAACGAGTACTCATTGTCGTCCCGGAAACATTGCTGCATCAATGGCTGGTCGAAATGCTGCGGCGTTTTAATCTTTATTTTAGTATATTTGATAAGGCCCGCTGTGAGGCCTTAACAGAAAGCGATGCTCAGGAGAATCCATTCCATAGCGAGCAGCTGATCCTGTGCAGCCTCAATTTTCTTTGTCTCAATCCAGATTATTGCCAATTCGCCATGGAAGGTGAATGGGATTTGTTAATTGTGGATGAAGCACATCATTTACAGTGGTCAGTACAAGAAATAAGTCCGGAATATGCCATCATTGAACAATTGGCAACGCGCACTAAAGGCATTCTTTTATTAACAGCCACACCCGAGCAATTAGGAAAAAGCAGCCATTTTGCGCGTCTTCGATTACTGGATCCCAATCGATTTCCTGATTTCGAAACTTTTGTTGCAGAAGAGCAAGCCTATATACCTATTGCACAAGCAGTAGAGGCTTTACTCGACGAACACCATTTGGATGATGAGATAAGCCAGGTGATCGCATCGACAATTCAATCGGAACACGCCCAGGAATTATTGAAACGATTAAGCAACCCGGCTTTGGATTTACAGGAAAATAATAGTATACGAAAAGAACTGGCCGAATTATTACTCGATCGGCATGGAACCGGGCGCATATTATTTCGTAATACGCGCGCAGCGATTCAAGGGTTTCCACAAAGACATGTCAAGCCCATACCGCTTGCATTACCGACACAATACCACGACTGTTTTCTGTCATCAGTATCAATCGCCAAATCCCAGCCACAGTTATTGCTTTGCCCAGAACGGCTCTATCAAATGGCCGCACAACCTGCAGATCCATGCTGGACCGAGATTGATCCGCGGGTAAGTTGGCTGAATACTACCCTGAAACAACTAAAACCTGAAAAGGTATTGGTGATTACCGCCAATACACAAACAGCACTCGACCTGGCTCAAGCACTCAAAATTCTAACCGGTCAACATATTCCGGTATTTCATGAGCATATGAGCCTGGTTGAACGCGATCGGGCTGCGGCCTTTTTTGCGAATAAGGAAGGGGATAGCCAACTGCTTGTCTGCTCTGAGATTGGTAGTGAAGGGCGTAATTTCCAATTCGCCCATCATCTGATTCTATTTGATTTACCCTTAAATCCGGATTTGCTTGAACAACGGATTGGCAGACTGGATCGAATTGGTCAGACCGAAACAATTAAGATATGGATTCCTTATCTAGAAAACAGTGCCCAGGCGATCATGTTTTACTGGTATCACCAGGGATTAAATGCTTTTCAGAAAACCTGCCCTGCGGGTCAAACCGTTTTCCTATCGATCGAGACTTCACTCAAGAACATCCTTTCTCAACCTGAATCGAACTTAGATGCAGTCTCAGATTTAATTCGTGTTACTCACGCTACCCATCAAACACTCAATGATGCGCTGGAACGTGGACGGGATAAGTTACTTGAATACCATTCTTTCCGGCCGGATATCACTGACAAATTAATGGTATTACAGGATACGGATAAACGCTTATCGCATTATATGGATGCTGCTTTTGATTGTTTTGGCATCCACAGCGAAGAACATCGTTCCGGCAGTTTTCTTATCCACCCCAGTGAACATATGACCGCCCCATTCTGGGGTTTAAATGATGAAGGAACGGTCATCACTTATGACAGAAAAACGGCGTTGGCCAATGAAGATATTCATTACCTCACCTGGGAGCATCCTATGGTCATGCATACCATGGACAGGGTATTGAGTAATGAATTAGGCAATGCCGTAGTCATCGCCATGCAGCACAAAGCGGCCATACCTGGAACCCTGTTTCTGGAAAGCCTGTACGTCATTGAAACAGGACACGTTAGTCTATACCAAAGCAGCCGCTATCTACCATCAACCATGATTCGTATTTTGCTCGATGAACAGGGTAATGAAAATTATCCCGCTCTGAATCATGCCGCAATTAATCATCACTATTCGCCCATTCCAATCGAAATAGCGAAGCAGGTTATTCAGTTAAAAAAAGAATCAATCCGAACATTAATTTCAATCGGCAGGCAGCAGGCTCAGACACAGATTCCCAAGATTACTGCGCAGGCACGTGATAAAGTAGAAAAGATTTTCACACTCGAGATTGATCGACTCAAGGCTTTACGCAACGTCAATCCTAACGTACGCACAGAAGAAATCGATTTTTTCGAGCAACAACAAAAACATCTAACTCAGGCATTTAACGCGGTCAATTTAAGACTGGATGCACTCAGAATTATTGTCGCCACCTAATAATTTTCTGAGATCACGATCTTTTTAATGAGAAGAATGGTCAAAACTACAGCAAAATAATTCTGCGGGCTACATAAAACAATCGAGATTCTAGCTAAACATTGAAACGAAAGTGCATGATGTCTCCATCTTTAACGATATATTCTTTACCCTCAAGGCGCATTTTACCGGCCTCTTTTGCACCTTGTTCACCTTTGTAGGCAATAAAATCGTCATAGGCAATGACTTCAGCACGAATAAAACCTTTTTCAAAATCAGTATGGATAACACTCGCGGCCTGCGGTGCGGTATCTCCTTTGTGAATCGTCCAGGCTCTGACTTCCTTTACTCCGGCAGTAAAATAAGTTTGCAATCCCAGTAACTGATAAGCAGCACGTACCAAGCGATTTAACCCTGGCTCCTCAAGATGAATATCTGCAAGAAAAATCTGCTTATCCTCATCCGATAGTTCTGCAATTTCAGCCTCGAGTGAGGCACAGATTGCCACCACCGGCGCGCCTTCTTTGGCCGCATATTCTTCCACACGCGTCAATAACGGATTATTCTCAAAACCAGTATCATCAACATTAGCTACATAAATAGCAGGTTTAGCCGTTAATAAGCATAAGGGTAGCAATAACTGCTGCTGATCCTTATCCAGATCCAAGGTTCTAGCAGGCCTGCCTTGATCAAGATGTGCCTGCATCATTTCCAGTAAGGCGCACATCTTGATCGCATCCTTATTGCCCGATTTCGCCAGCTTGCTTTCACGCTGCAGTGTTTTTTCTACTGTCGCCAGATCAGCTAAAGATAATTCAGTCTGTATAATTTCAATATCCGAAATAGGGTCCACCTTGCCAGTCACGTGAACAATATTATCGTCCGCAAAGCAGCGCACCATATTCACGATTCCATCTGTTTCACGAATATTGGCAAGAAACTTATTTCCTAGCCCTTCTCCTTTGGATGCCCCGGCAACCAGACCCGCGATATCAACAAACTCGACGATAGCGGCCTGTATTTTTTGTGGGTTTACGATCTCACTGAGTTTTTCCAAACGTAGATCAGGTACCTCTACAATACCTATATTAGGATCAATCGTACAAAAAGGATAATTTTCTGCGGCAATACCCGCTTTAGTTAATGCATTAAACAGCGTGGATTTTCCAACATTGGGAAGGCCCACAATACCGCATTTCAGACTCATGACCGGATTCTCATTGAAATTTTATTCACGTAATATTCTGTACAATAAGACCAGAAACAGGATTTATTTTTATCATTTACTCCATTTTCACGCTTTGGTATGTAGCTTTAGCATGGCAGCCTGACAATCGCCCTGGGCAAGTAGTGGCCAAACTTCCAAACTGCGCTCAATTGCTTCATCAATCAGCGTAGCCTCCGCCTTTCCTGGCGAACGCAGCACATAATTCACGACGGCATTTCGATTACCCGGATGCCCTATACCAATTCTCAGACGCCAAAAATCCTTGGTACCGAGCTGTGCCGCAATGTCTTTAAGGCCATTATGTCCACCCAAGCCGCCACTCCATTTCAACTTGCTTACCCCGGGTAATAAATCCAGCTCATCATGCACCACTATTATCTGCTCAGGCTGAATTTTATAAAATCGACATAGAGCGGCAACAGCTCGTCCACTCGCATTCATGTAGGTCTGTGGTTCTAGTAAATGCAGCTCAGCATCACCCTGCCCAACTCGGGCACATAAACCATGAAAACGTGCTTCTGCTCTCAGCGAAATACCCAGTTTATCAACCAGGTGATTTATCCACTGAAATCCGGCGTTATGCCGAGTATCAATATACTCCTTTCCTGGATTTCCCAGACCAACAATGAGCTTCATGAAATGTTTTCGGTTTTTACAATGATAGCCCTGGCCCAGCTATTCTATTAATCAATATAAGTACTGAGCGCATCGATTTCAGGATATTCTGGGTGGCAACTAAAGAAATAAAATCTGCTGTGATGCAATATATCAGCAGATTTTATTTCTTCCAGTCAGCATTGCTGAATCAATTCAGTTTTATCGCTTATTTAAGCGCCGCCTTTATCCGTTTCGGCAGCGTTATCTTCAGAAGAAAGAACCGAACGTGGGATAACAACCGTTGCAACGGGCGAATCATCTCCTTTGGTCAATGCAGGAATTTCCACGTTTTCAGGTAATATCAGGTCACTTAAATGAAGTGTCTGTCCCGCAGTCATTTCGGCTAAATCGACAGAAATAAATTCCGGCAGGTCTGCTGGTAAGCAGGATATATCCACTTCGGTAAGAACATGGCTAATGATGCCTCCGGAAGTCTTGACTCCTGGGGAGATCTCGGCATTGATAAAGTGCAACGGCACTTTCATATGTATTTTTTTATTCTTAGCAACACGCTGAAAATCAACATGTAACACTTGCTGTTTAAACGGATGCATTTGCACGTCACGCAACAATACCTGCTGGCTCTCTCCCGCAATATTCAAAGACAGGATAGAAGCATGAAATGCTTCCTGTTTAAGCTTATGAAATAAATTGTTATGATCCAGCTCGATAGATTGTGCCGGGGATTCTCCGCCATAAATAACGCCTGGAACCTTGCCAGAACCACGCAGACGGCGGCTCGCACCCTTTCCCTGCAATGTACGTTTGTCAGCACTAATTTCAATTTGCATTTTACTTCTCCAAAACGTAGTTTGCCCGCGACCAGGCAAACCAATTATAAAAAAGAGACAAAATTCGCTCTTACTCCATAAACAACGAACTTAATGAGCTTTCATTGCTAATCCGCAACATTGTTTCCGCCAGTAGGCTAGCAACACTCAATTGACAGATGCGACTACAGGCTTTGGCGTCCTCACGCAAAGGAATCGTATCAGTAACAACTAGCTTGTCCAATTCGGAGCTTTCAATCCGTTCCACTGCGCTACCCGATAATACAGCATGAGTTGAATAAGCCAGTACATATTCAGCGCCTTCTGCTTTTAATGCTCGAGCTGCCTCACATAAAGTATTCGCCGTATCCACCATATCATCGATGATGACGCAGGTACGACCCTTAACCTCACCAATAATATTCATTACCTTTGCTTCATTCGGCTTGGGACGGCGTTTATCAATAATCGCCAGGTCACATTCCAAACGCTTGGCCATATGCCGGGCCCGTACTACACCGCCCACATCGGGCGAAACAACAACTAAATTCTGATAGTTATTCTTCCAGACATCACCAAGCAAAATAGGTGTCCCATAGATATTATCTACCGGAATATCAAAAAATCCCTGGATTTGATCAGAATGCAAATCCATTGTCAGTAATCGATCCACACCAATTGTGGTTAACATATTGGCCACTACTTTAGCTGTAATCGGCACGCGTACCGAACGCGGTCTTCTATCCTGCCGGGCGTAACCAAAATAAGGGATAGCGGCGGTAATACGTCCGGCAGATGCACGCTTGAGCGCATCCACCATTACCAATACCTCCATCAAACTATCGTTAGTGGGCGCACAAGTGGACTGTAATACAAACACATCCTTACCACGCACATTTTCCAGGATCTCCACCATAATCTCACCATCGCTAAAACGATCAACCGTAGCGCGCCCTAAATGTATATTGAGATGTTTGACAACATCCTGCGCCAATTTGGGATTGGCTGTGCCGGTAAAAACCATCAAGCTGTCGTAAGACATGTTATTCCTCTGACATAAAAGTCTGGAAACGGGAGAACACCGACTGCTCCTGACTATATGAAGCGGTTACAAATAAAACAATAAGCTGGATCTTGTCTTGTTTATACCTGAAAAAAGCCGGATTATTCTTGAAATTTCTTAATGATAATATTTGCTCAATCTGGCTGGGGAGGTAGGGATCGAACCTACGAATGCCGGAATCAAAATCCGGTGCCTTACCACTTGGCGACTCCCCAAATTCTTTAATCCATAGAAGTACACATAGGATGCCGATTCAGTCCTTGTGCTATAAAACCATTAATACCAGCGGGAATCTTTTCAACCGCAGTTCTCGCCGCTATTTCGGTTGCAAATTCAGCAAATACACAAGAACCTGAACCACTCATTCTGACTATTGTAGTATTATCCAACTGTTTTAGCCACTCTAAATAGTTCGCCACCTCAGGATATGCCTGACATACCACTGATTCCAGATCATTGTGTCCTTGCCAGATTGGAAAGTGCGGTATTTTGATAGGAATCGTGTTTCGTGTCAATTCCTTGCTTGCAAAAATCTCTGCTGTTGATATCTGCACTGAAGGAATTAACACCAGATACCAGGCGGATGGTAGCTCAATTGGCACCAGTTCCTCACCGATTCCTTCTGCAAAAGCATTTTTTCCAAAAATAAATACGGGAATATCTGCACCCAGTTTTACTCCCAGTTTCATTAGCTGATTCTTTTCCCAGCCTAGTCCCCACAATTGATTCAATGCCAACAAGGTCGTTGCTGCATCAGAACTACCACCACCCAGGCCACCGCCCATCGGAATCTGCTTCTTCAAAAAGATATCAGCACCTTGCACTGCACCACTTTCCTGTTGCAATAATTTTGCAGCACGAATACACAGATTTTGTTCCTCGGGAATAATCGCAGTCGGCATATGCAATCTGATAGCGCTATCCTTGCGTAGCTCAAAACTTAATTCATCAGAAAAGTCTAAAAAACGAAAAACGGTTTGTAATAAATGATACCCATCATGTCGGCGCCCTATGACATGCAAAAATAAATTAAGCTTGGCAGGGGCGGACAGTGTAAGCATCAATATAAAAAAATAAAATTTAAATAATTAGGTAACAATAGGTCATTCTACTTTCCAATCGTCGACTACCAATTTAATTTTCAGGTTGTCGTTATAGCTCAATTCTATTATTCTAGGACGATTCAGTGAAACCGCATTGACTGAGAAGTACCGGATATAATTAATTTGCCAATTATCCTGCCGAATAGCCTTGATCCGGCCATTAACATCCAAATCCTGCTCGGATACGGTTGCTGGAGAATGCATCCCCTGCACCCAATACTGCAGGCCTTTTAACGGCAAGCGCCACCCTAAAATTTCCTCAGTCAAACTTTCCACATCCGCAGCATAAAATATCGGCCGTTCCGAGGTTGTAAGGCGAACACCCTCAAGATCATGCTCTATCTGTGCCACTGTTTGACCTAAAGGTGAAAGCAGCAAAATTTCATCATTGAATCCCGTATGTTGCCAGCGTACTCGACCAGAGAAATGTTGCTTCTCATCCCGAACGGATATTCTGCCCAACAAATTAAAATTGGCAAGCGCTGTATTTACTCGGTCTGGTTCAGGCTGGGTGACAATCGTAGTCACAATTGTGGTTTGCGGCGTTAATATTGCGCAGCCTCCCACCAACAAAAAGAAACAAAGTAATAATTTCCAGACAAAGAAATTGCCTGTCCTTCGGCTAATTGAACATATTTTTTTCTCTACCTGGGAAATATATAATTCGCAATTTTTCAATTGCTGGAATTTTTATTGGTTTGCTGATAATCAGGCAAAATAATGTTTAATTCGAGTGTCTCCTGATCCTCATCTTGCTCAAAATTAACGGATATGGCATCCTGATCCACATTTACATATTTACGGATCACCTCTAATAATTCTTTTTGTAATTCAGGAAGATAAGATGGCTGGCCACGGCCAGATCGCTCGTGAGCCACAAGGATTTGCAACCTTTCTTTTGCAACTGTTGCAGATTTAGGTTTAGATGATCTAAAGTAGTCCAGTAAGCTCATTATTTTCCTCCGAAAAGCTTCCTGAGAAACCCCTTTTTGCTATCAATAAATCGATGCGGCCGTTTTTCACCCAAGTAACGTGCAACAATATCAGCATATGCTTGGCCCGCCTCGCTTTTCTCATCCAAAATTACGGGTACCCCGGCGTTCGACGCGGTTAGCACGGATCTTGATTCCGGAATAATTCCAAGCAAATGCAGCGATAAGATATCCTGAACATCGTCAAGTCCTAACATCTCTCCAGATTTAACTCTAGCTGCGTCATAGCGGGTAAGTAGCAAATACTCCTTGATAGGCTCCTCATTCCTTTCAGCTCTACGAGATTTACTCGATAAGATTCCTAACATTCGATCTGAATCCCTAACTGAAGAAATCTCTGGATTCGTCACAACGAAAGCATCGTCAGCAAAGTAAAGTGCTAAATTTGCACCTTTCTCAATACCTGCGGGAGAATCACAAACGATATATTTAAAATCTTTGGATAGTTCATCTAAAACTCTACCCACTCCTTCCAGACTTAAAGCATCTTTATCACGCGTCTGTGAAGCGGGGAGAATATAAAGCAAATTACAATTTTTATCGCGAATTAATGCCTGACTAAGGCTGGCTTCTCCATTAATAACATTAATAAAATCATACACAACTCGCCGCTCGCATCCCATGATCAAGTCTAAATTACGCAAACCCACATCAAAATCAATAACAGCCGTTTTATGACCTTTTTTTGCAAGCCCCATAGCAATAGCCGCACTTGTTGTTGTTTTACCAACGCCACCCTTACCTGATGTCACGACAATGATTCTTGCCAATTGAGTCTCCTTTGCTAAATGGTCTTATGCAATTTCTTTAATAATTAAAGCATGATCCTGCAAATAGATCTGTACCGGTTTTTTATTTCTAATTTTATTTAGATCTTCACTCGTTTTGTAATCCCCGGCAATGGAGATCAGTTCTGCCTGCAGGTCAAAACAAAAAATACGGGCGGCTTTATTACCTTGCACCCCTGCTAAAGCGCGTCCTCTTAACGTATTGTAAATATGGATATTCCCTTCAGCCATGATTTCGGCCCCGGCGCTAACCTGGGATAAAATCACCAAATCACCTGCTGCATAAACACGCTGACCAGAACGAACAGGCTGAGTAATCAATGTTGTTATCGGTGGAACAATTGCGGGAACGGCTACCGCAGCCTCGGTCACAGCTGCCTTTGGCTGAGAAAAGGGTGTATTCGTTACCTGCTTTTGTGTTTCACCAAATGTTACAGTGCTCTCATTGCTACGCATAGTATCAATCGGAATAAAGAGCGTATTTGCTTGCTTATTTTGCTGTTCGCTCCCACCGCGAATACCTGTAGGAAATAAACCCATCATGCGTAACTTATCTGTCAGGTGAATGATATTTAAATCATGCCCCTGTTTATTTAATTCCCGAACATCCACTATCAAAGATGAATGTCTAAAAAATTCTGGGGCTAAGCGGATTTTTTCCTGAAGATGCTGTTCAATAACAGCCAAATCATTACTGAAAAGAATCAGAATAGGCACAAAGAAAGTACCGCTCTTGAATTCAAGAGCGGGTGGTGTATAAGACGCTGCTTGCGAATCTGTCGACATCCCGTTGGCCTGCTTGATTTACAATGTATAAACCGATATTTTGCTATTATACCTACCAATTACAGCAGATAGAAATTCTGGCATATATTCTAACGATACTGCATATATAATCGAACATATTATAGGGATAATATTCATTTTAAAAACAGAATTAAATATTATAACCTCCCTCAATTCTAACAGCTGTCAGAAGGCTATAACTTAGGAAATTAATCTAATTAGCATTAAATCAAGATGGTATTCGTTTGTTCAGGCTATCTTGTGACACTATGTATTCTAATTCACTGAGAAATCAATAGTATCTTCATTCAAAGGCGGCGCTATTGAGATTCAATCAGCGGCAATAACAGCAATATAATTACTCATTACCATTTTTGGTTATGCCTCGCATGAACTATATATTATCAATAAACTCAAATAATTAATAATATTTACAACACCAACTGAAGAAGTTTCAATCAATTCCCGGAGGAAGTATGAGACTTTATTTCTTAGTTATCTATCTATTATTGACAGCCTGTTCGAGTTCACCTGCGATTATGCGTAATATTCCTGTTGTTGATGTTTCTTACAACCTGGCAAACCAGGATATTAATCAATACAAAGATGTTTCTGTACGTTGGGGTGGAATTATTATTGATGTAGAAAATGAATCACATTTTAGTCTGGTTCAAGTCTTATTCTATCCACTGAATTATAATAGCTATCCACAAGTTGATCAGCCACATGAAGGGCGCTTCGTGATTAAAAGCGATGAATTTCTGGATCCAGTCATTTATGCCAAGAATAAGAAAATTACCGTTGTGGGAAAACTCATAGACCGTATTACTCGTACAATTGGAAAAAAAACCATTCAGGTTCCTTTAATATCGTCCACTGCCCTTTATCTGTGGCCCGCACATCCTCCCCGCAGTAGTTGGGGAAATTGTGGTTATGGCAATTATGGATATCCTGCCTGTTACTTTGGCTATCCTTTTTATCCGGGAGGATTCTATCACCCACTCTGGTATTGAGCGAATAAATCCATGAAACTCACGGTATCATGCACCACATGACGCAAACAGATAGTTGGGCTTGTGCACTCAATAAATATTCATTTGAATCAATTGTATAATTATGCGTAGATTCCTACAATTACTAACCATCTGTCTATTTGCAACGCCATTCCTATTAATCGCTCTTCTATTCCAAGCGATTGAAGCGCAACCACGAATTGTTCGTCAGGTAACACTCTCTCCTCAACACATAGCACATGCAAAACAGCTAATTGACACCCATCTCTATCAGGCCAATCCTGGCGTACTGACTACGGCCAGCATTCTTTCCAGAGATGCTGACATTGCAACGAATTATCTGGTCAATCGCTTTGGAAATGGCAGTGCGCAAGTCCTATTCTCTGATCGGCATGCGCTCATCCGTCTCTGTCTTCCCATACCCACAAGCTTAATAAATGGTTATTTGAATTTCGAAATAACTCTAATGCAAATGGCCGGTCTTCCGCAACTACAGACCGTACATGTCGGGAATTTAATTCTTCCGGATTTTATTACCCATCTATTCGTATCTCAATTGACTAAATGGGTGCAACAGAATTCCAGACTTTATGCGGTTGCTGACGCTATTAAGCTGGTTCAAATATCACCAGATAAAGTTAACATCGTCTATCGCTGGGAAAATAAATTTTCTCAAGATAAATATGGCATTCCGCTGATTGACAAACAAGAAAGAGCACGATTGTTTCGTTATCACACACTATTGGCCCGAATCAGCAAACAAAGTAATACCCGGACTATTTCTCTCGCAGAAATTCTCCCTCCTCTTATGCAACTTGCTGCCAGGCATTCGATAAAAGGTGATGCACCGCTAGAAAACCGGGCTGTACTTTTAGTAACGGCCTTCCATGTGCTGGGAATGCCATTAAAGCTGCTTATTCCCGAAGCAGCTAACTGGCCCCGCGCCAATAATCAGATCGTTACCCTTGATCAGCGCGATGACTTTGCCAAACATTTTATCTTATCTGCTGCCATCACCGCGTATACCGATACAACTTTATCCGATGCCATCGGTTTATATAAAGAACTCGAAGATTCACGCTCTGGCAGTGGCTTCTCATTTAATGATATTGCTGCTGATCGTGCCGGCACAAGATTTGGTGAAAAGGCGGTAGCGAACCAAACCACTGCCCGACGCCTTCAGCAATTGGTCGCACCAGGACTCGATAGCGCAGATTTAATGCCGCCTTGGTCTGATCTACCTGAATTTATGTCCGAAACGGAATTTAAACAACGCTATGGCGGCCTGAATATGCCGACTTATCAGAAAATGATGCAGGATATAGAAAAACGAGTTTCGGCATTACCGATATTACGCTAGCATAGGTCGAGCATTCACTTAGCTCTTATCGCTGGTTTAAGTCGAAAATCGTAGGGTGGCGACATGCTGTTCTGTTTTGACGTCAGTGATCCGAATTAATGCATCAATCGTTTTATGGTATCAAGTAATGCTTCATTATTCGGATTATCCTCTAATGCCGTTCGCCATATTCTTTCAGCATCTTCCCTGGCACCCTGCACCCAGAGTACTTCTCCCAAATGAGCAGCAATTTCAGGGTCAGGACGAGCAGCAAATGCAAGATTCAAATAATTAAGTCCGTCTACGATATTACCCATACGATAATATACCCAGCCTAAACTATCCATAATGTATGGATCTTCCGGGGAAAGCTCAATGGCTTTTTTTATCAATACCAAAGCTTCCGGCAAACGACTTCCCCGTTCGGCAAGACTGTAGCCCAACGCATTATAGGCATGCGCATTGTCTGGCTTTAATTGTATTAACTTACGCAAGTCTTCTTCCAGAATCTCAAACCGGCCGATCTTATCCGCAGCCAAAGCACGATCATAAAGCAGCTCAGGATAGTCAACCAGCTTTTTCAGGCTATTATCGAGCAAATCAAATACCTCGTGATATGCGCCCGACTCACGCAGTAATTGGGCTTCCGCCAGAATCAAATGAGCCGTTTGCTCGTCATCGACAGCGGGTACTTGCTGTAAATATTCGCGTGCCTCACTCAAGCGACCTTGTTGTGCCAGCAAGGCGGCATATCGAACTTGTGCGGGAAGATAGCGCTCACCACTGGTTACCCGTTGATACAAGTCCATGGCTGCATCAATACGCTGCGTTTCCTCGTATATCTGCGCAAGATGAAAACGAACCGAATTAGCATCTTTATATCCCAGATCGAGTGCTTTTTTAAAACTTGCTTCAGTCACATCAAAATCTCGTAATTCCATCGATAGCAAGCCAACTGCTAATGCCATATCCGCACTATCAGGATTTTCCCGCAATAATTGCTGTAGCTGCTCACGCGCCTTATCCAGATTACCTATTGAAACCAATACGCGAATATAAGCAATACGCACGTCATTCGCTTTGGGGTATTCATTAAGATAATCACCATAAAACTCAGTTGTATCACCATTGGGAATGCGTTGCAGTATACGTCCCTGATAAATAGCTGCCATTTCCCAATCCGGACGTAATGCCAGGGCCTGCTTCATTTCCTCCAGAGCAATCTCGTACTGATGAGCAAACCAGGCCGCCTGGGAAACAGAAAAATGTGCCTCAGGTAAGTCAGGATAAGGTTGCGATAGTTGTTGCAGTAATCTGAGAGTTGCTGCCTTATTAGCGTTACGTGACAACAATGTGTTCAATTGCATGAAAGCATCATCAACTGAATCTTTTTCTGCTGCCAACAGTTTTTCCAGATGAGGGCGGGCTTTATCTAGTTCACCAAGGTTTACCAGTAATGCGGCGGCAGTCTGGCGTGCATTCACCGAATCCGGATCCAGCTCCACCCACATTGATACGGCGGCTTCGGCTGCAAGCGGATGACGCGCATGCAATGCAATCTCACTGGCTCGCTGGGCAATACGCGGATCACGAGTTATTTTTACTAACTTGAGGTAGCTTCTAATCGCAGTTTCGAGATCATTCCGCTGTAGTGCCGTCTCCCCCAGTAAAAGGTCAAATAATATGGATGCGGTCAACTCCTGTTTGGGTAAATTGAACTGATCGACTTCAGCTTGCTCAGCGGACTTTACTGTTTTTTCACTCTCAATTTTAATAGGATTCTGCGCACAGGCAGCAAGACCAAATGACAGTAACACGCCAAGAATTTTAAAGTTCATGAAAAATCCAGATAATATTCAAAAATAAGTTAATTAAAGGGCGTAGCCAGCCTTCAATCCCGCCTCTATATTTGACACATTCTACTTTTATGCAAACAGTAAAGTGAATAAATCAATGATGCAATAATCCCGCCCCGTCTCCTACACACCGACAATGTCCAGATATAAACAATACGACAATGCGCATTGTTAAGCTTTAAGTCCATCGATTCAATTAGCAAGTGAGATAAGAATAGCAATCAACTCCCATGAGATAATTGAATCATGAAAATGATGAAAGTTCATATAATTTTTTGACACAAAAAGGAAATCTTCCCTTTTCAATAAGAGAAGGGATTCAGTTTATATTCCTTTATACACCAGCCTATTTATAATTATCACTGGATATTACTGGGGTCGGCAATCTTCTCTGTATAGCAGGCACACCCCAATTAACTCGCATCGCTGATGCCCACAATCCATAATCACATGTATTTTATATACATTAGGCAGTTATGCTAGCATTCTCCAGATCGCCATCAATACGAGAAAAAATAGAGCTGTTATTGTCTCTTAAATGAGACAATAACAGTGCGCTTCGACTATTTAAGACAAGCATTCTCTAAGCAATCATCACTTTGTTTTGTTCGCAACAACTTTTTACGCGTTTAGTCAGTCCAATTAATTAAATAACCGGTCTGATCAGGCATGAATAAAAACGAATCATTTTTTAACCTATACTGTCATAACTTTATTCGCGTTGCGGTGGCCGTGCCCAACTTACGTGTCGCAGATCCTGCATATAATATTCAAGAAACCATAATGCTGCTTCAACAGGCCAGTGAACACAAAAGCCTGCTCATTGTTTTTCCGGAATTGGGGCTCTCGGCCTACTCCTGCGATGACCTCTTTTTGCAACAGGCTTTACTTAATGAATGCCAGGAAGCCCTCAACAAAATACTTCAATATTCAAAGAAGTTACCAATCATAGGCATCGTGGGTATACCGCTGCCAGTCGATCACCTGCTCTTCAATTGCGCCGTTGTGTTCTATCAGGGACATATTTTAGGTGTCATACCCAAAACCTATTTACCTAATTACCGGGAATTCTACGAATTACGTCAATTTGCCCCAGCCAGCTATGCCCTGCAAGAAAGCATTACACTCTGCGGCCAGCATGATGTACTATTTGGTAACCGTCTTTTATTTCAGGTTAAAGAACAACCTCTTTTTACCTTCTACGTAGAGATCTGTGAAGACCTATGGTCTCCCATTCCACCCTCCTCCTATGCAGCACTCGCAGGCGCAACCATTCTCATCAACCTCTCCGCATCCAACGTCACAATAGGCAAAGATCATTATCGTCGACTTCTCGTCAATAGTCAGTCCAGCCGTTGTCTGGCAGCCTATCTTTATACATCGGCAGGAACTGGTGAATCAACCACAGATATGGCTTGGGATGGCCACGGAATGATTTATGAAAATGGCGCCTGCCTTGTTGAAACTCACCGTTTTAGCGAAGCATCCCAGTTTGCTGCGGGAGACATTGATCTGGATTGTCTACAGCAGGATCGAATACGCCAGAATAGTTTCGGTCAGGCCTGCTCCCAGCATCAAGACATACTGACTTCTTTTCGGACAGTCCATTTCTCAGCCCCACTTCCTGTTCAGAAACCGGTATTGCTTGAGCGCTCATATGAGCGTTTTCCCTATGTTCCCAATGATGCCACAAACCGAAGCCAACGCTGCCAGGAAGTTTATGAAATTCAGCTACAGGGATTAATTAAACGATTACGATTTACCGGCTTAGATAAGGTTGTCATTGGCATTTCTGGGGGGCTGGATTCCACTCAGGCACTGATTAGTTGTGCCAGGGCAATGGACAGGATGGCACTACCACGCAATCATGTGCTTGCTTATACAATGCCTGGCTTTGCTACCAGTGAACAGACTCTAAGACAATCCCATCGGCTTATGGCCGCTATCGGCTGCCAGATTCATCAGATTGATATTCGCCCCAGCTGCATGCAAATACTAAAAGATCTAGATCATCCTTATGCAAAAGGGAAACCTGTCTATGATGTCACTTTTGAGAATGTTCAGGCAGGTGAACGAACAAGTCATCTTTTCCGACTCGCCAATTTTCATAACGCATTAGTCATTGGTACGAGTGACTTAAGTGAACTGGCGTTAGGCTGGTGTACTTACGGTGTAGGAGATCATATGGCGCACTATCATATCAATGCCGGTATACCCAAAACCCTGATCCAGCATATATTAGCCTGGGTAGCCCAGACTCATCAGCTCGGAACAGAGATCAGCACCATTCTCGAAGAAATACGACAGACAGAAATCAGCCCTGAGTTGATCCCTCACAAAAAAAGTGAACAAACGATCCAGCGCTCTGAAGCTATCTTAGGCCCATATGAACTACAGGATTTTCTGCTTTATTACACTTTACGTTTTGGTTATACGCCAACCAAAACCGCATTTCTTGCCTGGTCTGCCTGGCATGATCGCACTCAAGGTCATTGGCCTGATGTCTCAGAAGCAAGGCGTAATCAATATACGCTAACTGAGATCAAGCACTGGTTACACATTTTTCTTAAACGATTCTTTAAACTCAGTCACTTTAAACGCAGCTGTCTACCTAATGGACCCAAGATCCTTTCTGGTGGCTCTTTGTCTCCCCGAGGTGATTATCGGGCACCCAGCGACAGTGAGGCCACCGTGTGGTTATCCCAACTCGAAAAAATACCTGATACGATTCCTGATTCACTAAAAAACCACAAGGCGGTCAGCCATACCACCCACAGCAATAAAAAAATAGATTCAACCTGATAAATTATTGCATTATCTCTTCCGGCTGCCACTTTAAGAACACGAATCAATCACTGATACGACCTTTCAGCATCTCATCCGTATGTTTGGTTTTTTCTGCAATCAAATCAAGAGCCGCATCTACCTGACCCCAGGTATTCCATAGTAATACACCGCAGACATGGCCATCGCGCAGGTAATAAATCACACCTTTGCGGAAGGGTTCCTTCCAGTCTTCAACCATATCAAGATTCGCATCCAGTTCGCCTACAGCCTCATATCCCAGATCAAACAAATCAGAATAGAAAAACGGCTGGTGATGATAAACATCCGACTGGCCCGCCATATTTCTACCGGCCATTTCTCCCATGACATTGGCATTATCTTCATGTTCCACCCGCATCCGTTTTTCCAGTAATATGCTGTAAAAATTGGCAACATCACCCGCTGCATAAATATCAGGATGGCTGGTGCGCAACATTTCATCGACAATGATGCCATTATCAACCATGATACCCGCCTGTTTAGCAAGATCTGTATTCGGCTGAATACCGAGTCCGGCTACAACACCATCAGCACTCATTTCAGAGCCACTTTCTGTCACAATTGTTATTTTCGCGCCGGTCGTCTGAATAGACTTAATCGCCTGGGAAGTCAGAACGGTCACACCTTTCTCTCGATAATAATTATCCAGAAAATCCGCAAGTGCGGGCGGATAGATACGCGCACCAATATTTTTTTCCGGAAAAAGCATCGTCACCTGTTTGTTATTTGAGGCCAGCGCAGCAGCTATCTCCGAACCTATAAAGCCACCACCGATGACAATAAAATCAGAACCACGCTCACATAGCTCACGCAGTTTCCGATAATCATCCACAGTTCTAAAGTAGAGGATCCCGTCATCAGGATGCGACAGGCGTCTTACCGACCCTCCTGTGGCCAGCAAAAGCTTTTCATAGGTATACACATTTCCGGCATCATCGGTGGCTGTCTTCTTTTCTGGATCAAGTGCAATCACTTTCTTACCCAGATGCATGGCAAAATTAAGACCATGCGTACTGCGCCAAATCGATTCCAGTGGCGTCCCTTTTCCTTGCCACAAGGATTTGGATAAAGGTGGGCGATCATACGGCGGGTGCAGTTCCTCACAGATCATTGCAATCGCGCCATCCTGATCAATTTTGCGGATACCGTGAACAGCTGAATCAGCGGCCATTCCACCGCCAATAATAAGATATTTGTGATGTTTCATGGCAGCTCCTTTATAAATACGTATAAAAAATAGATTCTTTACGTTTATTGAGGCTCGTCCAAATATGATACTCCCAAAACTTTATTCGTAATCTTTTTCTGCTCTATACATCATCTGATATAAGACCTGCTTGATTCGATAACGGTGCATTTATTTATCGCAACACTTGAAACGATCAGGAATAACAGCGTACTTCACTATTCAAGACCGTCTTCCACTATATAAAATCGGTCATACTCCGGTAATTTGGATCCGGAAAATCCCGTGGCATGAGAATGAATAAGCCATCGTGAAATAAAGGCGCAAGAATCTATGCAGCCATACGCTTATTTTGAATTAAAAAAATACGACAGGTTCGTCAGGAAGTTCATTTCCACCTTGCTTCAGATCAGGCGGGAAGTGTCTTCGCAGATAATAACTAACAGCATCAATACCGTTAATGATTCCTGCCTCAAATTGCTGCTGTCTAAAAGCAGATTCCATGGTATGGCAGATATTCTCCCATTCTCCATTAGCCACTTTGGCATCAATCCCGCGATCCGCAATGATTTCCACATCACGATCTGCAAGCAGCAGGTAGATCAGGACCCCATTATTGTATTCGGTATCCCAGACCCGTATTTGGGAAAATAACTCTATTGCCCGCTCACGCGCGGTTTGGCCGCGTAATAATGAAACCGTATTCAATGCGGCTTCTACAGCAAAACAGATTTCACCATCGTGAGTCATTTCTGATCGTTGGATAGCCGACTCGATGGCGGTCAAAGAAGCCGCGGACAATATACGCCGCACAGCCAGTTGGCCGGTTGTCAGATGCCGCATAATACGAACATAATTCATTTACCATCTCCCCGATGCCCCGCCACCACCAAAACCGCCGCCGCCTCCCCTAAATCCACCGCCGCCAATACCATGGGAACCAGGCCAGTGACCATTCCTCCGTCCATTGCGATAAATCCCTCTACCCGCGCCCTGAAAAAGGCCAAGACAAAATATAAAAACAGCCATGAGTATGGCCATAACTACAGAAGAAAAAAATAACCAACCGGCCAATCCCACCGCAATACTCGTCACGGTAGCGCCGACAAGACGTCCCAACAAGACCTGTAATATTTTTCCAAGCACCGTAAATCCCATTACAACAGCAATGAAATTATCCAGAAAAAGATTCATACGATCAGCACTGTTATCATCGGGCATCAAATGGGGGCGAGGCAGCACTTCTCCTTCGATCAGTTTCAGAACAGCACCGATACCCGCATCAATTCCTTCCGCAAACTTTCCTTTTTTAAGCGGTGGCACGATTATCTCTTCGATAATCCGTTTTACCATTGCATCCGGTAAAACACCTTCCAGACCATAACCGACCTCTATACGTAATGTCCTGTCATTTTTCGCGATTAACAACAACACGCCATCATCGATGCCTTTACGCCCCAGCTTCCATGCCTCGGCAACACGTATTGCATACTGCTCGATTGTTTCAGGTCGAGTAGTAGGAACAATCAATACCGCAATCTGGCTGCCTTTCTTTTTTTCAAAAATACTTAATTTTTGCTCCAACCGCGTCACTTCAGAAATGGAAAGTGTCGCTGTTAGATCAATAACGCGGGATTCAAGCGGTAGAACAGCCATTTCTGCCCGAGAAAAGGCAACCGAGAAAAGCAGCATGGCAAGCCAAAGTGCTTTTATTCCGATTCGGATCATTGGGGCAGATATCATTATGTTACGGCAATATAATGAGAATAATGTGTTCAGGCAAAACTCCTTATTTTCCCATGGACTCTGAAAGGCCAAAATCCACCATCGGCGCAATTGAAATGGCCTGCTCATCTTCCACAGTAAAACCAGGCTTTATTTGGAAACCAAACAACATCGCCGTGAGGTTGCTGGGAAAAGAACGTACGATGATATTGTATGCTTGTACTGCCTTGATAAACCGATTGCGAGCCACGGCAATCCGGTTTTCCGTACCTTCGAGTTGTGCCTGTAAGTCACGGAAGTTGATATCCGACTTGAGTTGCGGATAATTCTCCACGACGACCAGCAGACGTGCCAGCGCACTCGATAATTCCCCCTGTGCGCGCTGAAATTCAGAAAACGCCTCTGAGTCATTGATCAGTTCCGGTGTGGCCTGAATACTGCCAACCCTGGAACGGGCACTGGTCACGCCCAAAAATACTTCTTTCTCCTGCGCTGCAAATCCCTTCACTACATTGACCAGATTAGGGACCAGGTCGGCACGGCGTTTGTATTGGTTTAATACTTCCGCCCAGCTTGCCTTAATCTGTTCATCCGCAGACTGTAGCGCGTTATAGCCACAACCACTTAAGGTCAACATAAAAAATAATGCCACCATCAATAGCCCTTTACGCATACTTGTCTCCCGGAAAAATTTACTGCCGCATCCGCTGATACTTCACTGTGATCATCATCGAACAGCGGGTTTGCTTATGCTCCCCCTCTCTATGGTGAGAAAAGTGTGCTGTTTTGACACAATTCCTCCACCTCTGTTCCTTCTTATGTCACAATTTTACAGAATATCGGAATTCATGGTAGACAAGCTGAACTGCGCACATCCATCCAGGTCTCGGTACATCATGACTAACCCGTTTTCAATACCCTGCATAATCGTCAAAGAAAGAGGAAACCACAATGTTTGAATGGCTGATGAGTCCTGAGGCTTGGATCGCGCTAGGTACGTTAACCGCATTAGAAATTGTTCTGGGCATTGATAACATCATTTTCATTTCCATTCTCGTTGGACGCCTTCCTGAGAGCCAGCGAGCCTTTGCCAGGAAAGTCGGATTGAGTCTCGCCATGATCTCGCGCTTAGCCTTATTGTTTTCTATTTCCTGGGTCATGGGGCTTACCGAACCATGGATCACGGTA
Source organism: uncultured Nitrosomonas sp. (assembly GCA_965369175.1). Classification (GTDB taxonomy): domain Bacteria; phylum Pseudomonadota; class Gammaproteobacteria; order Burkholderiales; family Nitrosomonadaceae; genus Nitrosomonas. The sequence continues at coordinate 21,634 of CBDUPR010000022.1, forward strand.
TTAAGTTATGAAATTTCAGGACGCGATATTATTTTGATCGGAGGGGGCCTGTTTCTGGTCGCCAAAGCAACCCATGAAATCCATAATAGTCTGGAAGGTGTAGCAGAACAGGGTCACCTAGTCATCGCGATGAACCTGGGAATGATACTATTCCAGATTACGCTTCTCGATATTGTATTTTCATTAGACTCCGTTATTACAGCAGTCGGTCTGGTCGACGAGGTTTCTCTAATGGCAACAGCCATTATTCTAGCTGTCATCGTGATGCTTCTGGCGGCCAAAGCAATCGGAGACTTCGTAGACCAACATCCCACGATCAAGATACTTGCACTTTCTTTTCTCATCTTGGTCGGAGTCACCCTCATGGTAGAAGGCTTCGGTGTACATGTACCAAAGGGTTATATTTACTTTGCAATGGCTTTCTCCATGACGGTAGAAATGCTCAATCTTCGTATGCGGAAAAAACGCGGGACTCCGGTCAAACTCTATAAGAAGATTCCCGAACAAACCGTTGATATACCCTAGGAAACAACGTCGAGTACACAATTGAATACCGTCTCACTTGTCCAGCGAATTTATTCTCACAAACTGGTTAGCGGATACAGATTGCGCTCATCGAATACCTGGAAGTGGCTGTAAGACAAGATAACAGCCGTACTTCCAGTGTCAAACGCGTTTACTTCAATGAAAGGCTTTCCAGTGCTTTCTTATGATTCCATTGTCCATGGAAGAGGTGACCCTTCTTTTCCGGTGTACGGTCGCTGGTCCAGGTCAGGAATGCCCCATCCGGCGTAAAAACGGGTAGACCATCGAATCCTGCTTTATCTGTTACTTGTACGGGAGGCTGCTTCCCGTCAACATCAACGATATACAACTCAAAATTCTGATGTCCGTGAATATTAGTCGAGAAAATGATGTATTTTCCGGAAGGATGGTAAAAAGGCGCCCATGACATTGCTCCCAGGTGCGTGATTTGTTTTTGATCCGATCCATCAATATTCATGGTATAAATTTCAGCTATTCTGCCACCAGAAGAGAAGCGTCGCCACACAATCCGTTTTCCATCCGGACTGAAAAACGGGCCACCATCATAAGCATTGGTATGTGTCAGCCTTTTCACATTGGTACCATCAGCATGCATGATATAGATGTCAATTAAAGCAGATGGATCCTTCTCAAAGAGCGCACTTTCCTCTGCTGACAGTTTTTCCGTATAAGCTCTCCGATTCGATGCAAAAGCGATATACTTTCCATCGGGAGACCAAGAAGCTTCCGCATCATATCCCATTGTATCGGTAAGATTTTTTATCTTATCGCCACTATAATCTGTTTCAAAAATGTCATAATACGCATCATAATCCCAGGCATACGATTTCCGCTCTCCTGATTTCCTTCTCTCGATTTCAGCTTTCATTTTGTTTTTAGCATCGGGATCCAGATGAGTGGAAGAGAATAATACTTTTTCCTGAGAAGGATGAATCCATGAACAAGTCGTTTTACCGATTCCAGGAGAAACGCGCTGCGTCTTGTCATTCGTCAGGTTTTTCAAATAAATCTGATAAAAAGGGTTCTCTTCAGAGACTTCTGCCTGATACACCATCCAGCGCTGATCTGCACGATAATAGGCCTCACCTACCCGTTTTTCATCACTGGAAAGCTGATATTCCTGTGTAATAAAATCCAGCGTACCCGATTCAGCCGTCCACGAAAAAGCAGACAACCATAACAAGCCCGAAAAAAGAATCGAAAATTTAGTCAAAACCGGTATTCCTATCAAAACGTTCATTCTTTACTCATCCTGCTCAAAAAAGAGAAAACATTAACACATCGCTTCAAAAAAAATGTATACAAAAGTGAATCTAGCTGACCTATCCTGAAAAACAAACTCACTCCGGGTCATTTGAAGCACCTATCAGCACAATAGTTCAGAAATAATCCAAACAGGCATATTCTGATCTTTACACTTTTTTATGTTATCTCCGGTTCATCAATCCATGAAAAGCAACATGCCCGCATTTCAAACACCTGAAAAAGTCCGTTTACATCCATTCGCGCTAAAATGGCACCAAGAGCATGCTTATAGCGCATACCGCTATCAAGCATCAATGTTTGTTACACTAATCATATCGAGACCGATTCAATCACAATGTGTTTAAAAAGGATGTGCATGCTAATGAAATATCGCTTAGCCTTAATATTGATAGTCAGTTGTGGATTACACAGCATGATCGCCCATGCGGATATCCAGCCTTTTCAGCATCATATGGAAATTTCGTTATCACCGGCCTCCTCTCACATTCAGGTTAAAGATCGCATTCACATTCCCGCGCATTATCGCAGTACACAAAAGACACCGGCGACACTCTCATTCAGTTTGCATGCGGGATTGACTATTCATCAAACCGAGGGGGGAGAAATTACACACCAATCGGCAACCACAGCTGCCCATTCTATCGCCACAGGTAGCCCGGTTCCTTTAAAACACTACCTGCTGACCCTATCACCGAAGCAGGAATCCGTCACCCTGCACTTTAGTGGTCAAATTAATCATCCCGTTCAGAGGCCCGGCCAGGAATATGCCCGCAGTTTCAGTTATACGCCCGGCGTGATTTCCAGCCAGGGAGTTTTTCTAGCCAATTCCAGTGCCTGGTATCCTCAGTTTGAACAGCCGATGGTCTCGTTCCGGCTGAATATCAGCTTACCGAATAGCTGGGATGTCGTCAGTCAGGGCAAACTCGTGGACGAGCAGCCGCAGGATTCAATGAAAACCCTTGTCTGGGAGGAAAAACAGCCCCAGGACAACATCTATCTGGTCGCCGGGCAATATGAACGATATGCGCAGTCCACCGGCGCAGTCACGGCCTTAGTCTATTTACGCAACGCTGATCAGGCCTTAGCACAAAAATATCTGGATGCCACTGCGCAATATATTGCCCTGTATAGCAAACTCCTCGGGCCCTATCCATATGAAAAATTCGCGCTGGTCGAAAATTTCTGGGAAACCGGCTATGGCATGCCTTCCTTCACCCTGCTCGGTTCCAAGGTCATTCGTTTACCCTTTATCCTGCATTCATCCTATCCCCATGAAATTTTGCATAACTACTGGGGTAACGGGGTATTTGTCGATTACGAAAAAGGTAATTGGGCAGAGGGATTAACCGCTTATCTGGCTGATCATCTGATTAGTGAGCAACGGGGCAAAGGCGCGGAATATCGTCGGGATGTGCTGCAGAAATATACCGACTTTGTCACCAAGGGAAAAGATTTCCCCATTACGCGATTTACTTCCCGGCACAGCCCCAGCACAGAAGCCATCGGTTACGGCAAGACCATGATGTTTTTTCATATGCTGCGGCAAACATTAGGTGATCAGGATTTTATTCAGGCTTTGCGGCATTTTTATACTCAATTTAAATTCAATCAGGCTAGTTTTGACGATTTAAAAGAAACATTCAATACAACCAGCGGGCGGAATTTCTCCAGCATGTTTCAACAATGGATCAATCGTAGCGGCGCGCCCGATCTCATCCTACAACAGGCAGAGGCTGAAAATACCGCACAGGGATATCGACTGAAAGCTGTTATACAGCAAAGACATTCGGGTCAACCTTATGATCTGATGGTGCCGGTTGCAGTATATCTGGCAGGACAGGAACAACCCTACCAATCCACAATACAGTTGAACCAGCAAACGCAGATTGTTGAGATGCAATTGCCGGCACGACCCGTCCGGATCGATATTGATCCGCAGTTTGATGTTTTCCGCCGACTGGATAGCCGGGAAATTCCGTCCGCACTGTCGCAAGGATTCGGCGCTGAAAAACCATTACTCATATTACCTGCTCGCGCAGACGCATCCGTTCTGCAGGCCTATATCGCGCTGGCTGAAAACTGGCAAAAAACCCAGGCAAACCAGCTGGAAATCATCCTGGATAACCAGCTCGATACTTTACCCATCGATCGCACCATCTGGATTATGGGGTGGGATAATCAGTTTAGCCCGAATGTGCTGGATGCGTTATCGGAGCAAGGCGTGAAACGACATCAGGATCGATTACATCTGGATAAACAGCACTACACACAAAATCAGCATTCTCTGGTTTTAACTGCCAGGCAGCCATCTGATCCCGATAAGACCTTATTATGGGTCGCATCAGACCTTCCCGCAGCAATAGCGCAGTTAACCCATAAATTACCGCATTACCGCAAATACAGCTATCTGGCATTTAACAATGACAAACTCGATAACATTAATAAAGGCCAGTGGGCCATCTCACAGTCGCCCCTGTCCAGGCTGATCACCCAGAAAGACAATGCCGTCATTGATTCTCCCTCTCATCATGCCCTCGCACCACGTCAGGCATTGGCTGAACTTCCCCCCTTGTTTTCTGAGCAACGCATGATGGCCGATATTGCCTATCTAGCCAGCGAAACACTAAAAGGACGAGAACTGGGCAGCAAGGAGCTGGATCTGGCAGCGGAATATATTGCGACACATTTTCGGGAGGCCGGTTTACTGCCAGGAGGAGATAACAACGATTATTACCAGGTTTGGCAGCAGAACGTGGGGAAACCGAAAGGCGAGATCACACTGCGCAATGTCATCGGCATTTTACCGGGCACCAATCCACAATTAGAACCGCAAAGCCTTATTATCAGTGCGCATTATGATCACCTGGGCACGGGCTGGCCGGAAGTACGCGCAGGGAATGCGGGCAAAATCCATTATGGCGCTGACGATAATGCCAGTGGCATCGCCGTATTACTGGAACTGGCACGGCAGACAGCCCAGAAATGGCGGCCCGAGCGCAGTATTATTTTTATCGCTTTTACCGGTGAAGAAACCGGTTTATTAGGCGCCCGGCACTATATTAATACCGCCAGAAAATATCCGGTGAAAAACATCAATGCGGTGCTGAACCTCGATACCGTAGGGCGTTTAGGAGAAAATCCGGTCACCATTTTCGGCACAGGGACTGCGCAGGAATTTATCCATATCTTTCGTGGGGCCAGCTTTGTAACCGGGATTAACGTCAAGCCAGTACAGGATGATTTTGGTTCCAGTGATCAGGCTGCCTTTATAGCCGCGGGTGTACCGGCAGTGCAATTTTTTGCAAGTGCACATGAGGACTATCATCGCCCCGGAGACGTCATCGATAAAATTGATTCAGCCGGACTTGTCAAAGTCGCCTCGATTCTTAAAGAATCCGCAGAATATCTATCAAATCGCATAGAGCCTCTGAATACGACCTTAACTCCTTCCTCTGCATCAGCAGACCATGCCGCTTCCCAGCCACAATCCACCCGAAAAATCAGTTTGGGTACCGTTCCGGACTTCGCCTATCAGGGTGAAGGCGTCCGCATCAGTGATGTTCTGCCAGGCTCCCCCGCCCAGCAAGCAAAGCTGCAAGCCGGTGATATTCTGCTTCAAATTTCAGATCAGCCCATTAAAGATCTGGCCACCTTCTCCAGGCTTCTGAAAACCTTCGAAGCCGGGCACCGCATCCAGCTCAAATATCGCCGCGATGGGCAGGTTATCAGCACCCAGGTTACTTTGGTGGAACGTTAGCGTATGGCAAGCCCGTCATATAGAAAACAGCGCTGTTGCAGAGAGTAAGAAGGATGGCGCAGCACGATTATATGCTTCATTCAGAGCAGCCCATCAATGACCGGTCCCAGGTGATGTCATTATCAGGACAAGATAATCCTGAGCGGTATCCGATGGCACTGCAAATCCGAGATCAGCTTCACACGAGGTTTCAAATCAATGCGTCACATATCTTGATTTCGGGATATTTCGAGACAGACTCATAAAGGGGAAAACGCCCTCTAAAAAAAGAAAAGCTTCGCTTTTTTCCGAAATAACATGCATAACAAATATCATCTGGATATTTCTTCCATTGTCATAGCAAATTTACGCAGCTGTGCAGAGGTCTTGCATGTACTTTATTCTGGCCATTCAAGGTACTTAATTATCTTTTGGCAGGTTTTTGTCATTTTTGGCCTGTTCTATGCTGGTTTTGACTTTAATGTATTTAGCCGCTCAATGCAACAATGATCCTTTGCCTGGCGATTCATTAAATTAATATCAACGAAGATGAAACAGATCATGACTAAAACAGCACTATTATTAATTGATTTTCAAAACGACTATTTCTCAAGTTATGATGGCGCAAAGTACGCTTTATCGGGCACTGAGGAAGCAGCCAATCAAGGCGCTAAATTATTGGCGGCATTTCGCGCAAAAGGCTTACCCATCGTGCATGTGCGGCATGAATTTCCAACCAATGATGCGCCATTCTTTTTACCAGGCTCAGAAGGCGCAGCAATTCATGCATCAGTAACGGCCAGTTCTGATGAACCAGTCATTTTAAAACATCAAATCAATAGCTTTCATGGCACTGATTTAAAAGCGATATTAGATAAACAAGGTATTAAAAATGTAGTCATCGCAGGCGCAATGACACATATGTGTATTGATGCCGTGACGCGTGCCGCAAAAGATTTTGGCTATAATTGTGCTATTGCTCATGATGCATGCGCAACCTTGGACCTTGAATTTAATGGCGTAAAAGTGCCTGCTGAACACGTACACGCCACTATTATGGCAGCACTTAATTTTGCATATGCAAATGTAGTCAGTACTGATGAATTAATCGAAAGCTTGGCATAGTACATTACGCGGATCGCGCCAATATGGGGCCAATCCTGGGAATTGTTAGCATCCTTTAAATTAGCTTTATTTTTACTACTCAGAGCTTAACAACTTGTCCAGTTTTGCGGTGCCACTTCAGTGAGTTAGGGTGCGTGCTCAGGTTGAGCGAATCATCACCCAGCTGGGAATGCCTAAAATAGTGGGTGTGGCCAGGGTCTTAAAACCAAAACGCTGATAGAGGTCCACATTGCTTTGTTTGTCGGTTTCTAAATATAGGTGTTCTTCCGCACACTGGTTGATGGTGAACTCAATCATTTGTGTACCAACGCCTTTGTATTGCCATTGAGGTGCGATCGCTAAAGGACCTAAGTGCCAATGGGATTGTTTTGGGTCAATACGAGCCCAGGTGCCTAACCAGATGGCTAAGCGTAAGCCGCCGAGGGGGCTGTTGGCACTGATCATTCTTGGCAGTAACTGTATCAAGTCCCTAAGTGTTGGTTGGCAAGTATTGGGTGGCAGCATGCCTAATACACCAATGAGGTTGCCATCAATAAAAGCGCCATACAGCTCACCTTTACGCTTTACATAGGTTAGCAGGGCGGGAAACATACGCTTGAGTCGACGTTGACGTAAATCTGGGTTAGCACCGAATACTTTGATATGCAAAGGGTTTTCATTCATCGCTGCTGCACAGATGGCAGCTGCTGTTGTTATATCATTTACACCCAGCGGCAGAATGTTACAGTTGTGTTTATGCATGGCAGGCGTTCTCCCGTAAGCTGCAAAGTTTTGTTAATTAATAGGTTGCATGACTGCTAAGAAAAGTTTCGCATTCCCTCTGGCAGCGCTGTAACTTTGGTCAAACGCAAAGAGACTTGTTGCCTTGCGTCATATTAATTTTAAAGGCATAGGATTTATCTGGTGAGCTCCATGCCTTTTTTATTGAGCCTTGAGCTTGTTTTTAAGGTGTTGTGTTTGTGACTTTTTTACAGATTTTGTTATTTATCCCAACTTGTTTTGTGTTAAATTTGTCGCTCGGCCCAAATAACTTGATGACTTTGGCCAATGGCAGATATTATGGCGTGCGTACGGCTTTCTATGCAGGGTCTGGCCGTTTACTCACCTTTGCTGCAATGATCATTTTAACTGCTTTAGGCTTAGCTTCGATTTTATATACTTCAGAGCATTTGTTTTTCTTCATAACGTTAGCAGTATCCCTATCAATTGATTTTCACGGCAAAGTAACCGGGAAAGCAGTTACCGGCGCTTCCGCCTTTGAGAAAATACCCACTTGCGCGATGCCATCAATTCCTATAGTTCCCCGGTACATATCCCCCTGGTTCACGCATGAGGAGTCCCTATGATAAAGCCACTCATCCAGGAAACATTCCCTATCATCGCGACCCTTGACGATCTTGCAAAATTGGCAAACTATTCGTTCATGGATTCTCTCAACTGCGACCCTGACGCGAAAGTAAACGGACGCGACCACACGCCGCGGCAAGTCTTTACAGGCCACTATGTTCCCGTCAACCCCACGCCAATTGAAGACCCCGAGTACGTGGCGCACAGCAAAAACTTTTTTCGCGAGCTGGGCTTTGCAGACAGCATGGCAAAATCGGCCGACTTCGTCCGCGTGTTTTCCGGCGACATCGCGCATGTGCCGGAGCCGATGCGCAAGATCGGCTGGGCATGTGGCTATGCACTTTCCATCTTTGGCACCGAATATTACCAGCAATGCCCGTTCCAAACCGGCAACGGATACGGCGACGGGCGCGCAATTTCAGTGCTTGAGGCCGTCATCAACGGTCAGCGCTGGGAAATGCAGCTAAAAGGTGGTGGCCGGACACCCTACTGCCGTGGTGCCGACGGGCGGGCCGTTCTGCGGTCAAGTGTCCGGGAGTTTCTGGCACAGGAGCACATGCATGCGCTCGGGGTGCCAACGTCTCGATCTTTGAGTTTGTACGTTTCAAAAACGGAGAAGGTCCGCCGGCCATGGTACTCGGAGGGTTCACGCTCGCAGGATCCGGACATGCTTGTATCGGAGGCGGTTGCCATCTCGACACGCGTGGCACCTTCGTTCATCCGGGTTGGTCAACTCGAGCTCTTCGGTCGCCGTGCCCGTAAGATGGAACACCCACGAGCGATGGAGGAGCTCGAACATATTGTGTTGCATTTGATCGATCGTGAGTACGATGACGTCATCGACCAGAAACTAACGACCGCCGAAAAAGTGGTGTTGCTTGCCCGTGAATTCCTCAACCGACTCACCTCACTTGTGGCGAACTGGATCCGCGTCGGCTACTGCCAAGGTAACTTCAACAGTGACAACTGTGCGGCTGGCGGCTTCACACTCGACTACGGCCCATTCGGATTCTGCGATATGTTCAATCGGCATTACCAGTCATGGACGGGGGGTGGACATCATTACTCGTTCCTGAACCAACCCGTGGCAGCAGAACGCAACTTCCACATGTTTTGTTCGGCATTGCGGCCGTTGCTGATGGCGCATCAGGACTGCCTGGCGCAGCTCGATGAGATCCAAAGTGCTTTCCCGAAGGTGATGAAAGCGCAAATGGAGAAGATGTGGGCTGCCAAACTTGGTCTTGGCGCTTTTCACGCGACGTTGTTCAACGAACTCATAACACTGATGGAGCAAACGTCTGTTGATTACACCATGTTCTTCCGCGAGCTCTCGATGGTGCCCGACGATATTGGCTTACTCAAAAAAAGCTTCTACAAGAGCTCGACGTATCATGCAGACTCGGAAGGGATGGACAAACGATGGTCAGCGTGGCTCGCAAAATGGAAGTCGCTCGCTCAACCTTGCTCCCGTGAGGCGCTTTCTCGTCAGATGAAACTCGTCAACCCAAAATACAGTTTGCGGGAATGGTTCGTGGTGCCTGCGTATCAGCAAGCGAATACGGGGGACTACTCTTTAATTCAAGAACTGCAGGAGGTCATGACGCAGCCATACGCCGAGCAATCGAAGGACGTGGAAGAGAAATACTATAGGCTGAAGCCACTGGAATTGTTTGGCGTCGGTGGGTCGTCTCATTTAAGCTGTTCGTCGTGACTGAAGTGGTACCGCAAAACTGGACAAGTTGTTAAGCTCTGATAAAGACCTCTGCACAACTGCGTAAACTTGCTGTGGCAATGGAAGAAATGTCCAAATGACATTTGTTATGCGTGCCATTTTGGAAAAAAATGAGGTTTTTCCTCTGTTTAAAGAGAGTTTTCCCCTTTATGTAGTACTTGGACGGACTACTCCTCTTGGTGGCTTGTTCACGAAAAGGCCCACCAGTTTTTTATGGCTGCAATCGACACAACGTAGACACAAAAAGACATACACTAAAATGCTGCGCTCAAGAAAAACAACGGATGGACGTTAGTAGTGTTTATAACAGTAATGCGCCTAGCATTCGATAAGCGGTGGCGCTTCGCTAAAACACAAAACAATCTCAGGAATATTTTATGAGAATATTTAAAGCAATAGCCTTGATTATGGTTATGTCCATATCCGCTTGCACATCTACGAATAGCATAATGAACTCATGGATTGGCTACTCTGTTGATGATCTTACCGCTTCGTGGGGGGCTCCATCTTCCAGAATTTCACGAGCTGATGGCGGTTCGACATATACGTGGTCCACACTTAGCTCGGATCAATATGGTATACATGAATGTAGGAAAACTTTCGTTACAGATTCAACCGGAACGGTGACACAATGGTCTTATAATGGATGCCCAAAACTGGTCCTCAAGTAATTAGATAGTACAGTCATGAGATTTCTACCCAGAAAGCGATACATCTGCCTTGCACAGCGGTGAGAAATGAAGCGGTATTTTTGGCGTATCTTGTGCCGATACCGAGCTATAGTCAACCTGGCATTTAAGCGAAACCGAGAAGTATGCAAAACTCAGGGAGTTCTTGGAAAATAGGCGAGTCAGCGTTTACTTTGCCACGGTAGTCCTGGCAGCGGCCATTGCCATGTTCCTGCCCGGAACAACTGTTCTTGGGGCTGGCGTTAATCCAGCAATTGCATTGATATTGTTCGCACAAATAATGGGGTCACACAAATAACGGGGTCAGGTCGATAATCAAGAAAATGTATGTATAGAGGCTTTTGCAAAAGCCCTCGCCAGAAGTTTCTGACTATTGATTATAAATAGTTAATTTTTAAATTATTGGAGTTTTGCAAAGATCTCAACTTGTAATCTTTAGAATTAAATGACACTAATTCTTTTTTTTAGCGATAAATATCATCCACGCAAAAAAGGTGTCAGGTCTAGAATCAAGGATTCTTGCTCTTGCGAAGAATAATCTCAATTATCGTTGGGTATAATGATAGTACTCTCCGATTTCTCGTTGGCTGTATGCACCTGTTTTACAGGCTGCAATAATTGCCGTTGCGTGGTCTTTGTGTTGTGCTGCAATCTCAGGCAAAGGTATTGCGATCGGCCGCTTTTGCTGCTTGGGTATATTTAAATCGTACTTTTCCTTGCCGATCCTTTTCTGCATCTCCGCGACAAAATCCTTATCCCCTAAATAAATCTGACCTTTCAGATTCGACCATATCTCAGGTTTCTGCCGCACGCCTTGCAGGAAAAATTGCCGGTATTTATCCATTACAATGATTCTTTGCTGCCCAAACAAGGATAATATCTAGAGACCTTTGCACGCTAGACGGCATATTTGACTGCTCTTTGTGATAAAATACTGCTTTTAATCAATAGGATAAATGTGTATTGTGAGCTTCTCAGATTTTGATGTCGTGTGTCGCACCCGCAAAGGAAACTTTCTGAATCAAATTGACCATTTGAAACCTTTGCAAAATCCGAATGAGCTATAATCAACCCGGCATTTAAGCGAAGCCGAGAAGTATGCAAAAACTCAGGGAGTTCCTGGAAAATAGGCAAATCAGCGTTTACTTTGCCACGGTAGTCCTGGCAGCGGCCATTGCCATGTTCGTGCCTGGAACAACGGTTCTTGGGGCTGGCGTTAATCCAGCAATTGCATTGATGTTGTTCGTGACGTTCCTGCAAGTGCCCCTTGCCGATCTCGGGCGGGCCTTCATTTGCGCTAGATTCTTCGCAGCATTGCTCATTACGAATTTCGTTATGGTGCCCCTGCTTGTAGCGCTTCTAGTGCAGTTTCTGCCGCCCGATCCGATGGTGTTTCTCGGTGTGCTGTTAGTGCTGCTTACACCTTGCATTGACTACGTTGTGGCCTTTTCGCACCTTGGTCGCGCCAATGCGCGCCTGTTGCTGGCGGCAACGCCCGCGCTCTTGATCGTGCAAATGCTGTTGCTGCCGGTCTATCTTGGCCTGTTTCTTGGAAAGGATGCAACTAGCCTTGTGCAGCTCGGTCCGTTCGTTCACGCATTTGTTTGGCTCATTGCGGTTCCGCTTGTACTTGCTGGTCTTGTCCAATTTTGGGCAATTCGGACTCGAGCAGGCGAGTGGGTATTTACCCGGCTAGGATTGCTCCCGGTGCCTGCGACGGCGCTTGTCTTGTTCGTGGTCATCGCGGCTGTAATACCACAGCTCCAGTCTGCGATCAATGTGGTCTTACAAGTGATCCCAATCTATATTGCCTTTGCGGCGATTGCTCCTTTCCTAGGGTGGCTGGTGGGCCGGTCGTTCCGCCTTGACGTACCGGCTGGCCGTGCTATTGCATTCAGCGCCGGCACGCGAAATTCGCTGGTGGTGTTGCCGCTCGCGCTTGCTGTGCCTGGAGCCATACCCGTATTGCCAGCCATCGTCGTTACACAAACACTTGTCGAGCTAATCAGCGAGCTGATCTATATTCGCTTAATTCCGAAACTAACCCAGTCATGAATTTGTTGAAACCGCTTAGCGTGCTTTATTTTCCATTTTCTGAGGCGCCGTCAACTCCAGAGAATCAAACGCCAGCTTGGCAAACCCAGCCAATTTTTCGGGGTTAGATAACAACTGCATCATCTGATTCTGATACGCCTCACCGCTATCCATAACAGCATCATCCACGGCCTTGGTGAAGGCTCCCAGCATCGCATGTTCTGCTGAGTTATTGGCAATTTGCTTCATGACCAAGGCATTCTGGCTGATTTTGTCTCGAATGCTATAGGCGTAATTCACCAAATCTTTCTCGGTCAGATTGTCGGTAATTAAACTCTCCCACCCACACCTTTGAACTTCTCAACGAAACTAGCGATCTTTTGAAACACGCTTTGTTTCTTGGTGAGGTATTGTGGGTTTAACGGGCTCATCTTTGGCAGAATGGCATTAAGCTCTGTTCCTGCGTCGCTGGCGTACTCCCGCTTGAGTGAGTTGGTGATATAGCGTCGGGCTTCTTCCACATTCAGGCTTTCTGTGTTGATCAGTTCCTCGGCTTCTCGTTGCTGCTCAACTTGGGCGAAGGAAAAGAATGCTTCAATCACGCTGGACTTCTCGCCAATCTGATCGAGGTCGGTTTGATTGATGAAATCCACTAACAGGCTTTCTTTGGCGCGGTTGCCGAGACTGCCACGAATCACACGGCGCACCTCATCAACCAGATCGGCTTTGCTTTTGGTTTTCTTGTTGTGCTCAAAAATTAACTCAAGAATGTAATCCAGGTTGATCTCCTGGGATTTCAGCAAGTCTATCTCGAACACCACGTCATCCCAGTCGATGGTGGATTTTGCTTTCTCTTCTGCTGATTTTTGACGGCGCTGCCAATCGCGGATGTCGTTGTAAGTAGAACGGTAATCTTGAATCTTTCGTTCGGCTGGCAGGCGTATTGTCTGTAACTCAGCCAGTTTTTCATCATCCAAATAATGTTCTGCTTTAAACGCTTCAACCGCTTCAGGGTCGTTCATGTCAAGGCTTTGCGTGGCTTTCAGGCTGGCAAACTCATCATAGTTTTGCAACACGTTCTCTACGCGCAGGTATTCGCCAAAGAGTTTGGCAAAGTCTTTTTTATCGGACTCTTTTTCAATGGCGGTCGGATCAGGAAAGCGTTGCTCCAGCTCGCTCACCACATCCATAAAACCGCGTCTGGCTTCACCGGTCACCACATCGGTAAAGCCTTCCATGTATTCCTTATAGCTCTTTTCCAACACCACGTTTTTGGTGTTTTTATCGCCAAACAGGGTGATAGCATCCACGGTGGCTATTTCCAGATCGCGGAAGGTGACGATATTGCCAAAGGTTTTAGTGGCGTCATAAATGCGGTTGGTGCGCGAAAAGGCCTGCATCAAACCGTGGTAACGCAGGTTTTTATCCACAAACAGAGTATTGAGCGTTGGAGCATCAAAACCAGTAAGGAACATACCCACCACAATCAGCAGGTCGATTTCCTTGGCTTTCATCCGCTTAGCCAAATCACGGTAGTAATTCCGGAAGCCGTTGTTATCGACACTGAAATTGGTTTTAAAGAAGGCGTTATAATCGCCTATCGCAGAGTTTAAGAACTCTTTGGCGCTGCTATTCATGGCCGAGACATCAAAGCTTTCATCCAGAATATCGCCCACCGCATCCTGCTCTTCGTTTGCGGCAAAGGAGAAGATGGTAGCGATTTTCAACGGTTTTTCACTCTCTGCCTGTAACTTGTTCAGTGATTCATAATACAACTTGGCGGCATCCACACTGCTCACCGCAAACATGGCATTAAAGCCCTTGGCGTTCGCCTGCAATCGGTGGGTCTTCTGGCGGTAGTTGTTCAGAATGTACTGCGAAATTTCGCGAATACGCTCTGGGTGCAACAGCGCTTCTTTGTTTTCAGCGGCAGATAGTTTTTTCTCGTCGTGCTCGGTTTCAATGGCCTTAAATTTGTGGCGCACATCGTTGTAGTCCACCTTGAACTTCAGTACCTTTTCATCGCGTATCGCATCGGTAATCACATAGGAATGCAGTTCGCGGCCAAACACGCTGGCGGTGGTTTCCGCACCTAAAGCGTTTTGCGGGAAGATGGGCGTGCCGGTAAAGCCAAACTGATAGAAGCGTTTGAATTTCTTGTTCAGGTTTTTCTGCGCTTCACCAAACTGGCTGCGGTGGCATTCATCAAAAATAAATACCACCTGCTTGTTGTAGATGGGCAGATTGTCTTCGTTTTTCATCAGGTTGTTGAGCTTCTGGATAGTGGTGACGATGATCTTGTTATCATCTTTATCCAGGTTGCGCTTTAAACCTGCGGTACTGTCTGAGCCGTTCACACTGTCGGGTGAAAAGCGCTGGTATTCTTTCATCGTCTGGTAGTCAAGGTCTTTTCGGTCCACCACAAAGAACACCTTGTCGATAAACGCCAATTCGGTAGCCAAACGCGCCGCTTTGAAACTGGTTAAGGTTTTACCAGAGCCGGTGGTATGCCAGATAAAACCGCCACTTTGCGGGTTGCTCCAGTTTTTTGCCTCATACGTGCTTTTCACCTTCCACAAAATACGCTCGGTGGCCGCAATCTGGTAGGGGCGCATAACCAGTAATGTGTCACTCACATCAAACACCGAATAATGCAGCAACACATTGAGCAGGGTGTTTTTCTGGAAGAAGGTAGCGGTAAAGTCTTTTAGATCCTTAATCAGGCTGTTATCGGCCTTCGCCCAGTGCATGCTGAAGTCGAAGCTGTTTTTGTTGCGCTGGGTGGTATTAGCAAAATAGCGGCTATCAGTGCCGTTAGAGATGACAAACAACTGCAAGTACTTATACAGCGAATCCGCGCTGTTAAAGCTCTCTTTGCTGTAACGATGTACCTGGTTAAAGGCTTCGCGAATGGCGACGCCACGCTTTTTCAGCTCGATTTGTACCAGCGGTAGGCCGTTCACCAGAATAGTCACATCATAACGGTTAGCATAGCTGCCGGTTTGTTCAAACTGCTTGATCACCTGAACTTTGTTGCGGGCGATGTTGTTTTTATCCAGCAGGTAGATGTTTTTAATGCGTCCATCGTCAAAGACGAAGTCGTGAATATAGTCATCGTGAATCTTGCGGGTTTTGTCCAGAATGGTATCGCTGGGCTTATCCAGATACGTTTCCACAAAACGCCGCCACTCACCCTCAAGAAACGCCACATTATTTAGCGTTTGCAACTGCTCGCGCACATTGGCCAGCATGGCTTGCGGGTTATTCAGCCCCGGCAGGAACTCATAGCCCTGATTTTGCAAATCCTGAATAAGCTCGCGCTCTAACGCATCTTCGCTCTGGTAGCTTTCGGCCACTTTCCAATCTTTGTTATATTTATCGAGAACGATAAAGTTGTTCGATTCGGCGATGGTTTTATAATCAGTCATTTGATGCTTCCTGCTTCCAGAATCCATATTCAGTGCTTAAGAAATTAACGAGATCTTCTAGTTTTTCTTTATCATTTGCTTCAAGCTCTCCTGTTTCTTCGCCCGCATGCGCAGAGTGACTGGAAAGGTTTAGAATTCGATTAGCAAACGGGTCGGGATTGCCGTCAGCTGCTTTAGGTAGAAGATTTTCCCACTTATCATGCCCCAAAAAGGTTGTTGTCTTCTCCAAGATATTTCTCAGAAAATTAAAGTGGTATTTTTTAATTTGGTTATCTTGAATTGCTGCTCTGATCTCAGAGAGCAAGAGTAAGTGATATGAAAACGGTGTTTTTCGATCTAGTTTCGTAATAGCAAACGTCCCATCAACATTTTTATCTAAACGGAATTTTACAGATTCACTAGGTTTATATAACCACTCAATTGTTCCAGCACTGGGGTCTTTAGCTAGCTTATTATTAAACTCATTTGAGAGGACATTATAAAACAACGGATTGTGTGTCGTGACAATGAACTTCAACTCAGCTGAGCTCGATTTAACTAACTTGGCTAAATCAACAGCAAGCTCTATTAGATGATTGTCATCGAGAGAGCTTACAGGGTCATCAATGAACACATACTTCAAGCCATTAAAATCATCGGTGCCCCTATCATCTTCAGAGCTACTGAGCTCTTCTATGATTAGATCTAACAAACTGTAAAACATACTCCAAATCAGATTACTTTCTTCTCCCTTAGAAATCTTAATTGGTGAGCCTTGACCATCACCTCTTATTGCAAAGGAGATTTCTGAGAAATCAGCGCTAAATGTAGGCTCTATATTGCTATTCGTTAATCTCTGAAAGTGGTCAATAATTACTGGGCCTTGTCCTTGGTCTTCAAGCACCCATTTGGTGAAGACATTTGGATGAATTTTTAGCTTTCTATACTCATCACCGTTTAAGTCGTTATCCCAAAAAAACAAGTCCTCAGTGAAGGCGTTGTAATAAAGAACATTCTTGCGAGATAGCTCTGATGCGACGTCATCAACTTCCTCTTCGGTATTGATTTCTTCTGCCAATAAATCCTTAAATTCTCTGGAAAGGCGCGTTTTACCTATGCTGTTGAACGCATAAATCAATTGCACTTTTTTATCAGCATCTTTTAACTGCTCGGCTATCTCCCTTAGCGACTTGCTCATGCTATGCCTCTAATTCTGTCTTTGGGAAACTCAACAGTAAATCTCGATAGTAGCTGTATTGTTTATTCCGTACTGTGAGCTCGGTTGTGAGCTCGGTTATGAGCTCGGTTGTGAGCTCGGAAAAGTTGTCCAAATTGCGGACGATCTCACCTTGGATTTCTAGCGATTTTTTTGGGTTGTCTGGGCATGGGATGGGGATGGCGAGTTTTGCCAAGTCATTTGCATAAATATGACAAACTGTTACTCCTTTAACCATCATCATAATTTTTGGTTTATTGTTTCGAATAAACAGGCTTAAATATCTTCCATCAACTTTACTACTTCTAATTACAAGAACGTCGCCACCTAAAATCACACCGTCTTCTAATATGCAGCTAGCTGTAGCAAGGCCATCAGGGGTAACGTCGGAGGTAGGCATTAAGACATCGTTAGCTTTAGAGAGAACAGAAACAGTAGGCGCCTGATTAGTCCTTGATGTAACGTTTTTAATCGTCGCAGGATAGTTTCTAAAAAGCTCTCCGTAATGAATACATTTGTGTTGACCATTGACTGTAATGCTCTTTTTTGGAAGTGATTTTCCTTTAAGAAATGTAGCTACCCCCCCCAGCGGCTTCCACTCTACCTCGACCCCATCCAGCAGCCTCTCCATAAAGCTTGTATCAGATTCGCCTCCAATCTTCATAATAAACGCATCAATGTCCGCTCGCAGTTGGTCGATCTTCGCTATTGTGGTTTTCAGCTCGGCATTAAGCACAGTAATGTTGATCACTTCACAGGTGTCTTTCGCTTCAACATAGCTGCTAACCGATAGGTTGTAGTCTTTCTCTACGATGGCATCAAATCTAACTGACTTTGCTACATGCTCCACATCGCTTTTACTATCAAACATTCCCATAATCTGCTTAATGTGGTCATCGGTAAGTACATTGTTATTTGTTACTTTTTTAAAGTATTCCTCACCACTAGCATCAATAAACTGGGTAGTGGTGTCGGTTTTGTGTTTGGAGAGCACCAAAATATTCACGGCGATATTAGTGCCATAAAACAGGTTCGGCGCTAAGGAAATCACCGTTTCCACGTAGTTGTTATCCACCAAGTATTTTCGAATTTTCATTTCAGCACCTCCACGGTAGAAAACACCAGGGAAGCAGACGATGGCCGCACGGCCTTTGCTGGAAAGATAACTGAGCGCATGCAGTACAAAGGCAAAGTCGGCTTTTGATTTGGGCGCGAGCACACCGGCGGGGGCAAAGCGATCATCGTTGATCAGGGTTGGATCATCACTACCTATCCACTTCACGGAATACGGTGGGTTGGAGACGATAGCATCAAAGGGTTTGTCATCCAAAAAGTGCGGGTCTGTTAAGGTATTGCCCAGCTGCATATTGAATTTGTCGTAGTTGATGTTGTGCAAAAACATGTTCATACGGGCAAGGTTGTAGGTGGTGTGGTTGATCTCCTGTCCCCAAAAACCATCTTCAATGATGTGATTATCAAAGTGTTTTTTGGCTTGCAGTAACAGCGAGCCGGAACCGGCAGCCGGGTCATAAATTTTATTGACGCGAGTTTGCTTATGCATGGCCAATTGGGCAATCAGCTTGGAGACATGCTGCGGGGTGAAAAATTCACCACCCGATTTACCGGCATTGGCGGCATACTTGGAGATGAGGAATTCGTAAGCATCGCCGAACAGGTCAATCTGAGCGGCATCACTCTTTTCATAAAAATCATGGCCAAAATCCAAGCCTGCCACGCCTTTCAATACCGCCGCTAAACGAAAGTTTTTGTCTTTAACGGTATTACCGAGTCGGTTACTGGTGGTATCGAAATCGGCAAACAGCCCTTTGATGTCGCTTTCGGAGGGGTAGCCACTGGCCGAGGCTTCGATAGCGGCAAAAATGGCGGCGAGATCGGTGTTCAGGCTTTCGTTGCTGTTGGCTTTTTTTGCGACATTGGCAAACAGCTGACTGGGATAGATGAAGTAACCCTTAGTTTTAATGGCGTCGTCTTTGATGGCTGGCGTGATCACCTCATCGTTAAGCACGGCATAATTGATACTGTCGTCACCGGCTTCAATATAGAGGGCAAAGTTTTCGCTGATGAAGCGGTAAAACAGGGTGCCGAGGACATATTGCTTGAAATCCCAGCCGTCTACTGAGCCGCGTACATCATTAGCGATTGACCAGATTTGGCGTTGAAGGGCGGCGCGTTGTTGGTTGCTTGTCATGCTGTTGTTCCTATTTTTATTCGTTTACTAGGTGTCGTTAAACGCCTTATCAAATGATCTTTATCTTTTAACGGGCAACCTTGTTTATTATTGTGTCAGCTCAAGTAAGTCGCCTACCTGACACTCAAACAGCAAGCATAGCTTCTCAATGGATTCCAGATCTACTTTCTGGGCCGTTTCTTTATAAAATAGATCAAAGCGTTGATTACGGCTGCCCTGTTTTTTGCAGCAGAGCCGCTATAATGATGAACGATTATATCAAGTACGCACGACCTCAAAAGGATAATGGATGACGCACAGTGAAGCACACAAATCACATCGTGTAGGATGGCTGCGTCCCGCTGTATTAGGTGCAAATGATGGCATTGTTTCTACCGCCAGCCTCATTATTGGTGTTGCGGCTGCAAACACCACACAAGAAAATATTTTACTTGCCGGTGTTGCTGGATTAGCAGCCGGTGCCCTGTCGATGGCAGCCGGTGAATACGTATCGGTAAGCTCACAATCAGATACAGAAAATGCCGATCTGGCATTAGAAAAAAAATCATTAGAGGATAACCTTGAGTCTGAAAAAGATGAGCTTACAAAAATATATCAGGATAGAGGGCTGGAATCAGCCTTAGCAAGACAGGTTGCTGAACAGCTAATGGCCCACGACGCGCTGGGAGCACATGCCAGAGATGAAATCGGTATATCAAAAAATGCGAGCGCACGCCCTGTTCAAGCGGCTGTTTATTCGGCCGGGGCGTTTACAGTAGGCGCTGCACTTCCCTTATCGGTGGCCTGGATTATTCCGGGTTACTATCTGATAGTCGCAGTTGCAGTCTTATCGCTGGTCTTTCTGGCATTCCTGGGGGGCCTTGCAGCACGAGCGGGCGGTGCATCCATTATGATTGGCGCCTTCAGAGTCGCGTTTTTTGGGG